>JAJVIH010000028.1 GCA_022072125.1 Myxococcota bacterium | reverse complement strand
GCGATCCTGTCCGGCGGCGCGAACCAGCTCCGGAAAACCGTCCGGGCCGCGACCACTCCCGCCGTGCCCAACACGGCGAAAACCAGCACCTGCACGGTCATGGACAATCCCGGTATGGCCCAAGCCAGCCCGGCGACCACCAGGGCGGCCAGACCAATGAAAAGCAGCCCGAATCCAGCCGTCAGCAGTTCCAGCACGCACAGAACCACACCGGCGGTGGCCCAACCCAGCGGACTGATATCCATTCAGTTCTCCTCGTGGGCGCCAATCTGACACGATCACGGGGTCAATTCAAGCGTCCATGGCAAGATGTCCAGTCCCTCTCACCTTTTTCCCGCCGCACGGACAAATCCCCGCCCCTCTTTTCCGCCGGCCGGATGTGAAGAACGCCGGCCTCGCACCCGTGACGGGCCGCCGTGACCGGACGCCGGCCCAAAAAATCCGATTGAGTTTCCCCGGGCTGGCGGATAAGGTTCCGCATCTATGCTCCGCTGTTTGTTGTTGGCGATCCTGGCGGCTTCCGCATGGCCGCCCACTGGCGCATGGGCGTCCACGGCGGATGTCTTCGGCCTGGGCGCCCGCCTGCCCGCCATGGCGAATGTGGGCGTGGCGTGGAGCAGCGGCGGCGAAAGCGGCTGGTACAACCCCGCCGGCATGGGCCTGCTGGAGGGCAGGCAACTCTCCGCCGGGTTGTCCGTTTCGGGAACCAGCATTGAAACGGGCGGCGTCAGCAACCCCTTGCGCGACCCCATTGGCCTGTATTTCAGCGCCGCGTCGGATATCCCCTTCGGCGGCGTGATGAAGCGGCGGCTGTTCGTGGGTTTCTACTTCCATCTGCCCACCTCGAATATCGTCACAGTGCGCACGGTGCGGCCCGCGGATCCGCACGATCCGCTGTACGAAAACCGCAGTCAGCGGATGATCGTGCTGCCGTCGCTGGCGGTGCGCATCACCGATTGGCTCCATATCGGCGCCGGATTCAATTTCTTCGCCACCCTGGAGGGCCGCATCGTCGCCACCGAGGGAACCACGCGGGCCGTCGAACCGCTGGTCAACGAGGATTTCTTCGGCAATCTGGGGCTGGTGCTCAGCCTGACCCTCCGGCCGATTGAACCGTTGCGCATCGCCCTGGCGTTTCGCGACGAGTTTTCGGTGAAATTCCGCAACTTCGCCGATGTGAATATCGCCGGAACGCTGATCCGGCTGAACCTGAACAGCGAATCCAATTACACGCCCATGCAGTTCACGCTGGGAGCGGGATTTCAGGCGGCGTCCAACCTGAAGCTGGCGGCGGATCTGACGTTTGAAAAATGGTCGGGCCATTCCGGCAATTTCACCACCGTGGAGTCGGAGGTGCCCGCGCTGTTCGGACGCCTGGCCCCCGCCCTGCCGGTCAAGCCATTCGACAATGTTTTCACCGGCGGCGTCTCCGCGGAATATGTGCTGGAAACAGGAGCGGGGCATGAAATCCCCCTGCGCGCGGGGTACCATTACCGGCCTTCGCCAGCCCCCCTGCAGGATGGCGTGACCAATCTCGGAAGCAGCGGCCGCCACATTGCCGGACTGGGCGCGGGCTGGATTTCTCCGGACCTGGGCGGCGTCCGGATGGTCGTCAACCTCGGCTCGCAACTGCACGCCCTGCCACGGACCACGGTGAAAAAAGACCCGGCGAAACTGGGCCTCAGCCCGGACGCCGGCAAGGACGCCGCCGCCAACCCGGGCTGGCCTGAATTGTCCAGCGGCGGATACGCATGGAACCTCTCCGGAGACGTGGGGCTGCGGTTCTGATGAGGACAGGCGTTTCCACCATGGGAGCGAGGCGGCGGCTTCCGGAGCACGCGGGGCGCGCCGTTCTGGCCATGTGGGCGCTGCTGTCCGCGCTGTGGATTCCGCGCGGCGCGCTGGCCAGCCCCTTTGACGAGTATGGCTATTCGGCCCGTTTCATGGGCATGGCGGACGCTGGAACCGCCCTGGCTACGGGCGCCTCAGGGGCGGTGTACAACCCCGGCGGCATCGCGCTGGCGCCCTTCGCCGAGGCCGAACTGAGCTGGCGCTACGCCGCCCAACTCCTCCGGCTGGATGGCCGTTCCGCCGGCCTCGCCCCCGCGCAGGGCCTGAATTTCGGCATCTCGGTGCCGGGGCGCTTAGGCGGGGAGTGGCGTTATGGATTCGCCGTCGCGGCGACGGTCCCGGATCAGGTCCTCCTGCGCATCCGCCTGCTGCCTTCGGCCCTGCCCCATTTCGTGATGTACGACAACCGCATTCACCGCCTGGCGGGAAATATCGCCGCGGGAGTGAGTTGGCGCGGTCTGGTTTCCTTTGGCGGGGGCATCATGGTGCTGGCCAACGCCAGCGGCGAGGGCATCCGCTTCTTTCTCAACACCGATCTGCTGACCAATAACCAGGCGGAAGCCACCGTGGACTTGCGCCTGCCCACGCGCATCACCCCCATCGCCGGGCTGCGGTTTGATCCCCTCGACTGGCTGACCATTGGCGTGGCTTATCGGCATTCCATCTCGATTGACATTGATCTGGATGTCATGGCGGACATCGGCGTGGACAACGAACTGGCCAAACAATTCGCGGCCGCCGGAGCGGACCGCTTCACGGGGACCGCCGCCATCAGCATTTCCAACTCGAACTATTTCACGCCCTCCGTGCTGACCATGGGAATAGCCGTGCGGCCGCTGGACTGGCTGACCGCCGCCGTCCAACTGGACCACGAACGCTGGAGCGATTTTCCGGACCCGGTCACCCGCCTGAAAACCACCGTCGAACTGGGCAAACTCTCTCCCTACCTCGCGGACAACACGCTGCCGTCCGTCGTCATGAATGATCGCTGGACGCCGCGGATCGGCGTGGAGTTTCATCGTGGTTTCACGGATCAGATCAGCGCGGCGCTGCGGCTGGGCTACGCTTTCGTCTCCTCTCCGGTTCCGGATGTGACCGGCCCGGTCAATCTGATTGACGCGGACCGCCACCATTTCAGTCTGGGCGCGGGGGCGAAATTCGACCGGTTCACCTCCATCCTGATGGGGCCGCTGGGGGTGGACGCCTACCTGCAATGGCGGCGGTTGATGGATCGGACCATCACCAAATCCAGCCTGACCGACGCCCAGGGCGCCTATACGGTCTCCGGCGATATCATCGCCACCGGTTTTTCACTCAGCCTGCAATTTTGATGAAGGCTCGTATCCCCATGGCGATCGCCATCCTGATGACCGCTTGCGGATATGGGGGGATATCCTCCGGCAGCGGCCTGGATTATATCCCCAACACCGGAGCGGCGAGTTATCAATATACGCCGCTGACGGTTTGCCTGGGCGCGCGGAAAATCGTGGCGCGGGAAAACGGTTTCTGCTCCCGCCCGCCATCCAGCGGCCGCGCCTGCGCGCGGGACGCCGATTGCCGGGATCGCGAGGGTTGCAACTGCGGTGTCTGCGTGCTGCGCTATTGCGACCTGGCGACCCGGACCGATTGCCTCGCTCCCTTGCGCTGCGTGGTCAACCGCTGCCTGCAACCCTGCAAATCCGATGCGGATTGCGGCGGCAAAGGCGCCTGCGTGCGCGACAACTGCCAGCCCTCCTGCTCCAGCGATGATGATTGCGCCAATGGCGAACAATGCAAGGAAGGCCAATGCGCCGTCATCAAAACCTGCAGGCTGCCTTCCGAATGTTCCAGCACCGCGGGCGATTTCTGCAGCGCCGCGGCGATCAGCCTGAGCCATCCCGCGGTGGTGGACAGCCAGACGGGCTTCACCCTGCTGGCGAACGCCCAAAGCAGGGAATATTCGGGGTTGTTCCAGCTCAGGGGCGATCAACCCGGCCGCCTGGAGTTCCTGCCCGCCACGATCACGCTGCGCGGCGAACCGCCCCCGTGGATGTGGAATGGCGTATCCAATGTGTTTGTTCTGAATGAGGAGGGAGAGCGCCGGGTCTATTTCCAGGCGCTGGACGCGGATTCGCGCGGCTCCGTCGGGCTTGCGAAATGGACTGGCGACGCGCTGGAATTGCTGTCCGCCTCGCCAGTGGCCCAGGCGCAGGCCGGATGGGAAGGCGGGTCCATCGAGAGCCCGGCGGTGGTCAAACTGCCCAACGGCCGCTACCTGATGGGATATACTTCCAGACAAGGAACCGGCTTCGGGGTGCGCGCTTCCGCGGATGGCCTGACCTTTGACCCGCCGCCTCCCACGCCGGTTCTGGTTCCGGAACAGTTCGAGCGCGAGGGTTATATCCGGCGGGCGGAGGCGCTGGCCGATCCGGAAATGCGGGTGCTGGATACGCCCTCGGGTCCGGTGATCCAGCTCTGGATATCCCTGCAGGCGATTGAGGCGGTGAAGCTGCCCGCGGGCGTGCAGCCGCAATCCAACTTTTCCATCGCCTACGCCGCCAGCCGCGATGGCGTCACGTGGGAGCCCTACCCCTGGAACCCCGTGCTGGATGTGGTCGAATTCGCGCCCCTGCCCGTCCACCGGGATGAACGCGGCGCGGCGATCGCCGGAAACGGCGCCCGGACCTGGATGTATTTCCACCGCAACCAGTCGCGTGGTCAGGCGCTGGGACTCGCGGTGTCTCCAGCGCCGCGGACTCCAGGCGATTGACCACCCGGCATGCCTGCACTAGAACCGCCAGGCTTCAAGGCTTGATCAGGAGGTAGTTGAAATGGGCAAGCTGCTGGAAGGCAAAACCGCCATCATCACAGGAGCCGGCGGAGGCATCGGCAAGGCGACCGCGATTTATTTCGCCCGCGAAGGCGCGCGCGTGGTGGTGAACGACCTGGGCGGCGACCGCCATGGACAGGGCCGCGCGCGCAACGCCGCGGACGCCGTGGTGGAGGAAATCCTCTCGTTCGGCGGTGAGGCCATCGCCAATTACGACACCGTGGCCACGCTGGAAGGCGCATACAATATGGTCTTTGCGGCGGTCTCCAAATGGGGGCGGCTAGATATCCTGGTCAACAACGCCGGTATCCTGCGCGATCGCACCTTTCTCAACATGAGCGATGACGAGTGGAAGGCCGTGCTGGATGTCCACCTGTACGGCGCCTACTACTGCTCGAAGGCGGCGGCGCGGCAAATGCGCGCCCAGAACAGCGGGGCCATCGTCAACACCACCTCGTTGTCCGGGATGATGGGCAATTTCGGCCAGGCCAACTACTCCGCGGCCAAAGCGGGCATTTACGGCCTGACGCGCGTGCTGGCGATGGAACTGGAGCGCTTCAATATCCGTGTCAACGCCATTGCTCCGGTCGCCAAAACCCGCATGACCGAGGACCTGCCGAATTTCAAGAATGTTTCCGAGGAAATCCTGGGGCCGCAGCACGTGGCGCCGGTGACCGCGTTCCTGGCCAGCGATTGGGCCAGTGACATCAACGGCCAGGTGGTGGGCGTCCAGGGCGGCAAGCTCTTTGTCTACAAGGTGGAGACCTCCGCCGGCGTCACCCATGAAAACCAGGCATGGCGCCCCGAGGACATCCGCGCCCGCTGGAGCGAGATCAGCAAATGAAATCCGTCCGGAGCGCCATCACCACCCGCGATCTGCGGGAAATTCACCTGTTCATGCTGCTCAGCCGCGAATGGGATTTGCGCTTTGAAACCATGTTCAAACAGGGTGTGGTCACCAAATGGTACAGCGCGGTCGGCAACGAGGGCGTGACCGTTCCCGCCGCCCATGCGCTGGAACCCGGCGACGCGGTGGTGACCATTCACCGCGATCTTGGGGCCATCCTGCGCCAGTATGTGGACCCTGGACGTCTCTTTCCCCAATGGTTCCAGTCCGCGCCCGGAGACAGGCGCCCCGAACCGCGCGACATCCTGCTGCGGCTGGGCTGCCAGCTCATGGGCAAGGCGACAGGTTTCACCGCCGGACATGATCGTTCGTATCATTACGGATACATCAACCCGGCGGAAGGCATTGTTCACGTGGGGATGATCAGCCACCTTGGGGCCATGATCCCTGTGGCTACGGGCCTGGCCCTGCGCTTCAAGCAACTCAGGCAGGATCGCGTGGCTATCAATTTCATCGGCGATGGCGGAACCAGCACGGGCGATTTCCATGAAGGCCTGAACATGGCGGCGGTCATGAAACTGCCGTTCATCCTGATCATCGAAAACAACCAATACGCCTTTTCGACGCCGCTGGATCAGCAATATGTCTCTCGCAACTTGGCCATGCGGGCGGAAGGTTACGGCGCCCTGGGCGTGCAGGTGGATGGCAACAATCCCGAGGCGGTGTTGGAGGTCATGCGCCAGGCGGTCAAGCGCGCACGCAGGGGCGAAGGCCCCACGCTGATCGAGGCGATGGTCGGCCGCATGCGCGGCCACTCGGAAGGCGATGATTCGCTCAAAATGGTGCCGGAAAAGGATCTGAAACGCTTCATGCGCGAGGATCCCCTGCCCGCGTTTGAATCTAGCCTGATCAAGCGCAAGGCCCTGACCGCCAGGGAAGCCAAGGATATCCGCGCGGCGGTTCAGGCGCTGGTGCTGGAATTGCTGGATGAGTCCATGAAGGCGCCCGATCCGGTTCCGCCGGTGCGCGGCGTGTTTGCGGAGGGCTGATTTCATGGCCAGGGAATTGACTTATATAGACGGCATCCGCCGGGCTATGGACGAGGAAATGGTCCGCGATCCATCGGTCTTTCTGATGGGTCAGGATATCGCGGAATTCGGCGGACCCTTCAAGGCGACGGCGGGCCTGGTCGAAAAATACGGCGCGGCGCGGGTGATCAACACGCCAATCTCGGAATCCGGCACGGTGGGCATGGGCGCGGGCGCGGCCCTGCTGGGCGGCCGGCCGGTGATTGAAATGCAATTCGCCGATTTCATCACCTGCGGATTCAACCAGGTGGTGAATGTGGCGGCCAAGATGTACTTCCGCTGGCAGGCTCCCATTCCCATGGTGATCCGTCTGCCTTGCGGCGGCGGAACCGGGGCGGGCCCTTTTCATTCGCAGGAAAACGAGGCCTGGTTCATGAACACCCCTGGCCTCAAGGTGGTTGTCCCCGCCTTCGCCGATGACGCCTACGGCCTGCTCAAATCCGCCATCCGCGATCCCAATCCGGTCATGTATTTTGAACACAAATTCCTGTACCGGCGCATGAAGGCGGTGATTGACGGCGAGTTCGTCACGCCGATTGGCAAGGCCCGGATCGCCCGCCCCGGAGACGCGGTGTCCATCCTGACCTATGGCTGGATGACCATCGAATCGCTGGAAGCCGCGGCGCTGCTGGAGAAACAGGGCGTCAACGCGGAAGTGGTGGACCTGCGTTCGCTGGTTCCCCTGGATATGGAGACCATCGCCGCCTCGGTGAAAAAAACCGGCCGGGCGCTCATCGTCCACGAAGCGACGTTGACCGCGGGCCCCGGTGCGGAGATCGCCGCCCGCGTGGCCGATGAATGTTTCGCCTGGCTGGATGCGCCGGTGCGGCGGCTGGCTTATCCCGACGTCCCGGTCCCGTTTCACAAAAAGCTGGAACTCAGCCTGCTTCCAAACCGCGAGAGCATCGCCAGGGCCGCCGGCAGCCTGCTGGCGTATTGAGAAAACGAACCGGTTCCCGCGCGAAAAGCGGCCGCCAATTTCATACGCCGCGCCCCTGCTCCATTGGTCAGTTTGATGGCGGCGGATTCCCGGCGCATGCTTCCCTCGTCCCTGATTTTTCCCGCTGGAGATGACGATGAAACTGCCTGGCGCTCCCGCATTTGATCCCGCCCTGATCGAACGGCTCTGGGCCTCCTTTCGCGCCAAGGGAAAGGATTACGTCCCGCGCACCCATCACCTGACCGGCGATGGCCAGCCGCGCTACATCAACCGCCTGATCGAGGAGTCCAGCCCCTACCTGCTGCAGCACGCGCACAATCCGGTGAACTGGCGCCCATGGGGGGATGACGCCTTCGCCGAAGCCGCCGCGCGCGATGTTCCCGTGCTGCTCAGCGTGGGGTATTCCACCTGCCACTGGTGCCACGTCATGGAGGAGGAGTCCTTCGAGAACGAACAGATCGCCGCGCGCATGAACGAACTGTTTGTCTGCGTCAAAGTGGACCGCGAAGAGCGCCCCGATGTGGACAGCCTCCACATGACCGCCGTGCAGATGATGACCGGCCACGGCGGCTGGCCGATGACCGTGCTGCTCACGCCCGATCGCAAGCCCTGGTTCGCGGGAACCTATTTTCCGCCGTTCGATGGATCGCGCGGCGCGAGGATGGGCTTTTATTCCATGCTCCAGGTGCTGCACGAAGCCTGGAAAAACCAGCGCGGCGAAGTGCTGGAACAAGGCGAGGAGGTCAGCCGCCGCCTGCGCGAACTGGGCCAGCCCGATCCTTCCCGCGGCCTGCCCGGCCCTGATCGCCTGGATGTATTTTTACAGACCTGCCGCCGCCAGTTTGATCCCAGCGAAGGCGGATTTGGCGGCGCGCCGAAATTTCCCCGGCCCGCCGTGCTGGATCTGCTTATTCGTCTGACCGCCAACGGACCGGAAAGCGATCGCCGCATGGTTACGTTGACCCTCGACAAAATGGCCGCGGGCGGCATGTACGATCACATCGGCGGCGGATTCCACCGCTACAGCGTGGATGACATCTGGCTGGTTCCGCATTTCGAGAAAATGCTCTACGACAACGCCCAACTCGCCCGCGCCTATCTCGAAGGATGGAAACTGACCGGCGCGGGCCGTTACGCGATCACCGTCCGCGAAATCCTGGAATATATCCAGCGGGAAATGACCGCACCCGATAGCGGTTTCTGGTCCGCCACCGACGCCGACAGCGAAGGCGAGGAAGGGCTCTTCTTCCTGTGGACGCCGGACGAAGTGAAGGCCCTGATCCCGGAAGACCACGCCGCGCGGATCTGCGCGTGGTTCGACATCACGGAGGCCGGGAATTTTGAAGGCCGGAATATCGCCCGCACGCGCAAATCCGTGGAATCCGCCGCGGCGCGCTTCGGCGACAGTCCCCAGGCGTTCCTGGAGATCATCGCATCCGCGAAACAGAAAATGTACGAGGCCCGCCTCAAGCGCGTCCCACCGCTGCGCGATGACAAGATCATCACCGCCTGGAACGGTCTGATGATCAGCGCGTTCGCCTGCGCGGGCTTCGCCTTCCAGCGCATGGACTGGCAAGACGCCGCGGCCGCCGCCATGCGTGCGATCCTCGCCCATCCCGCCGGAGGTGCGAAACTGGCGCGCACCCGCAAGGATGGCGTGGCGAAAACCCCCGGCTACCTCGACGACTACGCCTTCTCCATCGAGGCCCTGCTCTGGCTGTTCGAAACCACCGGCGATCCGGCTTGGATGGAGCACGCCCTGAACCTCCAGCAGGAGCAGGACGAACTGTTCCTCGATCGCGAACGGGGCGGATATTTCCATTCCGGATCACGCCACGAACAACTCATCACGCGGGAGAAGGAGGCCTATGACGGCGCCGAACCATCGGGAAATTCCGTGGCGGCGATGAATCTGATGAGGCTGTCCGTGCTGACCGGACGGCATGACTTCCGCGAGCGGGCGGAAGCCGTGGTGCGCGCCTTCGGAAAACACCTGGAGAGCAATCCTTTCGCCTCACCGTTGCTGCTGGCGGCGCTGCGCTGGATGCGGCGGGACATCCAGCACGTGATCATCGCCGGGCAAGGTCCCCGGGTGGATGCGCTGATGCAGGTCATCCGTACCGGCTTCTGGCCGGATGTGGTGCTAACCCCGCTGCCGGATGGCGTCACGCCGCGCTTGGCGGAACAGGTTCCCGCCGTTCAGGGACGAGGCGATGGCGGCGAACCGCGCGCCTTTGTGTGCATCGCGGGCGAATGCAAACTCCCAGTCGAAGACCCGGTGGAGTTGCGCAAGCTATTGGAGGCTGGACGCGGATGATGCGGCAAACTCCGGCTGATTTGATTTGACGGCGGATCGCCTTCATTGGCTCCCGCATGGATGAATCCGGCCCGGCGGAAGTTCCTGGATGATCGCCTGCTGACCGCCGGTTTGATCGAGCCCCGTACTGACAACCAGTTCCCGTGATCCTTGTCATTCCAGCTTGGCGCAGGGTATGGACATCGTCGCGCTTGGCGTGGGGACGCCTTACTTTGGAGAACCAAGGCATCATGTTTATCATTCACCGCTCGACCGCACTGATTTTCACTGTGTTGATGGCCGGTCTGGCCGCATGTTCCGGCAGTTCCACGGAGGACGCCAATCCGTCCGGCGGTGACGCCGCGCTGGCGGATTCAGGATCCAGTGACACCTCGGCTCCCGCCCCGGATTCTTCCACGGATTCCGGCGCCGCGGCGGCGGATTCCGGCGCCAGCGACGCCGGTCCGGCGGATGTGGCGAGCGATGACAAAGGCCCTGGCCCCGACGCTTCCACCGCCGACAGCGGTCCGGACGCGGGAAGCGGATCCTCGAACCTGACCGGTTTCTGGTACATGTACAGCGAACCGGCGACCTTCACCGCGTTTTCGGAGCCGTGGGACGAAACGGCGGGAAACGCGGGAGTGGATGAGCAAATGATCCGCCTCACTCAAACCGGCGACAAGGTGGAAGTCAGCGCGGCCTGCGACCCGGAACAGAAACTGGGGGCGGGCAATCTCATTTCCGGCAAACTCCGGTTGATGGACCCCGGAATGAAAACCGCCATATCCAATGAACTGAGCGTGGAGGCCAATATCATCGAAGGAACCGTGGATCGGAATGGAACCAGCTATCTCCTCCTCCTCGCGCGCATCCAGGACCTGAAATGCACGGATGACAAAGGCGCTCCAGTCAAGACGCCTCCCGCCCAGCCGCTGGTTTTCATTGACGAACTGTTCAGCAGCGAACCCGAAACCCTCAAACCCGAAGAATTGGCGAACGCCAGCAGCGGCATGAAGAACCTGGAGGCCGCGGCGGCGGCCGGATTGCCCGCGGCCGGCGATGATTTCACGGTCTCCAACAGCACCGAGACCTGCATGGACACAGGCGGAAAAAATATCCCCTGCCCGGAGCCGGGCAAGGGCGCCGCGGACACCGTATTGCTGACCTCCTCGAACCAAACCGTGCAGACCACGAAGGAGCTTAGGAACCGTCCGGTTCTCGACAACTGGCCCGAACTCTTCCCCGGCGCGTTGCTGCAGGGGCGTGAATTGACCAAGGGCGCATTCAAACCGGTGTCCATCGCACGTGCGGGCGCCAAATTCACCCTGGAGATCACGGGAGGCAAGAAGCAGGATTTCGAGGTCGCCGAGGCGGCTCCTCAGACCGTCGCGGATGGCGTCAACAAGGCGGTGCTCGCGGCCGGCTCCCAGAACCTGCGCACCTCCTGGCGCGTCTTCCAGACCTGGCCGGGACCACATCTGGCCTTCGCCGCCGGGCTGGATGACCGCTTCAACGGCGCCGACCTCAAGCGCCTGGAACTGGACGCCTCCACCCGGAAAAACCAGTGGGTCCTTCAGATCACCCAGCACGCTTACAGCGTGACCATGGAGGAACCGCGGTTCCGTTATTCCGTCTTCAAGGCGGGAAAGAATTTTGAAGACCCCAACAATGAAATCGGCGCGGGCAATCCGCCGCTCTATGTCAGCCGCGTCAACTATGGCCGGAATATCTTCGTGCTGGCCAAAAACTCCCTCGACGCCAACGCCAACCAGGCCATGCTGGAGGCGCTCTTCAATGGGAAGGAAATCGAATTGCCTGGCGGCCTCACACTCAAGGACGCGGTGACGCAGACGGAATGGTCATTCTCCGGGCGCGGAATTGACAACACGGTCTTCGACAAGGCGCGCAACGCCCCCGCGGCGCAGAAATACGACGAAATCCGGTCCCTGCTCGCTTCCATGAACAGCGGCGCCTTCCGCGGACGAACGGAAGCCCACCCCATCCAGTTCACCCTGGAGTATCTGCAGAACCGCAACGTCGCAAGCATGGCCTTTCAAACCACCTACAAATCAACAACCAGTTCGTGGTTAACCAGAGTCCCCATGGTGATACGCGCCGACGATTTCCTGCTCAAAATCACGTATGTGGATGACGACCTGTGGGTCTACGACATCACCGATGGAACCGAGCGCCATCTCAAGACATTTTCCAAAACAGAAGACTGGACTTCGATATCCTCCTGGATTCCCCAGGATCGCGATGTCACCACCCTGCGGTTCCGGCTTGGCAATGGCGGATGCTGGAAGACCGGAACCACCTTCGAGTTTGCAATCACGGGAGAGTTCGGCCAGGGGCCATATAGTTCGGAGTTGACCAAGAGGAATTACGAGGAACGCACACCGATAAAGGAGTTCAAATATATCGGCTATACGTTGAGCGACTGCGGCTGGCAGTATGAAACCGATGTGGAGTTCCGCAGGAAATACAAATTCAGGCCAGGCATTGGCAAATCGGACTTCTTTCCGATCTATACGCTCCGGGAGAATCTGATCCGCGAACCATACGGTTACAACGTTTCACGCGACTGGTATTACCTGTATACCGGCAATTAGGGTGCGGGGGGGGGGATTCTCTCCCCTGCGCTTGCCTGCGGCCGCGGATCACCGGCACAGTCCGCCGGCGGCGTGTGATGGCCGGATTGCGCCCGTCAGGGCCGCCGGGAAGCGGATTATCCCTGTACCGGGCCGACCAGCCACTTCGCCCGCGCGCGCGCGACGGTGTCTCCGGATTCATTGCGGATGACCGCCTCGATCTCGTACTCGCGCCGTTCGGTGGAGGATGGGATGGGGATATTGCATTCCGCCGTCAGGGTGCCGCGCGCCTTCTTGATGAATTCGATCCCCAATCCCGTCAGGATGGCCCGGGCGCCATCGGGCAGGCTGTAGGTCATGGCCACGCCGGAGCACATTTCGGCCAGATTCATCAGGGCGATGGCGTGAACGCTGTTCAGGTGGTTGCGCACGGCCTTGCGGTCATGCATGCGCACGCGGGCGTGTCCGGGGCGCACCTCGATGACCTCTCCCCGGATGGTGCCGGTGTAGGGGGCCATCAGGCCGATGGCGCGGCTGAACAGGCGGGTTCCGCCGGGAAGCGGACTGAGCCGGTCATAGAGTTGGCGGACAGGATTTTTCCTGGAGTCAATCAGCTTGTGCAACACGGAAATTCTCTTTCAGGCCGGGGGATAGGAATGCGCCCGCCGACCTTCTGATCGGAGCACGATCCCGCCCCCATTGGCAAATAGCAGGGCGGGATTATTCCTCACCTTCCCCTGAAGCATCTCCTTCCCCTGATGTATCCCCCTCTGCTTCAGTTGGTTTAACCAACCATGTATACGTTCGGACGAATCCGGTTGAGCGCATTCCGATCTTCGCATTGGAGGCAACAACGGTAGCCGAGACTGCGAATCAAAGATCGGATGATAAACTCTGGCGAGGGGCCTTTCCCCAAACGCGGCTAGTAATCCAATGACTCTTGCTTTCGGGGAAAGCATCGGTCATCGTGAAACTTCGATTCGAAGGCTTGGATCCGTTTCGCATTCGTCGATTATCTGGTTATAAGCATCAACCAACTGCTCGGCGGTCGTTCGACGCCCGGACTGGCCGAACTTCCCGAGTTCATAAAGGTTTCCGGCCAGAAATTGCTCTGCTTCAAAAATGTCGAGCCGTTCCCCGAAGCCAGCCTGGTCGGCGAGCCCTTCCGCAACCACAGCCCCTCTGTGCATTGTAATAATGACCGGCTTCAAGCCATTGTCCAAGTTTCTCTTGCACTTGCGCAGCAAAGCCTCTGATGGCGAAGTGGTTACATGTATCGCAACATCCTCCACAAGGAAATCGCCCTCCCTTCCGGATGATTCGTCGGCAACGGACGCGCCGTGATGTTCAATAGCCAAATCCAGCAAAAGGTTTAATTTGGCACCGACAAGGTGCTGAAGCATTGTTCCGACGAATGTCGCGCCGGGAGATTGCGCCTGTCGCCTTTCCGCTTGCTCCAATAGGTCTCGGATGACAGCCCGAAGGGACTTCGATGCGTCGAAGCGCAATATGAAGGGCTTTCCGGCGAAGTACTCTTTCACGCGCTCGATCCACCAGTTTTCAACGGCGTCAAGATCGACCGGGCCTTGTGAATGAAGTTCGTTCAGAAACGCCGCATATTTTCTCATATTACCGACGTTGCCGCGACTTGTGCGTCCGCCTTCTTCGGCCAATACGCGATCAATTCCGTGTTCATTGAGAATCGTTTGAACGGCGGATTTCCCCAACCCCATGACTTGCCCGCCCGCGTCAGTCAAAAGTTCATCCGCTTTCAGCGGCAAACCCAGTTTCTTAGCGTGCCTGGTTACAACCAAGGCCACGCATAACGGCCCCTTACTCTTCATCTTGTTCCGCTGAGCGAATTCGCGTAACTCTTCTTTGAAATTCATCCGCCGCTCTCCATCACTATTTTCGCAAGCGGAGCAAGAAGAGTGCGGCCTAAGTACCTTGCGACAGGCACCACCACTGCATCTCCCATGGCTTTATATCCATCGTTGTATCCGCCTGGAATTCGGTAACCCTTTCTTACGCCCATCAATGCAGCCGCTTCCTTAACGGTCAATAGGCGCGTTTTCAACGAACCGTTTTCTTTGATAACCAAAAATTGCCTGCTGCTCCCACCTTCCGGCGTCCTTAAACATCCCGCTACGCCGTCAAAGCGCAACTCCAGAACCTGTTTGCCATGACGAATACGTTTATAACCCGGAAATACGAATCGCCCATTGGAGTGAACGACCTTTTCAAGATGTTTCGACGGAATAAGTTCAATAAGACGTCGCCGCCTCTCCTCGTCATCGCATTGCGCCGACAAGTCCACAATATCCTCGATTGTCTTCTTCCTACCCGGTGGTTCGGGGATTCTCCACCAGACCCATTCCGGAAGTCCTTCGGCCGCTCGTTGGATTGACGATGGATGACACCACAATGGTTTATCTGTCTCGAAATCTTTCGTCCTTAAACCGTTATCTACAGCGACGATAAAAACTCTTTTGCGTGATTGCGGCACCCAATGAACGGCGTCCAAAATCACCGCCCCCACCCGGTAATCTCTTTCGACAAGGGCGTTGTGCAGTTTTCGGTAGTGAGATCCTTTATTGGCGGACACAAGACCTACAACATTTTCCGCCACTGCAATCGGCGGTTTATAGGTCATTTCGTCCATGACGCGAAGCCATTGCCAAACCAAACCGCTCCGTTCGCCTGAAATGCCGCTCATATTCCCTGCAAGAGAAAGGTCCTGACATGGAAAGCTACCCCAGGAAAGGCACGCTTCTGGTAATTCTTCTCCTTTGATTTTTTCAATCGGGCCAATTTTGAATATTTCCTTTGGATGATTTGCGGAAAAAACAGCGGCCTTTTTTTCACAAATATCATTGGCCCAAACCGGAGTAAAAAATGACTTCAAGCCTTCACAAACAAGGCCGCTGCCTGCAAAAAACTCAACGAAAGGAGGGCGGCTATTCAGTTGCGTCATGGTCAAGCCCCCCTTCATTACCGCTTTTCCGTTTTCCACAACAGCGATGTCATGAACGACCTCTGAAATAAGGGAAATAACATAATCCTGAATTGTAAGGCACCATCAAGAAAGATCCACTGCAATTGAAGAATCGCTCCAGCCTTTTGCTGGACATTAAATCAGTATCCATGACTGAACGGAATGTCAACCCCTCCCAGCCGGAAATTCGCGCATCCCCCCTGCCCGGGAGGACGTTTGCAACAATCCGGTGGCGGCCTGGACCGGCGGCGGGCCGCGTGGGACACTGGGCCCTCCATTCCGTGGAGGCTTTTCATGCGCCGTTTGTGTTGTTCCGGCCTGCTGCTTGCCCTGGCGCTGACGGCGGCCGCCTGCTCCAGCGATTCCAAGCCCGATCCCAACGCCGGAAAGACGCCGGAACCAGGCGCGCCCGATGCGGACACCCCAACTCCCGATGGCGGCGCGCCCACCACCACCGCCGGCGTCGAGCCGCCCGCCCCCCAGTGCAAGGAATGGAGTGATTGCCCAGCCCCGCGGGTTTGCCGCAAGGGACAATGCGCGGAGCCGGTCTTCCCCAAACAGAGCGCGGACGCCACGCGGCGCGTGACCATCAACGATCCCGCCGGCAATATGATCGTCAACGGACGCCTGCTGCGTCCCGCGGCGCCCGTGGTGCGGCTGAACACCTTTCCCACGCGCATGCGCCTGTCGCCGGATGGCCGCCATATCGCGGTCAATGAAA
Source organism: Myxococcota bacterium (assembly GCA_022072125.1). Taxonomy (GTDB): domain Bacteria; phylum Myxococcota; class JAJVIH01; order JAJVIH01; family JAJVIH01; genus JAJVIH01. Next base: position 12,435 of record JAJVIH010000028.1, on the reverse strand, counting down.
ACGGTTTCGGCACGGTGACCGATCCGTCGAACTTCGAGCGCAAAACCCACATGATCCGCTGGCTCGACGCCGCCACGCTGGAGATCAAGCAGACCATCCCCATGCCCAACCGCTCGTCGTATATCGGCCTGCTCTTCGACAAGGCAGGCAAGCGCCTGTTCGCCAGCGGCGGCAAGGATAGCCAGGTGCATATCTTCCCCGTGGAAAACGGCCTGCTGGGCAAACCCTCGAAGGTGGACGCGCCGGGGTGCTTTGTCGCCGATTTCGCGCTCTCCGCGGATGAATCCCGGCTGTACGTGACCTGCGAATTGCAGGGAACCGTCCTGGATGTGGACCTGGCGTCCAACAAGGTGCTGGAGACGGTCAAGGCGGGAATCAATCCCTATATGATCTCCATCTCGCCAGACGGGCAACGGCTGTGGGTGAGCAACTGGACCACCACCGCCCGCCCGAAGGAAGGCGACACGGTCACCGTGCTCAAGACCACTCCGGCGCTGGAATACGCCGGGCGTGTCAACGTGGGTCTTAGCCCGATTGGCCAGGCTTGGTCGCCGGACGGATCGCGCATGTATGTGGTCTGCAACAAGACCGATGACATCCATGAGATTGACGCGGCCGCCATCAAGACGAACCGGGTGATTTCGCTGCATGGGGATCCCAAGGCCGTCAAGGGGATCGGTCCCACCATGCTGGCGATCAGCCGCGACGGCAAGACCCTTTACGCCAACGGCGCGGGAGAAAACCTGGTTGCGGTGGTGGATGTGGCCAGCGGCCAGACGCGCGGCCTCATCCCCACGGAATGGTACCCTACCGATGTGCTGCTGAACGGCGATTCGCTGGCGGTGCTGAGCGGCAAGGGCGTGGGCGACGGCCCGACCAAATACACGGGCAAGGGCGTTCATTCGGAGGATCGCGAGCAGTCTGGCCGCACCACCCGCGGATCGATCATGCAACTCCCCTTGCCCGATGACGCGGCGCTGGCGGCCTTCACCCGCACGGTGAACGAAAACAACAACCGGCAATCCACCTACTTTGATCACTCCGCCGGCAATGACACGCCGGTTCCCTCGCCAGGCGAGGATCGCAAATCGCCCATCAAGCATGTCTTTCTGATCCTCAAGGAAAATTTCAGCTACGACGCGGCCTACGGCGATAAGGGCCTTGGCGAGGGCGACCCCAAATACGCCCTGTGGGGCGAGGATGTCATCCCCAACCAACTCAAACTCGCGCGGGAGTACGCCATCTTCGACAACTTCCACGCCGACAGCGAGTCCAGCATTGACGGCCACCAGTGGGCGGCGGCGGGCATCGAGCCGGATTTCGTCGAGAAGGGCTGGGTGATGGAATACGCCGGGTGGGGGCTGCCGACCATCCTGGTCAGCCTGACGCCGGGCAGCATTCCGGCATCGGAATTTTTCATGCCGCATCTCATCAAGCAGGGCCTGACCGTTTATGGCTACGGCGGCACGGAGAATTTCGGTTCGGAGGTGGCGGGCCGCTACCGCAACAACTACATGCTGGAATATCCCTTCAACCTGGGGCGCAAATGGACCGACAAGGATCGCGGCGAACTTTTCCGCAAGGAATTCGCCGGACGGCTGAAGAACGGAACCGTACCAGCCTTTTCCTGGATATTCCTGCCCAACAACCACGGCTTCGGGCTGTCGGTGGGCGATCTGGTTCCCGATCACTGGGTGGCGGACAACGACGAAGGCGTGGGTCTGGTGGTGGACGCCATCGCCAACAGCCCGATCTGGAAGGACAGCGTGATCTTCATTTTCGAGGACGATGCGCAGAGCGGCTTTGATCACGTGGACATGCACCGCAGCCCGGCCCTCGCCATTGGTCCGTGGGTCAAAAAAGGATACGTCTCCAGCGTGGCCTATTCGATGCCGAATATCCACCGCACCATCGAACTGATTCTGGGCGCCACGCCAATGAACCGCTTCGACGCCGGCGCCAGCGGCATGTACGATGTCTTCCTCGCCAGACCGGACGTGCGTCCCTTCGAGCGGATTCCGCGCAAATTCCCGGAGAAGCGTTACGATGGAAAGGAAAACCGCCTGACCCGGTGGTCGAAGCGCATGAACTGGGATGAGATTGACCAGAATCCGGACGCCGCGGAGTTCCTGTGGTGGTACAAAAAAGGCGCGCCGCCGCCCTACCCGCTTCCCAGGGAAACAGACGGGGACTGAAGCCGCGCCGCTTCGCCAGAGATTATTCGCGCCGTGTTTTCAGGTCCACCACATAGGAGCCGGAGATCAGATCGCTCCAGTTCCGTCCGCGTTTGCCGAGGAAGACCCAGAGGAACCCCACGCCGCCGCTGAGCAGCGACAGCAGCCAGCCGGTCCCGCGCAACAACCCGCGGATGACTCCGCCGCGGTGTCCCCGCATGGTCACCACGCGCAACCCGAAGAGCAACTTGCCGGGCGTGCCGCCGGGGAACGAAAAGGCCGCGTGGTACACCAGCACCATCGCCGTCAACAGAATGACGGGCCCCGCAAGCAATTCGACCAACTTGACCACGTTGATTTTGTCAATATGCGGGGCCAGCACCTCGGCGGGAGACTGATCGCCATCCGGCCCCGCGAGACCAAAGGCGACATATGTCAAATTCATCAGAATCATGCCGCATAGGGTGATCAGCAGGCCATCGGCCAAGCCCGCAAGCCCGCGGGTCAGCCAGCGCGCGCACTGGATTTCTCCGGTCAACGGCCAAACCAGTTTGGGTTTTGGCTCAACCGCCGCGGCTTCATGCGGCGCGGCGGAGGCCTGTGCTTCCATTCCGGCTCCGGCGGCTGGCGCGGCGGGTCCTGACAGTCCGGGAAGCGAGACAGGAATGCTGGGCTCCGCCGTGGCGGACTCCGCAACCGGAATGGAGGCCGCCGTATTCCCAGCGGGAGCCTGTCCCGGCGCTTCATATACTGGCACGGTCACATTGGGAACCGGAGTTTCCGGGGCCAATCCCGGATCGGTGAACGGCAATTCCTTCACCGCATAATCGCCATCCGCCTGCGGAGCCGCCGGACCATCCCCCACCGGGTTGGTTGCGCGCTCATGCTGTTCCCGCGTGGCGGTTTCGATGCGCCAAGGCAAATTGGACTCACATGCGGCGCAAACGGCCACGTCACGCGGGTTCCGGTGTCCGCAGGAGGGACAGGGCATCAACAGGACGGCCATGGGCGCGCAAGATATCGGAACCATCCGCGTTTGCAATGGCGGAACGCGGGCGGATAAAAGGGCGTGGAGGAGACTGCGTGAATCCCCTGTTCGCCAAACTGGAAGATGTCGAACGCCGGTACGGAGAAATGACCGGCGAACTGTCGCGCCCCGAAACCGTCAAGGACCAGAAACGGTTCCGGGAGCTTTCCCGGGAGCATGCCCATATGGGTGGGATCGTGGAGGCGTGGCGCCGTTTCAAGGACCTGCGGCAGCGAATCGCCGGCAACGAGGAACTGGCGGCGGACCCCGGGGAATTGGGCGAAATGGCCCGCGAGGAACTGGAATCCGACCGTGCGGCGCTCCAGTCGCAAGAACAAAACCTGCGTATTCTGCTGCTCCCGCGCGATATCAATGATGATCGCAACGTCATCCTGGAAATCCGCGCGGGCGCCGGCGGCGACGAGGCCGGCCTGTTCGCGGCGGAGATCTTCCGCATGTACTCGAAATACGCGGAGCGCAAGGGATGGCGGGTGGAAGCGCTGTCACGCAGCGACAACGACGCGGGCGGCGTCAAGGAAATCATCGCCATGGTGCATGGCGAGGGGGCATGGTCGCACCTCAAGTATGAGTCGGGCGTTCACCGGGTGCAGCGGGTGCCCGCGACCGAGGCCCAGGGGCGCATCCATACCTCCACCATCACGGTCGCCGTCATGCCGGAGGCCAATGACCTCGAAGTGGAGATTGACGAGAAGGAGTTGCGCATTGACATCCAGCGCGCAGGCGGTCCCGGGGGCCAGAGCGTGAACACCACCGATTCGGCGGTGCGCATCACCCATATCCCCACGGGCATCGTGGTGCTGTGCCAGGATGAAAAATCGCAGCACAAGAACAAGGCCAAGGCGATGAAAATCCTGCGCACGCGCCTGTATGAATTGCGGCGCCGCGAGGAGGAGGAAGCCCGCGCGGCGCTCCGGCGCGGCCAAGTGGGTACGGGAGAACGTTCGGAGAAAATCCGCACCTACAATTTTCCGCAATCGCGCCTGACCGACCACCGCATCGGCCGCACCACCCATGATCTGCCCCAGATCATGGAAGGCGATCTGGATGAACTCATCGCCGCCTGCCGCGCTCACTACCAAGCCATCGCCCTGGAAGAGGCCATGAAACAATGAAGCAGGAACGGGACGCCGGCAGGGAAATCTGGACCATCGGGCGCCTGCTGGATGTCACGGGCCAGTATTTCCGGCGCAAGGGCCTGGATTCGCCGCGCCTGGACGCCGAACTGCTGCTCTGCAAGGTGCTGGGATGCGAGCGGCTCAAGCTCTTTCTCGACTACACCCGCCCCCTGGATCCCGGTGAAGTGGACGCCTACCGGGAACTGGTGCGCCGCCGCGCCGCCGGAGAACCGGCGGCCCATATCACGGGAAAAAAGGAGTTTTTCTCTCTGTTGTTCGAGGTCAACCACGACGTGCTGATTCCGCGCCCGGACACCGAACTGCTGGTGGAACTGGCCCTCGATCATCTGCGGACGCTGAAGCTGGAAGCTCCGCGCATCCTCGATATTGGCGCGGGCAGCGGATGCATCGCCATCGCGCTGGCGAAACATCTTCCCACGGCCCGCATCGTGGCGCTGGATTGCTCCCCCGCTGCGCTGGCCGTGGCCCGCCGCAACGCGGAAGCCCATGGTGTTGAATCGCAAATCACCTGGCTGGAAGGACATGCCCCGCAAGCCATTCCCGGAGGCGAGTTCGATGTCATCGTCTCCAATCCGCCGTACATCAGCGAGGCGGAGTACCGCGAACTGGACCCGGGCGTGCGCGATCACGAACCCGGCACGGCCCTGCTGGGCGGCAACGATGGACTGGATATCATCCGCTGCCTGCTGCGCCCGGAGGCATTGCGCCTGACCAGCCATGGCGTGGCCTGGATTGAGTTTGGCTGGCTGCAGGGGCCCGCGGTGCTGGAACTGGCGCTGGCGGCGGGGTGGCCTGGCGTGGTCATCCGCAAGGATTTAGGCGGGCGGGACCGCTGCATTGAATTGCGCTCCCGGCCTTTGCCCGCGCCCGCCGGACTGGTTCTGGAACGGGATGCCCCACCCGTCCTGGCGGCGCTGCAAACCCTGGATGCGCCCACGGCGGACCTGACCTCCGGAGAATCCCCATGACTTCCGCACGCCCGCGATTTCACCTGGCCTTTCCGGTGAATGATATTGAATCCACCCGCCGGTTTTATATGGATGTCCTTGGATGCCGCGTGGGCCGCGAGGACCGGTTGTGGATTGATTTCGACTTTCATGGCCATCAAATCTCCGCGCATGTCGCCCCCAACGAAACCACGCCGGTGCAGGCCAATCCCGTGGATGGCGAACGGGTTCCCGTCCGCCATTTCGGCGTCATCCTCCCGTGGAATGACTGGCATGCCCTGGCCGCCCGGCTGCGGGAAGCGCAAACCCGCTTCGTCATTGAACCCACCATCCGTTTCAAAGGGCTTCCCGGTGAACAGGCCACCCTGTTTATCCGCGATCCTTCCGGCAATGTGCTGGAATTCAAGTCCTTCCGCGAGGACAGCCAGGTCTTCGCCCGGGAATGACCGCCGATCCAGGGCGGGGCCGGGTTCCAACCGTCCGCCAACTGACCGTTTGCGGGCGTCCCGCGCTGTGCTAAACAAAGAATGAGTGTGGTGTTTTCCTGCTACCACAGCTTGAAGGAGCCGTCCGTGCAGCTTCGATTTCCAATCATCCGCAGCGTCCTGTTGGTCTCGGCCGTTTCGTTCGCCATGGCCGGTTGCGGCGATGAAGTCCTCAATATCGTCAAGTCAAAACTGACCGTGCCCGAAAAACTGGATTTTGGTCTGCACCCCGTGGGCGCCACCGCTTCCCAGCAGTTCATGGGGAAATCCACCATCGCCAATTCCACCGCGTTGAAAATCCGGGATGTGCGCCTGGAAGGCGATGATGCGAAGTTCTTCGTCATCGCCGCCCGTCCGGACAGCATCAGCCAGGATAAGCCCGGAGAATTTCTCTTGGAGTTCAAACCCACCGAAGGCACGGAAACCGAACTGCGCCAGTATCAGGCTAGGTTGATCATCGAGAGCGATGCGCAGAATAACCAGGCCACGGTCGAGTTGACCGGTTCATCGGGACTGCCGGATATCGAACTCCGCAAAACCGGCGAAACCTCGGCCATCGCCAATCCAATTGACATGGGAACCGTCGGCGCCAACACCACCCGCGGCATCCCCATGGAACTGATCAACACGGGCGTGGCCCCGCTCAAGGTGGAAAACATCGAACTGGAAGATCCGGACAAGACCTTCCGCATGATCGAGCCCACATCCTTCCCGTTTGAACTCACCGGCAAGGATGGCGGCGGCGGCAAGCGCGGCGTGCAAATCCAGTGCGCGCCGCTGGAGCGCAAGAACCATGAGGCGATGATGCGCATCAAGAGCAGCGATCCCAATGAAGGAACGCTGGAATACAAGCTGCTCTGTATTGGCGGCGATTCGGGCTGCCCCAAACCCGTCATCAAGATCGCCAAAGTCGCGCGCGGACAGATCGGCGCCGATAACACCATCGGCACGCCCAACACCATTGACCTGGACGGAACGGACACCAAGGACCCCGAAGGCGACACCGTGGCCTACCGCTGGTTCTTCGAGGACAAGGATATTCCCTCGGGCTCCAACGCGGGCTTTGATGGCGTCGGTGGAAAAAAGGACAGCCGGTCCGCGCGCCCCTCCTTCGATATTGATCTGGTGGGAACCTACAAGATCAGCCTGGAGGCGCGGGACAAAAACGGCAACGCCTGCGATCCCGCCACGCTGACCATCAACGCCGTGCCCTCGCAGAAGGTGCATATCGAATTGCTGTGGCCGACGCCCAAGGCCGACCTGGATGTCCACCTGATCAACACCGGCGGCCAGGGCGCCGAAATCTGGTCTTCTCCCTGCGACGCCCACTGGAACAACCGCAATCCCGACTGGGGGCTGCGCCACGCCGCCACCGCCGCCGATTTCTGCAAGGCGCCCGCCGCTCCGGCGGACGTGGAATCGTGCAACGACGACCCGTCGCTGGATATTGACACCACGCATATGCCGCGCAAATGCACGCCTTCCGAAGAGAAAAAATACCCGGACCTGTGCAACGCCGGCGCGGCGCGCGACTGCGAAACCTATATCTCGTCGAAGAACGTCACGGACAAAGCCGAACAGGATGAAATCCGCCGCCTGTGCGCCATCGCCCTGGGTCCGGAGAATATCAACATCGTGAATCCCAAGCCGGGCCTGTATCGCGTGCTGGTGCATTTCTTCGATGGCGTATTCCCCACCGACGCGCGTGTGCGCATTTTCCTGAACGGGGTCAAGCTGCGCCCGCGCAACGCCACGAATCCGGAGGGGGATTTCGCGCCGTCGCGCAAGCTGACGCCCAATGATCTGTGGGACGTGGGCATCGTGGAATGGCCGGCGGACGCCGAAACCAAAAACAAGGATGACTTCCAGAAGCTGATCGTGGAGACAAACGCCATCTCCGGCGGGGTCAAGCAGGAAAACGGGAAAGTCTGCGTCCTTCCGCCCGGGAAATAGACGCGCGGCGCTTGTATTCCCGGAAAAAATGATGGCGCTCCTCACGGAGCGCCATAAATGCCAGGTAATGAGGGGCTGACGGCCCTGCGACTCCGAAAAGTCTTGTTGTGAAAAGCTCCCCGGAGCGGATCAGTTATCCTGTTTGAAAGCTAACTGACGCGATGGATGCTTGTCAAGCGCTTGCCTGTCCGGATACGCTCCGCTATCTTTAAAAAATCCATGGTTGCGCGTTTCAGGAGGTTATCATGCCAATCACACTCGGACTGGACCTGGGAACCAATTCCATCGGCTGGGCGTTGCTTGAAACTCAAGGAGATTCCCAAGGCCGTATCCTGGCCGCTGGCGTCCGGATTTTCCAGGAAGGTGTCGAGAAGGATGAGGCCAAAGGCACCGTGGAGGCGAAGAACGCCAAAAGACGGGCAACGCGCATGGCGCGCCGTATGAAACTGAGAAAAAAGCGGCGGCGCGCCAAGCTTCTGCGTCTCCTTCAAAAACATGGGTTGTTGCCAGAAAATCAGGATGAACTGCGGAAGATCCTCGACAAGGATCCCTACGAAATCCGTGATCGTGCTGTCCGGGAAAAAATCGAACTGCATGAACTGGGCAGGGCGCTCTACCATATCTGCCAGCGGCGAGGCTTCAAATCAGGCAGAAAAGACCGTGTGAAGGAGATCGATCCTTCCGCCAGCAAGAAGGAACAAGAAAAAAAGCAGGAAACCGGGAAGGTGCTCAAAGCGATCGGCGAACTGGAGAAAAAGCTCACGGAATCAGGCTCCCTCACCCTGGGGCAATACCTGCACAAGCAGATCCTCGAAGGAAAAGCGGGACAACGGTGGAATACGCACCGCGTCCGCAACCAGTACACCCTGCGCCGGATGTACACCGATGAAGTCAACGCCATCTGGCGGCAACAGCAAGCCTATTATCCAAAACTGCTGACCCTGGGCCTGCGTGAGCAGGTGGATCAGGCAATCTTCCACCAGCGCAAACTCAAACCTCAAACCCATCTCATCGGAGACTGTGAACTGGAGCCTGGGGAGAAACGCTGCCCCAAGCAGTCCTGGTTCGCCCAGCAGTTCCGGCTCTGGAAAGAGGTCAATAACCTGGTGGTGCTGATGCCTTTGGGCAAGGAAGAGCCTGTCCCGGAGGAAAAACGGGTGGAACTTGTTCAGAAGCTGATGCAGCAAAAATCCATGACATTCAGCGCCATCCGGAAAATCCTGGGCATTCCGTTGGACTCCCACAAACTCAACCTGGAGGAAGGCAAACGGGACAAACTCCTTGGCAACGCCGCGGAAGCCACGCTTATCAAGGCATTTGGAGACGGTTGGGAACGGCTGACCGAAGAACAACGTGATCAGCACCGCATCAAATTCGATGAACTGATGCTTGAAGAAGACCCGGATGAATTCAAAAAGTCGGCGGAAGAGGCTTTTCCGGGGCTTTCCGCAAAACAAATCGAGATGCTCATGGATTACAGCGGCCCCACCGGCTACATGGGGTACTCCCGGAAAGCCCTTCAAAAGCTGTTGCCTTGGATGAAACAGGGAATGAAGGAATACGACGCCAAAATCGCCGTTTATGGCGAGCGCGCAGGAAATGCGCCTGCTCTGAACAAACTGCCCCCGGTGGGCAGGAATATCCGCAACCCAGTTGTGGTGCGCACACTGACGGAGACTCGCAAAGTCGTGAACTGCCTGCTGCGCAAATATCCGGCCCCCGATTTCATCCGCATCGAACTGGTGCGCGAAATGAAGCAGGGGGTGGAAAAACGGAACGAGCGTGTCAAGGACAATCGGGAACGCGAAAAGCAGAAGGAAACCATCGCCTTGGAGATTGGCAAGGAAGGCGTGGAGATGAACAGAGAGAACTGGCAGAAATACCTGCTTGCCAAAGAACAAGAATGGAAATGCCCTTATACTGGGAAAGGATTTGGTCTTGCCGAACTTTATTCCAGAGACAACCTGATGGAGGTGGACCATATCATCCCCTATTCCCGTTGTCTCAATGACGGCATGATGAACAAGGTGGTGGCCTTCGCCAGCGCCAACCGGGAAAAAGGAAACCGCACGCCAAGGGAATGGAAGTCCGGCAAGGATTTCGAGGATATGTGGAAGAGGGTTAAAGACCTGCCCTGGCCCAAGCGAAACCGGTTTTCCCAGGAGAAAATCGAGTTGGACCAATTCCTGGAAAGGCAACTGGTGGATACCGGCTATATCGCCCGGGAAGTAGTGGGATACGTGGGCCAACTCTTTCCAGAAAGCGAACGCCTCAAACAGGTTCAGGTCACACGAGGGGGCGTGACTTCCGAACTCCGCCACCAATGGGGGCTCAATTCCATTCTCCATCCGGATGAACAAAACCTGAAATTCCGGGACGATCACCGTCATCATGCGATTGACGCGATAGTCATCGCCCTGACCACCCGCTCGCATATCAAACGGCTCGCGGTGGCTCACAAATCCAACCTGATCCCCCAACCCATGCCCGAACCGTGGAAAAACTTCCGGGGAGACGTGGAAAAAACCATTGATGGCGTTTTGGTCTCCCATCGTCCTGATCGCAAGGTCTCTGGCCCCTTGCATGAGGAAACCATCCTTGGGCCAACCAAAGAGCAGGATGTATACACCAAGCGGGTCAAGCTGACTGCCTTGACGGGGGCCGCCGTGGGGAAAATCCGCGATGACGTGGTGCGCGAAATTGTCACCCAACGCTGCAGGGATTTCGATATCGAACCCGGATCCTGGAAGAAACTCATTCCCCCGAAAGTGTGGAAAGAACCACTGTATATGCAGACCCTTTCTGGAAAGAGAGGGCCGGAAATCCGATCCGTCCGGGTGACAGCAACAGCGGGAAATCCTCTCAAATTCCCTCCCGAAAACCCCACCCGCGTGGTGGAACCTGGCAGCAACCACCATATCGAGTTCGTGGAGGCAAAGGACAAAAAAGGCGCCCCTTCCCTGCTCGCCCGCGTGGTCACCACCTTCGAGGCCAAACAACGGCAAAGCAAGGGTTTGCCCGTGGTGGATCGAAACCCTGGCGAGGCCATGAAATTCAAATATTCGTTGACCATCAACGATGTCGTCGAGGTCAACGACAACGGCAAAAAAATCTTATGCCGGGTGCAGAAGATTAGTGTGGTGGGAGAACGCATATTCAAAACAGGAATGAATATTGCACTGCGTGGGCTGTCCCAAGGAGGAGCGGTCAGCGAATCAAAATCGCTGTACAACATCCAATCCACCAATAGTTGGGCCGCCCTTCACATCAAAAAACTCAACATGGACCCCATCGGAAGCTATACCATGGCCAATGATTAAGCGGATCGTCGAAATCAGCACGGATGGATGCGGCGTCAATCTCCGCGACAATCAGTTGCGTGTTGAAAAAAGCGGCGAACTGCTGGGAACCGTACCCTGCGAGGATATTGGCGCGCTGGTGTTGAATCCTTCCGTGACCATCTCGGGACATGCCCTTGCGGAAATCAACAAGCAGGGCGGCGTGGTGGTGGTTTGTGGAAGCAACCGCATGCCCGAGGGGATTCTGTTTCCCACCGAAGGCAACGCCGTTCACGCCGAACGCCTGCGTTTTCAGGTAGAAGCCTCTCAACCCCAGCGCAAACGGGCCTGGCAGCAGGTGGTGCGCTGTAAAATCCGCCGCCAGGCGCGGCTGCTTGAATCGGGTTCGTACGAGCAGGAGAGGTTACAGGCGTTGAGCGAACAGGTGCGATCCGGCGATCCGGAGAATCTCGAGGCGCAGGCCGCTCGCATTTACTGGCAAAAGATATTCCCACTGCCGGAATTCCGCCGCCGGCGGGATGGCGATCCTCCCAACGGGTTGCTCAATTATGGCTACGCCATTCTTCGCGCCTGCATGGCCCGCTCGCTTTGCGCGGCGGGATTGCACCCGGCCTTCGGCATCAACCACAGCAACAAATACAATGCCTTCGCGCTGGCGGATGATCTGATGGAAGCTTACCGCCCCGATGTAGACGCATGCGTGCGCAACCTGGTGGCCGCCGGAACCATGGAAGTGGACAAATCCACCAAACCATCGCTGTTGGGTGTGTTGCTGGAAACCGTGGTGATTGGCGGCGAGGAAAGCCCTTTGCAAGTGGCCATGCAGAAAAGCGCCAACTCCTTGCTGGCTGTGTTCATGGGGGAGACGGAAGACGTGGCCATGCCGGAATAGCGAATGGGTTTAAACGCCTACAGAATCATGTGGATATTTGTCCTCTTCGACTTGCCGACGGATACAAAGGAAGCCCGCAAGGCGCACGCCAACTTCCGCAAGCGCCTGAAGCAGGATGGTTTCAGCATGCTGCAATTTTCGGTTTATGCCCGCCCCTGCCCCACCGAGGAAAATGCTGAAGTACATATGGGGCGGGTACAAAGCATGGTGCCCGGCGATGGCGAGGTGCGGATTTTCACCATGACCGACAAACAGTTTGGCCGCATGAAGGTTTTCCACGGAAAAATAAGGCGCGAACCGGAGTCCGCGCCTTCTCAACTGACGATTTTTTCGGCCCTGCTCGCGTGCAAGCTCCCGTTTTTGTGGGCGAATCTCAGTCTCTAGGATAACTGATCCGCTCCGGGGAGCAAGTCACAACTCCATTTTATAACGACCAATAATTGCAGCGAGGATAACTGATCCGCTCCGGGGAGCAAGTCACAACTACATCGAGGAAAACCG
>JAJVIH010000036.1 GCA_022072125.1 Myxococcota bacterium | reverse complement strand
CGCCCGCCGCCTCGGTTCCGGTGACCCCCGCCGCCGCCTATGTTCCGCCGCCGCGTCCGGTTCTGATGCCCACCATGCCCGCGCCCGCGCTGGACACCACCGGTGAAATGCCAAGCCTCCCCGGGACCGCGCGCAGCTTCAGCGGCATGTATAATCCCCCGGGGGCGCCGGCCCCTGTTCCTGCCCAGGCCCCCCTGACGGAAAGCGGCAAGACCGTGCGTCTGGCCTCGTTCTTCGCCGGGCCGGAGGGCGCCGCCGCCCCGCCGCTTGCCGGCGCGCGGCCCGCCGTTCCGCCGCCCTCCGCGCCGGAAGTTCCGCCCGCGGCCGCGCCAGTGGTTCCCGCGATTCCGCAGATTCAGCGGGTGGTGCTGGATGCGTCCTCGCTGGTGAAGCCGGACAAACCCGAGCCGCCGGTTCCCGCCGTTCCTCCTGAACCGGTTGCGCCGCCCGCGGCCGCGCCGGTTCTCGCTTCGGCGACCAACCCCGGTATCAAGGCCCTTGCCGATGAACCCCCCGCCGCCCCGCCGCCCCTGCCCGCCAGCGCCACCCTGCCGCCGGTGAACATCAATGAACTGGGCAAGGTGGATCACCTGGGCATGTCGTGGAATTCGCTGTCCCGCGCGCCTTCCACCGCCGCCATGGAAGCGGTGAAATCGCCCGTGGAGCCCCCGGCGGCGGCGCCCGCGGCGGAAGAGCCCCTGCTCAAGCCGTCCACTCCGCCCTCCACCCCCGCGGTTCAGTCCGGAACAGAACCCGCCGCGCCGAAGAAGGAAAATCCGGATTCCCTGATCGCGCGCGTCCCGACCCAGAGCCTGCCCACTGTTCCCGCGAGCACGCCGGGGACCAGGAGGTCTGGCGAAAACGCCCGGATGTCCGGCGAAAGCGCCGCCGTCCGCAAGACCGGGTTCGAGGAAAAAGATCCGCTTTCCATGACACAGGAGTTCTACGCCTCGCCCGCGGATTTCGACAATACCGACGAAGAGTTCCGCTCTGGAATGGGCATGGGCCCCAAGCTGGCGATCGCCGGCGTGGTGCTGGTGATCGCCGGCTTCATCGTCTATGCCTCATCCCAAAAGACCGTGGAACCCACGCACACCGCCGTGGTTGCGCCCAAACCCGCCCCCGTGGAGCCGCCGCCCGCCCCGGCGGAAACCGCTCCGCCGCCCCCCGCTCCCGCGCCAGAGCCTGCTCCAGCCGTGGAAGCGGCTCCGGCGCCCGCGGAACAACCCGGCGGCGTGGCCGCGGCTGCTCCCGCCGCTGCTCCCGAACCGGCGCCCGCCCCTGCGCCCGTGGCGGAAGCCGCCCCGGCGCCTGCTCCCGAACCGGTCAAGGAGTCCGCGCCGCCCGCCCCCGCGCCGGAAAAGCCCGTTGTCAAACCAGCCCCCCGGGCGGAACCGGCGGCGGAGAAACGTCCCGGGCCGAAACCCCGCAGGGAAGAGCCGGAAGCCAGGCCCGCCCCGGTCGCCGGCGGTTCATACAAACAACTGGTGGAACGGGCTTACGGCCTGCTGGATCGCAAGAAATACGACGACGCCCAGGAGCATTTCCGCAAGGCCATTGAAATGAACCAGGCAGGCCCCGAGGCCTATCTGGGAATGGGCGATGTCTTCCTGGAAATGAAGAAGGAAGCCCAGGCCCGCATCTGGTTCAAGAAGTTTCTCAATGTCGCCAAACCCGGGGACAAATCATTGGACAATGACATTCGCCGTGTGAAAAAATATTTGGGAGAATAAGGCCTCCCAAGCGAGAAAGAGGATCATTTCATGAGCAAGCCAAGCAGCACCGAGGAAGAATATTTCGCACGCGAGGACGCGGAGAAGAAGAAGCGCCTGGCCCTTGAAGAGGCCAAAAAGCTGGAGCAGGCCGAAAAAGAACGGCTGAAAAACCTCCATTATATGCGGTGTCCCAAATGCGGCATGCAACTGCAGGAGGTGCTCTACAGGGATATCTATGTGGACAAGTGCTTTAGCTGCGGCTACGTCGGCTTCGACAATGGCGAACTCGACAAGCTTACCGGCGACGACACGAGCATCGTCCAGAGCGTCGTCAAGTTCTTCAAGAGCTAGCCCGCCATCCACATCACCACAACGGCCCGGATTGTCTGGCTGTCCGCGAGGCTTCGCGGCGGGATTGCTGGCGCTGGTTTTGTCCGCCTGCACCTCCGGCGGGAAGGAAGGACCGCCCCTGCCGCGGCCTTCCGTGGCGTCTCCGGCCGTTGCGGCGGCCCCGGCGGCCTCCGCGGGCGTCACGGCCGCGCCCGCGCAACCCTCGTTGGAAGAGGCTGCGGTGGCGCTGGTCCGGCGCATGGCCGATGACGCTCTGCACCAGCGCAAGGTGAGTTGGAAGGACCACGCCGCCCGCGACACCCTGCACCGCTTTCTGGGCGCCCGCACCCCCGCCCTGGCCGAACAGACCCCGGAAAAGGTCGTGGCCATGATGGATGACGCCTGGCCCTTGCTGTTTGACGCCCGCGATCCCGGCAAGGTGGTTTTGCACGCCATCGCCGGGCGGCGGGGCTCCGCCGTCAGGGTTTTTCTCTTCGATGGGGAAGGGGAGAGCGGAGGTTCGCTGAACCTCATCTTCCAGTTCGTGTCCGGCCCGGAGGGCCCCCTGCTGGTGGACACCACGCTTTTTGACTATACCCGTCAGGCCATGTTCCAGAGCCCGGCCCAGCGCCTCGCCTACCGCATGATGACCATCCAGTCCATGGGGGCCACGCCGTCGTCATTCTCCGCGCCGGCTTTCCGGTGATACATGAAAACCAGTGAAAAAATCTCCAGCCTGTTGCGGCGCAAGAACATCACCTGGTCCGCCGAACTGATCCCCCCGCGCAACGGCATTGATTTCGGCCAGGTGCTCCAGCAAATCGGCGTGCTGCGCGACGGCGGAGTGGATTTCATCAGCGTCACCCACGGCGCGGGAGGAAGCCTGCGCGGCGGCACCCTGCCCATCGCCACCTACATCAAGGAGGAATTCGGCCTCAACTGCGTTCCCCATCTGACCTGCCGGGACATGACTCCGGAGCAGTTGGAGAACGTCATCGTGGATCACCACTATCTGGGATTCCGCAATATCCTGGCGCTGCGCGGCGATCCGCCCGATGGCCTGGACGCGGAGTTCCGCCCCGCGCCGGGGTCCCATGCCTACGCCTGGCAGCTCATCCACCAGATCGCCCGCATGAACACCGGACGCTATTTCGCGCGCAAGAATTTCGACAGGAGCGACGGTGAATTCCGGGAAGGCGTTCCCACGGATTTCTGCATCGGCGCCGCGGCCTATCCCGAGGAGCCGGACGTGGCCGTCTCGGCCGGCCATTTCGCGCTCAAGGTGCGGCACGGCGCCAGCTTTGGAATCACGCAGATGCTGTTCCAGGCCGAGCCCTATTTCCGCTTTCTGGATCAGCTTCGTCCACGCGGCGCCGATGTGCCCATCCTGCCTGGCCTGCGGGTTCTGACCAGCGCCGCGCAGGCCGCGCGCATGGAGAAAAAATTCGGCGTCAAGGTTCCCGCGTCCGTCCGGGAGAAGCTGGAAAAGGCCCCGCCCGGGCAGGCCCTGGAAACCGGCGTCGAGGCCGCCGCGGAACTGGCGCTGGAGTTGATCCGCGGCGGCGCGCCGGGGATTCACCTCTTCGTGATGAACGACCCGGTCTCCGGCGTGCGGGTGATGGAGCGCGTGCGCGCCATGCTGAGCGCTTCCAGGCCGTCCTGAAAGCGCCTGCCGCCCTTTATCTCGCCTCCACGTAGTTGAGCATGACGGTCGCCAGTTCTTCCTTCTCGTTGTAAATCAGCGCCAGGTACTGGGGGATATTGATCACGGGCACCGACTTCATCTTGTAGAGGTGAAGGGTCTGCCCCTGTTCTTGCTTGGTTTTTTCCGCCTTGCCCAGGGCCTTTTCCACATCCGCTTTCTTCGAGCCCATGCGTACATCCGTTCCCTTCAGTTTCCCCAGCCAGGGGCGGATGAGGATGATCACCTGCGTCGAATCTCCTCCCTGGGCGTTGAGCACGGTCAGCCCCAGCGACAGCCAGGTATGGCTCTTCAGGCGGTTTTCCTGACCGATGATATCCGGCGCGCCCAGTTCGCCCTCCAGCGCGGCGAAGGAGGTGCCGTTCTGCAGATCCGCCTTGATGCTCAAGGGTTCGCCGATGGCCAGGTTCTTGTACTCAATATCCGCCTTGGGGATGACCTTCTGCGCCGCGTACACGGTCACCGATTTGAACGCGCCGTTTTCATAGGTGGCTGTCAGGCCCTTGGTGAACCAGTATTCCACCGACGCGGTTCCAATGGTGTCCGCGCCCTCCGGCTTCACGCCCATTTCCTTTTCGATGGACGCCTTGTCCAGCGCCGCCATGCTGGTTCCGCCCAGTTTGGCCTTGGCGGCCGGACCCACCAGGATGCGGTTGAGCACGTCGCCGTCGCTCAGCGCCTTGTCGCCGTCCTTGTCGAGAAAGACCAGGCGCATGTCGAATTCGGCATGGACCCGCACGAAGGGATTGTCCTTCAATTCGGGGTCGGTCTTGCCATCGCCGCCCATCAGTTTGCGCGCGTCCGCCGCCTTGGCGCCCACCGCCAGCAGGCCTTTCAGGCTTCCCTGATCCAGTTCCACGCCCTTGCCGGGAAGCACCGTGGTTTTGATGGGCTCGGGCGCGGGGGCCTTGTCCGTGGCTGAGGCGTCGGATCCTGGATCGGTTCCGGGGCCTTTGTCCGTGGATCCTCCATCATCAGAGGACGGGCCGCCAATCCCGGCGCCGCCGTCATCGGCGTTATCCGGGCCGCCGCAGGCGGACAGGGAGATGGTCGCAAGCAGCAGGCAGATACGGATCATCCAGGCAGGATGCATGAGCGGCTCCTCGTTTATTGATGGGGTTGAACCTGGGCGGCATGATACCTGGAATCGCCCCGGGGGCAAAGTGGTTTGGGCAGGACGCCGCCCGCGTCCCGGATTGACGTTCCGTCAACATCGTCCGGGAAGCGGGCTTGCCGCCAGATGGAGAGCCCGGCGGATTCCATCAGCGCGGGGACAGGCTTTTCCGCCCAGGTGTTGGCGCCATCCAGGGGGCGTGTTGTCATGTATGGTCACGCACCTTGTATCCGCCGCCAAAATGTGATTGAAAGCGGAGCAAATTTTCCGTCTGTTTTCTTCTCACACCAACCCGAAGAAGGCCTCTCAATGGAACTGACCATCCTTCGCAAGGAACTGATTTTCGCCACCAGCCGCACCCAGACGGTGGTCGAGAAAAAAAGCACCCTGCCCATCCTCGCCAACGTGCTGATTGAAGCGCGCACCTCCGGTGAGATCACCATCAGCGCCACCGATCTGGACACCTATGTCAGCGGCGTCTACCGCGGAAAGGTCCGCAAGGCGGGCGCGCTGAGCGTGTCCGCGGAAGCCCTGGCCGATTTCGCCCGCTCGCTTCCCGAGGATGTCGAAGAGGTCGGCATGACCCTGAGCGACAACAAAAAACTCAACCTCAAGGCGGGCAAGATCGTTTTCAACCTGAACGCGCTGAGCGCCGATGAATTTCCCGCGCGCCCCCAGCCGGAAGGCGCGAAATTCGTGGAGTTTTCCCCCGACGACATGCTGTGGATGATCCAGCGCACCCAGTACGCCGCCAGCACCGATGAGACCCGTTACAATCTCAATGGCGTGTTGTTTCACCCCGGCAAGGACGGCGCGGTGACCATGGTGGCGACCGACGGCCATCGCCTGGCGCTGACCCACCGCGCGCTGTCGAAATCGGGCGCGTGGGAACTGGGCGACGGCGTCATCCTGCCGCGCAAGGGCCTGAACGAACTGCGCAAGCTGTTGGAGGAACCCCGGACGGAAGGCGAGGAAGTCCCGTCCATCCAGTTGGGGGTGCATTCGCCCCACGTGTACGTGCAGACGCCCAATGTGCTGCTGGCGATGCGCCTGGTGGAAGGCCGCTTCCCGAACTATTCGCAGGTCATCCCGGCGAACAATCCCAAGGTGATGATTCTGCCGCGGACGCTGTTTGAAGGCGCCCTGCGACGCCAGACCCTGCTCAACAAGGGCAAGACCAGCAATGTCCGCCTCGACATCGAGCCGGGCAACCTGACCGTCAGCAGCAGCAATCCGGAAAAGGGCGATTCGCGCGAAGAGGTGCCCATGGATTACGAAGGCTCCGCGCTGAAGATCGGATTCAACGCCCGGTACATCATGGACGCCATCGCGGTGATGAAATCCGAGCGCGTCATCTTCCGGCTCAACGAGGAGCTGAGCCCCGGTCTGCTGCTGGAGGAAGGCAGCGAAGACTATAAGTGCGTCGTCATGCCCCTGCGCATCTGATGTTCATCCGGCGGCTCACCACGCGGGCATTCCGCAACCTGGCCGCCGCGACCGTTGAATTTCATCCGTCGGTCAACGTGATTCTCGGCGCCAACGCACAGGGCAAGACCAGCTTGGCCGAGGCTGTGTATCTGCTCGCGGCGCTGCGTTCCTTCCGCACCAGCCAGCTCCGCGAATTGATCCGTCACGGAGAGGCCATTGCCGGCGTATCGGCGGAGGCCGACGACGGCGGCGTCATCCAGAACTTCGCGGTGGAACTGGAGCGGGGGCCTTCGGTGACGCGGATATGCAGGTACCAGGGGCATGAAACCCCGCCGGCGCGCTACGCCGGAAAGCTGCGGGCGGTGGCGTTTCATCCTGGCGATCTGGGGCTGGTGGCCGGATTGCCCGAGGCGCGGCGGCGGTTTCTGGACCGGCTGATCTTCTCCGTGTCGCCCGCCTACCTGGCGGAATATCAGGCTTTCCAGCATTCGCTGAGGCAGCGCAACAGTTTTTTGCGCCAGGGGGCGCCGGATATGGAGCTTCTGGATGTGTACGATGAACAGTTTGTCCGCCTGGGCGCCGTGGTCATGGAGCGGCGGGAGAAGATGATCGCGGAGTTGAACGAAGCGGTGGACCGCCATTACGCCAGCGTGGCGGGAGACGGGGAAAAACCCGGCGTGCGCTACGAGCCGGGCGTTTCCTCCGGACTGGCCCGCGAGGGAAGCGCGGCGGACTGGCTGCGCGCGGCCCTGGAGCGGGGAAGGCCGCGCGACCTGGAGCGTGGTTTCACCGGCGACGGCCCCCACTGCGACGATCTGGATCTGCAACTGGATCAAAAGCCCCTGCGCAAATTCGGATCGCAGGGGCAGCGCCGCACGGCGGTGGTGGCGTTGAAGGTCAGCGAACTGGAGATCATCGCCCGCAGCCCCGGGCCGCGGCCGCTGCTCCTGCTGGATGATGTCGCCAGCGAACTGGATTTGCGGCGGAACCGGGCGCTGTTTGAAGCATTGTCCGTGCATCCGGCGCAGGTTTTTCTGACCACCACGGAATTGTCTCACCTGCCCCTGGGTCCGGCCACGGAGTTCCGGGAATTCGCCATGGAACAGGGGGCCATCACACAGGCGCGCGACCGGCGCGGAACGGAAAGCCCATGAATGGCGTTGAATGGACAGTCCATCCCATTGCATTCAGCATCGGCAAGTTCTCCATCGCCTGGTACGGCATTCTCTTCGGAGCCATGCTGTTCACGGCCTTCCACGTCTGGGAATGGCAGACGCGCCGCGGGGGGTATTCGCAGAAATTTTCCGGGGATTTTTATCTGACCGGCGCCATTGGCCTGGTGATCGGCGCCCGGCTGTTCCATGTCCTGTTCTATGAACCGGAACGTTACCTGGCCAACCCGCTCAAGATACTCAACCTGCGCGAGGGCGGCCTGGCCAGCCATGGCTCCATCACCGCCCTGTTTGTGGTGATTCTCTTCTTCGCGTGGAAATACAAACGCAACGCCCTGGATATCTTTGACCGGGTGGCCATGTGCGGGCCGGTGGCCATGATCTTTGTCCGTCTCGGCAACCTGGTGAATCATGAAATCGTGGGCCGGCCCACCGATGCGCCGTGGGCGTTCATCTTCATGCGCCATCCGGAAGGTCCCGGGCAACCGCCCATTCCCCGGCATCCGTCGCAACTCTACGAGGCGATTCTCGGCGTGATCATCGGCCTGATCATGCTGGGGGCGGACCGGCTGGCGGGGCGGGAGCAGCGGCGGGTGGGAATGATGTCGGGCCTGTTCCTGACGCTCTATACCCTGGGAAGGATTTACCTGGAGCAGTTCAAGGAGTTTCAACACAAGGAATGGGAAGGGTTGCTGACCATGGGGCAATGGCTATCGCTGCCGTACCTGGTGGTTGGAGCCGGATTTCTGGCGTGGGCGTTCATGCGGGGACCACGCGCCGCCGATACGGTTCCCAAGGAGCGGGAAGCCTGATATCCCGCCAAAAGGGGCTTTCGGCCCAAGGGTTCTCCCGCGGAACGTCCGCGGCTTTCCTGGTTGTTGCGCGTTCAACCGGCGCCGTGGAACGGCGGCGGAACGGCCGGGGTCTCATTTCATCCGCCGGGACGGCCGCCGGCGCGCGATCCGCATGCGGTGATTGCCCTGCTTGACGTCTGGTTTGCTTGACACCATGTGTTGCGGCTACGTACGCTGCACCAAGTTGGGGGTGGGGTCATATGCCGATTTATCAGGATTTGCTCGCCAAGGTATCCATTTTCCAGAACCTGCGAAAAGACTCGCTGGCGCAACTGGAAAGCATGCTTGTTCCCAAACTTTATCCCAAGGAAAGCCTGATTGTCAGTCAGGAAGAGGCTGGCGACGCCCTGTTTATCATTCATAGCGGCAAGGTGAAGGTTTTGTTGTATGGCGACACCGGACGGGAGATCATCCTGACCACGTTCAAACGCGGCGATTTTTTCGGTGAAATGTCTTTGTTGGACAACCAGCCGCGCTCGGCCAATGTCATCGCCATGGAAGACAGCGAACTGCTGGTGCTGAGACGCGAATCCTTTCTGACCCACCTGAAAACCCATCATGAAACCGCCCTGGCGATTCTGGCCGAGATGAGCCGCCGCCTGCGCAAGGCGGATTCGGTGATCGGCAACCTGGCGCTGCTCGATGTGTATGGCCGCGTCGCCCGACTGTTGCTGGAAATGGCCCAGAACGACGGCGAGGAAACGGAAGACGGCCTGCTCATCCGCGCGCGCCCGACCCAGCAGGAAATCGCCAGCATGGTGGGCACCTCGCGGGAGACCGTCAGCCGGGCGCTCAACGAGTTCCAGCGGCGCGGCTTCATTGACATGCACGGACGGGGGATTCTCGTGAAGTCCCAACACCATTTTCTGGAGGAATACACCTCCTCTCGCGGGTAGTCTTGCAAGCGGAATCCTGGCGGCGCAACCGCGCTCTTCTCGATCTTCAGGCCCTTCATTCCAACTTCCGGCTGTTGCAGGGCCAGGTGGGCGCATCCACCCGGCTGTTGTGCATGGTCAAGGCGAACGCCTATGGTCACGGCGCGGTTCCGGTGGCGCGCGCGCTGGAATCCGCCGGGGCGGACATGTTCGGCGTGGCGGTCGTGGGCGAGGGCGTCGAACTGCGGGAGGCCGGCGTTCGCGGCGGCGTCCTGGTGCTGGGCGGGGTCTATGGCGATGACTGGAGCGTGTTGCGGCGCCACGATCTGACGCCGGTGATCTTCGAGGCCGGGCAGCTTCCCCGGCTGGAGGCGGCGGGCGTCCGGCGTTTTCACCTCAAGGTGGATACCGGCCTGTCGCGCCTGGGCGTGCGGTGGGACCAACTGGAGGATTTCCTGAACGCGCTGAAGGGCTTTCCCTCCCTGGAGGTCGAGGGGGTATGCTCGCATTTCGCCAACGCCGATTTGAGCGACGAGGAACTGACCCGCGTCCAGGTCCGGCGCTTCGAGGAGTCCGTCGCGTTGCTGGCGCGGCGCGGCATTTCACCCCGCTTCGTCCACCTGGCCAATTCCGCCGCCGCGGGACGCTTTCCCGCCGCGCGCTTCAATCTCGTGCGGCCGGGGATCATGCTCTATGGCTGCATGCCCGCCCCCGGCATGCCCAATCCCGGTTTGACGCCGGTGCTGCGCTGGGAAACCGAAGTCGCCCAGGTCAAGACCATTCCCGCCGGGACCGGGGTTTCATACGGACAGCGCTGGATCGCGCCGCGCGACAGCCGCATCGCCGTGCTGGCGGTGGGGTACGCCGACGGTTACTCGCGGAATATGATCGGCCAGGCGAAGGTGATCATTCGCGGCTGCGTGGCGCCGGTGGTGGGAACCATCTGCATGGATTTGTGCGTGGCGGATGTGACGGATATCCCCGGTCCGGCGGCGGCGGGCGACCGTGTGACCCTGATCGGGCGGGATGGCGGCGCCGTGCTGACGGCCGACGATTTGGCGCGGTGGAGCGGAACCATCAGTTATGAGGTATTGACGCGCATCGGCCCGCGCGTTCCGCGGCTGGTTCAGGATGGATGACCGGTCTGTTTTTCGTCCGTCCGTCTTTCAATGGCAATTCGCGTCCTGGCGTCTGGCGCCGCGGAGGGGTTCGCCTGTCAACAGCGGGGAGGGAGCGCGTTGTCCGCGCCAAACAAAACCCCCGCCTGGGGCGGGGGTTTGAGTGACAGATTCCGGCGCCACTGGAAAATTTGGTGGAGCAGATCGGGATCGAACCGACGACCTCCTCGTTGCGAACGAGGCGCTCTCCCAGCTGAGCTACTGCCCCAGAATCCGTGGTGCTGGTGGAGGGAATCGAACCCCCACGGCCTTGCGACCGGTGGATTTTGAGTCCACTGCGTCTACCAGTTCCGCCACACCAGCGGCAGGACGCGCACTGTAGTCATCGCATCCACCCTTGTCAATCTCTCCGGACCGGCATAAACGGCTGGCCGCGCGGCGATCTTCCAGCCGCCGCCCGCGACGGAATATGTTCGATCCCATGCCCAAAACCTCCGCCATCCATGGCGTGCTCGTGCTCGACAAGCCGCGCGGCATGACCAGCACCCATGCCGGAGTGATCGTCCGCAAATGGCTCCGTCAGGACCGCTTGGGGCACCTGGGCACCCTGGATCCGATGGCCACCGGCGTGTTGCCGCTGCTGTTGGGCGAGGCGTCCAAGCTGGCCAATGCATTGCCCGCCGAACCCAAGGAATACGAGGCGATCATCCGTTTCGGCGCGGCCACCAACACCTGGGACGCCGAGGGCGAGGAGACGGAGCAGGGCGATCCCGCCGTGGTCAATCTGGACGCGCTAAAGGATATCCTGCACTCGCTGACCGGCGAAGTCTGGCTGCGCCCGCCCGCCTGGTCCGCCATCAAGGTGGACGGAGCCGCCGCCTACAAACGCGCCCGGCGGGGGGAGACCGTGGACCTGCCCGCGCGCCTGACCCGCATCCATCAACTGGACATCCTGGACTGGTCGCGCCCCGATCTGCGCCTGCGCATGGTCTGCGGCGGCGGTTCCTATGTGCGGTCGGTCGCCCATGAATTGGGACAACGGGCGGGGTGTCCAGCCCATCTCGCCGCTTTGCGAAGAACCCGCGCGGGAATTTTCCATGCGGAGGACGCCATGGCGCTGGATGACCTCAAACGCCGGCTGGATTCAGGCGGGCCGCCGCCGGTATTGGATATGGGCGGCCTGTCCCGGACCATGCGCGCCATTGAACTTTTGCCGGAGGAACTGGAGCGCGCCCGCCATGGCCAGCTTCCTCCGGATGAGGTTCTATACTCGCGCATCCAGCCGCCCGTGTCCGGCGTGGGGGAGGGCGGCGGCTCCGGTCCGGTGCTGGTCATGCATCAGGGGCGGGTGTTGGCGTGGATGGAAGTTTTTCCGGGTGGCGGCATGAAGCTCCGCCGTGTGATGGTATATGATGATATGCAAGGCCAGCCTGATTCAGGCTGAGTGGATTCGCCGCGATGGTTCCGGTATGACGCCCCCCTGCGTCCGGCTGCGACTCGCGCGGGAAAGCCGCCGTCATGGGGCTGGAAATGGATGAAAACGGAATGAATGCGAGCCACGCGCCGGAATTTGCCGCGGACAGGCGTGCGCGCCTGCGCCAGGCCCGCGGGCTGTATGGCATGCTCAACGCCGCCGCCGGAGAGCGGGACGGCGATATTCTGGCCCGGCTGGATGTGCTCATTCAGGCGGAAGCGCCGGTGATCCAGTTGCGCGCCAAGCGGATGGAAGCGGGTCCCCTGATCGCCCTGGCGAAGCGTTGTGCCGCGCGCTGCCGGGATTCCGGCGCCCTGTTTTTCGTCAATGATCGCGTGGATGCGGCGCTGGCCGCCGGCGCCGATGGCGTTCACCTGGGGCAGGAAGACCTGCCGCTGGAAATGGCCCGCCGCATCGCCCCCGATCTGCTGATCGGCGTCTCCACTCACAACGCCGCCCAGTTCCGCGCCGCGCTGGCGTCTCCCGGGCGGCCGGATTATCTGGCGCTGGGGCCGGTCTTCCCCACGGCGACCAAGGAAACCCCCGATCCGGTGATCGGGGTGGAGATGCTGGCGGAACTGTCCTGGGGCCAGACGATTCCCATCGTGGCGATTGGCGGCGTCACGCCGGACAACGCCGCATCGTGCTTCAGGGCGGGCGCGGTGATGGTTGCGGTCATCGCGGGGGTGTTTCAGGCGGCCAGCCCGCTGGCGGCGGCGCGTTCCATCATGGAGGCTTCATGGCTCAACCGCTGATCGGCGTCACCCCGGATTTCGATCCTTCCCACACCCCGGATTTTTCCACGGCCCCGCGCTATGTGGTGAAGGAGGCCTACGTGGATGCGGTCATCCGCGCTGGCGGTTTGCCCATCATCCTGACCTACGTGGGCAGCGGCGAATTGCTGGAGTTGATGTCCAACGTGGATGGTTTGCTGATCACCGGCGGGCGTTTCGATATTGATCCGGCGCGTTATGGGCAGCAGGCGGTCCACCGCATGGACCCGGGAGTCAAGGCGCGCATGGATTTCGAATGGAAATGCTGCGAATTCGCCTTGTGGACGGGTCTGCCGCTGCTGGGAATCTGCGGGGGGGCGCAACTGATCAACGTGGTGGCGGGCGGCGCGCTGATCCAGGACATCCCCTCGCAGGTGTCCGGCGCGCTCCAGCACGAGCAGCCGCATGACCGGCGGCGCCCTCAGCATCCCATCGAGATCGCCGGCGGCACGAAACTCTCGCGCATCCTCGGCTTCGAGGGGATGGATGTGAATTCGACCCACCATCAGGCGGTCGCCGGATTGGGTGAAAACGTCGTGGCCAGCGCCCATGCCCCCGATGGCGTGGTCGAGGCGATCGAATTGACCAATCACCCCTTCGCCGTGGGCGTGCAATGGCACCCCGAACTGATGGCCGATCAATCCTGCGACGCCATATATGGGGCGTTCATACGGGCATGCCGCCGCCGTCCGCGCTGACCATTGCGGGGTCCGATCCCTCGGGCGGCGCTGGCGTGCAGGCCGACCTGAAGGCCTTCCATGCCCAGGGCGTGTTTGGCATGGCGGCCATCACCAGCCTGACCGCGCAAAATGGTCTTGGCGTCACGGAGGTTTGGGACGCCGCCCCGGACCAACTCGTGCGGCAGGTGCGCGCCGTGCTGGAATGGACCCGTCCCGGCGCCATCAAGACCGGTTTGTTGCGCGGCGCGGAGGTGATCGGCGCGCTGGCCGGGGTGCTGGAGCCCCATGCGGAGACCGTTCCGCTGGTGATTGATCCCATCATTCGTCCAACCACCGGAGCGGCGTTTCTGGATGACGCCGGGCTGGACGCTCTGCGCCGCGATCTGGTTCCGCTCTGCGCCCTGATCACGCCCAACCTGCGCGAGGCGGCCTGGATGACCGGCCGTGAGTTGCATTCAGCCCAGGATGTCCTTCAGGCGGGCCGGGATATCCGCGCCATGGGGGCGGGCGCGGTGCTCATCAAGAGTTTTCCCGGCGAGGGCAAGATCAGCGATTTGTTGTCATGGAACGGCGGAACCCAATGGCTCGACGCCGGACCAGACCACGCGGGCGAAGTGCATGGAACCGGATGCTGGCTGAGCGCGCTCATCACGGCGCGGCTGGCGCTGGGCGATGATTTGCCCATGGCGGTCTGGAAGAGCAGGGAGGAATTGCTGCGCAAACGCCGGGAGGATGTCATCCGGCCAGGACCGGGCGCCGGTTATTTCCGGTGAATGAATGGTGTTGGCGCGCCGCGGCGCCAAAGACCGCGCCCATGAGGGGTGATCCATGCGTCGGCTGTCCGCCGCCCGGCGGCGATCAGACGAAAATCAATTGTCCTGGGCGCCGTTTTTGATCCACTGTTCAAATTCTTCAATCAGCTTCGCATCCACCGGCGCGCCGGGAGGCATGCGGCGCACGCCGTCGCTTTCGCCCTTGAGCACGCGCAACACCAGGCTGGCGGCGGGATCGCCCGCCTGCACCCGCGTCACGCCGTTGTTGGGGCTCTTCACGCCCACCATGGTTTTGTAGGCGTCCGCCCTGGTGTCCAGCTTGAGACCGCGCGTGGGGTTGGCCCCTCCATGGCAAAACACCGCCGAGCAGTTGAGTGCGAACAGCCGCTTGTGCAGGTCCGCGAAACTGACCGCCTGCCCCCCTCCCTGTCCCGCGTCCGGTGGGACGCCGCCGGAGTCGCCAGCGCCTGCGTCCGCTGCTCCTCCGCCGCCATCCGCCAGGGGATTCTGTCCGCCGTCGCCTTTTCCGGCGTCAACGGAAGCATCGCTTGCGCCGCCGCCGGAGATTCCGCTGTCCGTTCCGGCGCCGTCATCGGAGCACGCGGCGGCGGACAGGGAGATAGATGCAATCAACATCAACAGGCGGCCTGGCGTCATGGTTGCTCTCCAGAGGGTGATGATTATTGC
Organism: Myxococcota bacterium; assembly: GCA_022072125.1. Classification (GTDB taxonomy): domain Bacteria; phylum Myxococcota; class JAJVIH01; order JAJVIH01; family JAJVIH01; genus JAJVIH01. The sequence continues at coordinate 14,589 of JAJVIH010000036.1, read as the reverse complement.
GGGTCCGGGCAGGCTCGGTTCCTGACCGGCGGATCCGCCGGAGGAAAGTATTCTTCAATCAAAGTGCGGCGTCAAAACCTGAAGAGATGCTTACGCCCGCCAAGGGCGCGCTGGCGCCGGAATGTCACACCAGACGGTGGAAAAATTTGACCGGGCGGGTGAAAACAATTGACAAGCGGGCGCCAATAATGGACAAACCGGCGCGTATTCCCAATCCCGGAATTCACTTCCAACACTATCGGCGCAGGAGAAAGCCTGACATGGATTTTGTCGCCAAGCGAATGTTTTTCACCAAGGGAGTTGGAGTTCATGATCACCGGCTCAGTTCGTTTGAACTGGCCCTGCGCGATGCGGGCATCGCCTCACTGAATCTCGTCCGTGTTTCCTCGATTTTTCCTCCGCACTGCAAGATTCTGACCAAGGCCGAGGGCGTCAAGCGCCTGAAGCACGGGCAGATCGCCTTCGCCATCATGGCGGATATCTCGACCAACGAACCCAACCGTTTGATTGCGGCCTCCATCGGCGTGGCCCGTCCGCGCGACGCCACCCTGTACGGCTACCTGTCCGAGCACCATTCGTACGGCGAGACCGCGAAAAAAGCCGGTGATTTCGCCGAGGACCTGGCCGCGGAAATGCTGGGCTCCACCCTGGGCATTGAAGTGGATCCCAATCTCGCCTGGCATGAGAAGGAAAATGTCTACAAGGCCAGCGGCATGATTATCGAGACCAAGAACTTCACCCAGTCCGCCGAGGGCAACAAGGATGGCAAGTGGACCACCGTGGTCGCCTGCGCCATCCTGCTGATTGATTCCTGAGCCGGGATTTTTTCCGTCCGTGCAATCCCCGCGCCCGCCGCGCGGGGATTTTTCATTCCGGCGCGCGGCTTTGCATGGCGGCGGGCTGGCGGGCGCCATGCGGAACCACCCCGCTTGGCCTTGCGTGCGGCCTCGTTTATCATGGGCCCATGGCCGAGCCCGCGCGCAAAATCCACACGCTGGATGATCTGCTCCACACCCCGGAAGGTGTGAAGGCCGAACTGGTGGATGGCGTGTTGTATACCGAGCCCCGTCCCTCTGGCGGCCATGCGGAGACTTCATCCGGGCTGGCGGTTTTCCTGAAAGGGCCATTGCAGTTTGGCGTTGGCGGTCCGGGCGGGTGGATCATCCTGCAGGAGCAGACGGTGAATTTTCGGGGGAAATACCTGGTTCCGGACCTGTCGGGCTGGCGCGTGGAGCGGTTGCCGGAGATTCCCGATGAGCCGGTCATCGAGGTGATTCCCGATTGGGTCTGCGAAATCCTGTCGCCCAGTTCGGCCAGCCGGGACAAGGTGGAAAAATTCAATTATTACCTGGAAAACCGCGTCCCCTGGTACTGGATCGTGGACCCGGCCAACCGGTTCATTGACGTGTTCCGGCTGGAGGGAGAGCGCTATGTCATCGAGCCGCCGCAACTGGATGGAGACAAAATTCGCGCCCGTCCGTTTGACGCCATCGAGATCGATCTGGGTATGCTCTGGTCCCGGCTGCGGAAGAAGTAGCGGATCGGTTTCCGTGGCGGCGCAGCAACACCGCACGATTCGTGGGGTGATGCTCCGCTTGGCCTTGCATGCGGCCTCGTTTATCATGGGCCCATGGCCGAGCCCGCGCGCAAAATCCACACGCTGGATGATCTGCTCCACACCCCGGAAGGCGTGAAGGCCGAACTGGTGGATGGCGTGTTGCATACCGAGCCCCGTCCCGCGGCTGTTCACGCGGTGTCCAGCACGGGGTTGGGGATGATCCTGGGCGGGCCATTTCAGTTTGGCGTTGGCGGTCCGGGCGGGTGGATCATCCTGCAGGAGCAGACGGTGAATTTCCGGGGGAAATACCTGGTTCCGGACCTGTCGGGCTGGCGCGTGGAGCGGTTGCCGGAGATTCCCGATGAGCCGGTCATCGAGGTGATTCCCGATTGGGTCTGCGAAATCCTGTCGCCCAGTTCGGCCAGCCGGGACAAGGTGGAAAAATTCAATTATTACCTGGAAAACCGCGTCCCCTGGTACTGGATCGTGGACCCGGCCAACCGGTTCATTGACGTGTTCCGGCTGGAGGGAGAGCGCTATGTCATCGAGCCGCCGCAACTGGATGGAGACAAAATCCGCGCCCGTCCGTTTGACGCCATCGAGATCGATCTGGGTATGCTCTGGTCCCGGCTGCGGAAGAAGTAGCGGATCGGTTTCCGGTGCGAACCCGGGGAGATCGCTTTCCGGCCCACCCCAGGCGCCACCCTGAAATCGCCGTCAGACGCCAGCGTGCGATGGCCATTCCACCTTCAGGCGCATGCGCCGCCGTGGATATGGGTGCGCGGTTGATCGCCGGTCATTCGCGCCAGGCGGGGGATGAATATCCGCCCTTCCAGCTTTCATCGAGAAAGGATTGCAGGGTCAACTCCTGCGGGTCCCTGCGCGAGACATTCTCCAGCCGCAGCACGCCGCGCGGACAGACCTCGGCGCAGAGCCCGCAGCCGACGCACGAAGCGCGCGTGAAGCCGCGGTTGGACTGGGCGTAGGCGCGCACGTCAATTCCCATTTCGCAGTATTTCGTACACAGACCGCATGAGATGCACATGTCCCGCTTCACGCGGATGCGGAAGCGCCCCAGCTTCTGAATCAGCCCCAGCAGCGCCGCCATGGGGCAGAAGAAGCGGCACCACACCCGCGTGCCGCCAATGGGGTAAAGACCCACGCCCGCCACACCCGACAGCATGCTGACCACCAGCAATCCGTACCACTGGCGGGTCAGATCGCCCGCGCGGGCGAGCGGCTGGTGTTCCGGCAGTACGGCCGAAGCGAACCACAGGCTGGTGATCGCCACCGCGATCACCAGCACCGCGTGAATGGTGATCTTCTCGATGCGCCACGCCAGCCCGCTTTTCGCGGAGAGATGCCGCCACGGCTCGCCGAAGGTGTTGGCGAGGCCGCCGCATCCGCAAACCCAACTGCAGTACCAGCGTTTGCCGTACAGCAGCGTCAGCACGGGTACGGCGATGAACGATCCCACGATGGAATAGATGACAAAGGGCAGGGGGTAATGGTGGAAATTCCGCGGGTCCAGGTAGTCAATTTTGAGCGGCCACAAATAGCTGAAATACAGTTCCGGCTTGCCCAGGAATTTGAGCAATTGCGGAATAGAGAATGCGAAGGTGAGCTGGACGAAAATCACCACCGCCGTACGGACCAATTGGTAGCGGTTGCGGCGGTACTTGCGCATGACATGGATTCCGCCCGCGATGATGGCGATGGTGTAGAGCAGGCCGTAGAGCGTCCACTTGCCATCCAGGCCGAGCGCTTTCGCGGCGGGATTCAGCCATTCCGTGAAGTACAGAACAAGATAAAATCCGGTCAGCGCCGCCGCCAGCAGCCACGCCACGGCGCCCCGGTTCTGGTTGCTGTGTTCAAGCCATTCAGCCGCCGTCATGGGTTTCATGGCGCGCCTGCCTTTTTGAGCGGGAGGGATTCTCCGGTCATGCGCCGCAACGGCGCGCGGCCGAATTCCACGTCGAACTGGGCCGCCTCCAGGTGTTCGAGGACAAATTCCGGGCTCCGGCGTTCCAGAATCCAGCGTTCGAGAATTTCATGGTTCCAGCGCGATCCCAGCATGTTGAAGCCGAGCACGCGCCCGCCGTCATGCGCGATCCGCTGGGATACCGGCCGGTCTGGCAGCCGCCGGTAAATGGTGGGTGTTCCGGCGGGCAGGCGCATGACATCCCCCACGGTGGTGTATTCGATATCGAAGAATTTGCTGCTGTTGAAAAACAACGGCGGCTCGTAATTCGCGGGGATACCCGCCACATTGCGGGCGGCGGCGGCGCCCTGGCGTTTGGCGGAGTACCAGATCTGCTCAATCAGCGGCGGCTGTCCAGGACGATGAATTTCCGCCACGTCGCCGCAGGCCCAGACCTGGGGGATGTTGGTTTCGAACCGATCATTCACAATCACTCCGCGCCCGCACGCCACGCCAAGCGTGGTCTGTTTCAGCCAGTCCGCGGCGGGCCGCACTCCCGCGCAGACACCCAGCATCTCGCAGGAGATCTCTCCGCCGCTTTTGACGCGGAGGCCGCGCACCCGTCCGGCGCTGTCCGTGAGGATTTCATCCAGTTCCTCGCCCAGGTGGACATCCACGCCGTGCGCGCGCAAATGCTCCGTGACGAAAGCGGCTTCTTCGGCTCCCAGCGCCGCGGGCCAGTACCAGGGCTCGCGCACCAGAAAAACCACCTCGCGCCCGAAGTGGCGCAGGCATTCCACCAGTTCCACGCCGATCAGTCCGCCGCCTACCACCGCCGCCCGCCGGGTGGACGGGGTCAGGCGCTCGCAGGCGTCCAGGTCCTGCATGGAGACAAAATTCACCAGCCCGTCTTGAACCTTGTCAATTCCTTTCCAGGCAAACCGGTTGGGAGTCGAGCCGCTGGCGATGACCAGCCGATCCCAGGGAATTTCCCGGCCGTCATCGCGGATGGCCGCGCCGGGCTTGAGTTCTTTCACCCAGGCCTGAATGAGTTCGATGCGCTGCTGCTTCCAGACCCCGCGTTCATAGGGCTCCAGATCGCGGCGGTTCATGTGGTTCATGTACGCATACATGAGCGCGGTGCGGGAGAAGAAATGCGGGGTTTCGCCGCTGACGATGGCGATGTCCGCCTTTGCATCCAATTGGCGCAAGTGCAGCGCGCAGGTGACGCCCGCCACCCCGTTTCCGATGATCAGAACCTTCATGTTTTCGATCCCGCGGGTGAATATGCCGCCCCGCGTGCTGAAGTTACACAGGCCGTGCGGGATCGGGTTATTCCCGCGGGCCGTGCGGCTCGGGGTTGTCTTCCGGCTCGACGGATTCCCACAGAAGGCCGAGGTCCAATTCGATGGCGTCGAAGGGCTTGGGCCTGATCTTGCTGCCGCTGGTGTGGGTGCTGTCGAGCACGTATTGCCCGTCATGCAGGCGCAGCACCTCCAGCACCTGTGTCATGGGATCGAGAATCCAGTACCATGGCACGCCGTGGCGTTTGTAGTGGTTGAGCTTTTCGATGCGGTCTTTCCCGGCGCTGCGCGGCGACAGGATTTCACAGACCCAGTCGGGAATGATTTCAATGAACGGCGCACGCGGGATCAGGGGCAGCCGTTCCCTTTTCCATCCTGACAAGTCGGGAACCAGATAGTCATCGCCGAATTTCACGGTATGTTCCTGCAGGATGATCCATCCGCCGGGTCCCCCCATGCCAAACTGGAATGGTCCCTTCAGGATTCCGCCAAGGCTGGAGAAACTTTCCGCATGCAGACCAGCGGGCCGTGGTTCGGTGTGAAGCACGCCGTCAATCAATTCGGCCTTCACGCCTTCCGGGGTATTGAGCAGGTCCTGAAGGCCGGCCAGGGCGATATGGGCCGGAGACGCCATGGAAAAAGGATAGCCCCGGTCTTCCGGAGCGGCAAGCAGGTGATGGGATGCGCGGGCGCTGGTGGAATGAACGGGATTCCACTATGTAATGCTTTATTCATCGCGGGTGGGCGGATTGTGACTTCTCTCCCGGAAGAGGCTCTTGGAGGTTGGCACAGTGGTTGCATATCCACCCCCAGTCAGCGGTGTAAAATACCCGCCTGGGGGGTCCCAAGGCGGTCAACACCGGTGAAAAATTGAAGAACCAGGGAGTCGAGACCATGAACCCTCAGAAAACTGAAATCCGGCGGCCGGGAGCCATCAGGTTTTTGTCCATCCTCGCGGTGGCGGCCTGGGCGGCGGCTGGTTGCGGAACCACCAATCCGCCTTCCACGAATAACAACAACGGAGGAGATGGCGGCGTCCCCGGAGACGGCGGCAATCCGCCCATCGCCACATCCAGCCACCGCCTCTCGCTGGCCAAGGACTGCGGCAGCATCCGCACCCGCGTGGTGGACGCCACCACCGAGCAACTGCTGGAAAACTATTTTGGCCAGGGCATGATGCGCGGCGGCATGGAAGACGCCGCCGGGGGCGCTCCCACCGCCGCCCCGGGGGAAAAATCCAAGCCCGATGACTACACCAAGACCAACGTCCAGGAAGAAGGGGTGGACGAAGACGATTTCGTCAAAACCGACGGCGAGCATATCTACCTGCTCCAGGGCGCCGACCTGGTCATCCTGAAAAGCTGGCCCGCCGACAAGACCAGCGAGATCGCGCGGTACCGTCTCGGCGACAACGGAAATGATCGCAACACCTGGGGACAGAGCATGTTCCTGCACAAGGATCGCCTGGCGGTCTTTTCGCAGGTCTACGAATATCCCCAGCATCAAGAGGGGCGCGAGTACAATCCCGAGGATTATTTCTACGGAACCCGCGTCACCGTGCTGAATATCAAGGACCGCGCCAAGCCGGTTCTCGAACGCAAGATTGACATCGAAGGCTGGCTGACCGGCGGACGCATGGTGAGCGGTCAGATTTACGCCATCAGCAACGCGCAGATCCGCGCCGTCTGGGATTTCTGGTCGGACCTGTACAACAAGAAGATCATCAACCTGCCGGAGCGCACCTGGAAAGAGACCAAGGAAGAACTGAAGGCGCTCAAGGATGCGTATCGTCCGGTTTTCCGCGCCTATGTCACCGGCAAGATGGGCGATGGCGATGTGACCCGCCTGTTCCCGCGCCGCCGCACCTACAACTCCGAAGGCAAGCTGACCAATCAGGCGCCGCTCTACGCCTGCACCGATCTGTACCTGCCGGAACAGATCACCCAGTTGGGCTTCCTCAACCTGACCCATTTCAACCTGGAAGGCGAGCCCGTCATCCGCTCCATCGGCCTGATGGCGCAGGGGTGGGAACTCTACGCCTCCACCGGCAATCTCTACGTGGCGCTGTCCAGCCGCTGGTGGTGGTGGGGTTGGGGCGGCGATCAGGACCACTCCCAGGCGGATATCCACAAGTTCAAGATGCGCGGCCCCAACGGCGACCCGGTCTACGAGGCCACGGGCGTGGTGGACGGCTGGATCCTCAACCAGTTCTCCATGAGCGAATACAACGATCACCTGCGCGTGGCCACCACCGACAACCGCTGGGAAGCCGGCGGTCCCCGCGATGAAACCACCGACAAGGGCGGCAACCACATCATCGTGCTCAAGCAGGAAGGACGCGACCTGGCCATCACCGGACAGCTTCGCAACCTGGCCCCCGGCGAGCGCATCTTCGCCGCGCGCATGATGGGTCCCAAGGGCTACTTGGTGACCTTCCGCAACGTGGACCCGCTGTTCACCCTGGACCTGTCCGATCCCGCCAATCCCCGCAAGGTGGGCGAGTTGAAGATTCCCGGATTCTCCAGCTACATCCATCCCATGGGTGAAAACCACCTGCTGACCATTGGCCAGGACGCCGATGATCAGGGCGTGGTGACCGGCATGCACCTGCAGGTCTTCGATGTCAGCAATTTCGCGGACCCCAAACGCACCCACCAGTTCAAAATTTCCACCGGGCGCTGGTCAAGCTGGAGCGAGGCCATGTGGGACCACAAGGCGTTCACCTACCACCCGGTCAAGAAGGTGCTGGGCATTCCGCTCAATATCTACGACTGGTCAGAGGATGGAACCTCCAAAGGCGAACATTTCAGCGGACTGGCGCTGTTCAAGGCCTCCGCCGATGGTTTCCAGGAGATTGGCCGCGTCAACCACACCGACATGGTGAATATGGCGTACTGCAAGAAGCATTACGGCGAGTGGGCCTGCAACACGCCAAATGAGTACCCCTGGTGGACCTCGATGCGCCGCAGCATCTTCATCGAGGACTACGTGTACAGCATCAGCAACGTGGGCGTGAAGGTGAACGACCTGCTCAACCCGAAGCAGGAACGCGCCCGCGTGGTGACCGACACGGCGGAAATCCGCTAGTCCGGATCGCGGACCTCCCTGGTTTCGCACCAACCCCCTTCCCGCCCGGGAAGGGGGTTGGTTTTTTTTCTGAAAAAAGGCGCTTGACAGGGTTCGCGCATTTCGGCAACCTATGAGCATCCGCTGCAGTATCGCGTCACTTCCCCATCCGGAGGTCGCCCATGCGCCGTGTCCCCCCCCAGCAAGGTTCGTGCCAGCCTGACGTTGATGTTCGCGTATAGTCTGATTTCCTGTCAGGCTTCCATCCCGCCGATCACGCTGAACAACGTCGTCACCGCGTGTGGCAGCGGCGACTGCAAATCGGAAAACTCTTCCACCAACAATACGGCGGCCAACCAGTCCCAGGGGTTTGGAGCCGATGCCGGTTTGAGCGGCAATATCAGCCTGGATGGCGGCTTCGGCGTTGGCGGCGGCGCGGGGGATGAAGCATCTCACTTGGAAGAGGAGTTCGACCCTATTATCGCGGTTCTGCCAGATGGATATTATAGCGAAATAGACACATTTATTGTATCGGAGACCATTCTGGGACCATATGAATTTGAGAATCCGGGGGATGCAGGCAGGCGACTATATCAATGGATCAACTACCTGGGAATAATAACAGGTAATCCTGTCTTTCAATACGAGACAGATCCGCCGAGATTCACCGGTAACTGGAAGCCGGAGATCATTATTCGTAATCCTGATGGTTCCTTGAGAAGGGGAGCAAGAGACCCTTTTTTGCGTCTGATTTCAGATGAAAAAGGTGGCGTGAAAATTGGAGGAAAAAATATTGCCTTTGAAATCATCAAACGCAGTGTGTCCGCGCTAACGCCGTCACCATCAGAACCGCCACCTGGTATCAGCAATTGCCGTCAATTCGCGGAGAAAAACGGCTTTTGGTGTTCGCTGTCCCCTATCGATAATTTGCCGAGATGCATGGAGGTGGATACTGATCTGGTGGACGTTCTATTCTATGAGTCATACGGGACTGATGCATGCGCCAGCGGTGTAAGATGCAGGGAAGGAGATTGTGAAGTAGAGGGGTTGATTGCGGGTGATTTATTCACGGTGATTTCCAATTATTACAATGCGAACTATACCCAATCGGGTCGGCCATTTCATTCGATACAAACAGATTATGTGTGTGCTAATTGTAAACGAAGAAAACCTTGCGTTCATGCTGAATGGTGGGCTGTTTCGGTGGGGATTGGGTCTACAGAGGGGGGAACATATGCGGGTCTGGAAGTGCCGCCCTATGGTCCATCATCCCCTGCCGGGTTAGAAGCCCGGGGGATAATTGGAGCCGCAGTGCTCATCACTGCGGGAACAGAGATTCGGGCGCAAGTGTGGGAAGGAAACGATACTCCACGCGAATGTCAGTGGACCCATCCAAGCGAGGTAATTCCCTCCCATGCCAAAAAATAATTCATGCTTTTCGACATTGTTATTCATCAATATCGTAATTGTTTTGATAAGTGGTTGTCATTCTTCGTTTGAAGAAATTGTACAGACACCCGAACTGCAAGCATTTTGCGATTATTTTGAACGTACCGGTTATCATCCTGAAGAATCGCAACTGTCCAGGAAAGATACTGGTGATTTTAGAAAGGTCGAGCCAACAACGATTTCGGAAATTCAGGTTATTTTCACATCCCCGCCGGAGTACAAGCCGTCCAGGAATTTGAGGATATTCAAGGCTGTGAATGGAAAAGTTCTCATCAAAATAGGAATCATGCAATTTGGACAAAAACGAAGCAACAGATTTCTGGTTATGGCGGGCAACGACCAGACGAGAAGAATGATTGTGATCGGGGATGCGACAATTTCTGATAACAGCAGCAGCCTGATAGAGGGGACCATTCGAGTTCCGGACTACAGACGAACACAGCATCTTGTATTGGTATATAGAGAAGAGGATGGCGCCCTCTATTCCGTTGGAACTTATGACATCGAGATAGTCAATCATGATGCAAATGAAGAGATTGTGTACGAACAGATGTTTGGTAAGGTAATAGTGTCAGAAAGAAATTGCGATAATTTTTATCCATCATGCCTGGGAAATGTAGGAGTTGAAGATTCTTGCCGATGGTTTCCATATGAATGGAGAACCATAACAGCCAGATCCGGAAAACCAGATTTTTCTTTTCAAATCAGCCAGTTCTCCAACAATGGCGACGGCACGCGAAAACTCCGGGTCTGGCTGGTTGCTGACGCCAGTGAGATTATCTATGGCCCCAACGGAGAAATTCCGGTATTCGAGAGCCCATATTGTTCCCATGGCAGGGTAGAATTCAACGCGGTCCGCTGGCCCGCTCACCTTCCCCAGAAAGAAGGACACCATAGATTGAATTATCACGTGGGTCTGGCGCCAGACCGCTGTTATTGGGGTGAGAATGGGGAACGGTTTGCATTGCCGTTTGTTCAGCCGCCATACGTGGACGCATTGATTCTGTTCAAGTAATCCCCCTTCCCTTGCGGGAAGGGGGTTGTTTTTTTTCTGAAAAAAAGCGCTTGACAGGGTTCGCGCCTTTCGGCAACCTAATAAACATCCGCAGCAGTATCGCACCACTCCCGTCCGGAGGTTCCCCCATGCGCCGTGTTCCCCCCCCAGCAAGGTCCGTGCCAGTCTGACGTTGATGTTCGCGTGTAGTCTGATTTCCTGTCAGGCTTCCATCCCGCCGATCACGCTGAACAACGTCGTCACTGCGTGCGGCAGCGGCGATTGCAAATCGGAAAACTCCTCCACCAACAATACGGCGGCCAATCAGTCCCAGGGGTTTGGAGCCGATGCCGGTCTGAACGGCAATATCAGCCTGGATGGCGGCTTCGGCGTTGGCGGCGGCGCGGGAAACGGCGACTCGGGAAACGGCGGCGGAAACAACCCTCCGCCCTTCGACGCGGGAAGAACTGATTCAGGGATATCCGACGCGGGCGGCGGCGATTTGGAAAGCGGCTTCACCTTCGTGAACAGCCGCTACCCGGGCGACACCCTTCCCCCGATGGATGATCCCCTGGAATGCAACCCCATCCATTCGGGCAGCGGCATACCCGATATCCAGGGGCAATACCTGTTCATTCCCATCAAGGGCGACATCAACGCCGATATTTGCCAGGGGTTTCCTCCCACTGGCGGCCCATCGCTGTTCGACATCACGCAGACTGGCGACTGCCTGTCGCTTTCCCAGCGCGGCGTCTCCACCCATGTGAAGGCGGGGGTGACCCTGCGGGCGAAAAACAATTACCTCAAGGCGCTGTTCAGGAACCAGGAAAATCAGGGCGGATATCCTGTCACCGGGGTGGATATCCACGACCTGACCATCAAGGGCGACAACGAGATTCTGGCCGATGTGCTGCTGATTCGTACTTTTCCGCAAGACCCATCCACCGGGCAATGCTCCGCGCGTGTTTCCGGGCGGTTGATCCGGGTGCCTGATGACTGTGGGACCGTCACGGCCGCTTCCCTGGAATATGGTTCCGCCACCACTCCCGGGACCGTCGCCGACAGCGACTGGTACGGTTCGTCAGTCACCCTTCGCGGCAGAACCGAGAACACCCTGTGCAATGTGCCCGCGCAAACAATCAATTTTTCACCGGGAGTGGGCATATTCATCAATCCCGCGGGGGCCACGGCGAATGGATGCGTGCGGATGGTCGCGTCCGCGCTGAATGTGTTCGAATGCAATGGCATGGTGTTTCCGCTTCCCGGAACGGCGAAGGAATTTGGATTCATTTGCAATGCGCCCATCCAATCCGGCGTGCGGACCCTGACGGCCCAGCTTTTTGGCGTCCTGGCCCCCAATTCCACCGCCTCGGGCGGAGTGTTGCAGGTGGTGATTCCGTTGTTGAGCGACACGCCGAATCCATTTAATGAATATTGCCATGTATCCATCCGGGGGAATCTGGGGCCGGTCGCCGATTCTTCGCCCCTGTCTTATCGTTTTGCGTCACATTTCATACAGGAGCTGAAGCCCCTGCATGCCGTGGAGCGCAGGTTCGAGACCGTGAATGACAACGGCGACTTGCCGGATATATGGGTGGCGGGAAAAGACCCCAACATCCTGGAGTTTGACAAAGCGGCGGTTACCGCGGCCGCCACGCTCAACCCCGTTGGCTATTCCGAAATTCGCGGCATGCATCTGGGGACGGATGGCGTGCTCCGGGTGGTTGGAAACTCCGCCGACGGCAAGCGCGTTATTCCCATAGCGCTGATCACGTGGTTTTTACGCAGGATACGACTGTTCCCATCGCCAATAATAACTCGGACAGGTTTCATGACATCGTGGCGGTGAAGGTGGGAAATACCCTTCACGCCTGGATTGTGGGAGAGGGGCGGCAAGGCGGAAATTCCATTGGCAAGGTATGGTATTACACGGGTTCGGCATGGCGGGCGCCATGGGAAATCACGGACGCCGCGCCTCTGCGCGCGGTTCATGCGGTGGTTGACGCGCAGGGCATCCTAATGCTTGCCGTGGGCGGCAATGGCACGCTGGTTCGCAGTCTGGATGGCGCCGCCCCCGTGAAATTGAATGGTTTGGTTTCACAAATGAGCACGGACCAGCTTAACGACATCTGGTTCCATGATCGCAACTGGGTGCTGGCCGCCGGCAACCAGGGGCTTTATTCCCGCGACAGCACGGGGGCCTGGAGCAAGGTTCTTGTTCCGGGGCTTGGGTCGTTTCCCCGATTCAACGCCGTGACCGGCCTGCTGACGGATGACGGCGCCATGGAGGTCTGGGCGGCCGGTGGCTTCGGCGGGGTGGTGAGGCTGGCCAATTCATCCGGTTCCTACACAACGGATTCACAGACGGGAACGTTCATCATTCCTTTCGGGGGGCTGGACAGCCAGTTCAAGAACGCCACAATCAACCGGATGACCGGTTATTCGAAGAAGGCGGGCGGAAAAACCATCGAAACCCATTATGTGCTGGCGGGAGAGGTGAAAAACCCCGACGGAACGTCAACCCTTGGCAGCTTCTGGACCATTCGCAGCCTGAACCCGGCGAAGCCTGGCCCCGCCATTCCCACGCCATGAATGCCCGAACGGAAAGGAACACGGCCATGAAAACCATGCTTCTTCTGATAACGGCGGCGATGGCGGCGGCTGGCTGCCAGTCCTCGGGCGGCGGCGTCACCCTCAACAACACCGTCACCGCCTGCGGCAGCGGCGACTGCACCGGCTCGAACAACTCCGCGAACAACAACACCACCAACCAGGGGCAGGGGGTGGGGGGCGGGGGAGGAGGCGGAGGCGATTCGCTGGATGACTTGATTGCGGGTCTGGCAAAACTTCGTCCGGAGAGTTTTTCTTATCTCCTGACAAAAAGAGAATCACAGTTTATTGTGGACCAGCGTCCCGACTCGGTGGAGTCGTTTTTCATTCAACCGGCTCTGAAGAAAAAGGTAGATGAGATGCTGGCCCAGAACCGCGGAAATGAACCTGTTTATTTTAGCGCTTGGTTGTATGAGCCCGGTAATGAACGGGAGCGAATCGAAAACTTTACCGCCGCTCAACATCGCATTTTCTGGCGGGAAGAACAAACCCGTGTGCTTGCTGCTGCGGGCTATATGCCCGGTTTTACCGCGACACATGTGCCTTTGTGGCAAGATCGAGGCTATGAAAACTTCAAGCAACATGACAATTTCGTGGAGATTGGCATGCGGGGGCTTGCGGGGCCGTCCATGTATATCGCGGCTTTGGCATCCGACTTCAGTAGCGTGAGCGAAAGCCTGAGAACTCACGTCGAGGTCTTGTATTACTCCGATGAAGAACCCACTCCTCTTCGTGGGGGCCATTGTACTTCCACGGAAGCTGAGAACCTTGATTACCATTCTTTTGATCGGTTACATCAAAAGAAAAATAGCGCCGGTCATGGAATCTTGGTCGGAATTAATGATACATGCGCAAATACAGCAGCGGAAAGAAAGGCAGTGAATTGTGCAAATGATGTGACAATGACCCTGGATTGCCCCGGCGAGCACTCCAAGGATGTCTCCTCGGTCATCAGAAGGCCCAAAATTGAAAATGATGTATCATGTGGAGAACCAGTCGGTACCGCGCCACATTCCACAATTGTATTGGGAAATCCAGCGGGGAATTTGTTTATTGATACCGCTGAAAATCTGATTTTGGATTTTAATGTTGATTTGGTCAACCGCTCTCTCGCGGATTCTACTCAGGCGCCAGATCGAGGGCTTCTTGCGAGCTTTCCCGGTGAAGGCAAAAAAACTCCCTATGGGAAGGGATGGGGTAGTCGTTATCTGGATTATCTGATCAGAACGCATGGAAAAATAATTATCACCGGATCGGGTAATGTCAGCGCACCGCCAAATAACCTGGGAACCGAGGTTTGTTCCAATCGCACTCATAATGGAATTGTCGTGGGGGGATTAAAAGTGATCCATCAACACAAATCAGAGCATGGCGTTTCAAATAAGTGGGGTTTTGATGTCGAATCAATATGGCGTAATCCTCAAGTGTTGGGCAGTAAACTCGACACATCGGGATTGCAACCGCATCAAAAATTACAGCTAATGGAAGTGCCTCATATATCCGCTTTGACAAATATGCAAATGGTGGGTGGATGTCTGGAAGGGACGAGTGTCGCTGCTGCCGTGGTGAGCGGTGGTATAGCTTCCCTGATGTCGAGGAATCCCGTGCTCAAATTTAATCCAACCTTGATCCGCTCATCTTTGTTGGCGGGGGCCATGATGCATAATCATGGATTTCCAGAAAACTG
>JAJVIH010000059.1 GCA_022072125.1 Myxococcota bacterium | reverse complement strand
CTTCCGATCTGCACGGGCTCCCAGCCTTCCATCGCCAGCCAGACGCTTCGCCGGACGAGGATGAATTGCCCGTTGGCGAATGCGGTTTCCGGATCGCGCGGCCTCCCGTTGACCGATGAGGGATCATGACGAAGGCCCGTCAACGCCGCGATTGACGGCTGAAACAGCCTTTCGGTGAAGGTGTCGCACTGGTTGAACGGAAACAGCGACACCATGTCCGCCCCGTGCTCCGCCGCGAAATCAAGCGCCAGCGCGACCGAACGCGGATGGTGGATGCAATCGGCGTCGGTGAAGAGCAGCCATTCGCTTTCCCGGCGCGCGGCTTCCCCAAGCCGCTGCAACGCCCAGGGTTTTCCGAACCAGCCGGCGGGCGGGTCTTCGCGGCCATGGATCACGCGCGGTTTTCCGCTGTTTTCTCTCGCCAGTTGGTCGAGTATCTCTCCAGTCCGATCCGTTGAATTGTCATTGAGAACGATCAACTCGAAATCCTTCAGTTCCTGATTGATCAGCGACCGAATGGAGCTTCCGATGATCTCCTCCTCGTTGCGGGCGGGAACCAGAATCGAGCAGGCGGGTTGATCGCCAGACGCGCCGGGCCGTCCGGGATCCAGCACGTGCAGACCATTTCTCGACCGCAATGACTTCCTGAACTGCAGGGTCCAGACCGCCAGCACGACAAGGCTGGCTATGAATATGGCCGGTGGCATCGCGGCAAAACACCATGACTGCCGTACAAAATCAACGGCGCGGCCCCCAGCGATCATGCGCCCACATCCAGTCCGTTGGCGAGGCGCGCACCTGCTGTTCGATCGCCTCCGTCGCCCGTTGGGTGAGTTGACGAACGCCTTCATCCGGATCGGCCAGGCCGTCAAAGGCGATCTCCCGCACGCTGATCTGCTGGATGGCCGCGCCATGAACCACCGCGGCCGTGTGCGCGAAAATGGCCGCCACCGGCGCGCGCGTTTTGAGCGCGATGCGGGCGGGACCCGATGGGGTCCATGCGGGCTGATCAAAAAACTCCGTCTGAATGCTCTCCACGCGGGTGTTTTGATCAATGAAAAACGCCAGCAGGCGTCCGCCGCGCAACGCCTTCAGCATCGCCCTGGCGGCTCCGGGGCTGTCCCGCCAGATGGTCTCGATTCCCGAATCCTTCCTGACGTCCGCAATCCAGGCGGTCAACCTGGGATCATAACTCGCGCGCGCGATGGTGGAGACCGGAAACCCTTCGGCGGCGATGAAGCGCGCCATCAACTCCCAGTTGCCCAAATGGGCCGAGATCACAATCACGCCCCGGCCGCGGCCGATCATCTCCCGCAGCAGTTCGCCGTCTCTTTCCCGCCATTGACAGAATGACGACACCGGTTCGCCGGTCCGGAGATGGATCAGCAGCGCGAGGTGGCGGCCGGTGTTCACGGCCATTTCCCGCAGGATTTCTCCGCCTTCACCCGGCGTCACGCCCAGCGCGGTTCGCACCCGGACAAGAGCGGCGCGCCGCGTGCGCCGGGCGAACAGATATGCGGCGCAGCCCAGCGCCGCGCCCAGCGCCAGCGACAGGCGGCGCGGCGCCAGCCGGACAACCGCGGCGGCGATCCGCAGCGCCCGGTAAATCAGCAGATTTTTGACCGCCTTGCGGATGCGCCGGTTCATGGAGCGGGCGTCATGACCCCGAGAAAGGCTCCATAGGCGCGCCACGCCCAATATAAATCCGCCGCGGAGATCAGTTCATAAGGTCCATGCATGCCCAGCAGCGGGATGGAGACGTCCATGCCGTCCATTCCCAGGCCGGTCAGGTAGGGAAGAACTGTGGAATAGGCGTTTTTCGGCTCCATCGAAGACCAGGGATCGCCCGTTTGAACGGGGATCCGGTATGTCTCCATCAAACGCCGGAATGACGACAGGAACGCCGCGTTCGCTCCCGACTGATCCCACACCGGACCGCCGCCCAGATACGCCATGTTTTTCGGGTCGTAGGTTTCCGGGTACTGGGGATGAGCCGCCAGCGTCACATCGGCGGACAACGCCTGCGACAGGCTCAACGCCGCCCGCAGTTCTCCCTCGGCGGGCGATTTTCCCGCGGAGGCGTTCCACATCCTGTCCAGCGCCCGCAGAAAGGCGGCGGACCTCATTCCCGTGATCCCCGGCGATCCGGTCTCTTCCTTGTCCGCCCACACCACCACGGCGGTGAATTCAGGCGCGCCGCTTCCATCCATCAGCGCGCGCAGCGCGGCGAATGAACAGGCGCGATCATCCTGTCCGTAGGCGGCGATCATGGATTTATCCACGCCAGATCGCGTGGCGCGGTGCGCGGGCACCAGCGCCAGACTGGCGGTCTCCAGATCACGCGGAGTGACGCCGTATTTCACGCGCAGCCATTCCTCCACCGGCGCCAGAATCGCGGACGCGGAGGCGCTTTCGCCATCGGCGGGGCGGCTCGCGGCGACGGCGTCCAGATATTCCGCGGGAACCTGTTCGCCCTCGCGATCATCGGCGCGCGCGGAGACATGGGCCGCTAGATCCGGAATCACCAGCACGGGATCATCCGCCGAATCGCCCATGCGCACATTTACGGCTGCGCCGTCGCGGGTGGTGATGCGGCCACGCAGCCACAGGGGAATGCCGAGCCACTGGTACTTCTTGATCCCGCCATAATAATGGCTGTCCAACAAGGCGGTGTTGGCGGCGGCGTAAAGCGGATTGGGTTTCAGATCGAGCTTCACGGCGTCAATATGGGCCGCGATCACGCGCAAACCCGCGGATACCGGGCGCTTGCCCATCACGCCCGCGATCAGCATGCGATCGCGCACGGTGGTGAAAAATTTCGCGCCGGGCTTGAGCGTGCGGGCATTCTCCAGCTTCTGGAAGCCGCTCGCGCCCAGGCGCTGCGCGTACTCCTCGACCCACTCGGTCTCCATGCGCAACCGGTTGATGTCCCGGATGTATTCCTCCGCCAGCGCATCCAGCGTGGCGCGATCCTTCTCCGGAATCCGCGACCAGGTCTGCCGTTTGAAGGTTGGCGGACTGTCCTGGGGACCTCCGCTCCAGCCTGGCGCGGCCACAAGCAGAATCAGGGTGAAGACGAGGATTTTTCGCATGGGGCTTTTCCCAATTGATTGGACTGGAAAAACGCCGCGTACGCCCTGGCGAGTTCCGCCAGATCGCCGCGGTGAATCAGTTCAAAAGGAGCGTGCATGGAGATGGTGGGCAGACCGACATCGGCGACCGGCATCCCTTCCTCCGCCATGATGGCCGCAATGGTGGCTCCTCCGCCTTCATCCACACGGCCGATGATCACGGTCCTCCATTTGACCCCCGCGGCGTCGAAAACAGCGCCCAGGGAACTGGCGTAGCAGGAGTCCGGCTCGGCGCCATTGAATTTGCCGCCGCTGCCCGTGTAGCGGATGAAGGCCGCGCCCTGCCCCAGACGGAGTGAATTCTGTTTGTCGTATACGCTTTCAAACCACGGCTCCGATCCGCCGGTCACGTCCCCTGAAATGGCGAATGATCTCGCCATCGCCTGGCGGTAATCGGGACCATCGGCTCCGGATCGCTGGGCCTGCATCAACTCCATGATCGCACGGCGAAACCATCTGCTCTGGGCGCCCACCGCGCCGTCTCCGCCGGCTTCCTCGCGATCCGTCAGGTACACAATCGCCGTATATTCCGGGTCTTCCAGTTGAAACAACGATTTCAGCGCCACGAAGGAGCAGGCGCGATCATCATGCCCGAAACCGCCCACCAGTTCGGAGTCTTTTCCCAGCGTCACCGGACGCCCGGCGGGAACCGCCCAGAATTCGCCCTGACGAAATTCGCCAGGCGTCACCCCGAGTTCCTTGAGCCAGGAATCAGGCGTTCCGCCTTCTTTTGGCGCGGCGCCAGGCGCGAACAGGGTGACCGGCAGCGGAGCATTCCAGTCGCCGTAAACAGGAGTGGGAGGCGGCGGTTCCGTCAACACCTGCGGCATGACAATCAAATGTCCCGACGCGGGGAATTCGCCGGCGCTGATCACCTGATCCACGCCGCCGCGGGTGATCATTCCATGCAGCGCCAGCGGACGGCCCACCCATTGCCATTGCTTCACGCCGCCATGGGAGAATGCGTCCACCGTGAAACCGCCGGAAAACTCCGCCGGCTTGCTGAAATTGAGCGGGAACGCGGGCGTGTCATGGTGTGTGGCGATGAGGCGGACTCCCCCGGAAAGCGGACGTTTTCCCACGCGGATGAACAACCCGGAATGACCCCGGTTGATAATCACCAGCCGATCCCCGGAGACGATGCGCAGATCCCCCTGGGCGGCGCGGCGCAGGTTGATGGTGCGGAAACCCAGTTTCTCCGCCTCCAGGCGCGCCTTGTGCAGAAAAGTGGAGGCGGTTTTCCCCGCGTAAATCCAGTCCATGTATTCCGCGGCCATGCCGGCGGCGATGGACTGGCGATCACCGGCCCGCGCGGGCGGGAGCAACGCCAGCACGCCAACCATGCTTACCGCGGCGAAGACGCCGTAGCGGCTATTCATCGCTCCACTCCGATTCAATAATGGCCTTGAGCGCGCGCACCCACGCCGCGAAATCGTTGCGGTTCACGACGGATTGCGCGCGTTCGTGACCCGCCACTGGAATGGACAGGCTGATGGCGTTGACATCCAGGGTCTGCACCCAGCGCGTCCACGACCACCAGGTCATGCGGTTTTGCACCACAAACGGTATGCGTTCGCGCTCCAGCAGGCTGGCCAGCGGACGGAATTGCTGGCGCAAAGCCGCGGATTGGCGCGGGTTGATGGTCACGCCCCGGCCTGGTTCGCCGGAAAAATCATCCGCCACGAAGATGGCGGAACGGGACATCGCCCGGAGGAAACCCAGGGCGCTGTCATCACGGGATGAGGAGGACATCATTTCAAACAACAGTTGTTCCACCATGGCGCGGCCGGTATTCCCCGATTGCTGCATGGTGGAGCGATCCGCCAGCAGCACGGCCGCGCTGCCGGTTCCTATGTTGGCGTCCGCAAGGGCGTGGATCGCCCCCGCCGCCAGCGCGCAGGGTCCGGCGCCGTATCCGGCCAGCGCGCCCCTTCCCATGCCCGCATACCAGGCGGGTCCGGATGGCGTGAATGTCCATTCGCCGTCCGCGGCCGCATGAAGAGGCGCGCTCTTTCCGCCCGGCAATGACCAGACCGTGGCGGTGACTGGAACGCCGTCTTCGTGAACCGCCGCCAGCGGGTCCATCTGTTCGCCATGAACCACGCGCTGCGACTGGGCTTTGTACGACAGATGCGGAAGAAGATCGGGAATCACAAAACGCGGCTCGCCCTCCGCCTCGCCGATGATGGCGTGACGCAATTCTCCGTTGTCATCCACCCAGTCGCCATGCAGGGAAAGCGGGAACGACAGCCAGCTTTTCATGTCGAAACGGCCCGCCATGGCGGCCTGGTAGCGGATGAATCCCCCCTCCGCGGCTTCCGGATTCTGTTTCATCTCCAGGCGGGGCGAATCCACGGGAATCAGAACAATCACCATTCCTTCATGAGGAAGACGCTCGCCCTGCCGCAGAATCAGCATCGCCTTGCCGCGGCGGACCATCACCCTGACGCGGTCTTTCTCCAAATCGCCAGATGTTCCGCCCTGCCCGGAGCCATCGAACAACTTGCGGCTGATTTCATCGCGAGCCCAGGCGACGCGCTCCCTCGTGGTCTTGGCTCCGGAAGCCATCACGCGCGCGCGTTCAAACACCTCGCTGATCCAGCTTTGTTCGCGAGCGGAAAGATCGCTCCAGTATTGGGGCGGCCGGGTTTCCGCCGGTGGACCGGCCGCGGCGCCTGGGCGGCTGGAGCAACCAGCAAACGCCGCCAGCGCCATGAGCACGCCCGTGGCGAGGAGGTATTTCCGGATGCGCGCCTTCGCACCGTGCGGCGCAGGCTGGCAGGCCGGGCAGAGAAAGGTCGAGCGGCCGGATTGCACCATGCGGATGATCCGGGTTCCGCAGCGGGGACAGGGCTCTCCCTCGCGCTGGAAAACCTTCAGATCGTTTTGATGGCCGCCGGTTTTTCCGAAGAGGTCCTCGAAATCCGAGAACGTGGTTCCGCGCGCGGGAACGGCCCGGTGCAGCACGGCGGAGATGGCGGCGTGCAGTTGCTCCACTTGCGCGGACCTGAGCGACGACGCGCTGGCGGCGGGGTGGATGCGGGCCTCCCACAGGGCTTCGCTGGCGTAGATATTGCCGATTCCCGCCACGGTGGTCTGATCCAGCAGAGCGGCCTTGATATCGCAATTCCGGCCCGCGAGCGCCTCTTTCAATACTTGCGGGGAGAACTCCTTCGACAAAGGCTCTGGGCCCATTTTCTTCAGTTCGGGCAGTTGATCGCGCTGTTCCCACGAAAACGGCCTGAGAACGCCAAAGCGGCGCGGGTCCACAAACCGCAGTTCCCTGCCGCCTTCCAGGCGCCAGACAGCGTGGGTATGCGGCTGCCGCGGCTCGCTCCCGCCGCACAGGCGCATCCGCCCGCTCATGCCCAGGTGAATCAGCATCGCGGTGGGTCCATCCAGTTCCGCCAGGATGTATTTGCCGCGGCGGTGAAAACGCCGGAAGCGCCGCCCTTCCACCTGTCCGGCCAGATGAATGGCGGCGTTGGAGCGGCGCAGGGCGCTTCCCGAATATTCAAAGCCCACGATCCGGCTGCCGGCGACATGGTCTTCCAGGTCGCGCCGCAGGTTTTCCACTTCTGGCAATTCAGGCATAGAGTATCGCCATGAGGGTCTTGATGGTGATCCACGATTTCCCGCCCCGCATCATGGCGGGCACGGAGATTTACGCCTGGCGGCTGGCGCGTCAACTGATGAGCCTTGGCCATGCCGTGGCGGTGTTTTGCGGGGAGTATGACGTCTTCCAGCCCGAAGGCAAGGCCATCCTCGACTCTTTCGGCGGCGTGCCGGTCTTCCGCCATGTGCATCACCGGCGGCGCGATGGATTCGTTTCCTGCTGGGAGAACCCGGCGGCGGGAAAAGCCCTGCGCCAGACGGCCGCGGATTTTCGCCCGGATATTCTCCATGTCCACCATACCCTCGATATTGGTCTCTCGGGCCTGCGCGCGCTCCAGAGCGAAGAAACGCCGATGATCGCCACGCTTCATGATTATTTTCCGCTGTGTCCCCGCGGCGGACAGATGATGCGGGCCGGCGGCGAACTGTGCCAGAAGGCCATTTCCATAATATGCGCTGATTGCGTTCCGGATCAGGCGGCGGCGTCCGCCTGGGTCGAGCGCCAGGCCCTGCGCTGGACTCCCAGGCTGGCGGCGATCGCACCTCCATCCGCGTCGCAATGGGTGCGCGCTCACCGGACTGATCTGGCGCCGCTTGTTGATCGCCTTTTCATGAAAAGCGCCGGCGGAAAATCCCGGGCCGCGCCCATTCCGCCATTGCCGGCGTCCGCCATCGAAACCCGGTTGCGGGCGTTCCGCGAGGTATATGGGCGCATGCGCAGGGTGATTGCTCCCTCGCGGTTTCTTTACGAACGCATGAAAGACCACGGTTTTGACAACGGACGGCTGATCATTTTGCCGCATGGTCATGATGCATCCGGTTTTTCGCCCGCACCGCGCGGACCTGGCCCCGTGCGCTTCGGTTTTGTAGGTACTCCATCCTTCAGCAAGGGGCTGGATGTTTTTTGCGCCGCCGCTTCGCAGGTGACCGGCGCGGAATTTCTGGTCTTCGGCGACACGGGTGTATTTCCCGCCTTCACCCGCCCGCTGATGGAACGGACGGGAGACCGTATCCAATGGCGCGGCCCCTTTGATCCCATGAATGCGGGCGCTGTCTACCGCGAGTTTGACGCGCTGGTGATTCCCAGCCGCTGGTATGAGAACGCCCCCTTGACCATCGCCGAGGCGCGGATGGCGCGCATGCCGGTTATCGCGTCACGGCTGGGGGCCTTGCCAGAAGCGGTCCGCGATGGCGTGGATGGACTGCTGTTCAACCCCGGAGACGCCGGTTTACTGGCGGCCTGCATGCGGCGCCTGACGGAAAATCCGGCGCTGCTCCGGGAACTGGCGGGCAACGCCCCGGCCGTTCAACCGATCGAGGAACACGCCCGTACAATCGGGAAACTTTATCGTGACGCGCTGGACGGATGAATCCCGCCTGGCATAAGGAATGAGCATGGATTGTCCGGAGGAAAGACTGTTGATATCAGGTGGGCTGTGCATCCCGGTCTGAAGAAAATCATGCGCCAGGTTGCGTGCGGCCTGGCGCTTGCGGCCGGGTTGCTGGCGGCGCCGGCCCGCGCGGCCCAATACGAAGTTTTTATTGAGATTGAAGACGAACAGGACCTCTACGAACTGCTGCTCTCTCAGGATATCTCCGAAACCACCTTTGACCTGCTGCTGGACACCCTGCGCACCGGCGTGGACCTGAACACCGCCAGCCGGGACGAAATCTATGTGCTGCCGAACATCACCTATGCTCAGGCGGACGCCATCATCGAATTCCGGATGCAAACCGGCGGCATCAAGGACCCATCGGAACTGATTGGGGCGGGAGTGCTCGACGCGGCGGAGTTGACGGCGATCGCCCCGTTCCTGGTGGTGAGCGACGCGGACCGCAAATACAGCCTGTTTTCCGGGCGCTTCCGCTACGGCCTCGCGTGGGCGCCAAGCGATGACGAGGTTCCGCCCATGTTCACGCAGTTCCGGCTTTCGGGATTGCGTCATCTCTCCGCCGGCGGCGCGCTGTTGCTCAACCGCCAGCAGGCGGGCGACGTGCGATTTGATCCCTCCCGCCTCGCGCTTTCCGCCCTGGAGCCCGCTCCCACCGTGGTCATGCCGAAACTCTTCCTGAAGTGGGAAACACCGGAATGGGGCGTCATTGGCGGCAGCTATCGCATTGGTTTCGCTCAACGGCTGACCCTGGACAACACCAACCGCTACACCCCCAACGGCTTTTACCTGGATGACACCGTCGTCTTCAGCATAGCGGACTTGTCCGTGCGTTGCCGCCAATCCACGGGAGAACTGGACGTCTCCCCCTGCGCGGGAGACAAGCGCTATGAATACATCACTCCGGATTACGACTGGTACCAGAGCTTCCGCGGAGTCGCGCTGGGTGTAAAGAAGCTCAAACTCGGCGACGAGTCCTTCCTGCAGGCCTTCGCCTTTGGATCGCACCAGACCCGATCCATTTACCAATATGAATTGTACAGCCGCCTGCGCTGCGACGACCCGCAGAACGATGACGATCCCAACTGCGGTGCGCCCAGCGTGTTCGTGCGCCGCGAGAACCTGCTCGAACCCACTTCCCGGTTCAGCTACAGCACCCTGCCTGACATGTTCAACGAGATCATGGGCGGCGGACACGCCTCCTTCTTCTTTAACCGGCGCAGCGGCATTGGAGTGACGGGCTATTACGCCACGACGCAATGGCTATCCGAAGGCGCGGAACTGGATTTTCAGGAATGGTCCCGTTTTCCCTACGGCGGTCCTTTCGGCGCGGTGGGTTTGTCCGGATCGTACGGAGTTTCCTGGCTGGATATGTTCATTGAAGGAACGCGCAGCCTGGATTCCATTCCCAATCAGGGCGGCGATTTCGGCGTGCTCCAGCGGTCGGTCGCCAGCCTGGACAAACACGAACTGGAACTGGCCCTGCGCTACTATGGAAAAAATTTCGACAATCCATACTCCCGCGCCATCGCCGCGCCGGATGAAGTGGACGGCGTGCGCTCCCGCGATGAAGCGGGCGCCCGCTTCCGCCACAATGGCCGCTGGCCGGAAGTCATCGAACTGCGTTCCTCCGCCGATTTCTGGACCTATCCTTCCGATGGCGTGTTGAATACCAATTTGTTCCTGCGGGCGGATTACCTGGGCGTCAAGAAGTTTATTCCCAGCCTGTGGGTCCGTTATTTCAACAAAAACCTGGGGCGCAACGGCCCGGGCGAATGTTTTGATTTCTTCAACGCGGACACCATTCCGGAGGGCGAACCCCTGCGCTGCGGCGGCGAGCGTTATGTGGGAGTGGCCAGGCTGCGTTATTCCCCCGCCAGGGTCTTCGATGTCTCCGTGCAGTACCAGCACGAATGGCTCTCCGACCCGCGCTACAAGGAAGACATGCGCCAGGACGCGGTCGCATGGCTCACCATCGTGGTGCGGCCCGTGGATCGCCTGGGCATCCGCCTGCGCGGCAATTACCGGAACGAGGATATTTCCGATAACACCTACCTGCGCCAGTTCATCTGGAGTTACCTGGACGCCTTTTATAACTTCGCGGGCATGGTCTCGGGCCGTCTGCGCTACGATTTTCTGGTTTATCTCGACGAACGCGATTCCACCGCCAAACGCAATCCCTCGCCGGAACACCGCTTCCGTTTTGATGTGGAGGCGCGATTCTGATGTGGTCCCGGTTGCTGGCGTTTTCCGCCATGGTTTGGGTGTTCTGGGGATGCGGGCGCGAGCCGTTGCAAACCTCTGGCTGCGCGCAGGCGAATATTCCCGATGGCGCCATCGTGGCGGCGGAGATTCGCGGCAAGCAGTCCGGCGCCGATTCCCAGGGACAATGGATTGAGCTGTACAACCCCACCACGGCGGAGATCAGTCTATCCGGGGCGAAAATCCGGATACTGCGGCTGGATGGCTCTGTCATCGCCGATATCCTCGTGCGCGATCCGCAGGCGTCCATCGGCGCCAAATCGTATTTCGTGATGGGACGTTTTCCGGAAAAGGATATTCCCTCCCATGTGGATTACGGTTACGCGGACAGTTTTTCCAAGGACCTGCCCGGCGATGGGATCCTGGAAGTGCAGGCCTGCGGAAAATCCCTCGACAAGGTGGTTTTCCGTGGTCTCCCAACGGCTGGAACCTGGTCCCTGGACGGCGCGCTGGAACCCAACGCCCAGAACAACGATAATGCCCAGTCATGGTGCGTGAACGACACTCCATCCACGGGGGATGGGGCGGGATTGGGAATCCCAGGCAGTCCAAGACGAAAAAATCCCCCGTGCCAGAAACCGGGGTCCTGACATATCCATGGCTCGACGGCTGAAAAAAATCTGGCTCCCTTCCCTGCTGGCGATCGCCATCGCCGCCATGGGAGCGGCCAATTGCTCCTCGGCCCCGCAGCGTTACAACAAGAAGGACATTTCCAAAGCCGTACTCAAGGCGGAAGTTCCCGGCCTGGATATTGGGCTGTTCACGCTGGCGGATGAAAAAGCCATCCTCGATGGCGACACCATCCGGGTGAAGGAACTGCCCTCCACCCTGCGCCTGCTGGGCGTGGATACGGAAGAGACCTTCAAGAAGGAGCATGAACGCCGGGATTTTGAAACCCTGACCTGGGATGAATACCTCAGGAAGAACCGGGGCGGCTCCAGCAAACCGGTGAAGATGGCGACCCCGGCGGGCGAAGCCGCGAAAAAATTCGCCGATGAATTTTTTTCCGGCCATCCCGAGGTCAAGCTGGAACGGGATCACCCCAGGGAAATCCGCGACTATTACAACCGGTACCTCTCCTATATCTACGCGAAGAAAGACGGCCGCTGGATCAATTACAATATCGAGGTGGTGCGGGCGGGTTGGAGTCCATACTTCACCAAATACGGTTATTCCCGCCGGTTTCACAGGGAGTTCGTAGCGGCCCAGGCGGAGGCTCAGGCGAAACGCGCCGGCATCTGGGATCCATCCATCAAACATTATCCGGACTATCCGGAGCGCCTGTCCTGGTGGAACCGCCGGGCGGAAGAAGTGAAAAAATTCGAGGAAGAGATGGAGTCCCATCCTAATTATGTCTCCCTAACCCGGTGGGACGCGCTGCGCCAGTTGGAGCAATACATCGGCAAGGAAGTCGTGGTTTTTGGCGTGGTGGGCAGGATCATCGTACGGGAGCGCGGCCCCTCCATGGTGATGTTGAGCAAGCGGGCCAAGGCGGATTTTCCCCTCGTCTTTTTTGACAATGACGTGCTGACCAGTTCCCAAATCGCCAAATACTCCGGCGAATATGTGCGGGTGCGCGGACTGGTCAACAAATATCAGGACAAATACCGGAACACCGAGCAACTGCAGATCGTTGTCACCCTGCCCGGCCAGGTGCTGGAGCCTTCGACCGCCAATCCGGTCACAGGCGCGGCGCCTTCACCAAGCGAGCAAACCCCATGAAACTGCGTATGAAGGTTCTGACGGCGTTATCCCTGGCGGCCACGGCGGTTGGATGTTCGACTGACAAGGGCGGCGTGGATGGCGGTTCTGGTCCGGGCGCCTGCGGCGGGAAATTCGTCGCGGGGGATTTGATCATCACGGAGATCATGTTCAACCCCAAGGGGGCGGACACCGGCAACGAGTGGTTTGAAATCTTCAACGCCAGCGGCAAGGCCGTGGATTTGACGGGTCTGTCCATCTATTCGGCCAAGGCGGACCTTTCCGGCAAAAAGTCCCACACCATCAAAAGCGGACAAATCGGAGCCGGCCAGTATTTCACCTTCTCCAACGCCCTGAACGAAGCCAAGCCGTCGTTCGCGGACTATGGCTATGGAGCGGACCTGGGAGACCTGCGCAACGAGGCCGGCCTGCTTGGAATCGGCTGCGGCGACAGCAAAATTGACGAAGTGATTTACGCGGGGAGCAAGGAAGGCCAGTCCTACAGCCTGGATGGATCCAAAACGCCCGATTCCGCCGCCAATGACAATGCCGCCAACTGGTGCCCCGGGTCCGATGATTTGGGCGGAGGAAATTTCGGCTCGCCCGGCAAGGCCAATCCATCGTGCGGGAGCCGCGGACCGCCAGACGGCGGGGTTGATCCCGGAGAGGATGGCGGCCCCGCCGCTCCCGGGACCTGTCTGGATGAATCCGGAGCCGAACGCGAGACCATCCCCCCTTCGGCCGGAGACCTGGTGATTACGGAGTTCCACGCCAACCCCAAAGCGGTAGATGACACGAAGGGCGAATGGTTTGAAGTGCTGGTCAGGAAGGATATGGACCTGAACGGGCTTGAAATTGGAACCGAGGAAGGCGCTCCCAAACTGGTGGTTGAGGCGGATGAATGTATCTCCGTCAAGGCGGGCTCTTACCTGCTGTTCGCACGGGTGGCCGACACGGCGGCCAATGGCGGCTTGCCTGAAGTGGACAGCGAAGTGGACCTGTCCCTGACCAACTCCAACAAAGGAATTTATCTGAGTTATGAAGAGGATCTGATTGATGGAATCACCTACGCCACCACGGGAGATGGGGTTTCCACCCAGCTTGATCCGGCGAAGTTGGACGCCGCCGCAAACGACGACCCCGCCAACTGGTGCCGTTCCACTTCCACCTATGGAGCGGGAGACAAAGGCACGCCGCGCGCCGCCAATACTCCCTGCGCGGGAGGCGGAGACGCGGACGGCGGAACCACCGATGGCGGCCCATCGGATTCCGGTCCCTCTGATGGCGGCGGCCCCATGAAAGGCGCTTGTCTGGAAGGCGGCAGGGAACGCCCTATCAACCGGCTGAACGCCGGCGATCTGGTCATCACCGAATATCTGGCCAATCCCAAGGCCGTGGATGACACCAAAGGCGAATGGTTTGAAGCCTATGTCACCCGCGACGCCGATCTGAACGGGCTGCAGATATCCACCACGGAAGGCAGCTTCACTGGCGGCCTGAACCCGATGGATTGCATCCCGGTGAAAACCGGCAGTTATCTGGTCTTCGCCCGCGAAGACAACCCGGACGAGAACGGCGGTATTCCCAAGGTGAACGTCAAGGCTTCTTTCACATTGTCCAATTCCAACAAGGGGATTTTCCTGGGGATTGACGGCCAACTCATTGATGGGACCAAATATTCCACCACCAGCGATGGCGCGTCGTCTCAATTGGACGCCCGGAAGACAGACCCGGCCGCGAACGATGATCCGGCCAACTGGTGCAAGGCCGCCGCGCCCTTCGGCAAGGGAGATCTGGGCACTCCGGGCGCGGCCAACGCCAATTGTCCATGATCCCGGTTCTCATCAACAACCTTGCCGCAGCCAGGCGAAGGCAGGAAAAGCCCTGTCTGCCGCCGATCTTGTTCCTGATAGGCTTGTTGGCGGCGGGATGCGGGGAAACCTCGGTTGATGGCGCGGCCGATAGCGGCGCTTCAAGCGCGGGCGGCGACGCTTCTCTTCCAGCCGGGAATGTTTCATGCGGTCCCGCCCGGGCGAAAGTCGTGGCCGTCACCGATGGGGACACCATCACCATCGAGGGGGGCGAGAAAATCCGCTACCTGATGGTGGACACCCCCGAAACCACCAAGGGCGCCGCGGACTGCTATGGCCTGGAAGCCAAGGAGTTCAACAAAAGCCTGGTGCTGAACCAGGAAATTTCGCTGGTCTACGACAAGGTTTGCCGGGACCGGTACAATCGTCTGCTGGCGTATGTTTATCTCAACAACCGGGAACTCAACACCCTGCTGGTGGAGCGCGGATACGCCTGCGTACTGCATATCCCCCCCAATGGAGATGATCGGGCGGGCGAGTTCAAGAAAATCCAGGATTCCGCCCGGAACGCCAAAATGGGCATGTGGGGAAGTTGCTCCGAAATCGCCTGCCTGAAATAGGTTTCCGCGAAGCCGCGCGCCGTGAATTGATATGATTGACAAGGGACTGGAGCCGCGGCCGCCGGGATTATCCAGCGGCGCCAGGTTCCACCCCGGTTTCCGGCTGGGGATTGGGCGCCTTGGGCGTGCCGCTGAATACAATGCACACCCCGCCAAAGGCGAACTGCACCAACCGGGCCAGTATGGCGATGCTGATGGCCCGTGCTTCCTGATCCTGAAACCCCAGAGCGGCGCGGAAAAGACTGAAGGCGCCTTCCGTGATTCCCACCTGGTTTGGAACCATATCACCCAGTCCGGCGCCGATGAGGTGGATCCCCTCGGCGACAAACGCAACCTGGACGCCCAGGGACCCGCCGACCGCCATCACCAGAACCCCGTATTGCGCCACCTGAAACAGCCTGCCCAGGGTGACAATCATCAATGGTTGAAAAGGGAATCCGCCGCTTTCCTGGATGGCCCGGTCAAATTCAGGGCCATGATGCCGCAGCTTTTCGATTTTCCGCCCTAGCCAGCCGCCCAACTGGATGCGTCGCATCCCCAGTTGCATGAATGACCCAAGGGACAGGGTGATTGTCCCATTGACCAGAAGCGCGGGAAACAGGAGTTGATCCGCGCCGGCGATTCCGGTCACGGCTAGGGCGCACATCATGCACACCAAAAAATTGGCGATCAGCACCAGGCTTTGCAGTTGCGCCGCGGCGGCGCTCGCCCTGGGGCCGCCGACGTGGGGGGCCAACCCGGCGGCGCGGGCGATTTCCCCGCCCGCCCTGCCAGCGGGCAGGAAGGTCATGATGGAATAGGCCATCATGCCCGTGCGCACCCATTCGCCCAGGGAAACCTGTTTGCGGCGGGGACCCGCCAGACGCCAGACCGCGACAACATCCATGGATATCCACAGAATTTCCAGCGCCAGAATGACTGGAATCCAGGGTGACGCCGCCGCCACGGCGGAAAACACCTGCTCAGGGCCGGAGCGTTGAACCAGCACCCAGAGCGCGCCCACGCCCAGCGCCAGCAACAGCCAGCGCCCATATGCAGTCCAGAGATATCCCCAGGTGAACTTCTTCATCATCGCGCGGATTATGGGTTCCCCGCCGCGATCTGTCCAGATGGACTTTCGTGAGGCCGCGGCTTTCCATCAAGCAAACAGGCCGCCTTCTGGCGGCCTGCGGCGAGGAACGGAAAGCAGGATTTCAGTCCGTGATCAGGATGCTGTCCTTGTACGCCTTTTCATCGTCCGGGGTGACATCGAATACGGTCATCTTGCCGGAAGACAGGTCTTTCAACCCCTTACCTGCCGGAACTTCAATCTCCGGTTTGGTTTCATCCTGCCGGCTTTTGGCCGCGATCTTGCCCTCCAGCACGCACATGGCGTCCTGCTCCACATCAGCCCAGATGGTGGTGCCGCGGATGCCAGCGACAACAGAGGGGGATTTCACTTCAAACTCGTTGCGGCCGCCGTGGGCCCACTTCCTGATATCAAGCAGGATTTTGCCGAACGACAACTCGAATTTGACCTCCCGGCTCTCGCCATCCTTGTAGGAGAACTGGTTGACCACGGACTGGCTGTTGGATCCCTGATTCAGGACAGACCCATCGCCCAGCTTCACGCGGATACGGCTTTGGGGTCCGGTAACGATCAAATCCTGAGCATAAATGGTTTCTCCCTTGGCGGGCGTCATGTTTTTTCCGCCGCGGACCAAACGCACATGCTGGCCCTTGACGGCATCCACCAGGCCAACTTCACCGCCTGCCGGCTTATCGAGGGCGGTGACCGCGGGCTCCGCGGGGAAGAATTTGGGCAGACCCGCGTCCGGGTCTTCCTTGCCTATCCGCTCATTATACCCTGGAGGGGTGGGCGGAGGGGTGAAAACGATAGGCTGATCGTCCGGTTTGGGAACCAGAAACTCCCAGGTTACAAACGCCAGACCACCGAAGAAGACAACCAGAATCACTGCAAGAATGCTACGGTTCATAAGACTCCCTGGATGAAGGATATGTTACCATGGAAGCAACTCTGCAGCCCAGATACAAAGTCACGTATATGCGATCGTGAATGGATTGCAACTGCGATTTCTGTGCCGGGGATCACACTTCAGCGGTGAATGGTGACTTTTTCCAGCACCACTGGAGTCAACGGACGGTCATTCCCCCCCTTTGGCGTACGGGCGATTTTCGCCACCACTTCAATGCCCGAGGTCACTTCTCCGAAGACCGCATGTTTGCCATCCAGCCAGGGGGTGGGGGCATCGGTGACAAAAAATTGGGAGCCGTTGGTATTGGGTCCGGCGTTGGCCATGGAGAGAATCCCTTTCTTGTAATGCTTGAGGGATGGGTCAATTTCGTCAGGGAAACGGTACCCCGGACCGCCCATGCCATTGCCCTGCGGGTCGCCGCCCTGAATCATGAAATCGGGGATAACCCGGTGAAATATGGTGCCATCATACAGGGGACGGGTGACCATCTGTCCGGTTTTGGGGTCTTTCCACTCCTTCGTTCCCATGGCCAGGCCAACAAAATTGGCGACCGTATTGGGAACTTTTCCCGCGAACAGCACGGCGTCGAAACTGCCCATGCTGGTTTGGAAAGTGACCTTGATCTCGTCAGCCCACAATTCATTTTTGGCCATGGGATATTCTCCTTCGCCCTGGACGGGCCTTTCTGCCGTGAATGACTAAGCTCTAAGCGCCCGGATGCGGCGCGTCAACGTTTCTCCGGTCCCACCATGCGGATGACATTATTGCCCGAGTCGGTGAAGATCAGGGTTCCCCCGGGTCCGGATGTAATGCCTCCCGGCTCTTTCAGGTCAGCGTTGGTGGCCAGATTGCCATCCCCGCTGTAGCCGGGTTTACCAGTTCCCGCCACGGTGGAGATGATTCCCCGCTGGGCGTCCACCTTGCGGATGCGGTGGTTGCGGACGTCGGAAACAAACAGATTTCCCCCTTCATCCAGCGCCAACCGGGATGGGTAATTCAACCGGGCCTTGGTGGCGGGGCCGCCATCGCCCGAAAACCCCTGGGTTCCATCCCCCGCGAAGGTTTCAATGATCCCCGTCCTCAGATTGACCTTGCGCACCCGGTGATTGCCCCGGTCGGCGATGAACAGCACAGTTCCATCGGCGCTCAGAACAATGTCCTTCGGTGAATGCAACTGGGCTTCCACTGCTGGAACGCCATCCTTGTTGTATCCCTCTTCCCCGGTTCCGGCGATGGTCCGGATTTTCCCGCTGTTTGCTTCCACCAGGCGCACCCGGTGATTGCCAAAATCCGCGATATACAGGTTCCCCATCGAATCGGCGCGCACCCCCACCGGGCTGGAAAGCATGGCCTCCCGCGCCCGGCCGCCGTCGCCGCCATATCCCTGGGTGCCATTGCCCGCGATGGTTTCAATAAACCCCGTGGCGGCGTCTATCTTCCGGACCACATGGTTTTCCGTATCGGCGATATAAACGTTGCCGATATAATCCACCGTCACGGCATTGGGGTATTTCACCGCCGATTCCCGCGCCGGGGAACCATCGCCCATGAACCCGGGCTTGCCGTTGCCGGCGATGGTCATCACTTTGTTGCTGCCCGCGTCAATGCGGCGAACCAGATTACCGGTGGTGTCGGTGAAATAGATGGCGCCGTTGGCGTCCAGGGCCACATCCGTCGGATACCGGATGGCGGCCATCTGGGCGTCCACGCGGTCAGCCGTGCCGCCCCCGCCATCCTGTCCGGCGATGGTGCGGATGCGGAAGGCGCTCTGAATATCAATCTTGTCAGATTCGCCGCCGTTGGGGGCGGGGTTGCGAACCTGCACCGGCAATTTGCCCGCGGCGGAAATGAAATTCCGGGGGATATTGACGATCATTTCGTTGCGATTCAGCACCTGCGGGGTCACTTCCTTGTCCGCCACCAGCACCTGGGTTTCGGAGACAAAGCCCGCGCCGGTGAGCCTCAGGGTCACCGGCTCCTCCGCCACGACATTCTGGGGTTGAACGGATTTCAATTCGGGTTTGGGATTGCCAACCATTAACTTGCGCGGCTCGGAGGATCCGCCCGGCGCGGGGTTGCGCAGGCGGATTTCCACCGGGCCCGCATTGGCCAACAGCCTGCCAGGGATACGCACCACCACCTGACCGGCGTTATCGGCCAGGGCGATCTCCCCGCTGGAGGGATTGATGGATTTGCCGGCAGCATGGCGGCGGATGGCCGCCACCACGTCATTGCCCGCCAGGATCTCCGTGCCGGAGTTCATGCCGGAAGCGGACAAGGTGATATCCATCGAAGACGACCCGCGTTCCGCCTGTTCCGGCTTGATTGACAGCAGCACCGGTTTCGCCGGAACCAGCGTCAGATCACGTGCGCCGGAGCCGCCTCCGCCCGGTCCGGGATTGGCGATTTCCACCTTGCGCGCTCCAGCCGTCCGCAGCACCTCCACGGGCAGGGAGATTTCGGCGCGGGTATCGGTCATCGAGGAAGGTTTGTACTCCTGTCCATCCACCTTGATCACAGCACCGGGGACAAAATCCTTGCCTTCAAGAATGAGTTTGAAAGGCGTGGTCTCCATGATCGCCTGGGCGGGATTGAGACCGGTCAGTTGCGCCGGCGGATTGCGGACCTCGAACCGGACCCCGCCCTCGCTTACCCCTCCGCCGGGGCCGGGGTTTTTGACTTTCAATTCCAGCGCGCCAGCCGTCCTCGTCCATTCCGGACCCAGGGTGGCTTTGACCTTGTTTTCCGCAAGCCAGACCGTCACGGCGGGTTTTCCTTCCACCAGAATGGAGGCGCCGTTGACAAAACCATCGCCGGTGATCGTGATGGTTTCGGCGGCCGCGCGCAACTTGCCGGAATCAGGCGTCACGGAAGAAACAACCGGAACCGGATGAACCACCTGCAGGTTCTTCGGCGCGCCCTCCCCTCCACCCGGTTCGGGATTGCGCAGCCGGATGGGCAACGCGCCCGCCGCGCGCAACAGGGCAGCGGGGATGGTGACGGTCAGGTTTTCCCTGGAATCCCGTTTGACCTTGAGTTCGGTCGTATTGATGAACGCCTTGATGGCTTCGGCGAAACCCTTTCCCGTCACCGGGAGTTGAATATCCTGCTTGCCCATGGAGACGGTGGAAGGTTCAATCGCTGTCAGCGTTGGAATGGGATGGCGGATCGCCAGTTCAACCGTACGGGAAGAACCGCCGCCGGGGGCCGGAGAGGTCACGGAGATTTTGGCGATGCGGCCCTGCAGCAGATCATCGGCGCCCAGATCGAACTGGGCCGAGGTGGAGGACAGTACGGTCAGTGGAAAATTCTTGCCATCCACGGCGGCCTGGGACTCTGACACAAAACCCGATCCGGACAATTTGATTTGGGCGGAGGGGCTCTCCGGTTGCACGGAAGACGGGTTGATGGCTGATAATTCCGGCCTGGGGTTGAACACCGTGATGGGTTTTCCGCCGCTAGACCCGCCGCCGGGGGAATCTGTCACCACTTTCAGTTCCAGATCGCCCGCGCTGGCGGTCAAATCCGGCGGCAGCACCGCCGTGAGTTTGTTGGGGCCGGCGTATTTGGCCGCCAATTCCGTGGCGGCGGCGTAGATACGCGAACCATTGACGAAACCGGAACCGTTCACCTCGATCAGGGTGTTCCTGGCGCCCCGCTCCACCCGGTTGGGAAATACGGAGGTCACCACCGGCGCCGGGTTGATCACCGTGAAAGCAAATTCCGTGCTTTCACCGCCTGGCGAGTTTTTGATGATCAGGGTGGATGGTCCCGCTTTCGCTATTGCGGCGGCCGGCAGGGTCGCCACGGTTTTTGATCCGGATCGCTGCAGGGTGGCTTTCTGGGTCCCCACCAAGGCGATGGTCTCTGGAACCACCCCTTTCAACTCCAGGGTAATGATGGGGCGCGGGGTATTCAGCACCAGTTCGTTGGGCGTTCCCGACACCACTTGCAGCGGCGGGTTGCGGACAACCACGCACGCGGCTTTGGCGCTTCCTCCGCCCGGCGCGGGATTGCGCACCTCCACGCTGATGGATTTTGGCAGCGCGGTCACCGCGGCGGGAACCAGCAATACCGCCTTTCCGGAATCAAGGCTGTTGAGTTTCGCGGGGGTCCCATTCAAAAAATACTGGGTGGAGGGCAGCAACGCCTCGCCGCTGACGGTCACCTTCGCCTGTGTGCTCAGCCGTTCGATTTCCGCGGGATCGCAACCTGTCACCACCGGCTTTGGATAAACAATGCTGACCGGAACCACGTTGGAGTCGCCGCCGCCGGGGGCCGGGTTCATGACGGTGATATTGAGTTTGCCCGTGCCGCCGATGTACTTGGCCGGCGCCTTCACCCGGATGGTTTTGGAATCCACGAATTCGGTCTTCAACGGCATCCGCGGACCCGCCGCAGCCATGCTGTCCGGGACAAAATTGGCGCCGGTGATTTCCAGATCGGCGTCCCCGGAACCCGCGATCAACTGGTTGGGCTTGACCGATATAATCTTCGGAACCGGGTTGTTGGTCCCCTGCGCATGCGCATGGAGGGACGGCAGGAAAGCCAGCCCAACAGCCGCAATCAGGCTCAGTCCATGAAGCATTCGCTGTTCCATTTTGTTGCACCCTCTCATGGAAAACATCCGTGTTCAGAAAAAAAGGAATGTCGAAGCCCTTATGCGACCGCAGCCGCCGGTTCGCGCATCAGGGCTTCCGCGCGGGAACGCACCAGATCGTCGGAGTCGCTTTGCAGACGGCCAATGGACTCCCGGACGCCGGGCAGGTCGGTCCACCCGCGCAGCGAGTCGAGCGCCTGCCGCCGCACCAGGGGGTGTTCGTCGTTCAGGGCTTCCACGGCGAAAGGCGCCACCTTGTCCGGGCCGACATCCGCAATGGCGCGCAGGGCGGCGGCGCGGATATGACAGTCCCGATCCTTCAAGAATCCGCCGAAATATTTGACCAAGCCTTCGCTAGCGCCCAGCAGTTCATCGAGCTTTTCATAGGGTTTGCGGACGGGAGGCGGTTCAGGCGCCGGTGCGGGGGGTTCGGATTTGGGCGCTTCAGCGGCGGCAGGCGCGGCTTCAGCGGTCTGTACGGGAGGAGGTTCATCCGCAATGGAGTCACGGCCGGCGATCTTCTCCACAATCGAACTGACGTCGGCTGTGTTCTCGGAATCGAAGCTGTCGAATCCGCGATGAAGTCCCTTGCGCTGTTTCTTTTTTTTCTTGTCCGCCATACCCGCGGCTCCACATTCCTGAATCGCCCCGAACAACTCCAGTTTACACCGCCGCCGGGGTTGCAGTCACCGGCTCCGTTGTTTCACCCGCCCTGGCCGCCGTGGGTGCGGTGGCCTCCAGCAGTTCCTCGGTGAGTTGGCTGTAGTCCACGTATCCCGTCGAACTGCGATCATATTCACCGATCGGCACGCCAGCGCTGGAAGCTTCTTTCAGCTTCACGCTGCGGCGCACGACCGTCTTCATGGCGCGCTCGCCGAATTGTTTTCTGATCTCGTCCAGCACGTCGTTGTCCAGGTTGTTGCGCCGGTCGTACATGGTCGCCATGGCGCGCACCGTGATGGTGTTTCCAAAATTCGACTGGATGGCCTTGGCCACCTGCAACAGTTTGCTCACGCCATGCAGCGCGAAATACGAAGTCTCGATGACAATCAGCAGTTGCTGGCAGGCGCATAGGCCGTTGATGGTCAAAATTCCCAGCGCGGGCGGACAATCCAGCAGGATGTAATCGTACTGCCCATCCACCTGCGCCAGCGATCGCTTGAGGCGGTTTTCCCGGGCGATTTTATTGCTGAGTTCAATTTCCGCGCCCGCCAAATCCAAGGTGGACGGAATCAGGTCCAGGTGTTCGCGCACCTTGACGATGGCTTCCCGGGTCTGGAAGTCATCCTGCACCAGGACATTGTAGACGGTGGAACGCTGTTCCATGGGATTGACCTGAAGTCCCAGCGAAAGATGGCTTTGCGGATCCAGGTCCACCAGCAGCACTTTTTTGCCAGCCTCGGCCAGACAATGGCCGAGATTGATGGTCGAGGTGGTTTTTCCACACCCGCCTTTCTGATTTGCAATCGCAATGGTGACTGCCATTCCTGTCCCCTGAAGGAAAACACGGCCGAGCGGTGGCGGAAACCATACTCCCGGCGCCCGGACCGGTCAATGCGCCTGATCCAGGGGAAAGAACCGCGGAAACCCGCTATTTTCCCTTGACTCCCACCACCAGCGCGGCGGAGCCAAAACTGTACGCCGTGATTTCAACCCGCGAACACCCCAATCCGCGCAGCCGGGCGGCCACATCTTCCACGCTGACCTGCTTTTCGATGCTCTCTGCCAGGTATTCATACGCCTTGCGATCGGTGAATGGCGCGGTCAGCAGGGGAACCACGCCTCGCATCCACGCGCGGCGCAACAGGGGCATGACCACGCCATCGCCGTTGAAAGCGTCGAGGATCATCAACCGTCCGCCCGGCTTCAACACCCGGATCATCTCCGCGAGCGAAAGGTCCAAATCCGGGAAATTGCGCAGGGTCAGGATGGTGGTGACCAGGTCGTATTGATGGTCCGGGCGGGGAATCGCCGTCACGCTGCCTTCAAAATAGCGGGATTGGGAATCCGCCTTGCGGGCCAGTTCCAGCATGCCCGGTGAGACATCCATTCCTTCGACCTGCACCCCCCTGAATCGCCCGTGCAGCATGCGCGGAATATTCCCCGGTCCCGTTCCCACATCCAGCACGGCGGCGCCTTCGGGCAATTGCAGGCCGCGGAAGGCGCGCCAGCGCCAGTAACTGGTCTGGCCCAGGGAGATAATCAGGTTCATCGCGTCATAGCGGCGCGCGATGCGATCAAACATGGTGGAGACAAAGGCGGTTTTCTGATCGCCCTTGAGTTGCACGCCGTCTTCCGGCCGCATGGAATGATAGATGGAACCGCTCATGGCTCGCTCAGGTCCGGTGATAGCCGGGGCGCGGGGTGAAACAGCGCCCGCACTTCCTCCCGCGCCAGGGTATGCGGATCCCGCCGGCGCGCCAGCAGGTCATCCAGCAGGGATGGCATGCGTTGCCTCAGCCGCGATTCCACGCGGGCTTCTTCCAGCAGGGTCCGCCGGAATATGCTCCAGAAGCGCCATTCCATTTTGGCCCGGCGGCGATCCGCGCCGTGGGCCTGAATCCAGTCCCGGTGCGTCTGCAGCGAGGACATGAGGTCATCCACGCCCTTCCCTTCCACGGCCACGGTTTCATGGATGCGCGGCGGCCAGGCGTCCTCTGGCTGCGGGGCCAGCGAAAGCAGCATCTGCAGGTCGCGGACCAGCCGTTGGGCGCCTTCCCGGTCCGCCTTGTTGACCACGAACAGGTCGGCGATTTCGAGAATCCCCGCCTTGATGGACTGCACGTCGTCGCCAGCGCCGGGGATGCAGACCACGATCGCGGTGTCCGCGGCGTAGACCACCTCGATCTCATCCTGCCCCACCCCCACCGTTTCGATAAAAATGATGTCAAACCCCATCGCATCCAGGACCGAGGCGACATCCACCGTGGATGCGGACAAGCCGCCCAAATGGCCGCGCGTCGCCAGGCTGCGGATGAATACCCCGTCATCGCCCGAATGACGTTGCATGCGGATGCGATCGCCCAGGATGGCGCCGCCGCTGAACGGGCTGGAGGGATCGATGGCGACCACGCCCACCCGCTTGCCCTGAGCGCGGAATGTCCCGATGAGTTGATCCACCAGCGTGGATTTGCCTGACCCCGGGTTGCCGGTGACGCCGATGATCCACGCCCGGCCGGTGAATGGAAACAGGTCTTTGAGGATATCCTGCGCGCCCGGCACGCCGTCGTCCAGATCGCGCATCAGGCGCGCCGCCGCGCGAATATCCCCCGCCCGGATCTGAGCGGCGGCCGGATGCATGTCAGCGGCTTCCCGTGATGGAGCGCGAGATCACCAGCCGCTGGATTTCCGAAGTGCCCTCGCCGATCTCCAGCAGCTTGGCGTCGCGGAAATGGCGCTCGACCATGAACTCCTTGGTGTAACCGTACCCGCCATGAATCTGCACCGCCTGGGTGGAAGCCTTCATCGCCGCCTCGGAAGCGAAGAGTTTGGCCATGGAAGCCGCCACGCCCGCCGGACGTCCGTCATCCAGGTATTTCGCCGCGCGCAGCACCAGCAGGCGAGAAGCCTCCAGCGCCGTGCCCATGTCGGCGATCATCCACTGCATGGCCTGAAACTCGGCGATGGGTTTGCCGAACGCGGTCCGCTGTTTGGCGTATTTGACGCTCTCCTCCAGACACCCGCGGATGATGCCCACGCCCAGGGCGCCGATGGACACCCGCCCGCGGTCGAGAATCTTCAGGGTGTCAATAAAACCTTCGCCTTCAGTTCCCAGGCGGTTTTCATCGGGAACCTCGACATCCTCGAACACCAGTTCGGCGGTGTCCGAGGAGTTCATGCCCAGCTT
Source organism: Myxococcota bacterium (assembly GCA_022072125.1). Taxonomy (GTDB): domain Bacteria; phylum Myxococcota; class JAJVIH01; order JAJVIH01; family JAJVIH01; genus JAJVIH01. The sequence goes on along the minus strand of JAJVIH010000059.1, from coordinate 7,973 downwards.
GTGTTTGATCGGAATCTGCTTGAATCCCTTCCATCCCTTTTCCACGATGAAGGCTGAAACGCCGTGGCTCCCCTTGGATTTATCGGTCACCGCCAGCACCACGTAGACATCGCCATGGAAACCCTGGGTGATGAACATCTTGGCGCCGTTGAGAATCCAGCGATCGCCCTTGCGCACCGCCGTGGTCTTCATGCCGGCCGCATCCGAACCACTGCCCGGCTCGGTCAACCCCCAGGCCGCCAGTTTCCGGCCGCTCGCCAGATCAGGGATGTAGCGGCGCTTCTGCTCTTCAGTGCCCGCCGCCAGGATATGTCCCTGACCCAGGCCGTTGTGCGACGCCACTGTCAGCGCGAAGGACCCATCCCACCGGGCCGTTTCTTCCACGACCAGCGCGTAGGAAACATAATCGAGCCCTGCTCCGCCGTATTTCTCCGGCACGACAATGCCCAGCGCGCCCAGTTTGCCAATGGCCCGCACGGTCTCGATGGGAAAACGGTGTTCTTCATCCCATTTACCGGCGTGGGGAGCGATCTCCTTTTCGGCGAAAGCCCTGATGGTGTCGCGGACCTGAATCTGTTGTTCGGTGAGTTCAAAATGCATGGTTTATCCAGCGGTTGGCGCATGGCGGGCCTGGCACACCCTGCGGACGTAATCAATGATGACGTGGGTGTCTGTTCCGGGCGTGAAGATATGGTCCACGCCTTTGGATTTCAGGAATGGGGCGTCTGTATCCGGAATGATGCCGCCGCCAAATACGGTGACATCGTTCACTCCCTTCTGGCGAAGCAGTTCCACCACCTTGGGCATCAGGTGGTTATGGGCGCCGGAGAGCAACGACAGGCCGATGGCGTCCACATCCTCCTGAATCGCGGTATTGACGATGGACTCGGGCGTTTGGTGCAGGCCGGTATAGATGACTTCGAATCCGGCGTCGCGCAGCGCCCGGGCCACCACCTTGGCGCCGCGATCATGGCCGTCCAGACCGGGTTTGGCGATCAGCACCCGGTATTTGCGCTCCACGCTCATGCCCGGGAACCCTGAATGACCTCGCGCGAGATGACGATGCGCTGGATTTCGGAACTGCCTTCGTAAATCGTCGTGACCTTGGCGTCGCGGAAATAACGCTCCACCGGAAACTCGCCAATGTAGCCGTATCCGCCGTGGATCTGAACGGCGCGGTTGACCACCCGGTTGGCCGCTTCGGAAGCCGCCACCTTGGCCATCGCTGCTTCCCGGGAAAAGGGCTTGCCATTGGCGCTCAGCCAGGCCGCCCTCAAGGCGAGAAAACGGGAGGTTTCGATATCCACCTGGTTGTCGGCGATCATCCATTGAATGGCCTGGAAATTGGCGATGGGTTCTCCAAACGCCTTGCGGTCCCGCGCGTAGCGGATGGCCGCCGCCTGAGCCGCTTCCGCGATACCCACGCTTTGCGACGCCACGCCAATGCGCCCGCCATCCAGCGAGGCCAAGGCGATGCGAAAGCCGTCGCCTTCCCTGCCCAGCAGATTTTCAGCGGGGACCCGCATGTCCTCGAAGGCAAGGGAGACGGTATTGGAAGCGCGCAGGCCCATCTTCCGTTCTTCCTTGCCGGTGATCAGGCCGGGAGTCCTTTTTTCGACAATAAAGGCGCAGATGCCTTTGGGGCCCAGTTCCCGGTTGACGGTGGCCATGACGATATAAACGCCCGCATGGCCGCCATTGGTGATCCAGTTCTTGGAGCCATTGATGATATAATCCCCGCCGTCGCGCCTGGCGTGGGTGCGAAGCGCCGCCGCATCCGATCCGCAGTGGGGTTCGGACAAGCAAAAAGAGCCGGCGACCGCCTCCCCGCTGGCCAGCCGCGGGATGAAGCGCTGTTTTTGGGCGTCATTTCCAAACTTGCGGATGACATCCGAGCACAGGTTGGTCACCGCCACCGTCACCGAGGTCGAAGCGCAGGCCCGCGCCAGTTCGGTGATGGCCAGGCTGTATTCGATGGGACCCGCGCCGGTTCCGCCGGTGGATTCAGGCGATTGCACCGCCAGCAGGCCCGCCGCACCCAGTTTGGGCATGAGTTCCACGGGGAAGCGGTGTTCGCGATCCCACAGCGCCGCGAAGGGCGCCACTTCCTTCTCCACGAAGGCGCGAACGCCGTCGCGGAAGAGGCGCTGCTGTTCCGTCAGTTCAAAATCCATGGGCGGGCTAGTCCTTGAGCAGGCTGCGTGAGATCACCAGCCGCTGGATTTCCGACGTGCCTTCGTAGAGTTCCGTGATGCGCGCGTCGCGCCAGTGCCGCTCCACCTGGTATTCCTTGATATAGCCATAGCCGCCGTGAATCTGAATGGCTTTGTTGCACACCCGATCCGCCATTTCGGAGGCGTAGAGTTTGGCCATTGACGATTCCATGCTGTGACGCACGCCCTTGTCCTTCATGGTGGCGGCCTTCCAGATGAGCAGGCGGGCGGCGTCCAGTTCGGTGGCCATGTCCGCCAGCATGAAGGCGATGGCCTGGTGCTGGTTGATAGGTTTCCCGAAGCTGGTGCGATCATGGGAATACTTCAGGGCCTTTTCGTAGGCGGCGCGGGCGATGCCCAGCGCCTGGGAAGCAATGCCGATGCGCCCGCCATCCAGCGTGCTCATGGCCACGCCGAAGCCCTTGTTATAGGTCCCCAGCAGGTTTTCAGCCGGAATGTGGACATCCTCGAAAGCCAGCGAGCAGGCGCCAGACGCCTTGATGCCCATCTTGTCTTCCACGCGGGTCACGGCGTAACCGCGGGTGTCGGCGGGGACGATGAACGCCGAGATTCCATGATTGCCCTTCTCCGGTTCGGTCATGGCGAAGACAATGCACACCGACGATTGCGGCCCATTGGTGATGAAATTCTTGGCGCCGTTGATCACCCACTGGCTGCCGTCCCTGACGGCGGTGGTTTTCTGCGAGGCGGCGTCGCTGCCGGCGTTGGGTTCCGTCAGGCCGAAACAGCCCAGGATTTTCCCCTGCGCCAGCGGAACCAGCCACTTCTTTTTCTGTTCTTCCGTGCCGTATTTCAGCAAGGGGTCACAAACCAGCGAATTGTTGACGGACATGATAACGCCCGTCGAGGCGCACCCGCGGGAGATTTCCTCCATCGCCAGGGCGTAGCAGACATTGTCCATGCCCGCTCCGCCGTATTGCTCCGGCACCGCCACGCCGAGCAATCCCAGTTCCGCGAGTTTATCCACGATCTCGCGGGGAAATACGCCGTCGTGATCCAGTTTGGCGGCGATGGGAACCAGTTCCTTTTCAGCGAATTCGCGGGTGGTCTTCTGAATCAGGCTTTGTTCTTGGGTCAGGTTGAAATCCATGACGGCTCCGGAAAATCAGCGGTTCTTGAACTGGGCCTCGCGCTTCGCCGCGAAGGCGTTCAGCCCTTCGCGGGCGTCTTCGGTTCCAAAACACAGGCCGAACGCCTGCTGCTCCAGCCGGGCGGCGGAAGCCAAATCCATGTCCGGTGACAGATCCATCACGCGCTTGGCCTGCGCCACCGCCAGCGGACCCCGTTTGGCGATGGAAGCGGCGATGGCGCGGGCGCGCGGCATCAATTCGGCAGGCTCGACCACTTCCAGAACAAGGCCGATCTCGCGGGCCTTGCCGGCGCTGATACGCTCGCCGGAGTACACCAAGTATTTCGCCCAGGCGGTTCCCACGAGTTTGGGCAACCGGACGCATCCGCCAAAGCCCGGGATCACCCCCAGGCTGACTTCCGGCTGGCCAAAGCTGGCGTTCGTGGACGCAATGATGAAATCGCAGGCCATCGCCAGTTCGCAACCGCCTCCCAGGGCGAAACCGTTGACCGCCGCGATCACCGGAATTTCCAACCGTTCGATGGCTGTTCCCACCCGGTATCCCAGTTCGGAAAACCGCCGCGCCTCCACCGGTTGCAGGGCGGACATTTCAACGATATCCGCTCCGGCGACGAAGCTTTTTTCGCCCGCGCCGGTGATGATCAGGGCGCGCAGGCTGGAGTTGCGGCCCACTTCGTGGACGGCGGCTTCCAGTTCCTCCAGGGTCTTGCGGTTGAGAGCGTTGAGAGCCTTGGGGCGGTTGACGGTGATGACGGCGATCGTCTCCTCGACGCCGAGCAGGATATTCTCAAAGGACATGAATCATTTTCCTTCGTAAGTGTGGAAACCGCGGCCGTTTTTGCGGCCCAGATAGCCAGCATCCACGTATTTCCGCAGCAATGGACTGGGGCGGTATTTGTCGTCGCCCAGGCCATTGTGCAGGGTCTCCATGATGGCCAGACAGGTATCGAGTCCGATGAAATCCGCCAATTCAAGCGGACCCATGGGGTGGTTGGCGCCCAGTTTCATGCCGGCGTCAATATCCTGCGCCGAACCGACCCCTTCCATGAGCGCGGTCACAGCTTCATTGATCATGGGCATGAGAATGCGGTTGACGATGAAGCCGGGATAGTCCTGCGCCACCACCGTGGTTTTGCCCATGCTCACGGCCAACTCCCTGATGGTTTCATAGGTGGCGTCGCTGGTGGGCAGGCCGCGGATAATCTCGACCAGCTTCATCACCGGCACCGGATTCATGAAATGCATGCCGATGAAGCGATCGGGGCGTTTGGTCACCGAGGAGAGCCGGGTGATGGAAATGGACGAGGTATTCGAAGCGAAAATCGCTTCCGGCTTCACGATGCCGTCCAGCCGCCGGAACAGGGCGCGCTTGGTCTCCTCGTTTTCGACAATCGCCTCGATGACCAGATCGCATTGCCCCAGGTTTTCCAGCAACGGGGAGCCTTGAATGCGTCCCAGTATCGCCTTGCGATCCTCTCCGGTGATCTTCTCCTTGGCGACCAGCCGGTCCAGGCCGCGCTCGATTCCGGTCAGGCCCTTGCCAATATATTCCTGGCTGATGTCATTGAGGACAACGGAATATCCGGATTGAGCGGCGGTCTGGGCGATGCCCGCGCCCATCTGTCCCGCTCCAATCACGCCAATGGTTTTGACGGCCATGATCAAACCTCCAGCCCCAGGGCGATCCCCTCGCCGCCGCCGATGCATAGACTCACGATGCCGCGCGATTTTCCACGGGCCTTGAGGGCGTGGATCAGCGTGACCGCCAGCCGGGCGCCCGAAGCGCCTATCGGGTGCCCGAGCGCCACCGCGCCGCCGTTGACATTGACTTTGGCGGGATCCAGTTCCAGCTTGGTGTTGCAGGCGATCGACACCACGGAAAATGCTTCGTTGATCTCATACAGGTCGGTGGTGTTGGCGTTCCATCCCAAGCGGGAGTGCAACTGGCCTATGGCCTTGGCGGGGGCGGTGGTGAACCATTCGGGGGCCTGAGCGGCGCTGCTCCAGCCATGAATGCGCGCCAGGACTGGAAGTTTGTTCTGCCGCGCGAACTCTTCATCAGCCAATACGACGGCGGCGGCGCCATCGTTGATCGAACTGGCGTTGGCGGCGGTGACGGTTCCCGCCTTGTCGAAAACCGGTTTGAGCGAGGGAAATTTTTCCGGTTTTCCCCGGCCCGGCTCTTCATCTTCCGCGAACTGGATTGAATCGCCCTTGCCCTGCGGGACCTCCACCGGGGTGATTTCTTCCCGGAACGCGCCCGACTGGATGGCCGCCAGCGCGCGCTTGTAGCTTTCCGCCGCAAAGGCGTCCTGCGCCTCCCGGGAGATTTTCATCTCCCTTGCGCACAGTTCGGCGGCGTTGCCCATGTGGTAGTTGTTGTACACATCCCACAACCCATCCTTGATCATGCCATCGAGGATTTCGCCGTGGCCCATGCGATAGCCGTTGCGCGCCTTGGGCAGATAGTAAGGCGTGTTGCTCATGGACTCCTGCCCTCCCGCCACCACCACGCTGGCGTCGCCGGTCATGATGGCCTGCGCGCCGTTGATGATCGCCTTGAGGCCCGATCCGCATACCTTGTTGATGGTGGTGCAGGGAACCGAATAGGGCAATCCCGCCCCCAAGGCGGCCTGACGGGCAGGCGCCTGCCCCACCCCTGCCTGAAGGACCTGCCCCATGAACACCTCATCCACCTGTTCCACGGTCAGACGGGCGCGATCAATGGCCGAGCGGATCACCGCCGCGCCAAGCTTTGGAGCGCTCAGGGGAGCCAGCGCCCCCTGAAACGAAGCAATGGCCGTACGGGTCGCGGATACAATCACCACAGTTTTCATGGAGGGGCTCCCGGATTCGGTAAAAGGTCATTCCGCCTGTAAATCGGCCCCAAAATCTTAGTCCGCGGCCATCAAAGTTACAAGGCGGCAAACCGCGGCAGGTTCTGTTCGTGCCCGCCGCGCCATCCCCGCCAGCAAGGAGATGGATTCAGTTGATATTCAGCTTTTCGCCGGACGCCCCCGGCCCGCCCGCCCGCAGTTCAGCGGCGGCTTCCTTCATGGCGCGGCGGACATCGGGGTCGCGTTCCGAGGCGATGGCTTCGTCCAGCACCGCCGCCAGAACAGGATCATTCCAGTTGACCAGGGCCTCGGCCGCATCCGTCCGGATTTCCGGATCGGGGTCTTTCAATAGCATGGCGCGCATCAATTCGGGCAGGTTGTCCGGATAATGGCGGGAGGCCAGCACCTGCACGGCGACGCCACGGTCATCGTCCCGTGGATTGCTCGCAATGGCGCAGAGTTTCTGAAGGTGTTCCCCGGAACCGTATTCGCCCAAAATATCTATGGCCTGGACGCGGGTGGGTTTCCGTGACTCCAGTTCCTTCAGCACATATTCCTGACCTTTCTGATCACCCAGCCTCATCAGCGCCGCGGCGGCCTGCAACCGTTCAAAATGCGGCAAAAACCATTTGCGGAAGACCTTCTGCAGCCCTTCCCTGCTGCTGGCGTGCCCCAGGTGGGTCAGCCAGACGAGGGACAACATGCGCAAATCGGAATTTTCCAAAAACGTCAGCAGGGGTTGGACCGCTTCCACCCGGTTCTGGATGGCCAGGCCCACCGCGCCGTCAAACCGCACCATCTCATCGGCGTCCTGGATGGCCTTGAGAAAGACCGGAATGGCTTCAGGGTCCTCCATCTCCGCCAGCGCCGCGATGGCGCTGCCGCGGATGCGCGGCTCGGGATCGTTGACGTGAGCGAAGATGAATCCGCGCGCCATATCGCCCCCCAATTCGCGGATGGCTTGCAGAATGCGGGCCTTGACCCACAACACTTCCTCGCCGCGGAACAGTTTTTCCAGGCGCTCGAACGCGCCGGAGTCCTTGCGGCGGCCCAGTTCCATGGCTGCTTCGGCGCGCTCGAACGGACTGACCGAGGCGGTCAATTCATTGAGTTCATTGATGGTTCGCCCACTGAAATCCGGTGCGTTGATGTCCTCGCCGTTCATATGTTCCGTTCCGGACCTACTTCACGCGCGTTCCGGGAGCGACCTCCCGGTCAAAACCCGCAATCGCCAGATCGGCTCCTCCGGGGCCCGCCGCCAGCACCATGCCGCAACTCTCCAGCCCCATCAGTTTGGCGGGCTTGAGGTTGGCGACAATGATCACCTTGCGCCCGATCAACTGCTCAGGAGCATATGCCTGGCCGATGCCCGCGACAATCTGCCGGGTTTCCTCCCCCACCCGCACGCTCAATTTCAGCAGTTTGTCGCTTTTGGGGACCCGCTCCGCGTGCTCAACCAGCGCCGCGCGCAAGTCTATCCGTGCAAATTCATCATAGGTGATTTCCGCGGCGGGTCCTGGAATGCTTTTGCCCTTCTTTTCTTCCGCCGATCCCGGCGCCGCCACGGCGGGTCCGGGCGGCGCCGTGGCGGGCCCGGAGACGGGAGCGGCCGCGGGAAGCGCTTCCAGCCGGGGGAATAGCGGATCACCCCGGTCGCACCGGATGCCGCTGGGCAATCCGCCCCAGGTTTCGATGGTCTTCCAGCGCAGGTCATCCTCGCCGCCAGCCATGCCCAGTTTGCGCAACAATCCGGGGGATTTCGTTGTCAGGAAAGGCGCGGTGAGCACCGCGGCGATGCGGCAGGACTCCGCG
>JAJVIH010000075.1 GCA_022072125.1 Myxococcota bacterium | reverse complement strand
GTGAGTGGCCGTTGCTGCCGGAATGGCTGGTCGAGCACGATCCGTATCAGGAGTTGTTGAGTGAAGACGAGCGCGTCTTCTCGCATTTCCGCAAGCCGCTCTATCGCGCGCTCGCGGTGGGAAAATGTGCGTGGTCCGATCTCTTTCTCGCCAACGATGACTCGTTCGAGCGCGACGACACGCGCGCGTCGCTCTTCGGGCGGAGCGCGTTCATCCAGCATCCCATTCTCGGCATGCGCTGGGGGTTGATTCGCCGCGCGGTGGCGATTTACCGGCATTTCCGCGAGATGCCGGAAGGGCCGCGCGAACAACTCGGCCTGCTGCAGCACCTCTATATCTCGCGGATGGAGCGCCACAACGACCGCGTGAAAATGGTCTGCTACGCGGCCGAAAAGAAACTCACCACGCGCGAGGTGAAGATGATGACCGACGCCATCGCGCACGCGCGGCAGAAAAAAATTCCGCTCGCGGCGGTGTTTCCGGAGTTCGTGATGCGGCGTGCGGCGTGGGCGCCGGATGTGCAAAAAGCGAAGAAGCGAAAATCGCGGGAGACGCGCCCGGCGATTCCGTGGCGGAGCATCGCGGAGGAGATCGGATTGGGGGCGCAGTTGCGCGCGCTGGAGTTCATGATCGGGCCGCGCGCGGGATATACGCCGGCGATGGCCTGAGCGCCGCATCCGCGCGGCGCGTGCAAGGATCGCCTGGAGGATTTTACCTCGCGGCGCTTTCTCTCTCGCGGACCTGACGAAAAAATCCCGGGCGATCCCGCGGAAGGTATTTGACAACCAAATAGCAAGCGAAAGCGGGCGGAGGAGAAAACGCCCGTTGTTGAGAGTGGAGTGGGGGAGAGGGGGGATGAATGGCCGCGGACTACTCCCGGACGCCGCCGCCGTGCAGGCCCTTGCCCGACCGGATGAAGATATGCAGCACCGACAGCGCCGCCGGGGTGATTCCCTGAATGCGGGAGGCCTGGCCCAGCGATTCCGGACGCACGCGCTCCAGCCGGGCCACCGCCTCGGCGGACAGACCCGCCAGTGCGCCGTAGTTCATTTCCGGCGGAATGCGCACGGCGTCCAGTTCTTCCGCGCGGAAGGCCATTTCCTCCTGCCGGGCCAGATAGGCCGCATAGATGATATCGGTCGCCAGGGTTTCGGCGCCGGGACCGCTCAGGGAGCACAGGCGATCATCCAGCGCGGCCACCTGCTCCCAGCGCACGCCGGGGCGGCGCAGGATGCGGTCGAGGGACGCCGGACCATCAATGGGCGGAATGCCGAGTTCTTCGAGCCTCCGCTGGTTTTCCGCGGTGGGATTGATGCGCGTCTTCTCCAGCACCTCGCGGCCGCGGGCCATGGCCTCCAGACGGCGGTTGAACGCCGCCCAGCGGATATCGTCAATCAGGCCGAGGCGGCGGCCGGTTTCGCGCAGGCGGACATCGGCGTTGTCCTCGCGCAGCAGCAGGCGGAACTCCGCGCGGGAGGTGAAGAGGCGGTAGGGTTCGTCGGCGCCCAGGGTCACGAGATCATCGGCGAGCACGCCGATATAGGCCTGGTCGCGTCCGAAGGTGATGGGTTCGCGTTCCTGAACCTGCAGCGCCGCGTTGACTCCCGCCAGAAGCCCCTGGGCGGCCGCCTCCTCGTAGCCGCTGGTGCCGTTGATCTGGCCCGCCAGAAACAAGCCGGCGACGGCCTTGGTCTCCAGCGTGTGTTTGAGCTGGGTGGGCTGCACGAAATCGTATTCCACGGCGTATCCCGGGCGGATGATTTCCGCGTTTTCCAGCCCCGGAATGCTGCGGACAAAGGCTTCCTGCACATCCAGCGGCAGGCTGGTGGACAGGCCATTGGGATAGATTTCGATGCTGTCGAGTCCCTCGGGCTCCAGGAAAATCTGGTGGCGTTCCTTGTCGCGGAAGCGGTGGATTTTGTCCTCGACGCTGGGACAATAACGCGGCCCAACGCCTTTGATCTGGCCGCTGAACATGGGCGAACGGTGAAGGTTTTCGCCGATGATCCCGTGGGTGCGCGGCGTGGTGCAGGTGATGTGGCAGACCCGCTGTTCCAGAAACGGGCCCTCGCCGTCGAACGAGAACAGCGGAATGGGGTTGTCGCTGGGTTGGGCTTCCAGGCGTGAAAAATCAATGGTGCGGGCGTCCAGGCGGGGGCAGGTGCCGGTTTTGAGGCGGCCCATTTCAAATCCGGCGGCGCGCAGCGAGGCGGAAAGCCCGCGCGCGGGCGGCTCGCCGGCGCGTCCTTCATCGCGCTTGTTTTCGCCGGTGTGGGTCAGTCCGTTGAGGAAGGTTCCAGGCGTGGCGACCACCGCCTGACAAAGGATTTCCTGGCCAAGATGGGTGCGCACGCCGCGCACGCGGGCGGCGCCGGGCGCCAGCAGCAACGACTCCACGTTGGCCTGCTTGACGGTCAGGTTGGGCGTGGTCATGACCGTGCGGGTCATCAGCTGGCGGTACCGCCATTTGTCAATCTGGGCGCGGGTGGCGCGCACGGCGGGACCCTTGGCGGTATTGAGCCTGCGGAACTGGATGCCGGTGCGATCGGCTGCGCGGCCCATTTCGCCGCCCAGGGCGTCAATCTCGCGCACCAGATGCCCCTTGGCGATGCCGCCGATGGCGGGATTGCACGGCATATGGCCGATCATTTCGATATTGCCCGTGAGCAGCAGGGTGTGTTGTCCCATGCGCGCGCACGCCAGGGCGGCTTCCAGGCCCGCGTGGCCGCCGCCAATCACGATGATCGGGTAATGAGGAGTGGTCATGCAGAAGGCTCCGCCCGCGATTCAGGGGCGGCATCATACAAACCGGCGGACTCCCGCGCAAAACCCCCTGCGCGTGACGGGGCGATCGCCATCCGGCGGCGGCGGATGTTTCTCCCTGTCCAGGCGTGCGGCGGCGCGGGCCGGGAAACGGCCGGTCATCCGCCGGTGCGGTGGGGCTGGACCAGCGGCGGCGTGCCGCCCGGAGCGTTCTGGGAGGAGGATTCGCCCGCGGCGGAGGCGGGTGTTTCCGCCCCGGGGGCCGGCGGTTGGCCGGATTCCACGGCGGGTGGTGGAGCATCCGCCGCGGGCGCGGCGCCGGATGGAGCATCGGGCGAAGGCGTCCGGACGAAGGTCTGGGTGTTGCGGCGGGGCGGCGGCAGCAGCCAGCCGGCGGGGTCGGAGTCCTCGGTTTCGTCGAAGAGATCGCTGGCGCGGTAGGCGGCGAAGAGCCGTTTCACCAGGATTTTCGCCACCGCGGTCACCGGCAGGGCGATCACCACGCCGACAAATCCCAGCAAGGCGCCGAAGGAAAACACCGCCAGAATGGCCTGCCAGTCCGACAACCCGATGCGGTTGCCGACCAGCCGCGGGGTCAGGAAAAATCCTTCCACCACCTGGGCCACGCCGAACACGGCCAGCACGCCAATCACCTGCCCCCAGCCGTTGGGGTGAATGACGCACATCAGCAGCGACAGGATCAGGCCAATCGCCACGCCCACATAGGGAATGAAATACATCATGCCGGTGAGGATGCCGATCAGCATCGCCATCTTCAGGCCGACGATGGACAATCCGATGGAATAGATGAAGGCGAGGCAGACCGCCACCAGGAACATCCCGCGGAAGTAGCCGGAGAGCGCGTCCAGCACTTCATGTCCAATGTCCTGCGTTTTGTTGCGGTAGCGGGGCGGCACGAGTTCCACCACCTTTCCCTTGATCTCGGCGAAGTCCCTCAGAAAGAAAAACATGAACAGGGGGGTCAACGCCAACTGGAAGACGGTTCCCACCACGCCAAAGGCCCCGCGCGCCGCCGCGCCCACTCCGGCGCCCGAAACCGACAGCAGGTCGGAGACCGACTGTTTGATGTCGTCGCCGAGCAATTCCTGCAGTTCATTGATGTTTTCCGGGATGTGAAGGCGCAAATGCTGGTTCAGCCACGGAATGGCGGTCTGGAAAACAAATACCTGCACGCCCTGGATATACGATGGAAAGCGCGTGGCCAGATCGGTGATTTCCGCCGCCAGAATGGGCGCCGCGTAGAAACCAAACACCAGAATGGCGATGCTGAACACCGCCATGATCACCAGCACGCCCATGGACCGGGAGATGCCGCGGCCTTCCAGCGCGGTGACCGGCGCATCCAGGGCGAAGGCCAGCACCATGCCCAGGTACGCGGGGTACAATACAGGCGCCAGGCGGATGGCCAGCCACGCCAACAGCACCGCCACGGTCAGCACGAAGGGCAGCCGCAGGCGCACCGCCCAGGATGGTTGGGATGATTGCATACCCGTTCCCTGGCGGGCAGTTTCGCATCCCGCCGCGCCGGGAGCAATTTCACGGGATGGGCCGGACCGCCGCCATCCCCCCATGATTCCAGGAAAGAGCGGGGAGGATGGCGATGGATCGGCGCCGGACGCGAGCCGTTCATGGCGCGGGGACCGGGTCAACCCATCACCCAGACCATCACAGGGCGAAAAAACCGGCCGGGCCGTGTAACAGCCGGGCCGCCGGAATCGTATGAATATGCAAAGGTTCGCGCCCAAACCCGGAGGATGGCCATGCGATATCCAGCCCTGAGCATTATCTTGTCCCTCTTGACCCTGACCGCCTGCGGCGGTTCTTCCAGCAGCGGCGACGCCGCGGCCCTCGCGGATAGCGGGGGCGGCAAGGATTCCGGCGACATGATGAAGGACAGCGGCGGCATGAAAGACGCCGGCGGCATGGACAAGGACGCCTCGCCTCCCCCGCCCGGCGATGGCGGCGCAACCGGCGGCGATGGCGGAGGTCCCGGCCCCACTGATGTGATTCCCGGCGAGGCGGGGGCGTTGTGGGCGTTCCTGACCGCAAAAAAATACATGAATTTCAAGGCGGAACCGGAGGTGCATCCCTCGGGCGGCCCGCACGGCAAGGTGCGCACCTGGTTCAACGCGATTCTGGCGGGGTCCTTGGAAAAGAACATGTCCGCTCATCCCCGGGGCGCCGGGGCGGTCAAGGAACTGTACGCCGCCGACGGGACCACCCTGACCGGCTGGGCGGTGGAGTTGAAGGTTCAGGATGACAGCGCAGGCGGCAAAGGCTGGTACTGGTACGAGGTGCTCAGCACCACCGACGACTCCAAACTCGTGGCGGACGGCCTGGGCGTGCAACTCTGCGCCGGATGCCATGGACGCGGCGGCGTGGACTATGTGCTGACCCCTTTGCCGAAGTAGGATGGCCGCCATGGCCAAGGTCAGCCGTGACGGCATGTCCCGGCGGCGGCATGTCCGGGAGCCGTCAGAGTCTATTTTTTGACTCTTTCCTGCATATCCATTTGACCCCACCCTGGACCGCCGTTATGCTGCCATCCAGTCATCATGGGAGCGCCCAAAAGGCTGACCTGTGGAACCGCGGAGCGAAGTGTGCTCCGCGAATTTGTGTTCCTGGCGAACGCCTGGCGCCGGCGAGCTGGACCGCCTGTTCATGCGGCTTGGTTTGTTTTCCGATATTCATGGCAACGTCGAAGCCCTGACCAGGGTCCTCGAAGACATGAAATCGCAGGGGGTGGATCAGATGATCTGCCTGGGCGATATTGTCGGATACGGCGCCAACCCCGGGGAATGCATCCAGATCATCCGTGATCTGGGCTGTGTCTGCCTGATGGGCAACCATGACGCCGCCGTGGCCGGCAAGATGGACTACTCGTTTTATTACGAGGCGGCGCGCCATTCACTCGACTGGTGCGCGAGAAACATCTCGCTGGATCACATGCAATGGCTGTCCCAGCGCCCCTATACCCACCGGGTGGGAGAGGACGTGCTGTGCTGCCATGGGTCGCCGGTGCAACCCGCCGAGTTTGAGTACATCTTCTCGCCGGAGCAGGCGCGGGCCATCGAGCCGCATCTCAATGAACTGGCGCCCGTCGTTTTTATTGGCCATTCCCACCTGACGAAGGTGTTTGCGTTGTCCACACTGGGCGTGAATGAAGTCTTGCCTTCCACGTTCGGCATCCGCCGCGGATATACGTATGTCATCACGGTCGGCAGCGTGGGACAGCCAAGGGATTATGACAACCGCTCCTGCTACGGAATTTTCGACACCGAAAAGAAAATCTTCGAATACCGGAGGGTGGAGTACGACATCAAGGCGCAGGCCAGCAAGATCCTCGCCGCCGGACTCCACCCCAATTTCGCCAAACGCCTGTTTCTCGGGGTTTGAGCACATGGGAATCACCGCACATGACATTCACCGACGCCGCCGTGGAGGTCCTGCTGGAAGCAGGCCGTCCGCTCCACTACAAAAAAATCGCTGAAATCGCCGTCCGCAAAAACCTGCTCTCGCATGTGGGCAAATCGCCCGAAGCCGTGATGGGGGCCCGCCTGGAGGCCCTGATGCAGCGGCCGGGGGACAAGCGCCTGCTCGTCGAGGTCAAGCCGGGCATCTACAGCCTGGATGACTCCATCCGCGAGGAGATGCTGGCCGATCGCGCCCGCCGCCAGGAAGAGGATGCCCGCATGCGGGAAAACGAACGCCGCGCCCGCGAGGCCAACCAGCGCATCAAGGAATATGAACGGCAGATGGCCGAGCAGGCCGCCGCCGCCAAGGCCGCGGAAGCGGTCTCCATTGAACAGCCCGCCGCCGCGCCCGCGGAAACCCCGGCCCCCGTGGATGGAGAGCCCGCCGCCGTCCCGGCGCCGGAAAGCCCGCCGCCCCAGCGCGAACGCACCCGCGAACGCGAAGGCTTCCGCGATCGCGACAACAACCGCGAACGCGGCGAGGACCGCCCCCGCGAAGGCCGGGATCGCGGCGATCGTTATGAACGCGGCGATCGCGGAGACCGGAATGATCGCGGGGATCGCCCGGATCGCGAACGCGGCGACCGCGATCGCAATGAACGGAATGACCGTTTCGACCGCGGCGACCGCAATGATCGGAGCGATCGCTTCGATCGCGGGGATCGCGGCGACCGGCCGCGCCGCATGGAGTTTCAGGCCGCTCCCGAGGGACCCGCGAACCCCATCGCCGAGGCGTTGATCCGCATGTTGCGGGCCAGCCCCTTCCGCAATCCGGTTCCGCTGCAGGAATGCGCCCGCGCTCTCCGGGAGGAGGGCGTGCTGCCGCCGGCGGGGTCCGCCGAGGCGGCGCTTGTCTTCGCCATTCTGCGGCACGAGCAGACGGCGCGCGAAGCCGGCGATTTGCCGGAACTCCGGCTGAACGCCGCCCCGGCGGTCGAACTGACCACCTGGTTTGTACACGAGCAGACCCAGCGCCTGGCCCGCGCCGCCGCGGAAGCCCAGCGCCGCCTGATTGGCGCCAACCGCTTCCGCGCCATCCAGCGGCTGAACGGCCTGCATGGCGACATCTTCCTGGCGCTGGCCCAGCATGTGCTGGCGCTGTCGGGCTATCAGGGCTTCGCCCTCAACTGGAGCCGCGAGGATTCATGGGAGATGAGCACCGCCTGGTCTTCCGGAGATGAAAAGCTCAACGCCGCCGTCTACGTGTCCCGGCGGACCGAGGGACTGGCGGACCGCGATATCCAGAAGTTCCTGTCGCTGCTGGCCGAACGCAACGCCGCGGTGGCGGCGGTGCTGTCGCTCAATGGATTCCAGGACAGCGCCGTCCAGGCCTGCGCGCGCGCGGGCGCGCCCGTTTTCCGTTATACGGGAGACTGGCTGATCCGCCGCATGGAAACCCTGGGGGTTGCTTTCACCGCCCCGGCGGGCGGTCTGAAGGTGCTGGATGAAGAATTGTTCGAGCGCCTGCACGCCGCCAGCGGATTGGCCCCGCGCGCGGCCGAAGCGGCCCCAACCGAAGCAGGCGGCCGTTGGGAACGCCCCGAACGCGCGGACAGGGGGGATCGCAATGATCGCCCCGAGCGGGGAGAGCGCGCGGATCGCCCCGAACGTCCGGAACGGAGCGAACGCCCCGAACGGGAAGGCGGACGGGATCGCCGCGACCGCAATGATCGTTTTGACCGTGGCGACCGCGCGGATCGCGGTGATCGCCAGCGCGCCGGGGCTCCGGAAGAAGACCGCGCCGCGGTCCCGCGCGCGGACAGCAATCCCTCTTTCAAGCCGTTGGGACGCGCGCCGGTGGCTCCGCCCCCGGACATGACGGAAGCGGCGCCCTCGGAAAGCCGCAATGAATCGGTCACCACCGGGGCGGAGTCCGGCGCTCCATCCGCCTTGCCGGAAGCCGCCGCGCCCGCCGAAACGGCGGAGACGCCCGCGGCCGGCTTCAACGGCCCCATCGAATGGTTTGAACTGGGGCTGATCGGCTACGACGAAGCGATGACGGTCATGCAGGAACGCCGCGATCTGGTCATCGAGGAAAAGGCCCCCGAGGCGATTTACCTGCTCGAACACCCCCCCGTGATCACCCTGGGCCGCCGCGCCGCGCCGGAAAACCTGCTGGCGGATGAAGACCTGCTGCAAAAGCGCGGCATCCAGCTCGTGAAATCCACGCGCGGCGGCGATGTCACCTACCATGGCCCGGGCCAGATGGTGGTCTACCTGGTGATTGATTACCGCCGCCGCGGCTTCCGCGTGCCGGATTTTGTCTCGCGCGTGGAGCAGGCGATGATTGACACGCTGGGCGAGTTCAAAATCACCGGCAAGCGGGACCCCGAACATCCGGGGGTGTGGGTGAACGACCGCAAGATCGTGGCCCTGGGCTTCCACCTCTTCAAGGGGGTGTCCTCCCATGGCGCGGCGCTGAACGTGACGCCCAACCTGGCCCATTTCGAGTATATCGTGCCCTGCGGCATCAAGGATCGCGCGGTGACCTCGATGGCGGTGGAACTGGGCCGTCCGCCGCAGATGCAGGATGTCGCGGCTTCGCTGCGCAAGAACCTGACCACCTGGCTGGACCCGTCTTCCGTATTGCCTTGAGGCGGGAGGAGGCCGGATTCGGAGCGGAGATTGTCATCTTCTTGACACGGTACGCTTTTTCGACACAAATCCCCCCCGTGGGGCGCTGGACGCCGGAAGGTCCGGCGCAATGAAAGGAAAAACCATGTCCAAATCCATCCGTTTGATCTCGTTGCTGGCCGCGCTGGCCGCCGTGGCGATGATGACCGCCTGCGGCGACAGCGAAACATCCGACGCGGGCGGAACCAGCGACGCCGCCGCCGACGCGGGCAAACCCGGCGGCGGAACCAAACCTGACTCTGGAACCGCCACTCCCGACGCCGGCGCCGCCGACACCGGCGGGGGCGCGGCCGATACCGGCGGTGGAACCACCGACACGGGCGGCGGAACGGATACCGGTGGTGGAACCACGGATACCGGCGGGGGCGCCACGGATACGGGTGGAGCCACGGATACCGGTCCGGACATGGACGCCGGCCCCGCCGACACCGCGCCCGCGGATACGGGCGGCGGAACGGACACCGGCGGCGGAACCGGCGACTGGCCTCCCTCGCTGGATTCGATGATCGATCCGGCCACCAAGGCCTGCAAGGTGCCCGCCTGCGATGAAAAGGCCGATCCGGGCATCAAGCTGGAAGGAACCTGGGTGCGCACCCTGACGACCACCAAGAGCGATTGCCCGAACCTGATCCAGTCGGCGGACAAGCGCACCAAGCCCGGCAATGTCACCAAGGAAGCGGCGGCCCCCGTGGGCGCCGGCTGGAAGGGCGAGTGCGACTACAAGACCAAGGAAGGCAAGCAGGTGCAGACCGGCACGACCAAAAAGGCGATCACCATGAGCTGCGATTCCAACAAGCAGCAGATGGATATCATCTCGATCGAGACCGGCTCCATCACCTGGACGGCCGCCAAGGGCACGGGCAAGGCCCGCATCTACCTGACCAACCTGCCTTCCGTCGCCGGCGCGAAGGAATGCGTGGTTGAATTCGATGTGACCTACGACAAGCAGTAAGTCCATCGTTGTTCCACACACAAAACCCCCGCCAAAAGCGGGGGTTTTGTTTTGCGTGGACAAGATATCCGCCGGACCGGCCCCTTGTCTGGTAGCCCCGGCAGGGCATGGGCGCCGGACCTCCCGCGTGGAAGGAGCATGCCGCCGCTCACCCCTTCACGCAGAGCACCTGCTTGAGGGTATGAACGGCCTCCACCAGGCTGTCCTGAGCGGCCATGACGGCGTCAATGGACTTGTAGGCGCCGGGAGTTTCATCCAGCACCTCTTTATCCCGCCGGCATTCCACGCCGGCGGTCGCGGCGATGTGATCGGCCAGCGTAAACCGCTTGCGGGCTTCGGTCCGGCTCATGACGCGGCCCGCGCCATGGCTGCAACTGTGGAAGCTCTCCGGATTGCCCTTGCCGCGGACGATAAAGGAACGCTCGCCCATGCTTCCGGGGATGATCCCCAGGTCTCCCGGTCCCGCGCGCACGGCGCCCTTGCGCGTCACGTACACGTCCTCGCCATGATGCCGCTCCACCGCGACATAATTGTGATGGCAGTTCACCGCCTCCAGCGCCGCCTGGAATGGCGGCAGTTGGTCCAGCCCGCGCAGGGCCGAAACAATGGCGGACATCATCAACTCCCGGTTGGCGCGGGCGTATTCCTGGGCCCACTGCACCGCGAATACATATTCATCGAAATGGCGGCTGCCTTCCCGGAGATAAGCCAGGTTGACGCCGGGGATATGGACGTTCCATTGCTTCACATCCGCCTTGGCCAACTCGATGAAATGACCGCCGATGCGGTTGCCCGGCCCGCGCGAACCCGAGTGCAGCATGATCCACACGGCTCCGGATTCATCCAGACACAATTCAATGAAATGATTGCCGCCTCCCAGCGTCCCCAGATGTTCGATGGATGATCCGCGGTTGAGTCCCGGATGCTTTTCGATGATGGTTTTGTATCCGCTTTCCAGACGCAGCCACATCTCCATCACCTGGCGCGGCGGACGCCGCCATGCGCCCTTGTCGCCCGGGCCGCCGTTGTTGGTGCGGCCATGGGGAACCGCCCGCTCGATGGCGTCGCGCAGGGGCCGGAGGTTGTCTGGCAGGTCGCCGGCCCGCAGGCTGGTTTTGGCGGCCATCATGCCGCAGCCGATGTCCACGCCCACGGCCGCGGGGATGATCGCCTTCAGCGTGGGGATCACGCTGCCGACCGCCGAGCCCATTCCCGCATGAACATCGGGCATCACCGCCACCCAGCGGTGAATGATCGGCAGCGCGGCGGCGTGCATCAACTGATTCCGCGCTTCGTCTTCAAAAGGGACCCCGCGCGTCCACGCCTTCAGGGGATGGCCTCCGGGGTTTTCAATCAGTTCGTATCCTGAATCGCTGGGGGGTCGCTGCATGGCGAAGGGTCCGGTGAATCTGTTCATACCCTGTTCTGATACGGCGGTCCCGCATCTTTCATATCATCATCCTGCCATGCGGCGGCAAGTCTCCGCCACGGCTCTTGCCGGCGGGGCGGATGACGAAGACACGCCGGTCAGTACATATTCCTTCCGCCGGCGCGGCGATGCATGGATTGGCCGCCAGCCCATCGCCGCCAAGCGCCAGTTTTCCCGGGCGGGTTGCGACTCCCCCCGCATGTCAACCACGGCCGGGTGAAAATTTTTTTCCCCGCGTCCGTCTGGATGGTTGACCGGACATGATGCGCGGTGTTTGCCGCCCTGTGCGAATCGCGGTACGAACTTTCAACCGGTTGGTTTTGAACTCCGCCGCCCGGGGAGTTTTCGAGATCAAGGACTTTTTCCCAACATTGCTGTTGTCCGTCCTGGCCCTGAGCCTTTGCGCCTGTTCGCCGGACACCTCCCTGCTCACGGATTGCAAGGGCTGGACGCAACGCACCCCATCCACCTCTCCGCCCAAGCGTGGTAGTCACGCGATGGTGTTCGATGTCGCTCGCCAGCGCACCGTATTGTTTGGGGGATTGGACAGGATCAGTAGCAGCCGCCTCGACGACACCTGGGAATACGGCCCCTGAGCGGCTTCCCGGCCAACAGGCGCGGCGGAGGGCGCGTTCATCCCGGGTTTGGTCTGAATGGAGAAGCCGGAAACAGGCTCCAGGCTGGAGAGCGGCGGCTTCAGTCTCCCGGGGTTCCGGCGCGAAGCCAGACCCAGACTCCCGCCAGCGGCGCGATCGCCAGGGCCAGCAACGCCGCGCCCCAACCGGGCCACGCCGCCGACAGCGCCGCCAGCGGCGTCAGCCACACCAGGTTGATCAGGCCCGTGGCGAGCGTGGTTGCGCGGTGGCTCCAGCGCCGGGAAGCCTTCTGGTAGGCGTGCGAGCGGTGGGGCGCGGTGAATTTCTCCCGCCGGATCATGCGCCGCACCAGCGTGAACGTGGCGTCCGCGGCGAAGACGCACCAGAGAATCAGCCCGGTCCAGATTCCCGATGGACTGGCGTGAGCCCCGGCAATCAGCAGCACGGCGAAAATATATCCCAGGAAACCGCTGCCCACGTCCCCCATGAAAATTTTCGCCGGCGGGGCGTTCCACAGCAGGAAACCCGCGCAGCCCGCCGCCGCGATCAGCCCGGCGGCCGCCCCCCCGCCCGTGAATCCAAAGGCCAGCGCCGCCATGCCGGCGCCCAGGCATAGGCCCTCCACGCCGGCGATGCCGTCAATACCGTCCATGAAGTTGAAGGCGTTGACCAGCCAGGCCATGCCCACCAGGCCGATCAGATGGCCCGCCCAGCCCCATTCAATCACGGCGTTCCCCACCCGCGGCGGCGGCATGCCGCCCAATATCCACAGGGAGAACGCGCACGCCGCCAGGTGAAAGCCAAGCCGCACGCCGGCGGACAACCCCCTGCGATCATCCACCACGCCCACCAGCGCGATGAGCGCCCCCCCCGGGGCCAGCGCCAGGAACAACGGCGTTTCAATGCGATGGATGGCCCACAGCGCCGCCAGCGCGGCCAGGATCGCAATCACGAATCCCACGCCGCCGCCGCGCGGGGTGGGAATGCCGTGGGAACTGCGCTCGTTGGGGATGTCCATCATGCCCCGCCGCAGCGCGAAGCCGCGCACCAGGCCGGTCAAACCGGCCGTGGCCGTGAATACCGCGGCCGCCGCCGCCATGATGGCCGGATCGGATTTCATGGCTGGCCGAAGGTGCGCCGCAGCCCTTCCCGCATGGAGAAGGGCGGAGTCCAGGGAAGATCGCGCCGCAGCGCGGAGTCATCCACCTCCAGCGAGCCGGTCAGGCGTTCCAGCGAATAGGTGTCCAGGCCCACGGAACGTCCCGCGATGGCGGACAACATATCGCCCACGCCGGCCAGGCCGTTCATCACCGCCATGGGAACGGAGAACAGCCGGGCGGGACGGCCGGAAACCTCGCCCAGCAGCCGCAGCAATTCCGGCGTCGAACAGGTTTCGCCGTCGCGAATGACATAGGTCTTCCCCGCCACGCCCGGGCTTTCGATGCAGCGGACCAGCGCATCGGACAGGTTTTCCACGTACAGGAAGGAGCGGCGGTTGCGGACCCCGGCCAGGGGCAGCGGCGCGCCGGTTTTCAGCAGGGAAAGCAGCCGCGCCATGTTGCCGGGGTTGCCGGGCCCGTAAATCAGCGGCGGACGGATGATGACAAATCCACAACGGCTGTTCCGGAGTTCGTCGCGCACGGCCTGTTCCGCCGCCAGCTTGCCGCGGCCGTAATCGCTGTCCGGACTGGGCGCGGCTGATTCAGTGATTACGGTTTCAGAGAGCGTCGCCACGGCGCCGATGGAGCTGACGAAGACCAGCCTGCGAACGCCGGACGATGCGGCGCAGGCGCGGGCGAGCGCGCGCGTTCCATCCGCGTTGACGCGATCAAAGGCCCGGCGGAGTTCCTCGCCCTTCGCGCCCACCTGGTGGGCCAGGGCGGCCAGGTGAATCACCGCATCCGCCCCATCCAGGGCTTTGGACCATTCCGTGTCCGGGCCGATATCGCCCACGGGAATGGATTGCACGCCGGGGGGCGGCTGTCTGGCGGGATCGCGCACGGCCGCGCGCACGGACCATCCATCCGCCAGCAGCCGTTCGCAGACGAATTTGCCAACGAATCCCGTGGCGCCGGTGACCAGAACCGTTTTCATCCGGAATACTCCCGCACCGCGCGCTCCAGCACTTCCAGCGTGCGGCGCGCCTGTTTTTCCCGCGAATATCCGGGCGCGGCGCGCAGCGAATTGTCCGCCATTCCGCGCAGCCGCCGCGGGTTGTTCATCAACTGCCGGATGGCGTCCGCCAGCGCGCGCGGGTCGCCCGGCGGAACGATCTCACCCGCATCGTGCCTGCGGACGATGGATGAACCCTCTCCCTCCGGAACCGCATACAGGATCGGCTTGCCCATCGCCATGGATTCAAAAATTTTCGATGGGATCACGGTTTTGAACACCGGATTGTTCTCCAGGTGGATGAGCGACAAATCGGTCACGCTCCAGTAGCGGGGAATTTCTTCCTTGAGCTGGCGGCCCAGCAGGATGACATTTCCCGCCGCCGCGGACCGGATGCGCTCCGCCAGTTGATCATAAATGGCCCCCGAGCCGACCAGCAACAGACGGAAGGGCGTGTCCCGCAGCAATTCCGCCGCCTCGACCGCATTCAGCAGGCCGCTGGCCAGTCCGAGCGTGCCCAGGTAACTGACCACGAATTTTCCATCGAGTCCCAGCCTGGAGGACAACTCCGCGTCCCGTTCCCGCGGGGTGAACAATTCAAGGTTGGCGCCGTTGATCACCACCTCCACCTTGGAAGCGGGCACGCCGCGCGCCACCATGTCCTCCTTGAAGGCGTGGGTGAGCGGCATGATCAGGGTGGATTGACGGTACACGTTCAACTCCACCTGCTCGACCGGGCGGTACAGCAGCCTGCCTGCAAGTCCAATGGTGGCGGGCAGGGAGCCGGGCCACAGGTCGCGCACCTCCAGCACGTGGGGAACCCGGCGCGCCAGCGCGTAGGACAACCCGCCAATGGCCGCGAAAATATGGGGCGAAGTGGAGATCGCCACATCGGGCTTGCGTTCCGGCAGGGCGTTCACGAACGCGGAGCCCATGTACGACATATAATCGAGGGTGCGTTTGACGAAACCCTTGTTGGCGGTCACGTAGGTCTTGACCCGCAGCACCCGCACGCCGTCCATGTTTTCCTCAAAGCGCCAGGGGTTGCCATAACCCGGATAGACGGCCCCATCGGGAAAATTGGGCGTGGCGCAGATCACGGTGACATCGTGGCCCCAGCGCGCCCAATAGCGCGCCCGTTCATACACATGGGCGGCGGGGGCGCTGGGTTCGGGGCGGAAATGATCGGTGAAAAAGAAGATTCGCATGGCGTTGGAATGCGCGCGCGGGAAAAAACCATACGGCTGGTGTGATGGCAAGCCATCGCCCGCCGTTCGCCCCGCGCAAGCGCCGACGCGCCGCATCCCAGCCGCCTTGCGCCCGCATGAACCATGGCTTAGCGTTTCCCTCGCGTGGAAGATCCCCTGATCACATCTCCCGAGTGGCGGCATGCGCGCTTCATGGCGCGGGGGCGGGCGCTGTTTTTCTCGCGCATCGCTTTCATCCTGCTCGGGGTGCTGATTCTGCTCAACGAAGACCTGCAGGCGAAATTCGGCGCCGGTTCTCCGGCGGGGTGGGTGTGGCTGCTGTTCATGGCCACCTACGCCGCCATCAACATCGCCGTGCTCGACCGTGCATGGCTGGGCAAGGCGGTGACCGTGGTGACCCTGGGCGTGGACCTGGCCACGGTGATCTACATGATCGGGGTGTCGGGCGGACTGTACAGCCCGGTGTTGCCCACGCAGATCATCTCGACGATCTTTTTCGCGCTGCTGTTTCCCCGGCCCATCGCCATTTTGCCGCCATTGCTCGCGTTGCCGCTGGCGGCGCTGCAAATCGTCTACAGCCGCACGGTGGGGTACGCGGATTCCTTTCTTCTGCTCTACTACAGCGCGCTCAACCTGATCGTGGTGTATGTGATCGTCTACCTCAACCAGCGCGAGGAGGCGAGCCACGCCGAACTCCTGCGACTGCAGCGCAACCAGCGCGATCTCGCCGTCGCCGAGGAGCGCAACCGCCTGGCGCGGGAGATCCACGACGGCGTGGGAGCGGCCCTGACCGGGCTGATCATCCAGGCCGAATACCTGAAGAGCCTGAGCCAGGATCCCGAACTGACCGCCGAATTGAAGGAACTGCGCGAGAACGCCGAACTGACCGCCGACGAATTGCGGCGCTCCATCAGCATGATGCGGGATGATTTCCAGCTTGTGCCCGCGCTGGAGGACTATTGCCTGAACCTGGGACAGAAATACGGTCTCAAGGTCGAGTTTGAAGTCCATGGGCTGCCGCCGCCCATGCGATCCGAGGTGCAGTTGAACCTGTTCCGCATCCTGCAGGAGGCGCTGACCAACGTGGCCCGCCATGCGGAAGCCACCGAGGCCAGGGTGCTGGCGGTCTTCTTCGTCAACGGCGGCGAACTGACCGTCGTGGATGATGGCAAGGGCATCAACCTGGACAAACTGCCGCCGGGACACTACGGCCTGACCAACATGCGCGAACGCGCACGGGCCGCGGGCGGCAAGCTGATCATCGAGCGGCGCGAACCAAAGGGCACCATCGTGCGCTGTTCGTTCGGCCTGCAACGCGCGGAACTGAAGGAAGGCGCCGTCAACGACCGCAAGGAGGCGTAAGGCCGCATCCAGGTTGAAGGCGCCGCCCGATCATCCCGCGTCAACGCGCGGGAATGATGTTCATGCGGCGCCGGCGCGGCGGGGCCGGCTGGCGCGATGGGCCGCCCCTGTGTTACCGCGGGGACATGAATACCTGGTTCAAATCCTGTCCCCGGGCGCCTGTCCGCCGGATGGCCGCGGGCGCGGCGCCGGCCCTCGCTGTCCTGCTGTTCTCCTGCGCGGAACTGAAATTTGAACTGCCGCGTTTCGAGGATGGCGGCGTCACCGCGCCCGCCGTGGAAACCACGTTCACCATCCCGTTGCTGCCCGTGGATTTACCCATCTACCCCACCGATCTGACCGCTTCAGGCCTGGCGGATTCCGTCGCCGGACAATTGGGGGCGCTGGGCGTGCCCGCCATCGCCCAGGGCGCCGTGCGGCCGCTGCTGGATTCCGGCGTGTCCGCCCTGGAGTCAAAGCTCAAACAGGCGTCGCTGGAAATCCTGCAGCCGGGGGTGCTGTCCGCGGACGTGGGCGGGCGTTTCGCCGCGCTGGCGCGCGAACAGGTTCAGATCACCCGTGTCGTCATGACCATGGTGCTGGCCAACGAGACGAAGGAACTGGTCTCCACCCCCACGGAATTCCGCCTGTACGCGGGCGAGGCCAAACTGGCGGAGGCGTGGGACGAATCCACGGCCATCGGGTTTGTGGCGCTGCGTCCGGGCGGCGCCAGCGGAGCCATGGTGATCGCCCCGGGGGAATTGGTCACCGTGACGGCGGGAGATATTCCCCATCTGACCAAGGCGCTCAACGGCGCATCCTCGTTGGGGGTGGGGTACAAAAACCTGTACCGCGTCGTGGATACCGGCAACGGGGCCGACGCCGTGGGCGCGGCGAAGGTGTTCGGCCCCTGCGTGCTGGCGCTGAGCAATGTGCCCGGATTCGACGCAGCGAAGGATTGTCCGCCGCCCGATCGCCTGGCCGCCTGGAAACTCACCATGAAGAAATTTGAAGTGGCGATCACCGCGAAGAAGAGCATCGAGTTGCCGCCGGTTCCCTCATGCCGGGAATTCGCCGCCAAATATAAGCTGGATGTGCTGGCCAAAGCCTGCCCCGCCGCCGCTCCCTGATGAGCCAGCTTCCGCCCGGTCAGGAGGCGTGATTGCTTGCCTGAGCGCCGCTTTCACGGGCGGACTACACCCGCGGGGAATGGGGAAGCGCCCGGATGAACCGGTCTTCCGCTCGCGGCGCGGTTCGTGAGCGCGAACAACAAAGGCCGCCCGGAGGCGGCCTTTGCGATGCGTGTGCTGCTGGCGGAAATCAGTCGCCGGACACAACCACGCAGTAGTTGGCGTACACGCCCAGGATGTTCATGTGGTTGTGATCCACGGTGCCCACCTTGGAGATGCCGCCCTTCTTGGCCGCTTCGCGCACGGAAGCGTCGCCGAGGGTGACAATGCCGAGAATGGACATCGCGCAGCCTTCGCCGGTCTTGGAGCCGATGGCGTTTTCAGTCACGCGCTCGTTGGCCGAGGTGCTGTTGAAGATGCCGGCGTTGGTGACGCCGCGGCTGTTGAAAGCAAAGCCGGCGCACGAGGCCAGACCGAACAGGGACAGACAGGTGGCGAGCAAACCGATCTTCTTGAGCATGATTCTCTCCTGATCATGGTTGAGGAAAAAACAACTTTTGCCGATTGGCGCGCGCACAAGTAACACTCAACTCCAGCCCAGTCAAGGCTTTGAGCGGTTCCGGGGCTGGCGCCGCCCCCGTGAAGGCGTCAGTGGTCAGACCGCATCAGTTGACGTTTTTGCGGGCTTCCAGAATCGCCTCGTATTCCTTCTCATACAGGGTCAGGTTGTCGCGGACAATCGCCAGGTTGTGCTCGTTTGTGGGCGACAGGGTCTTCTCGTGAATCTCCGTCATCTGCTTTTCAATCTCGCCCAGCAGGTCCGCCAGCTCCCCCAGCCGTTTTGGATCGCGCGTGGTCCGGTCCTGGCTGGCGTAATTCCGGCCATATTCCTCGAAAATCTGGTTGGCCTCGCCGCCCAGGAAATCCGCCAGTTGGGTGGTGCTCAGGTCGCGCCTCGCCTCGCGGATCTGTTCCCTTTCCGATCGGTAGGTTTCCAGGGAGTTGGAGACGATGCGGATATTCTCCCGCAGGGTCTCGTCGTCCGGAAGCGGTTCCTTCAGGCGGTTCATGTGATCCAGCACATCCTCCAGCGTTCCAATCATTCGGATCAACAGGGCCGGCCGCCGGGTGTTGCGCGGGCGCCCCGCGAAATGCAGGCGGTAGAGCGCGAACTGGTTGTTGGCGCGATCCGCCGCCGCTGAACTCTGTTCCCGCGGGGAACCCATGGCGAAAGCCTGTTCAATTTCCCCGATCTCCGCCTGGAATATCTCCAGGTTGTGTTTCACCACGCCCAGCCGCCGATCCAGTTCAGCCGAAGAGCCGCGCCGCGCCGCCTTGAGGATATCCGTATGGGCCGCCTTCAAATCCTGCAGCATTTCCCGGAGCATCCGCAGGTCGCGGGTGGCGCGGTTGTGGCCGGCGAAATGCCGGCCGTAGCGGGAAATGATCAGGTCCGCCCGCTGGGCGTGTTTCAATCCGTCCTTGTCCGCCATGTCCTGCCGCCTTGCTCAGTAGTCCACATCAATGCGCGTATCCAGACGGGGTGCTTTTAGCACAATTTTGGCCTTGTCAAAGCCGGGAGGGCCGAAATGTCCGCGCGCGTTGTTGGAAAAGCCATACCCTTCAGCGGGAATGCCCAGCCAGTTGGTGTCGAGGTCCTCGTTCATATTTTCGTCGTGGAATACCGCGATGGCGTACGCCCCCACCGGGATATCCGCGTATTCCACCAGCGCTTGGCCGTTGCGGATGAACGGATCGGCGCCGCGAAACACCGCTTCCTTCTTTCCCGGGAATCCTTCCTTCGAGCGGAACAACGCCACCCGCGCCTTGCCCGCGTCGTTTTTGAATCCCCTGATCTCGACCCGGATGGTTCCGGTGGCTGGTCCGGGCGATGCCGGTTGGTGCGGCTGGCCCTCCTGTCCTTCCGCCAGGGAAACCAGGGCGAAAACGGCCAGCGCCGCGCCGCCTGCGACGGCGCCCTGGGCAGGGCGGGAAAAAAACGGGACAAACAGCTTCATCGGACAGCCTGTGAGGAATAGTGGTCTGGACGCCCTGCCCGCCACCCCGCGTGGTCCAAATCAACCGGCCGCGGCCCAACCCTTATCAAGCCGGGCGCCGGGGGCTGACAAAGGCGTTGTTCCGGTTCTGGAGAAAAACAAAACCCCCGCTTGGGGCGGGGGTTTTGAAAGATCGCAAACCCGTGGAATTACAGGTTCGGCTGATCCGGCTGCGACTGGAAGCGCACAACCTTGGCGGTCAGCTTGCCAGCGGCGGCGCTGGCGACTTCCACCGCGAAGTAGTGCTTCTTGCCGCCCTTGGTTCCCTCGAAGTACCAGATGCCCGCCTTGGCCGCGGCTTCGGGCTTCAGCTTGGTGTCGTCGGTTTCGAGGGTCATGGTGTAGCCGCTGGTGGGGGCGTCGTCCAGCCACTTGTCGGCCTTCTGAACCTTGACGCCGCCGTCAAAGAATCCGCCGGCCTGCAGCAACAGGTCGTCGCTGACAAAACCAATGGCGCAGTCCGCGTCGGTCTTGGTGGCGCCCGGCCAGGCCTTGGCCGAAATGCCGGTGGCGGGGTTGAGAACCACGCAGCTCACCGCGGTGGTGGCGCGCTTGTTCAGCTCGACGTTGGAAGCCGAGAAGAACGGGGTGTTTTCGTTGCTTTCAGCCGGGGTTCCCGAGCCGATCATGGCCGAAACCTTGTAGGTCACGCCATTGGTGACGCCCGGAATTTCGGCCTTGTTGGCGGCCTTGTCCACCACGGGCTTCAGGGTGGTGTCTTCTTCCGGCTTGGCCATTCCCATGCCGTCGGCGCCCTTGACCTTCCACACCTTCAAGGTGAGTTCGCCATCGGTCATGGGCTTGTCCCACATGACCATCAGGGTCTTGTCGCCGTTTTCCAGCTTGACGTTCTTCGGGGTTTCACCGCCGCCACCGCCACCGCCGCCCGCGTCACCCGTGGTTCCGCCGTCGCCCTTGGCGCCCGCGTCGCCGGTTCCGCCATCAGCGCCCGATGTATCGTCGCCGCAAGCGGTGACAACCATGGCCAAGGACAGGGAGGCCGCCAACGCGAAAATCGTGGCGAGCCAGTTACGAGAGTGCTTCTGCATGGATTCCTCCTGAAATGGTTGCTCTCGAAAAAGCCCTTGAGGTGTAACCACTTTCGCGAGGAACGCAAGGGCTGCCATCCGTTCGATTCGCGGCGCGCTTCATGCCGCAACGCGCCCGCAATGTCAAGCAAGCTCCGTGCCAACCCGGCCATGATAAAATATGATGAAAAAACAACCTCTTGTATTTCACTCATTGGGAGGGGATGGCGGATTTTCCGCAGCCCGGTCACGGATTTTCACCACGGTTTTTTTAACCGGGTGCGTCAAAATGCTCCGCTGCGGCAGGAGAAAAAGCCCCTGGCTAACGCTTGGTGCAGGACACCGTCACCCCTTGCGCCAGGTATTTGACCAGCGCCTTGTCCGGCGGCGGAAGCGGGCTCGCCTGCTTGATGGCGTTCAGGCAGGCGCTGTCGAAATGGCCGTTGCCCGAAGGTTTCCGCAGGTCCATGGAAGTCACCTTGCCGTCCGCGTTGATGGTGATGCGCGCGAGGGTCTCCAGCCGCAGCAATTCCACCGGCGAGATGAATGAAGGAGGGTTGAACAGCCTGCTGATCAACTCCCCCACGTCCTTCATGTAGCGGCTGCCCGGGCTATTCACATCCGAGTCGCCGTCCAGAAAGCCGTCCGGGTCGCCATAAGCCATCATGGACCGCCCTTCGCGCTCCGCCTTCTCCTTCAATTCCTTGACGCCCGTATCAAACAGGCTTTTGGCCGCCTTCAGATCCATGGCGGCGGCGGCGGGCGGCGTTTTCTCCGCCTTGGGTTTGTTATCCGCGTTGTCCAGCGCCACGCGATCATCCTTCTCCGGGGCCGTGGCCTTGATATCCGTCCTCGCCTTGTCCGGCGGCGCGGGGATGGCCGCCTTGTCCGATGGTTGCGGCGCCGTGGCGATGCGCTCCAGCGCCCCGGGCGGGCGTTTGGGACCAAAACGGGCGATCTGGATGGGGATGATCGTCTGGGGCGGCGGCGGGGTTGTCTCGAACTCCAGTCCGGAGAAGAACACCACCAGCGCCGCCGCCGCTCCATGCGCGAGCAGCGAGAGCGCCGCATACCGGCCCAGCTTGCGCAACTCCCGGGGGCCGGTGGCGTAAATCAGGCTGTGGGTGGCGGTCACGTTCACGGGTTGTTGAATAACATGGGCGAATGGCTCCCGCCACCGGGTATCGCCTTCCGGCTATTCTCCGGCGGCGGGAACGGGATCCGCGGCGGACTCCGTGTCCGCGGCCTGTTTGCTGTCGCGCTCGAACAGGGTTTCCCCCAGGGTGTCCTTGCTGATGTGGTCGGCGAGAAAAACCGAGTTCCGGTTGCCGCGTTTGCCGCGGTACATCGCCTCATCCGCGGCGTGCAGAATCTGGGCGCCGGTGTCCGCATGGACGGGAAAGGTCGCCACGCCGATACACGCGGTGATTTTCAGCTCCACCTTCTCGCGCGAGAGAAACTGGTGGGACTCGATGGACTTGCGGATGCGCTCCGCCACCCGCATGGCGATTTCGGTATCCGCGTGGTCGAGCAGCAGCACGAATTCATCGCCGCCATAGCGCACCGCCACGTCCTCGCCGCGGATGCAGCGCTTGAGCACGCTCGCCACCTCCACCAGCAGGCGGCTGCCGATCAGGTGGCCATAGGTGTCATTGACGTGTTTGAAGCGGTCCACGTCGAGAAACAGGATGGAGAACGGGGTCTCGTCCGCCTTGTGGCGATCCACCCACTGCGGTACGGATTCCTCAAGCTGGCGGGCGTTGTAGAGCCCCGTCAGGTTGTCCAGGTAGGCGGCCTTGCGGGCGTCCTCCAGCCGCAGCGCGGCGGACCAGGAGTTGAGAATCTGCGCGCGCAACAGCGAGGCCCGCATGATTTCATTGCGGGTGAAGGGGCGTCCGGGCCGCATCAACAACGTGCCGCCGTAATCCACCTGGCCGCTGGAATAACGGACCAACAGCATGTGGTATTCATCGTTGGGGCGGGCGAAGAGGAAGGGCAAATCCCTGCCCCTGGCGGGCGGCAGCGCATCCACCAGAAAGTCCGGGGCCATGGGCAGTACGCCGGTTCCCGCCAGTTTGTTGACGGCGGCGCGCCCCTCTTCCGGAGAGAGCCCCGTGCATACCGGCGCATCGGCGCCCTCCCCGGCCAGCCGGTAGGTGATGGCGATTCCGGCCCCGCACTCCGCCGTCAACGCCTGGTTGGTGATGACCGGCAACTGCCGCGCGTCCACACAGGCGCCGATTTTCTGGAAGGAATCGAAGAGCCGCACGAAATGTTTGAGTTCTTCGTTTTCCTTGTAGAGGTGGTGGGCCTCCAGCGCGTGCTTGACCGAAAAGCGGAGGGTTTCCGGATTGATGGGCTTGGTCAGGTAATCGCGGGCCCCCGCCTGCATGGCCTTGACCGCAGGCTCCACATCCATCAGACCGGTCACCACAATCACTTCCACACGGTCGGTCATGGCGGACAGAATGGGGATCAGGTCCAGCCCCCCCATGCGCGGCATCACGAGGTCCAGCAACACCACGTCAATGGATTCCATCATCGCGGTCTGCAGGGCCTCCTCGCCGTTGGGGGCTTCGATGATGCGCCAGCCGCCATCCTTCAGGGCGTCCCGGAATTGCGCGCGCGCCAGCGGATCATCGTCCACTATGAGTACGGTGTCCTGAGCCATCGGTCCGGATCGTACCGCAGCCTTCAGGGCTGGTTCAAGAATATGGACTGAAGACCCGCGGGGGCTGAACCACATCCGCAATCCAGGCGCCGCGGCGGGCCGCGATGGTCCCCGGGCCTGTCCGCGGGGGCGACGGGGCGCTGGCGAACCCTATTTTTTGCGCTGCGCCGCCACATATTTTTCCACCATGCGCATGTGGCATTCCTCGTCGGGACAGAAATTGTGTTCGCCGCTGGCGTCTCCCTTGGCGACAAAGAAGAGGTAAGGCGTTTTTTCCGGCGCCGCGGCGGCGCGGATGGCGTCAATCGAGGGGCTGGCGATGGGGCCCGGCGGCAGGCCCTTGATCATATAGGTATTGTAGGGGTGATCGAAGGTGAAATGTTCCTTCCGGATATCGCCGTCCCATTTGCCGGCCAGCAGAAGCGAATAAATGATGGTGGGATCGGTTTGCAGCTTCATGCCCTTTTTCAGGCGGTTGTGGAAGACGCTGGCGATCTTGCCGCGTTCGGAACTGACGCCGGATTCCTTTTCAATGATGCTGGCCAGGGTCATCAACTGGCGGCGATCCAGTCCCATGGCCTTCGCCTTTTCCTCGATGTCCCTGGTGAACAGCTTCCGCCATTGTTCGACCATGGTGTGGATCACCGCGCGGGCCGCTTCTTCCGGCGCCCCGGGGAAGGGTTTGCGGAATTCATAGGTGGATGGATACAGGTAGCCCTCCAGGGAATCCGCCTGAACGCCCAGTTGCCTGGCCGTTTCCGGGGAGCGGGCCAACCGCTCGAACGCCGCGGCGAAGGCGGCCTTGTCCTGGACCAGTTCCAGGGCCGCGGCTTCCTTCGCCGCTTCGTCAATGCGCAACCCTTCGCGGATGGTGACCCTGTATTTCTTCTGATACTGCTGGGCCTTGTCGCCGAGGATGTCCATCAACTCCAGGGCGGATTTGCCCCGCGGCAATTCGTATTCGCCCGCCTGGAATCTGGCCAGTTCGGGACGCAGGTGGCGCAGGTAGGCGTACAGCGCCTTGTCGTCGCCAATCAGGTCTGCTTCCTTCAACAGGCGCACCAAGTCCTTGAGTTCGGTTCCCCGGGGAATGAACACCACCCGGGTGGATCCAGCCGCGCCATGGGGCGCCTTGACCTTTTCCGAGATGTTGCGCCGGTCGTATTTCGCCCAGGCCACATCCAGCGCCTTGCGCAGCGGCGAATGGCCGAAGCGATCCGGGCTGGATGGATGCGTGAAGAAAATCGCGGCCGCCAGGGCGAGCCCCAGCGCCAGGAACGCCACCGCGGCCGCCAGCAGCCAGCGTTTCACGGTTCTTCCCCCCCTTCCGCGCGGGCGGTGCGGATGCGATCCAGATATCCCTGCAGGATGTAACACGCGGCCAGTTTGTCCACCACGTCCTTCCGCTTCTGGCGGCTGACATCCGCGCCAATCAGCATGCGCTCCACCGCCTGGGTGCTCATGCGTTCGTCTTCATATTCAACGGCGGCCCCGGCCGCCGCCAGCGCCTGGCCGATATCCCGGCTGCGTTTGACCGCGCCGCCCTCGGATCCGCTCATGTTCAGCGGCAGGCCAATGACCACCAGCCGGGCTTCGTAACCGGCCATCAACCGCAGTATCGCCTCGCAGTCCCTGGCGATGCTCTTGCGTTCGATGACCTTCAGCGGACTGGCGATGGTCCCGCCCGCGTCGCTGACGGCGGTTCCGATGGTTCTGGAACCCACGTCAAGCGCCAATACCGGACCGGGTGGATATGAGAGCGCATGGTTCATGGATTGTCCGCGGGCGATCAATTTCTCACGGAACGCCCGCCCGGCCAAGATCGTGGAGGTGGTTTCGCGCGGCGCCATTCCACATCCGCCGTGGGACTCCGGACTTTCATCGCGGTCGCGCGCATCACCCGGCGGCGGCGGCCTGCATGGCCTTGCGCACGGCGGCGCGCGTATGCTCCAGCGCCTGGCCGTCGTGAGCGGCGGAAACGAACCACGCCTCGTACTGGCTGGGCGGGATGAATACGCCATTGTCGAGCAACGCCTGGAAAAACGCCCGGAAGCGCGCCAGATGGCACGCCCGGCCGTCCTGGATGTTGTTGACCGGCCGCTCGCTGAAAAACGGCGTGAGCATGGAGCCCGCCCGCTGCACCTGAACCGGAACTCCGGCGGCTTTCGCCTCGCCGGAGAGGATTTCCGCCACCGCGGCGGAAGTGGTTTCCAGCCGCTCATACACCGCGGGGGTCAACGCCTGCAGCGCCGCCAATCCCGCCGCCACCGCGAGCGGATTCCCCGACAGGGTGCCTGCCTGATAGACCGGACCCAGCGGCGCCACCAGGGCCATCATCTGTTCGTGCCCGCCATAGGCGGCCAGAGGCAGGCCGCCGCCGATCACCTTGCCCATGGCGGTCAGGTCGGGCGTGATTCCAAACAGCGCCTGCGCGCCGCCGGGATGCACGCGGAAGCCCGTCATCACCTCGTCGAAGATCAGGATGGCGCGGTATTGCGCGGTCAGGATGCGCAGCAGTTGCAGGAATCCCGGGGCGGGGGGAACCACGCCCATGTTGCCGGCGATGGGTTCGACGATCACGCAGGCGACATCCTGGCCATGGGCGCGGAAAAAATCCGCCGCGGCCTTTTCATCGTTCCAGGGCAGCACCGCCGTCAGTTTCGCCAGTTCTCCCGGCACGCCGGGGGAATCGGGAACGCCCAGGGTCTCCGCGCCGGAACCCGCCGCGACCAGCAGCGAGTCGCAGTGGCCGTGATAATGTCCGTCAAATTTCACCACCAGCGAGCGTTTGGTGAAGGCCCGCGCCACCCGCAGCAGCGACATGGCGGCTTCGGTGCCCGAATTGACCAGCCGGACCATCTTCACGGATGGAACCCGGCCGCAAATCGCCTCGGCCAGCATCACCTCGGCTTCCGTGCTGGCGCCGAAGGAAAATCCGTCCGCGGCGGCGCGGGCGGCGGCGGCGGCGACCTCCGGATGGTTGTGCCCGAGGATATGCGGTCCGTAGGCGCCCACGTAATCCACGTAGCGGGCGCCATCCACGTCGGTCAGCCAGGCGCCCCGCGCGGAAGCGATCAGCACCGGACTGCCGCCCACCGCGCGGAACGCGCGCACGGGGCTGTTGACGCCGCCGGGAATGCAGCGGACCGCGCGGGCCATCAGTTCATGGGAGCGGACGTACCGGTTGTGGCTCATGACGGGGTGTCTCCTGAATCAGGCGCGTGTGATCGTACATGCTGGCGGGTGAAACGGGCGTTCCGCCATGGAAAACCTCGCTTACAGGGCCCCGGGCAATGTCATGCCGGGATAAGAGGTCAGGGACTGATCTCCCTCCGGGCGCCACATGGAGGCGACGGGCCAGGCGCAATATTGCGAGGCGAACAACGCGGCGGGACGGTGGTTGCCCGACTTGCCCACGCCGCCGAATGGCAGCCGCGCCGAGGCCCCCACCGTCGAGCGGTTCCAGTTGATGACGCCCGCGCGGCCGCTGATCTGGACCTCCTGGAAAACATCCCGGCGTTTGGTGAAGACCGAGAGCGCCAGGCCGTAGTCGCTGTCGTTGGCGATCTGGATGGCTTCGTCCAGCGAGGTGACGCCATGGATGGCGATGTCGGGACCGAACAACTCCTCGCGCTGATACAGGCTCTCCGGGTTGCGCTCCATCACCATATGCATGGAGGGCCGCACGTAATAGCCATCGGCCGCGGCGGTCATCACGCCGCCCTCGCAGAGCGGAATGGCGCCTTCATTGGCGGCCATGTGGCGGCGCGCGATGAAGTTTTCGTATCCCCGCCGGGTGGCCAGCGGCCCCATGAAAACGGTTTCATCCAGCGGCGAACCGATGCGGACGCTCTCGATCATGTTGCGCAGGCCGTTGACCAGGCGCGAGCGCACCGGCTCCATCACGATCACCCTGCTGGTTCCCGAGCAGCGTTGCCCGCTGGTCAGGAAGGCGCCCGTGAAAATCTCCGCGGCGGCGAGGCGCAGATCGGCGTCGTCCATCACGATCACCGCGTTTTTTCCGCCCATTTCCAGCGCGGCGATGCATCCCGGCCGGTCAATCAGCGCAAGCTGGATGGCGCGTCCCACCTGGTAACTGCCGGTGAACATCACCGCGTCCACGCCGGGATGCCGCACCAGCGCCTCGCCGGTGGTCCCGCTCCCCTGCACCAGGTTGAACACGCCCGGCGGCAGGCCGGCCTCGTGGCAGCATTCGGCGTAGACCTGGGCGCTGCGCGGCGCGCTTTCGCTGGGTTTGAAGACAATGGTGTTTCCAGCGAGCAAGGCCGGCAGGATATGCCCGTTGGGCAGATGAACCGGGAAATTGAACGGCCCCAGCACCAGCGCCACCCCATGGGGACGGAACAGGCATTCGCCGTCCAGGCCCCGCGGCTGGAAATTCCGGGTGTGGGAAAGCCCTTCGTCAATGGACACCGCTCCCTTGGCGACAGCGGTCGAGACCTCCTGCCGCGCCTCCCACAGCGGTTTTCCCATGTCGAGGGAGATGGCCTGGGCCATGTCCTCCTGGCGCTTTTTCATCGCCGCGCAGAGGGAGCGCACGGCGGCGATGCGGGCCTCCAGCGGGCGGCGGGCCCAGGCGCGGAAGGAGGCGCGCGCCGCTTCCACCGCGCGGTCCGTGTCGGCGCGGATTTCCGGGATCAGGGCGGGCGGCGCGTCCAGCACCGCCGGGTCCTCGCGTTCCAGCAGAAGATCGGCGGTTTCCGCGCCGCCGAACGAACCGTTGATATAGTTGCCGCGCAACTCCATTTTGACCGTGACACCTTTCCCGGGGTGCGATACAAACTTTGTGATTCTTACCCGGAACGCGGGAGTTCTATCATGAGTCAAGCCTTGCCTGCCAACCGCATCACCAGCGCCCGGGGGTTCAACTATTTCGAGACCGACGCGGTCCTGCAGCGGGTTCTCCTGCATTTCGGCGGCGCCTCGCTGATGGACCAGGCGCGTCCCCTGCTCGTTCGCATGGGCGAACTGGCGGGAACCCGCGGCGCCGATCTGGCCGACGAGGCCGATCGCGACGGCCCGGTTCATATCCCCTATGACCGCTTTGGCGAGCGGGTGGATGAAATCCGCCGCTCCCGCGCCTACGAGGAACTGGTGCGCCTGGCCTACGGCGAGGGGATCATCGGGAATTATTACCCCGCCGCGCTGGGCGGGGTGGAGCATCCGCTGCCGCATCTCGTCAAATTCGCCCAGGGATATGTCTTCGCCCAGTCGGAACAGGGATTGTATTGCCCCATCTGCATGACCGACGGCGTGGCCCGCGTGCTGGCGCGGCACGCGGCGCCGGAAATCCAGCGCGAGGTGATTCCCCATCTGGTCAGCCGGGACTACGGACAATTGCACCAGGGAGCCATGTTCCTGACCGAGAAGCAGGGCGGATCCGACGTGGGCGCCAACACCTGCCGCGCGGTCCGGGATGGCGAACACTGGCGGCTGCACGGGGACAAATGGTTCTGCTCCAACGTCCACGCGGATCAGATTCTGGTGCTGGCGCGGCCGGAAGGCGCGCCGCCGGGCACGCGCGGACTGGGGCTGTTCCTGCTGTCCCGCCGCCTGCCGGACGGCTCTCCCAACCGCTACCGGATCAACCGCCTCAAGGACAAATTCGGCACGCGCAGCATGCCCACCGGCGAAGTCACCCTGGAGGGAGCGGCCGCGCGCGCCATCGGCCGTCTGGATCACGGCTTCAAGACCATGGCGGAGATGGTGAACCTGTCGCGGCTCTACAACTCGGTGGCGTCGCTGGCGTGCATGCGCCGGGCCCTGAACGAGGCGCTGGTCCACTGCGCCCGCCGCTCCGCGTTTGGCGCGCTGATCGAACAACATCCGCTGATGCGCGAACAGCTCATCCAGCTTCATCTGGAATACGAAGGGGCGATGGCGCTGGTCTTCCGCTGCGTTCACGCTCTGGATCGCGGCGACGCGGGCGACGCCGGGGAACAGCGGCTGGTGCGCGCCCTCACCCCCTTGTGCAAACTGACCACCGCGGATCAGGCGGTGCGCTTCACCTGGGCCGCCATGGATATCCTGGGCGGCAATGGCTACGTGAACGAATTCGTGACCACCCGGCTGCTCCGCGACGCCCATGTGCTGCCCATCTGGGAAGGCTCCGCCCACATCCAGAAGCTGGATTTCCTGCGCGGGCTGCACAAGGAGGGCGCCGGCGAGGCGCTAGCCGGCGAAGTCCGCGCCTGCCTGCGGCGCGCCGGCGAGGCGAAACTGGTGTCCCCTTCCAGCCTGCGGGCGCTGGCGGAAGCCGCCGCGCGCGTGGAAAGCCAACTGGCGGAATCCGGCAAGGCTTCGGCGGAAGAAGCCCAGTTGCTGGCCGGCCGGCTGGCCCCACAGGCCGCCCACCTGATGAAGGCGAGCCTGTTGTGCGCGCTGGCGTCGCCCGGCGATCGCCGTTCCGCACTCGTTCCGGAATGGTACATTTCCCTGTTCGTCACCGGCGAAGCGTTGTCATTGGATGCCATCCGTGGTGAGTATGACACGGTTTGCCATCCGTTCGGCCGGGCATGAAAAAGGAAATATCCTACCACGTCGGACGCCTGTTTGTGGCCGGCTTTCCCGGTCCGGAGGTGGACACCCAGTTGATGAAGTTGCTGGTGCGCAACCAGATCAGCGGCGTCATCCTGTTTTCGCGCAATATCCAGAGCCTGGAGCAGGTGCGCGAGTTGAACAGCGAACTGGGCTCCTACAGCCACAACGCGCTTCCCTTGATGATCGGCGTGGATCAGGAAGGCGGCCGGGTGGCGCGGTTGAAACCGCCGTTCATCAACCTGCCGCCCATGCGGCGGCTGGGCAATATCAAGCACAGCGGGCTGGTTCGCGCGGTGGCCGAGTTTCAGGGACTTGAACTCCGCGAACTGGGCTTCAATGTGAATTTCGCGCCGGTGCTGGACGTCTTCACCAACCCCGCCAACACGGTGATTGGAGACCGGGCGTTTTCATCCAATCCGCTCAAGGTCGCGCAACTCGCCATCGCGTTTTTCCAGGGGCTGCGCAAATCGGGCGTGTTGCCATGCGGCAAACATTTCCCCGGACATGGCGACACCTTCCAGGATTCGCATCTGGAACTGCCGGTGGTGAATCACCCGCTGGAGCGCCTGATGAAGACCGAAATCGCACCCTTCGAAATGGCGGTCCAGGCGGGCATGGACATGCTGATGACCGCCCACGTGAAATATCCGGCGCTGGATCCCAATTACCCCGCCACGCTCTCGCAGCGCATCCTCACCGGCCTGCTGCGCAACAAGATGAATTTCCATGGCGTGATTGTGTCGGATGACCTGGACATGAAGGCTGTCGCCAACCATTTCCCGGTGGAGGAAATCGTCATCCGCGGCGTTCACGCCGGCGTGGATCTGTTCCTGGCCTGCGCCGATCAGGAACGGCAGGAACAGGCGATCGAGGCGCTGACCCGCGCGGTGGAAGACGGCAAGATTCCCGAGGATCGCATCAAGGCTTCGCTGCACCGCATTGACACCGCGCTCAAGCCGCTGCTCAAGCAACAGCCCCTGCCGGAAAAATTGATTGGCTCCTGGCAGCAACAGGCGATCGAGGATCGCATCGCCGTCTGGATCAAGGATTCGGAATAAGGCGTCCATCCCGCCGGCGGACGATTCGCGCCGTGGGCTCCATCCTCCTCCCCTTGCAACGGAAACCAGAGACCGGCGGAACGCCATGCGCCGCGCCGGCTCCGGACAACCCGGAACCCGTCCGGATTATTTTCCGGCGGGCGGCGCGCTGGAGCAGAGGGGTGCATCCTCCCGTTCGCGCAGGACACGGATTTCCCGGCGCAGGGCCTCGATCTCGCGGGCCTGGCTCTGCAAGGCGCCCACCGCCATGGACATCAGGCCATAAAGATCGGCCCGGTCATGCTCCAGGTCGGAAGCGGGTGAGTCCGGATGATCCTCCAGAATGAAGCCCAACCGCTCGCGGCTGTCTGCTTGCTCCCGGTATTTCCACGCCGCCAGGCGCAGGCCGAGGAGCGATTCATGCAGCTTCGCGATGTCCTGCCGGTCGAGGTAGCGGATGTCCTTCTTGAACTCCCGCCGGGAGATGGGACAACCGCCGGTTTGCTGGCGCGGGTCGGCGTCCGCGCAGCGCAACAGCGCGTTGCAGTCATTCTTCGGATCGCATTCCTCGCCCGCTTTCGCGCAGGCGGCCCCTTCCTTTTGCGAGGTACAGAGCGCCACGCCGGGTTTCTCCTTCCATGACGAGCAGACCGGATCGCCGCAGGTGGAATAATATTTCAGCGCCTTGCCGCCGGTGTCCGCCGTCCCGCCGTCCGGCGCGGGAATGCAGGAGGGGCAACATTCGCCCGGTTTCACACCCACCACTTCGCCATCCTTGCAAATGGGCTGAATGGCCGGACAAGCCACTCCCTCGCAGGACCCGCCATCGGATGCGGCGTCGCGCGGCCCGCCGTCCGCCGCGGCGCCGCCCGTTCCGCCATCTCCTGATTTGCTGTCGCTGCATGCGGCCAGAACCATCCCCATGCATGCCAGCATCCAAACCGGTTTCATCGCCGCGCCTCCAGAATGAGTTGGACCCCCATGTTCGCAATACTACCCGATTCGCCCTGAGCGCGCATCTTCCAGCCGCTGCCCGCCGGCTTCCGCGATCGGGGCGCCCGTGTCCGGCCATTGGAAAGAGAACGGCGGACAGGAAGCGGGCGGGCTTCTTGCGGATTCATCACGCGGGATTCAGGGGCGATCCGGACCGGAGCGCACCGGGCGGCCGCACACGGGGCATGACAGCGAAAGCCCGGGCGGCATGCGCGCCGGAATCTTGATCTTCGCCCCGCATTCGCAGGCGTGCATGCGGTATCCGGCGCGCACGCGGGCGGCGTCGAGCGTTTCACGCCGCAGATTGGCGGGCGGCGGCGTTCCCCGCTCGCGCTGGGTCAGGCTGGCGATGGGCAGGGCGGGCTCCTTCAGGGCCGCCGCGGGAAACATGCCGGAGCGTCCTCCCGCCGCGCGCAGGGCCATGGCGTACGCCTGATAACTGACCTGTCCGCCGCCGGCGAGTTGGCGCAGGATGTTGATCCGGTTCGCCATGGGGGGATGGGTGGAAAACAGGTTGGCGCCGGCGATCAGCATCGCCTGCGCGACCTTGGGAACAGGGAGTTCATGCCCGGCGATGCTCGACGAAATCTTCTCCAGCGCGCTGGCGAGTCCTTCGGGATTGCGGGTGAAAACGGCCGCGCCGGCGTCGGCGAGGTATTCGCGGGTGCGGCTGGCGGCGAACCAGATCAGGCGGGCGGCCAGCGCGCCGAAGATGATCAGCACGAGTCCCAGGATCATCACCACCGCCGCCGCCTTGTTGTCATCGCTGTCGCGCGAGGAAATGCGGCTGCGCAGCCACCAGCGCTCGGACATGAAATCGGCGATGATGCTGATGGCGCCCGCCATCACCGCCAGCAGGGTCATGAAGAGGATATCCCTGTGCTTGATGTGGGCCATCTCGTGGGCGATGACCCCCTGCAACTCCTCGCGGTTGCAGATGCGCAACAACCCTTCGGTCACCGCGACCACGGACTCCTCCGGGTTGCGGCCCGCCGCGAAGGCGTTGGCGGCCGGAGAGTCCATGATATACATGCGCGGCATGGCCTGCAGGCCGGATGCGATGCGCATTTCCTCGACGATATTGTAAAGCTGCGGCGCATCCTGCTTTTCCACCTGACGGGCCCCCGCGAGCGCGAGCAGGATATCCCCGCCGGCGAAATAGCTGATCAGGAACAGGATGACGGCGAGAAAACCGGCGATCGCCACCCCCGCCGCGCCGGAGCCGGGGGCGAACCATTCGCCAGCCGCCCATCCGGTGAGGATGAGCAGGGCGCCCATGAACACCACCAGCCAGAGCGATTTGATCTGGTTGCGGCGGACCAGTTCCCACATGGCTGGGTCCGGATCAGGCGAAGCTGACCTTGGGGGCGGCGCGCTCGGCGGCGTCGGTGATCTGCCAGTACGGCTCCTCGCCGAAGTTGAACATGCCGGCGATGATCACATTGGGAAACACCTGACGCTTGTTGTTGTACTGCATCACGGTGTCGTTGTAGTGCTGGCGGGAGAAGCCAATCCGGTTTTCCGTGGAAGTCAGCTCCTCCTGCAGGGCCAGGAAATTCTGGTTGGCTTTCAGTTCCGGATAATTTTCCGCCACCGCCATCACGTTGGCGAGGGCCCGCGAAAGCTGGTTCTCCGCCTCGATGCGCTCGCCGGCTGAATGGGCGCCCATCGCCTGCGAACGGAATTTCGTGACGTTTTCCAGCACCTGCTGTTCGTGCTTCATGTAGCCCTTGACCGTCTCCAGCAGGTTGGGAATCAGGTCGTAGCGCCGCTTGAGCTGCACATCAATCTGGGTCCAGCCGTTCTTGACCTGGTTCCGCATGGTCACAAGACCGTTGTAAATGGCGATCACGAAGATCGCGCCAAGAACCACGACACCGAGAACTATCCAGAGGCCCATGGATTTTCCCTCCTGAACAGGGCAGGTATGCGTTCGAGCAGAGCCTTCATCCCGTCCGGGGTTCGCCCGGAGAGACGCTGGAGCTTTTCCAGAAGCGAATGTAACTCACCCGCGTCAAACCACAAGCCGTGGCCGTGGGGACAAACATCCAGCTCCAGCCCTTCCGCGGGAAACTGGATGCGCATCGGCGCATGGCAGCGCGGACACCGCCGCCTGCCCTTCGGGGCCTGGAGATCCGCCCGCACCATGCTTCCCGGCGCATCAAAGGCGGCCTCGATTTCCCCCTCATCGAACCACTGGCCATGCCCGCGGGCGCAATAATCCACTTCCACGCCCTGAAATTCGACCGTCAACAGCGGCAGTTTGCAGACCGGGCAATTCATGAAACCGCCGTTTTCCGCCGCCGCGCCGCCAGCGCCGGCAGGATCAGCAGCGCCATCCACCACGCCGCCGCGGCGCCGCTCCGGACCGGTCCCGCGGAACAGTTGCATGCGGGTTTGGCCGGC
>JAJVIH010000048.1 GCA_022072125.1 Myxococcota bacterium | reverse complement strand
CCGAGGGGGATGAACGCGGGAAGAATCGTCCCTTCACGGGGATGCGCGCCGTCGAGCGGGTAAGCACAGCGGCGTGTGCGGATGCGCCACTCAAAAAAATCCCCGCGTGGAATCACGCGGGGATGAACCGGGGTCGGCGGCGCGAAGCGCCAGAATCGTCATGCGAGCACGGCGGTCTTCGCGGATGGACTTATCAAACGGCGGTTTGCGGCGCCGCTTCGCGGCG
This sequence comes from Myxococcota bacterium, assembly GCA_022072125.1. GTDB lineage: Bacteria > Myxococcota > JAJVIH01 > JAJVIH01 > JAJVIH01 > JAJVIH01. Next base: position 35,976 of record JAJVIH010000048.1, on the reverse strand, counting down.
GTGGTTGATCAGCAGGGCGAACGCCAGGCAGGCGAAAGCGGGCCACAGCAGCCACTGATACAGGTCGCGTGGCCGCGACACCACCCGCGAATGGTACTCCGTCCCCTCCATGCGGTGGATTTCCTCGATGATACGGCCCAAGCCCAGGGTCGCGCTGTCCGCCTGCACGTAGACCCCGCCAGTCTCTTGCGCCAGAATCCGCAGCGGCTCTTCGTTGAGCCGGGACATGATGACCTGTCCGGACGAGTCCGTGCGGTATTCCGGGCGTTCCGCTTCCGGGTTGACTGGAATCGGTTCGCCCACCGTGCTGCCAATCCCAATGGCGAAGACGCGAATCTGATCATTCACCAGATCGGACACGATGGAATGGATATTGCCTTCGTGGCTCTCGCCGTCGCTCAGCAACAACACCGCCCTGGATCGTTTCCCGCTGGGTTTGGGCCTGGGCGCTTCCTGCTCTTCCTTGTTGTTGGCGGGGCCGTCGCTCCAGTCGCGGTTGAGCAGGCCGCGGGCCTCGTCCAGCGCGCGCGCCAGATTGGTGCCGCCGCGCCCGACCGTCATCGCATCCGCGGAATCGAGGAAGAGCCGCAGGATTTCAAAATCGCTGGTGATGGGACATTGCACGAAGGCGTCGCCGGCGAAGACCACCAGTCCGGCCCGGTGCCCCAATTCCTGAAAACGGTTCATGGCCAGCGACAGTTCGCGCTTGGCCCGCTCCAGACGGCTGGGCTCCACATCCGCCGCGAGCATGGATTTGGAGGTGTCCAGCGCGATGACGATATCCACGCCCTTCTTCCTGATTTTCTCGACGCGCCCGCCAAACTGCGGACGCGCCAGCGCCAGCACGGACAGGCCGAGTCCCAGCAGCAGAAAGACCAGCATGGATACGCGGTACGGGGCGGATTCTCCACTGACCAGCCGTGAGATCAGGCCGGGGTCTCCCAGGATCGCCATGGTCCGGGCGCGGCGGCGGCGGGCGCGCGCATGCAGGACCAACACCAGCAGCAGCGCCATTCCAGCGGCGAGCAGTTCCGGATTGGCCAGTTTCACGGGGTCTCCTCGTCGGAAAAACGCCCGCGGCCGGCGAATTCCTCCAGGCCGTATTCCTTGATCTTGCGGTAGAGCGTGGATTTTCCCACCTGCAGACGCTCGGCGGCCTCCGGAATGCTGCCATGCAGTTCCGCCAGCGTCTGTTTGATGGCCAGGCGTTCATATTCCGCCATGGTGCGCGGCTGATCCTCGGAGAATTGCGGCGGGGCGGGGAAGTCCCCCGGCGCGGTGCGCGGGGCGGGGAGCGGGACTTCCAGCGGCGGGCGTTGTTCCCCGGCGGCCGCCTGCCGGATCATCTCCGGAAGATCATTCGCATCAATCCATTCGTCCCGGCCGATGGCGAAGCAGTGCTCCAGGCAGTTATCCAGTTCACGCACGTTGCCGGGCCATTTGTAGGCCTCCAGGATCTGCGCGGCGGCGGGCGTCAGGCCATGCACCTTGCGGCCGGGATGCTGTTCGTTGAGCCGCACGATGAGGTGCTCCGCCAGCGGAATGATGTCCATGGGGCGCACCCGCAGCGGCGGCAATGAAATGCGGATGACATTCAGGCGGTAGAACAGGTCCTCGCGGAAGCGTCCGTCGCGCATGGCCTGCTGGAGGTCCACGTTGGTGGCGGCGACAATGCGCGCCTTGAGGCGGTAGTACTCGGATCCGCCCACCGGCCTGTATTCGCGCTCCTGCAGGGCGCGCAGCATCTTGGCCTGCACGGCGGGCGGTATCTCCGCCACTTCGTCGAGAAACAGGGTTCCCTCGCCCGCCAGCCTGAACAATCCATCCCGGTTGCGATCAGCGCCGGTGAACGAGCCTTTCACATGTCCGAACAACTCCGATTCAAACAGGTTGGGGTTGATGGACGAACATTCGACCGGCACGTAGGGCGAAGATGGGCTGGGGCTGAGTTCGTGCAGCACGCGCGACACCAGTTCCTTTCCGGTTCCGGACTCGCCGGTGATCAGCACGGTGGAGCGGGACTGCGCCGCGCGCGTCACCAGATCGCGCACCTGCTGGATGACCGGGGATTTGCCGATGAGGCGCTGGGCGGCCGGGTTGGCGCCGATGCGCATCCGCAGCACGCGGTTTTCAATCTGCAGGGCGCGCTCTTCCTCGATGCGCCGGATGATGCGCAGCAGGTGCTCGATCTCCGTGGGCTTGGTGAGGAAATCGCGGGCGCCGGCCTTGAGCGCCTCGACCGCCAGTTGCACCTTGTCCTGGGCGGTCATGAAGATGGCGTCGGTGGTGGGGAAATCCTTGCGGATCAGGTGCAGCAGGTCCATGCCCACGCCGTCCGGCAGGTAGTAATCGAGAATGGCGATGTCCGGCGGCTGGGCGGCGAGTTGCGCCGCCGCTCCGGCGAGGGTCTGGGCGTTGCGCACCTGATAGCCCTCGCGGACCAGTTGCCGGGTCATTCCTTCGATGAGGATGATGTCGTCATCCACCAGGAGAATGCTGGTCTGGTTCATCCCTTTTCAGGCCGGAAAACCGCCAGTGATCCTCCCTGGCGCACCAGCGGGGTGCGCGGCGGCAGATCGCGGGGCACGTCAAAGATCGCTTCCTCGGGGCTCATCACCATCCACACGCCGTTGGGGATTTCCCGCCCCGGCTGGATCAGCACCTTGGCGTTCATCACGCAGTCATGGCCGACCACGCTGCCCATGAACGAGCGGCCGGTGTCCGCCATGCCGCCGTTGTGCGAGACCTGGACGCCGCCGATGAAGCGCGCGTCAATGAATCCCGCGAAGCCGTGCAGGTAGCTGTTGCGCCCCACCACGCTGACCTGCAACTTCATATTGCCCACCGTGGCCCCCGGATAAATGACGCACCATACCAGCACGGAATTGTCGGTGACGTATGTCTCGCGGCCCAGCACCGAGTTGAGCATCAACGCCGTGTCTCCCACGATGGAGTTGTCGCCGATGATGCAGTTGCGGACCACCGCGCCCGCGCCGATGCGCACGTTGTCGCCGATGATGCAGCCCTCCAGCCAGGCGGTGGGGTGGATGACGCAGCCGCGCCCGGTGCGGTTGAGTTGATGCAGGAAACTGCTGGCCGCGGGCTGGAAGCGGAAGCGGAACGCGAGGTCCCATCCGGTGCGCAGCGCCATGGCGGCGAGGCCGCGTCCGATGCGGCCCAGCGTCCAGGCGGGTTTGCGGCGCAACAGTTCCATCCAGCAGCGTCCCCACGCAAGCTGGTTGAGCCACAGGATATGCGTCCAGTTGCAGACATGGCAGACCAGCGACGAAGTGATGGGGAACATCATCGTCTGGGTTTCCTTGCGCAGGGTGGGCAGGCGCGCCTCGATCGTGCGCTCCTTCATGGGCGTCAGCACGGGGCGCGAGGCTTCGCGCAGCTTGGCGGCGGCGGCGGCGGCGTCCAGGCCGGCCAGGCTCACCGATCCGGTGGAGAAAAAGACATCGTAGACGTAGGCGTCGGTGCTTTCGATGGGCTGGCGCCGGTTGTCCTGCAGCGGCATGGTGAAGTCGCTGCTGGCGTTTTTGGGCAGGGCGAGGCAGGAGGGCTCCTCCACCATGTCGCGCTGGCGCTGTTTGAGAAAATCCCTGAGCGCCTTTTCAGATGCGAATACGTGGTCGGGCAGGATCAGGCATTTTTCCGCCGGAATTTCCGCGGGCGAAGCGACGCGACGCACCTCGAAGCCCAGGCGCGCCAGGGTGTTGTCCATGTACTCGCGGAGGGTTTCCCCGGCGATGAAGGACTCCGCCGCCCCTTCCTGGAAGGGCGAGATGATGACGCCGGACGGATAAATATAGGCTTTCATGCTGGCTGGCCTCGCGGGCGGCGATAGGGGGTTTTACCAGCCCGGCGCGTCCGCGCAAGCCGTGAAGCGGCCGGCGCGATGGCTCCATCACATCCGGTCAGCGGGATGGCTCCTGGCGCTGTTTGATCATGGGCGTGATGGCCGAACGGTTGCCGACGTGGCCGTCCTGCTCGCTGTCGTAGACGCACACGCGGTTTTTCCCGCCGCGCTTGGCGCGGTACATGGCCCTGTCCGCCGCCTCGATCAGCGAGGCGCTGTTCAGCGGCCCGTTGCTGGGCACGGTCGCCAGACCAACGCTGACCGTCATGGCGTACTCCAGCGCCTCGCCGTTGTTGTCGAGGGTGAAGGGCAGATCGGCCACGCTGGCGCGGAAACGCTCGCAAACCACCAGCGCGCCTTCCCGGTCCGTGCCAGGCAGGATCAGCGCGAACTCCTCGCCGCCATAACGCCCCAGGATGTCAATCGAACGGGCGGATTCGCGCATGCGGCTGGCGGTTTCCCTGAGCACCTGATCGCCGCAGCGGTGGCCCAGCGTGTCGTTGACCCGCTTGAAATTGTCGAGGTCGCACAACACCAGCGACAGCGGCTGTCCGAAGCGGCGCGCGCGCGCCAGTTCCTGGTTGAGAATGCCGATGAAATGGCTGTGGTTGTTGAGCAAGGTCAGGCCGTCGGTGACCGCCAGCGCCGCCAGTTGCTCGTTCTTGTCGCGGAGTTCATCCAGGGCGATTTCCAGCCGCTTGGCGTGGCGGCGGACGCGCAGCGCGGCCTTCACCCGGGCGATGACCTCCACCGCGTCGGCGTCGTGGCGGATGCAGTCCATGCCGCCGCCTTCGATGACCTCGCCGACCACCTTGCCCGAATAATCATCGGGGATGGCGATGACCGGCACGTTCCAGGTGGCTTCCTGGGTGGCCAGCTTGACCAGCATGTCGAGGCCCCGGCCTTCCTGTTCGCCGTAATCCACCAAGGCGACGCTGACCGGATTGTCCGCCGCCAGCTTCAGGGTGGCGGCGCGGTCCTCACCGAAAACCGGCTCGAAATGGTTGGACTGGAGGATATCCGCGATTCGCCGCCGCAGTTCCGCGCCGTCAAGTATCAGCAGCACCTTTTCCATAAGCAGGTCACATGGGGGCGGAGCAACGCCTCCTACGCCTCGACCCTATCATGGAAACGGAACTCCCGGCCAAGAATCTTGAGCAAATCGCCTTCCTGCAAGAGCTTGCGGTCGAGATTGACGCCGTTGACCACCACGGTTTTGGGGGATCCGCGCAGGGTGAAGCCATCCAGGCCGTATTCAATGGTGGCCGCCACCTTGGGCGAAAACAGCCCGCCCACCTGAAAATTGGCGTCCTCGCCCTTGCCGAAGACGAAGCAGTTGTTCTGCAGGTAGATTTTCGATTTCACCACGCCGTTTTCCAGCACTTCCAGGTGCGCCTGCCGCTTCTGCCGCAGGGTGTTTTGAATGGCCTGCCGCTGATCATCCGTCACGGTTTTGGTGGAGGAATTCCGGTCCGCCGCGCGGGAGGTTTTCGCCCGCACATTCACACGATCCTTGACCGCCTTGCGCACCGGGGCCTCGTCCACGACGAAGCCGTATTCATCCTTGACCGCGTGTTTTTCGATCTGCTCGCCGCGGAACACCAAGGTATACGAGCCCAGATCAATCTCGTCGCCCAGCAGCAGGGATTTTTCCTTGATCCGCTGGTTCTTGAAATGCAGCCCGTTTTTCGCGGCCACGTCCTTGATGATGTAGGACTTGCCTTCCTTTTGCAGCACGGCGTGGCGGCGCGAGATATCCGCGTCGTCAATGCGGATGTCGGCGAAGTCGTGGCGCCCGATGGTGATCAGGTCCTTTTCCGGAGCGAAGTAAAGATCAGCGACCGTTTCACGGCCATGCAGGATGATGATGCGTGGCATTTGCTTACCCCCCTTGCGGCGGCGCAAGGAACCCTTCTTTTTTCATTGTATGGGGATTCCCGGCGCGCTGGCAAAACCCGCCAGCCGGATGTTCCTGATTTCGCCACGTCCGCCGGGAAAACGATATGGCGCGGATCACACCGAGGGCCGGATTTCATCGGGGTCAGCCATGGGAAATGATGCGCTTCCCGTTCCATTTGCTTCCGCACGGCGGACCGGTTGGCTTCCGGAGAGCGTGTGTATTTCAACGCCGTTCCTGGCGGCCAAGCCGCCAGGCGGCTGATTTTCGCGTTTGATGATGGCCATCCGCACCCGCCCAATTCCGTGGAAGCGGAGCGCCGGCGCCCGCCATCCATTGAACCGGAAGCCCCTCCCCGGCGCGGGCGCTGGCGTTTCCGGGGGCGGGTTGTTAGTAGTTCCGGAAGGAGCGGATCGCGCTGGACGCCAGCGGGCCGCAGGCCGATCATCACCATCCCTGTTGAATGGAGCAAGGCCCATGCGACGCCTGAATATTCCCCTGTGGTTGTTGGTTGCTGTTTTGGCCGCCTGTTCGGATTCCAATTCCAACCAGGACGCGGGCGGCGGAAACGATAGCGGCGGCCCCGCCGATGGAGCGGCGGGCGACGCCAGCCCCGCCACGGGAACCGGCGCGCTCCAGTTCCCCAAAAGTTTTCTCTGGGGTACGGCGATCGCCGGTTTTCAGGTGGACATGGGATGCCCCACCCTGCCCGCGGAGAAATGCGTGGACAAAAACTCCGACTGGTATGTCTTCACCACCGCGCCGGAGCAACGGGCCAATTCCAACGCCCATCTGGCGAACCAGGACCCGGCGGAGACGGGCCCCGGTTTCTGGGAGCTGTATGATCAGGACATCGAACGGGCGAAATCGGAACTGAAGAACAACGCCCTGCGTTTCAGCATCGAATGGAGCCGCATCTTTCCCACGGCGACCGACGGCGTGGAGGGCTTCGACAACCTGAAAGCCATCGCCAGCAAGGACGCCATCGAAACCTATCACAAGATTCTCAAGTCGTTGAAGGACCGGGGCATGCAGCCGCTGGTCACCCTCAACCACTACACCCTGCCGCTCTGGCTGCACGATCCGGTGGATTGTCTGAAGGATCTGTCCAAATGCAAAAACAAGGGCTGGGTGGATCGCGAGCGCGCGGTGCGGGAAATCGCCAAATACGCCGGGTTCTGCGCGAAGGAGTTCGGCGGCGAAATTGACATGTGGGCGACCCTCAACGAGCCCTTTCAGGTTTTCCTGTTCGGGTATTTGCAGCCCAACGCCGAACGCGCCCATCCGCCCGCGGTCATGCTGAAGTTCGAGGAGTCGAAGACCATCGCGAAAGCGCTGATTGACGCCCACGCCCGCATGTACGACGCCATCAAGGCCAACGATTCCGTGGACGCGGACGGCGACGGCGAGGCGTCGTTCGTCGGCGTGGTGTATCCCATCACCCCCACCATGCCCGCGGACGCCAACAGCCGCCTCGACAAGCGCGGATCGGACAACGTCTTTTACCTGTGGAACAGGTTCTTCCTGAACGCGGTGGCGCTGGGCGAATACGACGACAAACTGGATGGCAATGCGGTCCAGCGGGCCGATCTGAAAAACCGCATGGACTATATCGGCGTCAACTACTACTTCCAGCTCGTGGTGACCGGAACCAAGGACGCCACCCTGCCCGCGCTGTCGCCGCTCACCACATTCAACCCGCTGCAAATCAAATACAATCCGGTATATCCGAAGGGCATCAAGGAAATGATCGAGTTTGTGCGGAACGAATACAAACTGCCGGTGATCATCACGGAGAACGGCGCGGCCATCACCAACGACACGGAAGACGAAGGTCCCAAATACCTGGTCCAGCACCTGACCTGGGTGAACCGCGCGATTCAGGAGGGCGCCGACGTGCGCGGCTATTTCTACTGGACCCTGATGGACAACTACGAATGGAACCACGGCATGAATATCCGCATGGGCATGTACGCCGTGGACAAGGATGACAAATCGAAAAAACGGACGCCGCGGCGGAATGTGGCGGTTTACGGCTCCATCGCGGGAACCGGCGGGATATCGAAGGAACTACAGGGGAAATTTCCGGCGGAGTAGTTTTCCTCATCCTGATCGAACCTCATTCTGGCGCCGCGGGTTCGTTCTTTCCCCGCTGGCGTAATAGCAGGAAAACGCCGTTTCGCAGTTGGGCGGGCAGGGCTGCAACGATGATCCGGATTGGTCCGGCGGCCCCCGCGCCGCAAGACCGGGAGAAGACCCCCGGACGCGGGATGAGAGCGGCCGCGCCAGGATCCGGTTGCGCGCCAGTTGAGCCCTTGCGGGGGCTCTGCTATCGGTCCAGTATAAACCCCCTGCAACAAGGAGCGGACGATGAACTACCGTTTGCTGGGCCGCAGCGGCCTGCGTGTGTCGGAACTCTGTCTGGGAACCATGACCTTTGGCGAGGCGTGGGGATTCGGCGAAGGCGTGGAAGAAAGCCACCGGGTTTTCAAGACCTTCGTGGACCAGGGCGGCAACTTCATTGACACCGCCATCAACTACCAGAACGGCGCCAGCGAGGAGATGGTGGGCAAATTCGTGGCGGGCGAGCGCAACCGGTATGTCATCGCCACCAAGTACACATTGTCCACCAACCCCGCCGACCCCAACGCCTCCGGAAACCACCGCAAAAACCTGATGCGCTGCGTGGAGGCCAGCCTGCGCCGCATGAACACGGACTATATCGATCTGTTGTGGGTGCATGCCTGGGACAAGATCACCCCCGTGGAAGAAGTCATGCGCGGCCTGGATGATGTCGTGCGCGCGGGCAAGGTTCATTATATCGGCGTGTCGGATACGCCGGCCTGGGTGGTGTCACAGGCCAACACCCTCGCCGAGTTGCGCGGCTGGACCCGCTTCGTGGGGCTGCAAATCGAATACAGCCTGATCGAGCGCACGCCGGAACGCGACCTGTTGCCGATGGCGCGGGCGCTGGATATCGCCGTCACGCCCTGGGGCGCCGTCGGCGGCGGCCTGCTGACCGGCAAATACAGGCGCGGCCAGGAAGTCCCTGATTCCAAACGCAAGGATTTCAACAACTTCCGGCTGAATGATCGCAACTTCGCGATTGCGGATGAAGTCGCGGCGGTGGCGGCGGAACTGGGAAAAAGCGCATCCCAGGTGGCCCTCAACTGGGTGCGGCAGCAGCCCGGCGTGGTGATCCCAATTGCCGGCGCCCGCACCGGCAAGCAGATCGAGGATAACCTGGCCTGCCTTTCCTTCATGCTTTCGCCTGAACACCTCGAACGGCTGAACAAGGCCAGCGCAATCACCCTGGGCTTTCCCCATGATTTCCTGTCATGGCCCTACGTGCAGGAATTGGTGAATGGCAAAACGGTGATTCACGACCACCGCAAGATTTCCTGAAACCGCACCGGCTGGATCGGGGTAACAATCAGATCGCCGCCCTCCGGATCGCAACCCGGCGGGTTTTCATGGATTGCTTCCGGATGAAATTTCCCCGGCCCATCTTCGTGCTGTGTTGTTTCCTGCCGCTCGCGCTGGCCGGATGCGCGCCTTCGGGCCCGCCCGTTCCGCCGTCCGCCAGCCCTCCTGGAGGGGAACCGGCGGCGAGCCCGGCGGCCATCTCCCTGCCGGACGGAACCGGAGGAACCCTGTTGCTCACATCCCCCGCGCGGCGGATGGCCGTCTTCGGCGCCTCCAACGTGGAGATTGCATTCGCGACCGGATGCGGCGGGAAAATCGTGCTGCGCGACAAATACAGCGATTATCCGCCGGAGGCCGCGGCCATTCCGGCGACGGAAGGTTTCCGGCCGCCGGTGGGACCCATCATCGAGGCGGAAACCGACCTGGTGGTGTTTTCCTTCGGCGAACCGGCGCTGATCAACAGCCTGCGCGGGCATGGGCTCCGGGTGGCGACGCTGAATCCCGCCACGCTGGAGGAGGTTATCCGGTCCATCGAGTGGATGGGAACGGCCTGCGGGCAGGCCGGGCGCGGAGCGGACATCGCCGCGTCCATGCGGGCGCGGCTGGCGGCCCTCCGCGAGAGGCTGCGAGACGCCCCCCGTCCGCGTGTTTTCTATGAAATGGATCCGGGCATGAAGGGTTTGCCGTGGACCGTGGGGCCTGGAGCTTTCCCCCATGATTTGCTGGTCTCCGCCCATGCCGTCAATATTTTCGCGGATGTCCGGCGGCCCTGGATGGATGTGACCTTCGAGGCGATTTTTGAACGGGACCCGGACATCATCGTGCTGGCGGATTCGGAGAGCGTGAACAATCCGCAGAGCATTGAACTGGTGAAGCGCCGCACCGGCTGGGACAAACTCCGCGCCATGAAAACCGGAAGGGTGGTGACGGTTCCCACCGCACTGGTGACGCGGCCAGGCCCGCGGATGTTGGATGGGCTGGAAGCGCTGGCCCGCGCCATCCATCCGGAGCGTTTCGCCGGAGAAAAATGAGAACGGGCGTTTCCACGCGCGCGCTGATGCTGACGCTGCTGATGCTGCTGGCGGCGGCGTTCGTTTTCGGCCTCGCGGCGGGTTCTTCCATTCATGGCCCGGTGGATTCCCTGCGCGCGCTGTTTGGCGATGGACCGGAAACCCTGGTGACCGTGGTGCGGGAGGTCCGCTTGCCGCGTTTGATCGCCTGTATCGCGGTGGGCGCCGGTCTCGCGTGCGCGGGGGTGCTGCTGCAGGGGGTCACCCGCAATGTGCTGGCCGATCCCTTTCTGATGGGCACCTCCGCGGGGGCCAGCGTGGCGGTAGTGGCCATTCGCCTGACCCTGCCGGACTCGGCGCTGGCGGCCCTGTTGACCCCCATCGCAGCCTTCGCCGGAGCGCTCGCCGCCGTGTTGATCGCCATCGCCGTTGCAAGGCTCAAGGGCCGGATGGATGTGGTCTCGCTGCTGCTGGCCGGCATGGTGGTCACCGCGCTTTGCAGCGCGTCCATATCCTTCATGGCGTACCTGCTCGATCCGTTCCGCCTGCGCGACACCACCATGTTCCTGACCGGCGGCATGTGGATTTCCACCTGGGCGGAGACCCTGATTGGTTTGCTGATCGTCTGCGGCGGATTCGCCGGGGCGCTGTTGCTGTCGCGGGAGTTGAACAGCCTGGCGGCGGGGGTGGAGACCGCGCGGGCGCTGGGCGTCTCCACCGGAAGGCTGATGTCGCGGGCGGTGCTGCTGGCGGCGATGATGTCTGGCGCCGCGGTGGCGCTGGGCGGGTTGATCAGCTTCGTGGGGTTGCTGGTCCCGCATACCCTGCGCCTGGCGGCGGGACGTCACCACGGCCGCCTGCTGCCCGCGGCGTTTCTCGGCGGGGCGGCGTTTCTGCTCTTCATGGACACCCTGGCGCGCATCCTGTTGGCCCCGATGGAAATTCCGGTGGGCGTGCTGACCTCATTGTGCGGCGCGCCGCTTTTCCTCTTCCTGCTGATGCGGAGAGACACCCTGTCATGAGCGCGGAAGAACCCGTCCGTCACGCCATCGCGGTGAAGGATTTGTCGGTCCGGTTCGACGGCGCCGCCGTGCTGGACCGGGTGTCGTTCATGGCGCCCCCGGGCCGGATCACCGCGATCATCGGCCCCAACGGCGCTGGAAAAAGCACGCTTTTGCGGGCCGTCGCCGGTCTCGTCGAACTGGCGGATGGAGATATCCTGGTGGGCGGACAATCCGTCAGCGGCATGGCCCCGCGCGAGCGCAGCGCCCTGATGGCCTGGCTGCCCCAGGAGCAGCAGGTGGATCAGAACCTGACGGTTCACGAATTTGTCGCGCTCGGCCGCACGCCGTTCCTGGGGCCTCTCGCATGGCCGGGTGCGGGGGATCAATCCATCATGGAGCGGTGCATGCGGCAGACCCGCGTGTTTTCGTGGAAAGACCGGCCCTTGCGCAGCCTCTCCGGCGGCGAGAGGCAGCGTGTTTATATCGCCATGGTGTTGGCGCAACAGACGCCGGTGCTGTTGCTCGACGAACCATCGGTTTATCTGGACATCCGCCAGCAGGCGGAGTTGTGGATGCTGATCCGGAGTCTGTCGCGGGACGAATCCAAAACCATCGTGGCGGTCATGCATGATCTCAACCTGGCGGCGCGCGTGGCGCGGCACGTGGTTTTGCTGTCGCGGGGCAGGGCGGCGGCGGCGGGAACCACCGCGGAAACGTTGACAGCCGGAAACCTGCGCGAGGCGTTTGGGTGCGAAGTGCGCATGCTGGAGGGCATGGACGGAAATCCCCTGTTCGTGACTCCGCTTGAACCTGCCGCCCTGGCGTGAGATTCAGGGAAGTTGTTGGCGCAAGGCGGATTGCTTACAATCAAAAGCCTGATGCAGCGGTCTTGGAGCAGGAATGGCCATCCGGATTACACGGGTTTATACGCGAACGGGCGATCAGGGAACCACGCGGCTGGTGGGCGGGCAGGAGACCCCGAAGGATCATCCGCGCATCGAGGCGTATGGGACCATTGACGAACTCAACAGCGTCATGGGTCTCGCGCGCACGGCCGTGAGCAAAAAGGCCGCGCAGTTTCCTGAACTGAAAAAACTCGAGGACATTCTGACGCGCATTTCCCATGAATTGTTCAATCTGGGAAGCGAACTGGCCACCCTGCCCGCCGACCTGCATCCGCAACAACCCCGCGTCACCCAGGAAATGGTGGACCGGCTTGAGCGCGAGATGGACGAGATGAACGAGCGCCTGCCCCACCTCAAGAGCTTCGTGCTGCCGGGCGGCGACTGGCCCGAGGCGTTTTTGCACCAGGCCCGCACGGTCTGCCGGCGCGCCGAGCGCCAGATGGCCGCCATGCTGCGCGCGGGCGAGATCGAACCGGTGATGATGCGCTACGTCAACCGCCTGAGCGACGCCTGTTTTGTGTGGGGACGCTGGGCCGCCCTGACGGGCGGCGAACGGGAATTTCTCTGGGACCCGTCGCGGGTCACGCCGGAGTAGCCGGTGGTTTTTCCCACGGCACGGGAATGGCCTTTTTCAGGTCCGCCCAGGCGGTTTTGGCGCGGGCCTCCAGGCGCTCCCAGTCAATGGTGCGGAATTCGCCTCTTTCGTAGAGACGGCGGCCGTTGACGAAGGTGAAGCTGACATCGGAGCCGCGCGCGCTGTAGGCCAGGTGCGAAAACACGTTGGTGAATGGCTGCAGATGCGGGCGGTGAATATCCACCACGATGAAGTCCGCGCGTTTTCCCGGTTCGAGCGAGCCGGTGCGGCTGTCCATGTGCAGGGCGCGCGCGGCTTCGATGGTGGCCATGCGCAGCACGTCCATGGCGGGCAGCGCCTCGGGGTCTTCATCGGCCGCTTTGGCCACCAGCGCGGCGGATCGCAGTTCCGCGAACATGTCCTGATCATTGTTGGAGACCGGGCCGTCGGTGCCAATCACCACGCGCACGCCGGCCCGTTTCATCGCGGTGACCGGCGCGATGCCCGAGGCCAGCTTCATGTTGCTGTCCGGGCAATGGGCCACCGACGCGCCGGCGGCGGCGATGGTTTCCATCTCCGCCTGCGTCACCTTCACGCAGTGGGCGAGCACCGATTGGGGCGTCAGCAGGCCCGTGCGGCGCAACACCTCGATGGGCGAGGCGCCGTGTTTCTCCATCGCCATTTTGACTTCGCCGCTGGTTTCGGAGGCGTGAACCAGCACCAGCGCGCCGGTTTCCTCCGCCAGCGCGGCGGTTTTGCGCAAGGGCTCACTGGCGAGCGTGTAGGTGGAATGCGGCCCCAGGGCGGGGGTGATCAGTTCATGGCCGTGAAAATCCATGATGAACCGCCGGGCCCCTTCCAGCGCCGCGTCCGCGCTGGGAAAATCCGGCGAGGGCAGGTCCTTGTAGCTGGCCGCCAGCACCGCGCGCACCCCGGCGCGCGCAACCACATGCGCCAGTTCATGCTGGAAATAGTACATGTCGGCGAAGCAGGTCGTGCCCGAGGCGATCATTTCAGCCAGCGAGATTTCGGCGCCGGTCTGGAAGCGATCCAGCGTCAGGGAGTTTTCCGCCGGGAAGACGTACTCGAACAGCCATTTGCCCAGCGCCATGTCGTCGGCGACGCCGCGCATCACCGCCATGGGGATATGGGTATGGCAATTGATCAGGCCGGGCATGACGATATCGCCGTCCAGGCTCAGCCAGTCCTTGCCCGTGTACGAGTCCAGGATGCTGTCGCGTGGTCCGATCGCGAGAATGCCGCCGTGATCCACCGCCATCGCGCCATGGGTGATGACGCGGTTTTGCGGGTCCATGGTGACAATGGTGGCCCCGTCCACCACGAGGTCCACGGTGGTCTTGGGTTGCTTGCGTTGGTCTGGAGTGGTCATGCAGTATCAGTATCAGCCGCCCGGAACTTTTCAAGGAAGAGCTTGATGAAGTCCATCCTGTTTCCGATTCTGATCGCCGGTTTCGCCCTGTTGTCCGCGCCGCCAGCACCGGTTGACGCCAAAACCACGGTGAAAAAGGCGGTCGAAGGCAAGGCCCAGGTCATCCCCTCCCAGCTTCTGGGCTCTGTAATCGAAGAGGTGAAACAGGCCGCCGCGGAAAACGGCCCCACGCCCATCGTCATCTTTGATCTGGACGACACCCTGTTTGACAACCGCGAGCGCACCCTCGGCATTTTGCGCGAGTACGCCGCCCAGGCCGGCGTGGCGGACAGCCCCACCGGCAGGGCGTTGCGCGGCCTGCGTCCGGAGCATATCGAATATGGCGTGGAGGCGAGCGTGGCGAAAGTGGGCGTGACGGAAGCCAGGGAGTTGGAAAAGATCAAGTCCTTCTGGAAGCCGCGCTTCATGGGGGCCTGGGCGGTCCATGATCGCACGCTTCCCGGGGCCGTGGATTATGTTCACCGGCTGCACCGGGCGGGAGCGCTCGTCGTTTATCTGTCGGGCCGTGACGCCCCGCGGATGTTGCAGCCCACCGTGCAGGCCCTGCAGATCGCGGGTTTTCCCGTGGGCGCCAACAACACCATGCTCATCCTCAAACCCGATGCGGCGATGGAGGACGAAGCGTTCAAAAACACGGTATTTCCCGCGCTGCGCCGGCTTGGCAAGGTTCTCGCCAGCTTTGACAACGAACCCGGCAACGTGAACGCCATGAAAGCAGCGTATCCGGATGCGCGGGTGATTTTTCTGGCCACCAAACACCGGCCGGATGCTCCGCCGGTGAAGGAAGGCATCCCTTCCGTTCCGGATTTCCGCCTGGAATGAACCAGTCCTCATTTTTATCCGCCCCCCTGGCCCCCGCCGGACAGACCCTGCTGGACCGCATCCTGCGGTTGCTGCAGCCCCCGCGCACCCTCCGTTTCACGGCCGAGGGACGCAACTTCACCATCATCACGCTGGTGGTGGGATTCGCGGCGGTCAACACGGGCAACAACCTGCTGTACCTGATGCTGGGCCTGATGCTTTCGACCATCGTGTTGTCCGGCATCCTGTCGGAGCAGATGATCCGGCGCCTCGCCGTGAAGCGGGAAATCCCCCCCCGGATTTTCGCTGGAGAGGAAACGCTGATCCGCATCGCCATCACCAGCGGCAAGCGCGTGATTCCCACCTTCGCCATCGAGGCCGAGGATGTCTTCAACGAAAAGGATCCGGAACGCATGCGCCGCGGAATCACCGGCTGGATTCTGGAAATCCTGCGCTGGACCCGCGCCGAGGACCTGCTTCGCCATGGCATGAAACGGTTTCTGCTGCATGTCCCGGCGGGGGAGACGCGGACCATCGCCTACAAGCATGTCTTCCCCCGGCGCGGTCCCGCGCGCTTCGCGGCGGTCAGCATATCCACGCGATTCCCCTTCGCCTTCTTCCGCAAGGCCCGATATCTCGAAGCGCCGGGCGAGGCGCTGGTCTGGCCGGCCAAACGGGCGGCTCCGGAACAATTCCAGCGCTGGCTGGGACGGCAAGGGGAAGTCAGCACCGCCGAGCCCGGGGCCGGCCTGGAGTTTCACAGCCTCCGCCCCTTCCGCCCCGGGGACGACGCGCGCGCCATCCACTGGAAATCATTCGCGCGCCGCCGCAAGCTGATGACCCGGGAGTTTGAACGGGAACAGCGCAGGCGCCTGACCATTTGCGTGAACAATGAATGCACGGGCGTCACCGGGCCGTCCGATCTGGACAGCGCCGAGGAGGCGATCGCGCTGGCGGCTTCGATCGCCTCATGGGCCATCGGCAACAATTACGAGACGGGGTTGTGCGCGCTTGGGCTGGTGGTTGACCCCGCCGCCGGAGAGGCCCATCTGACCCATTTGATGAACTGCCTGGCGCGTCTGGATGTGTACACGCAACGGCCCGCCGGGCTGGCGTGGCGTTTTCCGCCGGAGGATCGCGCGGGAAGCCTGGTCCTGATCAGTCCATCGGCGGCCTCGGCGTTCCGCGGCGGCCCCGCCTTTGAATGTGAAATCCGCGTGGACGCCAAAGGCGGCGCGCGGGTGATGATGACCCAGGCCTGGCGGGAGGCGGCGTGAAATCGGCCCTTGCGCTCAAGGCTTCGCTCTACCTGGCCATCGCCGCCGGGCACGCCACGCTGTTCATTTCCAGCGATTTGCCGGAGTGGATGACCTGGCCGTTCATGGCGCTGCTGGCCGTCTCGTGGTTCGTGGAGACGCCCAGGCGTTACGCGGAGACCTCGGCGCGCGTGTGGAACATGGCCACCTTCATCCTGCTGTTGTGGGTGATCGTGGACAATTTCATTCTCGAAGGCGAATTTTTCCTGAACCTCACCGGCCTGCTGTTCTTCATCACCCTCAACAAGCTTTTCAACCGCTGGAAACCCAAGGACAGCAAACAATTGCTGCTGTTCAGCCTGCTCGCCCTGCTGGCGGGATCGGCGCTGGTCAGCAGCGTGTTGTACGCCCCGTGTTTCCTGATCTTCGTGCCGTCATCCATTGTCACGCTGGTGCTGCTGCATCTGCAGAACGAAGCGGGGGAAGACTGGCGGCGGCGTTTTGAACAGGAGCCGGCTTTCGAACAGATGGCGGCGCTGATTGACGGAGCAGGCGTGCTTTCGTGGCGCTGGCTGGCCGGCGTGATGACGCTGGCCGGAGCGGTGTTCGCCGTGACGCTGCTGCTGTTCATCGCCATTCCGCGCGTGGGCATGGGGCTTTTCCAGCCCAAGGTGCGCGCGGGACAATCCACCACGGGTTTCAGCGATCAGGTCGAGATTGGCGCGTTCGGACTGATCCGCAACGATCCGGCGGTGGTGATGCGCGCGGAAATCGAGGGCATGCGCGGCAGTTCGCTCAACAATATCTACTGGCGCGGCCAGTCGTTCGATCATTTCGACGGCAGGCGCTGGCATTCCACCGACGAAAGGCTGCTGGCCCTGTTCATGAACGCGAACGGGGTATATCCGCTGGAGCGCCGCAAGGACCTGCGCGGCGCGAAACTCACGGAGATCCGCATTTATCAGGAGCCCATGGACACCCGCCTGCTGTTCGGCGCGGACCGCATCATGGCCGTGAATACTTCGCAGATGAGCAAAACCGCGCGCATGCATTTTCCCCAGAAAAAAGCGGATGGGGATATCCTGTACGGGCTGCTGGACGGCGCCAGCCGCGCCTACACCGTCTATTCGGACCTCAGCGAACCGGACCCGGACGTGCTGAGGGCGGCGGGCGAACGTTACCCCCGTTACATCTACCGCATGTACCTGCAAACCCCCGCATTCTCGCCGCGCATGGCGGAACTGGCGGACCAGATCACGGCGGGCAAGGAGACCGCGTACGACAAGGCCAGGGCGATCGAGCAGCACCTTTCCACGCGGTTCAAATACACCACCGATCTGGGAACCAACGGCGACGAGTCCGATCTGGAGTTCTTCCTCTTCAACCGCAAGGCGGGGCACTGCGTGTATTTCTCGACCGCCTTCGTGATGCTCGCGCGCTTGGCGGGGGTGCCCGCGCGGAACGTGAATGGTTTTCTCGGGGCCGACTGGAACGAACTGGGCCAGTATTACGCCGTGCGCAAGGGATACGCCCACTCCTGGGCCGAAGTGTTTTTTCCGGGAGAGGGATGGATCCGCTTCGAGCCCACCCCCAGTTCGGCGCTGATGTGGGGAGGCGCCATGGGCAATATCTTCGACGCGGTGCGCAACACCTGGAACCGCTGGGTGCTGGAATTCGATCTCGGAACCCAGTTCAGCATTTTCAAGAGCCTGAAAATGGCCTTCTCCGGCGGCGGCGAGCCTCCGGCGGCGAATGGTCCCTTCTCCGGAAAACGCGACCTCAAACAGGAGGCGCGCAAATGGGGCGTCATCCTGGCCCCGGCGTTGTTGATGGCGGCCGCGCTCTTCCTGATCTGGCGCTGGCATGTATCGGGGCCTGACCGCCAGCAGCCGCGCGGCGCGGCTCAGGCGCGCGGCGTGCGGCTCTATGAACGGTTTCTGGATCAACTCGCGCGCAAGGGCGTCGAACGCCAGCCCGGCGACACCGTGGAATCCGTGCTCAGGGCCATGGAGCGCGCTTCGCTTCCCCCGCACGCGCTCAACGACGCGGCGATCATCACCAATGTATACCAGGCGGCGCGCTTCTCCAGGCGTCCGCCCACGCGGGCGGAGTTTGAACGGGCCGAGACGGCGCTGGCGCGGTTTGCGCGCCGTCCCCAGTGAGTTGTCCGGATTGCTCCGCGCACCCCGCCGATGTAGGAACGGGCCATGAACTGGTTGCCGGACCCCTTTCTGCTCAGCTTCGCGGGCTTCAGTCCAGCGCGCCGGTTTTTCATTTATTCCACATTCGCCATCCGCGCGGGCCGCGCCGAGTTCCATGACAATCCCGCCACTGGCGAACGCGATCGCAGCAACCTGCGGCTCAAGATTCTTCCGCTGGGCGAGGAGAACAATGATCGCCTCACCACGCGCATCAGCCGCTCGCACTTCCGCTTGCTGGCGGGCGAACGCGAAACCTCCATCGAGGACCTGCAGTCCACGCGCGGCACCAGCGTGAACGAGGAAGCCCTTCAGCCCGGGCAGCCCAGGGTGCTGAGGGACAAGGATGTCATCAACGCGGCGCGGTCGCTGGAACTGCGGTACCACGAGTTCCGTCAGGTCGCCCTGGCCGCCGGAGAGTCAGGGGCGGAGCAGGCGGCTGCGAGCGGCCCGTTGCTGGCGGTCAGGCTGGATCGCATGCACAACCTGGCTGGCGTTCACAGCTATGTCATCGTCCGCCAGGAAGCGGTGATTGGCAGCGCGGAATCGGCGGTCATCCGCATTCCCGAGCCGTGGATGGGCGAACATCACGCGGCCATCGTGAATGACGGGGGGAAATTGTGCATCGTGAATCTGGACCCCAGGCGCGGCGTGCGCCTCAATGACGAGGAGATGGCGCTGGGCGAGGTCCGTCCGCTCAAACCAGGGGCCCGGCTGAAGTTCGGCCCGGTCCTGGCCTCCTTCCAGGAAATCAGCGATGAAGACTGGAAGCAGCCCTGAACCGCGCCCCGTCCCGCGCCTGCCGTCCTGTCTGCCGGCGGTTGTGCTGTTGTTCGCCTGCGGCGCGCCGGAAACTCCAGCCCCCGCCCTGTCGCCCGCTGCTCCGCCGGAACCCGGTCCTGAACTGCGCATGACCGGCGTGCGCATGAACATGATTCCCGCGGATGGCGAGGCCGTCGCCCTCACGGCGGAACGCGCGGACGCCAACCGTGAATGGACCCGGGTCCGCCTGTTCCGCGTCCATGCGCGCGCGGAGGGCGGAGAGCGGGGGCTCTTCCTGTCCGCCAGCACAATGGACGCGCCGCTGGATGGAACAGGCGCCATTCAACTGACCGCTCCCGGAATTTCGGGCGCGGATGGCATGGCGCTGCGGGCGGATGAAGGCGTGTGGGATCGGGCCGCCGGCCGGATGGAAATGAGAGGAAATCTGCGCCTCCGCCAGGATTCACAGGGATTCACGCTTCACGCCCAGGCGGGAGTGTTTCATCCCGGCGGCAAGGAGGGACAACTCGGCGGTCCCGTCACCGGCGCGCGCGGCGGCATCCGTTTTGAGGGCAGGGAATTGTTGTTCCGCAACGGCGGCGCCCGGGTCGAATTGTCTGGCGGCGTCGTGGTGACCAGCGATCACGGGGTGATCCGCTGCGAGCGCCTGAGCGCCACGGCGCTTCCCGGCGGCGGCGGGCGCTGGGAGGAGAGAATCTCCTCGGCGGCTTGCGAGGGATCGGCCAGCATCGCCAGCGGCGATTGGAATGGAACCGCCAACCGCATCGGGTGGAATCCGCGCGCGTCCCTGATGACCCTGGAAGGGGACCCGGTAGTGACGGGCCAAGGCGTGGACATCCGGGGGGAGCGGATCGCGTGGGATCAGCCTGCTTCACGGTTCACGGTCTCGCGCCCGGTGATTCACGCCCAGCGCGGAGCGGCGGGCGGCGCCGTGCAGGCCAGGGCGGCGGATCTGGTCTGGTCCGCCGCGACGAAGACCGGCGAATTCACCGGCGGCGCGCAACTCACCGAACGCGACACCACCATCGAATGCGACAGGATGGAGGTGACGCTGGATGATCAGAACCAGGCGAGCCAGCTCCATGGAAAGGACAACGTGCGCATCCGGCGCGGCCGGATCCGCGCCCAATCCGGTGAATTGATCTACGAACGCAGCGGCCAGGAAATCGTGCTGACCGGACGGCCCGAACTGCGGGATGGCGGGAGCGTGATTCGCGGCGAGGCGATCCGCTGGAACCGGAGCACCGGCGACGTGCGCGTGGAGAAAGCGCGCGCGCATATTGAATCGGGGGACGCCTTTGGCCAGCCCTGATCATCCGGACATCCTGGCCGCGCGGGATTTGCATGTGAAGCTGGGCGGCAGGCCCGTCCTGCGCGGCGCCGGTTTTTCCGCGCGGCGCGGACGAATCACCGGCATTCTCGGCCCCAACGGCGCGGGGAAAACCACCTGTTTCCGCATCGCGGCGGGGCTGATGAGAGCGGATTCCGGCGTGGTCCTGATGGGCGGCGAGGATGTGACGCGCATGGGGCTGCCGGAACGCGCGCGCCGCGGGCTTGGCTACCTGCCGCAGGAGCCCAGCGTGTTCCGCGGCCTGAGCGTGCGCGGCAACCTGGAGGCCGCCGCGGAACTGCTGAAAATCCCGCGTGCGGAGAGGGCGGCGCGCATCGCCGCCGCGCTCGATGAATTTGGCCTGTCCGCCCTCGCGGACCGGAAATCCGCCCTGTTGTCTGGCGGGGAACGCCGGCGCGTGGAACTGGCGCGCCTGTTTCTGGGCCGGCCTTCGGTGATCATGCTCGACGAGCCCTTCGCCGCCATTGATCCGCTGGCGGTGGATGATCTGGCGCGCCTGTTGAGGAATCTGGCGGACAAAGGGGCCGCGGTGGTGATCACGGATCATTCCGCGCTGGAACTCCTGCGCCTGTGCGATTATCTGGTGCTGCTGGCGGATGGCGTGGCGGCGGCGGAAGGATCGCCGGAAGAGATTCGCCGGAGCCCCATCGCGCGCTCCCGCTATCTTGGCGATCGGGCGGGGTAGCCGCCGTTCATGTTGAATGGATTGCCCGGCCGTACGGCCTCGCCCCGTTATTTCGTGACCTCCCTTTCCGCGCCGCGCGCCGGGGGTGAAGAGCCGCGCGGGCCCGTGAAACTGGAGCCGGGCCCAACGGCGGACTCCATCGCGGTTTTCCCGCGGGGCGGCGCGTGATATCCACAGCGCCTGATGTACGCACAGGTCGCCATCCCCGGACCGCACGCCGCCCCGTTCACCTACCTCGTCCCGGCGCCCTTGCGCGCGCGGATCAAGGCGGGCATGCGCGCCGAAGTCCCGTTCGGCGCGCGCAAGCTGACCGGGGTGGTGGTCGAACTGAGCGCACGATCACCGGTGATTCGCGGCGTGCGCGAGTTGACCCGCCTGCTGGACGATGAGCCCGCCTTTGCCCCGGACATGATGAATTTCCTCCAGTGGGCGGCGCAATACTACCTGTGGCCCCTGGGCGACGTGCTGGAAACCGCCCTGCCGCCGGGCATGGCCCGGGAATCGCGCATCCACGTCGAACTCACGGACGCAGGCCGCGCCGCCAGGCTGTTGGGCGGGCGCCGCGACAGCGAACAGGCGGTGTTGTCGGCGATTCCGGAGAATAAATCGGCCTCCGTGGCGGGGCTGCGGCGCAAGATCAAGGACGTGGACGTGGATGGCGTGGTTCTGCGCCTGCACCAGCGCGGTCTGGTCAACCGCTTCGCCGCCGCGCCGGAAGGCGGCGCGGGGGAATTGCATGTCATGCACGCGGAATGGAGCCCGGCGGACGAACGGGCCGCCGCCCTGCTGGCGAAAAAGCCCGCGCAGTTCCGCCTGTGGAAACAGCTTGTGGAGCAGCATGTCCCGCCCGTTCCGGTCAGCGCGATCACGGGTGGCGCCGCCGCCGCGCGCACGGCCCTGAAGGGCCTGGAGAAATGCGGTCTGGTGCGGTTCGCGGAGTTGCGCCAGTTCCGCGCGCCGGAATACGCCGCCGCCATTCCCGCGGAGCAGGGCCGCGTGCTCACCCCTCACCAGCAACAGGCGCTGGACGCCGTCACACAGGCGCTGGCGGCGGGAAAATACCAGGGCTTCCTGCTGCAGGGAGTCACCGGATCGGGAAAAACCGAGGTGTATCTGCGCGCGGCGGAAGCCGCCCTGGCGCGGGGAAACGGCGTGCTGTTTCTGGTTCCTGAGATCGCCCTGACGCCCCGGCTCACGGCGCTGTTGCGCGGAAGGTTCGGCGATCAGGTGGCGGTTTTGCACTCCAGCCTGGCGGAGGGCGAGCGTTACGACGAATGGGAGCGCGCCCGCACCGCGCGCGCGCAGGTGGTGGCGGGGGCGCGATCCGCCATCTTCGCGCCGGTGCGCGGGCTGGGGCTCATCATCGTGGATGAGGAGCATGAGTCTTCGTACAAGCAGGAAGATCATTTCCGCTATCACGCGCGCGATCTGGCGCTGGTGCGCGGCTCGCAGTCCGGCGCCGTGGTGGTGCTGGGCAGCGCCACGCCCTCCATTGAAACCCGGCGCAACTGCGATCTGGGCAAGCTGACGCGGCTGTGCATGCCCGGACGCACGGGCGGCGGGCGTTTGCCGGAGGTGGAAGTGGTGGACATGCGCGCGGAGCCGGATGACAACGATTCACCCATCGGGCGGCGGCTGCGCGACGCGCTGGAGGAAAACCTGCGGCAGGGCGGGCAGAGCATCCTCTTCATCAACCGCCGCGGATATGCGCCGCAGGTGATGTGCCGCGAACGCACGTGCGGCTACCGCCACCAGTGCCCGCGCTGTTCGGTGGGCCTTGTCTGGCACCGCGAAACCGGTCTGATGAAATGCCACTACTGCGGATACGAAACAGGCCTGCCCATGCGTTGTCCCGCCTGCGGCAGCGCGCGCATCGGCCTGTTGGGCCATGGCACCCAGCGCGTGGACGAACTGCTCAAGGACCTGTTTCCCTCGGCGCGCGTCGGCCGCCTGGACCGGGACTCCACCCGCCGCAAGGGCAGCCTGGGCGAACTGCTCCAACGTTTTGAGCGGCGCGAACTGGATATCCTCACCGGAACCCAGATGGTCGCCAAGGGCCATGACTTTCCCCATGTCACGCTGGTGGGCGTGCTGGCGGCGGATATCGGCCTCAGTTCGCCGGATTTCCGCAACGCCGAGCGCCTGTTCCAGTTGCTGACGCAGGTCTCGGGCCGGGCGGGCCGCGGAGAAAAACCCGGGCGCGTGGTGGTGCAGACCCTGAACCCGGATTTCTACGCGGTGGAGACCGGACGCCGCGCCGACTACGAATCGTTTTACAAAATCGAACTGGAGAGCCGGGAAGAACCCCATTATCCCCCGTGGACGCGCCTCGCCCTGCTGGAGGCCACGGCGGTGCTGGAGGAACGCGCTCTCGACGCCGCCCGCCTGGCCCATCAACGGGCCGGCGCTTTCGCCTCCGGCAAACTCGAAGTGTTGCCGCCCACCCCCGCGTCCATGTTGCGGTTGAAGGGGCGTTACCGTTACCACGTGTTGATCAAGGGAGAGTCTTCCAGGGCGGTGCGGGACGCCGCGCGCGCGGGCCTCTCCGCCAGTGGCGAAAAGGGTTTTCCATCCGGAGTGCGCCTGATCGCCGACGTGGACCCGGTCACCCTGACGTGAATCCATCCGGCCGGTGGAGAGCGGCCCCGTGCGGTGGGCGCGCGCCGGCGGGTGGGGCGTGTTCACACCGTGGAAAGCCCCCGTCTCCCGCAGAATTGACATGATTGAGATGAATTCGCGGGTGACGCGCTTGCAGGTGAAACCCTTGTTCAGCTATACACAAGGACAGATGGAGGTTTCGCCATGAGCAAATCAGGGCCGCGTGATCTGGAAGGGGCAGAACTGACCGAACGCCAGCGCAAGGTGCTGGATTTCATCCGGTCATCCATTGAAAAGCATGGATACCCGCCGACCATCCGCGAAATCGGCAATTACATGGGCATCCGTTCGACCAACGGCGTCAATGATCATCTCAAGGCGTTGACGCGCAAAGGCTACCTCGCGCGCGAAGAGCTGAAGTCCCGCGCCATCGTGCCGAAGGACATGATGGTCAAGGGCAAAATCCGGCGCGGCGACGCGATGGTGGATGTGCCGGTGCTGGGCAAGGTGGCGGCGGGCGCGCCCATCCTGGCGGAGGAAAATATCTCCGACACCGTGCGGGTGGATTCATTCTTCCTGGGCCCCAACAAGAAGGTTTTCGCCCTGCGCGTGGCGGGCAACTCCATGATCGAGGACGGCATCTTCGATGGCGACTACGTGTTCGTGAAAAAGCAGCCCCAGGCCGAACCCGGCGAAATCGTGGTGGCGATGATCGAGGGCGAAGCGACGGTCAAGCGGTTTTATCCGGAACGCGACCGGGTCCGCTTCCAGCCGGCCAACAGCGCCATGAAACCAATTTACGTCTCCCGCGATCAGTTCCGCGACACCCAGATTCTGGGAACGGTCGTGGGGATTTACCGCCGCGTTTGAGCCGCGGGCAGCCGCATGAGCCAGCGGCGGCAACCCGCGCCAATGCGGCTGAAGCCGCGTCCGGAATATCGCCGCGGCGGCCCATCCATTGAACGGATCTCCACCTCCACGTCGGTGGCGATGAGCGCCGATCCCTCGCCGGTTGGAAATTCTCCCGCCGGCGTGGCGCGGTAGGCCAGGTGGAAGCCGCTTCGCCACAGGCTGGATTGCCAGAACCGTCCGGCGCGGGCGTATTCAAACGCGCCGCTCTCCGGACCGCCTGAAAAAGCGCCCACTCCGGGGATCACCAGCGAGGTTCTCAACACCCGCAGGGATCGCCACCAGGGTTGCAGGGCGAACACCGCCGCCGATTGCACGTTGCCTTGTTCGTTTTCCCAGGCCACCCAGTCCCAATGCCAGCGGCTGCTCAATCCGCCATGCACGTCGAGCGGCACGCTGCCGCCCCGGAAACGCTGCGGCAGGATGGCGCAAGGGAGCGCGGCGGGAACCTCGCTTCCGGTTCCCAGGGAAAAACGTCCTCCGCCATGAAAGGTGAAGGCGGACAACCATTTGCCGGCCGCGATCCAGCGCGTGCGTCCCACCACGGTTCCATTGATTTGCAGATGGGGATCCCCCCGGCCTGGCGCGTTCATGGAAAGCCCGCCGTTCATGGGATGATGCACCGGGCCTTCAAGGGGCAGGCCCGCAATCAGGGAGCGCGGCGAATGTTCATCGGCGGGGGGCAGATCCAGACGCCGTACGCCGCTGGCGCTGATCTCGATCCACCGGATTTCGCGCTCTCCGCCGAATTCCTCCATGGGAAGCAGGGGAGCGCCCGCCAGCCGTTGTTCCGGACGGTAATCCACCCAGCGGATGAGCCGCATGGGGCCATGCCCAAGCGACAGCAGATTCAGTTCATCCATCTGGTAATGGAGATCACCCTGGAGCTTTTCCAGCGCACGCATGGCGGGAAACCTGCGTCAGCGGCGTCCGGAAGGCAAGCATCCGGCCGGGATGGGTTGCGGGGAGTGGGATTTCCGGAATGGCGGCGCGGTTTCGCGGCCCACGGGGCGCGTTCGCCGCGCGAACCGCCGCTGGGTTTCAAACCGGTACAAAAGGGCCGGATATCCGGGGCGAGCGCGGAAAAGGCGCCGGAATGGGGAAAATTTCCACCGGGAGGGCCGGAAAACACGCCCGTCCGTGAGTTAACGCGCTTGTGGGAAATATCGCGCGGCACTATGATTCGCGCGGCGTTGAACCCGCGCCAAACAGGAGGAGTTTTCATGAGCCGTTCGTTGAGTATTGTTCTCTCCGCCATGGCCGTTATTCTGGCGGCAGCCTGCTCCAAATCCGAGCCCGCGCCCCAGGCGCCCGCTGCTGCTCCAGCTCCGGCCGCTGCTCCCGCCGCCGCGGAGGCGCCCGCCGCGGCCCCTGCCGCCGCCAATCCGGAGGCCGGCAAAAAGGTCTACGAGCAATATTGCATGACCTGCCACGGCGCGACTGGCGCTGGAGACGGACCGGGCGCCGCCGCGCTGAATCCGAAGCCGCGCGTGTTCAACTCGCCGGAAGGCAAGGCGATGACCGCCGACCATATCTTCAAGGTGGTCAAGGAAGGCGGCGCGTCGGTGGGCAAATCCTCCGTCATGGCGGCGTGGGGAGGCGTGTTGTCGGATACGCAGATCCGCAACGTGGTCGCCTACGTGCAGAAGCTCCAGCAGTAATCACGGGCCGGTTCACAGGGCGAACGGCGTCCGCCGCGCCGCCCCGGAAGACCGCATCCGGGCGCGAGACTTGACTCGAAGTGGATTCGGGGTATGTTTCGCGCCCTGTTTTTTGCAAGGATCAGGTTTCAATGGAAACCCTCTTCACCGCGTTTCATGTGATTGTCGCCCTGCTGATTGTGGTCGTGGTGCTGCTTCAGCCCGGCAAGGATGGCGGCCTGGGCGCCTTGGGCGGCTCCACGGTTTTTGGCCCGCGCGGCGCCGTGCCGGTGCTGGGCAAGGCGACCGTGGTGCTGGCGGCCCTGTTTTTCATCTCCTCCATGGCGCTGACCAAAATCAATTCTTCCGGAACCCTGGAAGAGGATTCCCTCAAGAAAGCCGCCGAAGCCAAGGAGAAGGAATCGGCCGCCGAAGCGCCCAAGGAGGCCGCGCCCGTCCAGGGCGAGGCGCCGGCGACCGGAACCTCACCGGGCGCCGCGGGTACTGGCGGCGGGTCTTCATCCCCCTGATGTGTCTGAAGGGGGACTTGAAAACTGTTCCGGAATGCGTATGTTCACCTCCCGTTGCTGGCGGAGGCGTTCACAAAACGCCAGCGCCATGCAGCGGACCAGGTCGCCGAAGTGGTGGAATTGGTAGACACGCACGTTTGAGGGGCGTGTGGGGAAACCCGTGCCGGTTCGAGTCCGGCCTTCGGCACCAGTATTGCCCATCATCCAACGGGTTACACAACGTCCTCTCAGGTGGTTCCCATGTCAGCTCCTTCGAATCAAGACAGCGGCAAGTCCCTCGTATGGGGGTTTGCGATCCTGGTGGCCATTGGCGTCAGCTTCTTCATTGGACGCGCCAGCCAAATCAAGGTCGAAAACGCACCCTCGTCCGCATCTCCATCCCGTATTGAAGAGGCGGCGGCCGCCGATCCGGATGTCTTCCGCGCGGCGCTGGGCCGGGCCCCGGTCAAAGGCCCCTCCGACGCCCTGGTGACCATCGTCGAGTTCAGCGAGTTTGAGTGTCCCTTCTGCAGCCGGGTCTCGCCCACCCTCCAGCAATTGGAGCGGGAATTTTCCGGAAAAATCCGGGTGGCCTTCAAACATTTTCCCCTGAGCTTTCATCCACACGCGCAACTGGCTGGCGAGGCCTCGCTGGCGGCGCACGCCCAGGGAAAATTCTGGGAATATCACGACAAGCTGTTCGCCAACCAGAAAGCCATCGGCAAGGATGATCTGATCCGCTACGCCGGCGAACTGGGCCTGAACGTCGAAAAATTCAAGGCCGATCTCGACAGCTCGAAGTGGAAGAGCTGGATCGAGGACGACAAGAAGGAAGCGGAGGCCTTGGGCGTCAATTCGACCCCCACCTTCTTCATCAATGGCGTCAAGATGAGCGGCGCCCAGCCCTATGAGGAATTCAAGACCCGCGTGCAGGCGCAGATCGCCAAGGCGGAGAAAATCCTGAAGGACAACAAGGGCCTGGCCAAAACCGCCCTGTACGACCGCATCATCCGCAATGGCCAGTTCAACACGCCGTCCGGGGATTCCGGCAAAAAGGAAGCGGCCGCCCCCCAGCCCTCTCAGCCTTCCGCTCCGTCCGTGGTGGACAATTCCTTCAAGTCCAGCGGCGGTCAGGGCGGACGCATGACTCCGCCGCCTGAAAGCGCCGGACTGGAATATGTCGGCGACGCGCCGTGGAAGGGAGCGCGGGACGCCAGCATCGTGATCCAGTTGTTCAGCGACTTCCAATGCCCCTTCTGCAGCCGGGTCGAACCGACGCTGACCCAGGTCCTGAACGAGTACCCGAAGGACGTGAAGGTGGTGTGGCGCAATCTGCCCCTGGGATTTCATGACCGCGCCAAGCCCGCCGCCATCGCCGCCCACGCCGCCGGCCTGCAGGGCAAGTTCTGGGAGTACCATGACAAACTCTTCGCCAACCAGCGCGCCCTGGGCGACGACGACCTCAAGCGTTACGCCCAGGAACTGGGCTTGAACATGGACAAGTTCAACGCCGATCTGTCTTCCTCCATGCTCAAGGACTACGTGGACGCCGATGAAAAGATGGCGGGCCGCGTCGGCGCTTCGGGCACGCCGGCCAGCTTTGTGAATGGCAAGCATGTGTCCGGCGCCCAGCCGTTCACCAGCTTCAAGGCGGCGGTGGACGCCGAACTCGCGGAAATGAAGAAGCTCCGCGACGCCGGCAAATCCTTCGATGTCGCCCTGAAGGAGCGTCTGGAAGCCAACAAGAAGGCCCCCGACCCCGAACGTCCGCGCGCCCCGGCGGTGGAAGTGGGTTGCCCGGATGTCCCGGCCCATACCCCCACCAAGGGCCCCGCGAACGCGCTGGTGACGATTGTCGAATTCAGCGACTTCCAGTGCCCCTTCTGCTCGCGCGTGGTGCCCACCCTGAAGAAGATTCAGGAGACCTACGGCGACAAGGTGCGGATCGCCTTCCGCCACCTGCCGCTGGATTTCCACCCGAACGCGGCGCCCGCCGCCGAAGCGGCCATGGCGGCGCACGCCCAGGGCAAGTTCTGGCAGTACCACGACAAACTCTTCGAGAACAGCGCCCAGCTCAGCCGCGACAAATACATTGAACTGGCGAAGGAACTGGGCCTGAACATGGGCCGTTTCCAGGGCGATCTCGACAAGAAGACCTTCGCCGCCGCGGTCTCCCAGGACAAGGAATACGCGGGCACTGTCGGCGCCACCGGCACCCCGGCGTTCTTCATCAACGGCGTCAAGGTTTCCGGCGCGCGTCCGTTTGAGTCGTTCAAGGCGGAGATCGACAAGCAACTCGAACTGGCCGACAAACTCATCAAGGCGGGCGGGGCGAAAGACCTCTACAAGCGCGCCTGCGATGAGAACAAGAAGAGCGCCGCCGCCGCCGCGCCGGCTGGCGGCGGGGATGATCCTCCCGCGGCGAAAGTGGAGTTCAAGCCCAACCAGTTCGAGGGTTCGCCCGCGCTGGGCCCCGCGAACGCCAAGGTCACGCTGGTGGTCTTCTCCGACTTCCAGTGCCCCTTCTGCAACCGCGGCAAGAACACCATGAACGAGATCAAGAAAGCCTACGCGGGCAAGGTGCGGATGATCTTCAAGCACCTGCCGCTGGGCTTCCATGATCGCGCCAAGCCCGCCGCCATCGCGGCCATGGCCGCCCACCGCCAGGGCAAGTTCTGGGAGTACCACGACAAGCTGTTCGACAACCAGCGGGCACTCAGCGACGACGATCTGAAACGCTACGCCCAGGAACTCGGGCTTGACTTGGGCAAGTTCAGCAAGGACATCGCCGATCCCAAACTCGCCGAGTTCGTGGACAAGGACACCGCCATGGCGGGAACCGTGGGCGCCGACGGCACCCCGACCTTCTTCGTCAACGGAGAGCGCATTGTCGGCGCGGTGCCCTTCGACAACTTCAAGACCGTCATTGACAAGGCTCTCAAGAACTGAGGGCGCGGCGATCCAATCGCGGCAAAGCCCCGGCTGTCCGGGGCTTTGCCATTTGAGGTGAATGCCCGTTGAACCGTTCCCCCCTGCGCCTGATCCGCGAACTGGGCCGGAACCTGGACCGTCAGGGCCGCCTGCGTCCGCTCTGGCATCGCGCGATCAACCGCGCCATGCCGGAGGCGCTGGCGCGGGCCTCGTGGCCGCTGTTGATCCGGCGGGCGCGCGAGGAACGGGCGCAATCCCCGCCGCCATCGCATCCCGTGGCGGCCATGGTGGTTCCGGACTTCCCCCGCACCGGCGGTTACGAACGCCAGGCCGTGGTCCTGTCCCGGGAATTGCGGCGCGGCGGCGCGGAGATTCTGCTCGTCACCAACCAGCGCCCGGGCGTGGAGATTCCATCCCGGTTCGAGGGATTGCCGCTGCTGGCCTTGCCCGGCTGGCCCGCGGAGCCCGTGAATCCGCTGCTGCACGTCAGCGCCTGGCTGCGCTTCCTGGGCGGCGATGGCCGGGGCGTCACCGCCATCCATGCCCATGCGCTGTCGCCGTTTTCCAGCGCGGCCATTCTGGCGGGCCGCCTATTGGGAGTTGGAACCCTGCTCAAGGCGGCTTCCGGCGCGGATCGCGCGGCTTTCGGCGCGCCGGCGGTGTTTGAAGACGGCTTCGCCCGGCAGGGCGCCGCCTGGGCCCACGCCTGCGTGGCCATCAACGATGACCTGCACGGGATGCTGGCCGGTTTCGGCGCCCGCGGGATACTGGACCTGCCCAACGGCGTGGACGCCACGGTGTTCCATCCGCCCTCGCCCGCGGAGCGCGTTCAGGCCCGCCGGGCCCTGGGACTGGGCGATCACCATCTCGTGCTGGCGTATGTGGGGCGTCTGACCCGGGAAAAGGGCGTTGGCGATCTGGTGGATGCATGGGCGATGGCCGTCCGCCGGATGCGCCACGACGCCGCGCCGCTGTTGTTGCTGGCGGGCGATGGCCCGCAACGTCCGGAACTGGAGGAGCGGGCGCGCAATTCAGGCGTTGGCGGCGGCGTCCGTTTTCTGGGGGAGATCAGCGATATCCCCGGATTCCTGGCCGCCGCCGGCGGATTTGTTCTGCCCTCCTGGAACGAAGGCGTATCCAACGCCTTGCTGGAGGCCATGGCCAGCGGTTTGCCGTGCATCGCCACGGCGGTGGGGGGAACGCCAGCCGTGCTGGGTGAATGCGGCTGGCTGGTGCGGCCCCGGGACCCGCGTGAACTCGCGGAGGCGATCGCCGGCTGGGCGTACGATCCGCCGCGCCGTGGGAAATCCGGCGAAAACGCCCGCCGCCGCATCGAGGAACATTATTCCATCGGCGCCATCGCGGCCCGGTACCGGGAGTTGTACGGCGCCTGGCTGGCCGGCGCGCCGCCGCTGCCGCTGGCGGAGGTTTGGCGGGATATCCGCCGCCTCCCGGGACAGTGATTCCAGCGCGCCCGGTCGAGCATGAAAGCGGCGGAAATGCGGCTTCGGATTTCACCGGGTTCCCGTTCCCGGATTTTATATTTCCGCCGGTTGACATCGCACGGGCGAAAGGCCCACACTCGCGCCATCGTTCGGGTGATGGGGCGGCGCTTTGCCGCCCTGGGGAAGTCCGGTGAAAATCCGGCGCGGTCCCGCCACTGTGAACGGGAAGCTGTTTCCGCCATGGCCACTGGGCGTTCGCCTGGGAAGGCCGGAACAGCGCGGCGCCATGCGGCGCGAAACCCGTGAGCCAGGATACCCAACCCGGACATGAGAGGCCCGGCTCTTCGAGCGAAAGGTGCTGGCCGGCGGAGCGCGCATCGTGCTTCGCCCGCGTGATTCACGGCGGCTTCGCCAGGTTGGAGTCCGGGTCATGGAGAATCCATGACCCATTGTTTTTGCATTGCGGGCGCATGCCTGCTGCTGCTTCCCGCGCTGGCCCGCGCGGATGACGCCGGCGCCGCCAGTCCCGGCGCCGCCGCCACGCCCATCCGGGTGCGCTCCGCGCTCGACCGCGGATTCGCCAATCCGGATTTTCCATCCGCCAACGTCACGATCATTGATATCAACGAGCGCCGCGGCGAGGCGCGCTCCGCCGCCCAGTTTGTGGAGGAAAGCGCCGGAACCAGCATCCAGTCGCTGGGCGGGCCTGGAGCCTTCAGCACGGTGTCCATCCGCGGGTCCAACGCCGACCAGGTGCGGGTATACCTCAATGGCGCGCCGCTGAACCGGGCCAGCGGCGGCGCCGTCAACCTCGCCGATATCCCCGTGGAAGCCCTGGAGCGCATCGAGGTCTACCGCGGATTCACGCCGCCGGGCCTGGCCGAACCGGGGCTTGCGGGCGCCATCAATCTGGTGACCCGATCGGCGGATGCGGGTTCATACTCCGAATTGCTGCTGAGCGGCGGAAGCTTCTTCACCCGCCGGATCAGCGGAGCGCGCACCCAGCATTTCCCCGCCTGGAATTACGGCCTGTTTCTCGGCCACGAAGGCTCGGCAGGCGATTATTCATTTCTGGATGACAACGGCACGCCCTTCAACACCGCCGATGACGCCGTGACCCGGCGCGAGAACAACCACAACAACGCTTTCTCCGCGACCGGCCGCGTATCCGCCCGCCCCACCCGCCTGCTGGAACTGGATCTGACCAGCGATTTTTTCACGCGGCGTCAGGGCCTGCCCGGCGTGTCCAGCAACCAGGCCCGCGAGGCGGATTTTTCCACGCTGCGCGCAACTACCCAGGCCGCCGCCCGTTTCCGGCCCCTGGCCAGTGATGATTTCACCCTCGAACTGGCGGCGCACCACGGCCTGCTGGACGAACGCCTGAACGACGCCCGCGGAGAAATCGCGCTGGGCGGCCTTGTCAACAACAACCTGACCCACGCCGCGGGCCTGACCAGCCGCGCCCATGCGGACCTCGCCCGGGGGATCTCCTGTCATGGCATGCTCGACTGGCGCATGGAGATTTACCAGCCGCGCAACCTGCAACCGCCGGAGAAAGGGCATCCTTCGAGCAGCCGCCACCGCCTGTCCGCGGCGGCGTGGCAGCAACTGGCCTTCTTCAACGGCGGCGTGGTCTTCACCCCCGCCCTGCGCTGGGACGCCGTCTTCGATCGTTTCAGCGGCGAAATTCCCCTCGCCGCGGAGCCCGTGGCGCGGTCGAGCGCGGCGCGCAATTTCCTGAGTCCATCGGCGGGGGCGCGGGTCAATTTCCCGCATGGATTTTTCGCCCGCGCCAACCTGGGTCAATACGCGCGCTTCCCCTCCATGTTCGAGTTGTTTGGCGACCGCGGATATATCGGCGGAAATCCCGCCCTGCGGCCCGAGATCGGCCTCAACCAGGATATCGGCGTGGGATACGATTCGGGACGGCGCCTGGGCCCGGGCTTCCGCGTGTACGCCGAGGCGGCCGCATTCCGCACCATCGCCAGCAACCTGATCCAGTACGTGCAGTTCAGCCAGCGCAATTCCCGCGCGGTGAATATCGGCGGCGCGGCGATTCCCGGATGGGAATTACAGGCCAGCCTGAACCTGACGCGCCACTTCCAGTTCGCTGGCAACCACACCCGCCAACTGCCGCAGGATTTGAGCGCGGACGCCGCCCGCTTCGGCATGATTCTGCCGCGCCGCCCCATGGACGAAACCTTCCTGCGGCCGCGCGTGCTGCTGCCGTGGACCCGCCTGCAATATGAGTTCCGCTACACCGGCCTGACCTTTCTCGATCCCGCCAACCGCCGCTTCAACGAGGCGCGGGTGACCCATGGCGCGCTGGTCTCCGTGCAGCCGGGAACCCGCCATGCCCGGATCACCTTCGAGGCGCAGAACTTCACCGCCAACCGGGTCGCCGATTTCGACGGCTTCCCCCTGCCGGGACGCATCTTCATGGTCTCGCTGTTTCTCCATGCCGATGCATTTTGAGGATGCCATGAATACCGCCCGTTCCATCATCCGCGGATCGTTTTTCCTGCCCGCCGCGGGCGCCTGCGCGATCGGATTTTTCCTGCTGTCATGCGGCGGAGAGCAGGCGGGGCCTTTCACCGGCCCGGGCTCGGGACCGGACGGCGGAGGAATCGTGGAAGGCGCGGGGCCTGGCGTTTTCGTGGTCACCACCGATTACGCCACCGGCTCCTTCGCGGTGCTGGACCCGGCCGGCGGCGCGGTGATGAAAGACCTCGGGAGCATTCATTCCGATGCGGTGGCGCGCTGGTCGCCCTTGTTGCGGCAGGTGGTGGTGGTCAACCGCCTGCGCCAGGACAACCTGCAGTTTCTGGACCCGCGCAATCGCTTCGCCACCGCCGCCCAGCACGGCGTGGGCAACGGAACCAACCCGCGCGACGTGCTGATCCTCTCCCCCGGCAAGGCCTTCGTGACCCGCCATCAATCCCCCTCGCTGCTGGTGATGAACCCCGCCACCGGCGCGCCGATCCGGGAGATTGATCTATCCGCCTTCGCCGATCCGGACGGCGTTCCGGAGATGGATCAGATGCTGCTGTGGAACAACCGGGTGTACGTCACCCTGCAGCGGCTGGACCAGAAGGACCGCTTCCGCGCCAACCACGATTCCCTGATCATCGCACTCGATCCGGAAACCGGCGAGGTGGCGGATCTGGATCCCGCCGTTCCCGGCGCGCAGGGCTGGGTGTTGCCTTTCCGCAGCCCCATCAGCCCCATGAAACTGTCGCCGGACGGAAAATCGTTTGCTCTCTCGTTCCCCGGTAATTTCGGCGCGCTGGATGGCGGACTCGCGCAAATGGACGCCAGCGGCAAGGCGGTGGTGTTGATTGATGAACAGACCTTGGGCGGCGATATCAACGCCTGGGATTTGCTGGGCGATGATTTGTACGTGGTGGTCAGCACGCCGGATTACAAGACTTCCCTGGCTCACTTCAGCCTGCGGGAGCGGCGCCTGGTGCGGGAATTGATCCGCACCGGAAGTTTTGATCTGGCGGGCCTGCTGATTCTTCCCGATCGCGGGGAATTGCTGGTTTGCGACCGCACCCCCGCCCGTCCGGGGATTCGCGTGTTTTCCATCCCCGGCGACGAGGAGCGCGGCGCGGCGCGGTCAACCGGTCTCCCGCCATTTGAATTGTTGGCGATTCCCTGAATTTTTCCGCGAACCCCAATCCCGCTGCTTCCAGCGGACGTGCTGGCGAAGCATCCACGCGGATGAGCGGTTTTGGCTCCCCGCGCGTGTCACCTTGAAAGGTGACAAAAGGCGACACGGCGCGGGTTTTGGTCGCGTGCAAGTCCGCATGAAATCAGCGGAAAGCCGATTTTTGTCCGGATGCCCATGAAAATCACCATAATCAGGGATGAGCATGGGGAGGCGAGCGCCATCACGGTCTCGCTCCGCCGTTCAAAAACGAGCATGGGGAAAGTGGAAGATCGTGATCCCGCCCCGGCGAAAGGAGCCCTCTGAAAGGAGAATCACATGATTGACAAATTCACGATATCCGTCCCGGGCGTGTTGGTCGCCGCCTTCGCGGCGGCGCTCGCGGCGGCGGGCGGACGATTCAACGCCTGGCTGCGTGCTGGGATTTTCTCCGCCGTCCTGTTGACGAAACGTCATGATGACGTTCTGTCAATGGAGCAATTCGATCTCCGCAAGTTCCAAGCGTCCACTCATCACCAGATTCTTCCGGAGGCGCATCGCGATCCTCACCGCGATCACGAAACGGCCGCGTCGCTTCGCATCACCAGCGGTAAAGATGAAGCGCGGGACCGCGCGGAGACTGGCGTTCACGGCGATGCGGAAAATCCGCGGCGGAAAAAAACGGAGCGTTTCTGCGGTTACGACCGCCGCGATCTGGTCACGGTGTGGGAGGATGGCCATCCGCATACGCACGCGCTGCGTCCGCCGTCGCCGCTGCCGGGCGAGGATATTCTGCCGATGCGCGTCATCCGTGAGTGGCCGTTGCTGCCGGAATGGCTGGTCGAACACGATCCGTATCAGGAATTGTTGAGCGAGGATGAGCGCGTCTTCTCGCATTTCCGCAAGCCGCTGTACCGCGCGCTCGCGGTGGGAAAATGCGCGTGGTCCGATCTCTTTCTCGCGAATGACGATTCGTACGAGCGCGACGACACGCGCGCCTCGCTTTTCGGGCGCGATGCGTTCGTGGATCATCCGATTCTCGGCATGCGTTGGGGGCTGATCCGCCGCGCGGTGGCCATTTACAAGCATTTCC
>JAJVIH010000034.1:9332-38116 GCA_022072125.1 Myxococcota bacterium | reverse complement strand
GGGCCGGAGGCGGGGGCGGCGGAGCGTCTTCCTCGCAGGCGGTCAGCGCCAGGGCGGGCAGAAGCGCCAACCAGCCGGGAACAGCGAGAGTTGTCCATCTCGTCTTCATGGCCGTCACTTCCCGTCTCCCATGTAGCGATAGGTCGTCGCGATGAACTTCGCCGAGAGAACAATTTTCTGGTTCTGCTCACGTGGATTGACCAGCGAGATGCTGGACACGTTCACGATGCGCCGCACGGTGTCCTGGGCCGCGATCTTGGAGTAGAAAAACACCAGATCGTGGTAGGACCCATCCACTTCCATTTCGATGGGAACCTCGGCGTAGAACTGCTTGGCGATCTCGCCCTTGAGTTCGAAGCGCTTGAGTTGCAAACCGCACTGTTCCGCCAGACGGGCCAGGCTGGTCAACAGTTCCGGGATTTCCCGTTCGCTGGGCAGGCTCTTGGTGGCCAGCTTCAGGTTGGCCTGCAGACGCGCGAGCTGGGCCTGGAACTCGGGCAATTGCCCCACCTGCTTGCGCTTGGTCTCGATTTCGGCGTTCTGCTGTTCGACCTTCTTTTCAAGATCCTCAAGCTTCGTGGTCAGATCGGCATAGATGTTGTACCAGTACAGCAGGCCGGTCAGGACAATGAGCAACCCGGCCGCCATGGCTTTCTGGGAGAACGGCGCCGATATGACGATCTGGTATATTTGCTCTTTGGTCGGCATGGCGTCGTCCTCACTTTCCGCCAGCTTCGGCGGCGCCCTTCTTGTCCGGGCTGAAGGCCAGACTGAGTTCGAATGAGCGCCGGTCGGGGCCCTGGAAATTCGTCTTCTTCAGGTTGACGTTCTTGAAGTAGGGGTCGCTTTCCAGGTTCTGCACGAACTGGGCGATGATCTTTTCGTTGACGGACTCGCCCTTCAAATCAATCTCCGTGGGGTTGCGGGTGTTTTCCAGGGAAATCAGCCACAGCTTTTCCGGAACCGCGCTGGACAGCTTGTCAAGCGTTCTTACCGGTACCGACAGAGTAGTCCGAAGACTGGCGATAACGGAAATTTTTTGCTGAAGTTCGTCGCGCACCTTGCCGATGGTCTGGATATCGCCGATGATTTTGTCCATCTGCTCGATTTTCTTCGCCAGATCCGCGCTCTCTGTCTCCTTGGCGCTGATCAGCCGCCGCTCCATGTCGTCCACGATGTAAATGATGACAAGCGCAATCACCCAGGCCGCGCCCAGGAAGATGAGCTGGACGATAGCCCTTTCCTGCTTCTTGTTCTGTTTGACGGGTAGGAGGTTAATCTTGATCATGGCGGAATCCTCTCTCTCCTACTTGTCCCCTACCCGGCGCAGTGCAAGGCCCGTGGCCACCGCCATCAGCGGCGCCATCTCCTGCAGGTAGCCGGGGTCGAATTTCTTCGCGTCCACTTCGATGTTGCGGAACGGGTTCATCACTTCCACCGGCACGCCCAGCTTTTTCTCGACCAGCTTGTACAGGGCCGGAATCTTGCTGGTGCCGCCGCTGAGGTAGATCTTGCTGATGGAGTTGTCCGCGGTGGTGGTCGAGTAAAAATCCAGCGACCGCTGGATTTCGGACGCCACGTTCTGGCTGACCTCGCCGATGACCTTCTCCACTTCCTGCGGAATCACCGCATCCGATTCCTTGCCGTACTGGCCGCCCAGCTTCAGCGCCTCGGCCTCGTCGTACGAGATATTGAGTTGCTTCTGCACCTCTTCGGTGAACAGGTTGCCGCCCATGTTGATGTCGCGGGTGAAGGTCGTGATGCCGTCATTGAGGATATTGATATTGATGACGCTGGCCCCCAGGTTGATCAACACCACGGTTTCGCCCTTTGGCGCCTCGTAATTCACCTCAAACTGGTTCTGCACCGCGAAACTGGCCACGTCCACCAGGACCGCCTGCAGGCCCGCCTCACCCACCACCGCCGTGTAATCGGAAATCATTTCCTTCTTGGCGGCCACCAGCAACACTTCCATCTGCCCCTGAATGGCGGATTCCGGACGCAGGATCTGCACATCAATATTCACGTCGTTGATGTCGAACGGAATGTACTGCTCGGCTTCCCACTGGATGCTTTCCTCCAGTTCCTCGGCGGTCATCACCGGCAGGTTGATCTTCTTGATGATCACCGAGTGGCCGGAAACGGCGATGGCGGCCTCCCGGGTCTTGATCTTGTGGGTCTGCAGCATGTCGCGGATCACATCCACCACCGCCGGGGCGTTCATGATGGCGCCGTCAATGATGGACTCGGGCGACAGGGGCGCGATGCCGAAGTGGACAAGCGCAAACCCTTTTTTGGTCGGCTTGAGCTGGACCATCTTGACCGCGTGCGATCCGATGTCCAGGCCCAGCAGAGATTTTCCTTTTCCAAGTCCTAACATGGTTAAGTCCCGCGCTGGTTCTTGAGGGCGATCTGCACGGCTTCCCGCGCCTGGCGGCTGTTGTCATCCACACCGCCTTCAACGAAGACCTTGTCCTTTTCGCTGAGCTTCAGTCCAAGGGCGAGAATGATCTTGCGCTTGGTATCCACCCGGCAATCCTTGCCCGCTTCGATGCGATCGATCGTCAGCGGAGAAACTCCGGCGCGGCGGGCCAGTTCGGCCTTGCTCAACAGCAGCGCCTCCCGTATGGCCTGCACGTTGTTCTTGGAGTATTTCTTCGGGTCGTCCATCTCGCCTGTCCATCCAGCGTGGATGTAAAATTTGTTTGACATTCCTAACTTCGGGCATAACTGGCCACAAATCAAGAATTTCGCATGAATGAAAGGTAAATGAGGGTAAATTATAGTGGTTCACACCATATCTGGCGCACAGTTTACTTGTCACCACTATATATTCAGCTATTCATTTTCACCCCGGTGACCATTCCGTGGCCCCCCGCGGATGATTTTGTGAAATTTCACACTCCACCCACTGATTGACGGCGCCCGGTCTCCTGAGAATCCTCCATCTGCATGGCGCGCCTGTCAGTTTGTGAAAACAGCGCGCCGGCGCGCAATCCATGGCTTGCGCCCATGGAAGGGTTCCTCTACAGTCCCGCCACCCCAAGGGAGTCAGACCCCAATCGAGCCGGCGCCCGCTTGCTGGAAATGAAAAAAATTTCCGGGCGGGTCCGTCATGGGGAGTGAAGGGGCAAATCCCGGGAAGAGATTCACCCCTGCAACAACCGGCATGCCGCCGGTTTCATGGAGGAAGCGCAGATGAACACCCTGTCCAACCATCAACCGCAATTGGCCGGGGCGATGCTCGCCGTCGCCGCTGTCCTGGCCTTTGCCGCGTGCAATGTCAATACCGGCAGCCAGACCGCCACCACGCCCACCCAGCCTGGAGCGCCTGCTCCCGGCCAGCCGGCCGCCCAGCCCGGTCAACAACCCGCCGCGGCCCCTGCCGCCGCGCCCGCGGCCGCCGGAACCACCAATACCCCGGGCCTGAGCTTCAACGGCCAGCCCGTGGCCCCGCCCGCTCCCACCGAATGGTGGAAGCAGAAATCCGATGATCCGGTGGATGCGCTGGTCCAGAAGCAGGTGGGCAGCGACTTCAACATCCAGATCAACCACAAGGACAACTACATTGAAGCCGTCGGCATGGGCGTGTGCAACCTGAACCTGGTCAAGGACGCCAAGCAGTGCAAGGTCGCCGCGCTTGAGGCCGCCTGCGTGGTCGCCAAGACCAAATTGCAGGAACAGATCGAGACCTACGTCGAAAAGCAGTCCGTGGTGGTCATGGGCGCCCTGGAGCGCAGCGTCGCCATCGAAGCGACCAAGGGCGTTCTCAAGGGCGTCCGTTACATCTCCTACTTCGACGACACCAGCCCCGGCCCCAACTACAGCATGGGCTGCAAGGTCGGTCTGCTGCTCTTCGGAGACAAAAACGCCCTCGGCGCGGCCA
This sequence comes from Myxococcota bacterium, assembly GCA_022072125.1. Taxonomy (GTDB): domain Bacteria; phylum Myxococcota; class JAJVIH01; order JAJVIH01; family JAJVIH01; genus JAJVIH01. The sequence continues at coordinate 34,230 of JAJVIH010000034.1, read as the reverse complement.
TCATTGACGCGGCCAAGCCGGATGGAACCCAGCCCTTCAACTTCAACCCGCAGGGCGCCAAGATCGGCGGCGTGGCCATTGACATGCTGACCAAGCCCTACACCGGCCTGATCATTGACGCCAAGGGCCTTGGCGGACGTCCGGACTTCGCGCCGCGCATCCTCGCGGAAAACGGCCAGAAGGTGTTTTCCCGCGACGACGTGAACAAGGACTACATCTATAAATACGGCGTGGTGGGTTACGCCGGCTCGGTGGACGACGCCAAGAAGGCCACCGACCGCGTGGGCGACAACCCGCTGATCATCAAGGCCGCCAAACTGAGCGACAGCAAGACCGACGTGGTCATCAGCGACGGCGACGCCGCGGGCGTACTGGCCGCCAACCAGAAAACCAAGTTCCTGGGCGAGAAACGTGTGTTCATCGTGTTCTGATCCAACGCACACGCACACCCATACTCACTGGAGATTCACGCCATGAAGAACCTGAGCATTCTCATCCCCGCCGTCGCGCTGGCCGGGCTTTCCCTGGTGGTGGGCGCATGCAGCGGCGCCAAGCCGGTGGACCGCGACGCGCAACTCGACACTCCGGAGCATCACCGCTCCACCGCCGACGACGCCTTCATGAAAAACGACCTGGAGCAGGCGCAGAAGTCGCTGGAACGCGCCAAGGCCCGCAATCCGGAATACGGCCCCGCATATTCCGGACTCGGCTTGGTCGCGGCCATGAAGAACGACTTCAAGGCCGCCAACGACCTGCTGGACGAAGGCGTCTCCAAGGCCGAAAAACCGGCCGAAAAGGAGATCGCCCACACCGACGGCATCCGCATCGCCTCGCTGGAGCGCAAGGGCGACGACTGGATCGAAAAGGCCGAGAAGCACTTCAGAAAGGCCATTGACAACAACAAGGACTCGCCGGAAGCCCATTACTTCATGGGCGTGGCCTACAAGCGCTTCTACAACTTCAAGAAGGCCGGCGAGATGTTCTCCCGGGTGAAGGAGATCGGCAAAACCTGGACCAAGGAAGCCGAATCCGAGTGGAAGCTCGTGCAGAAAATCGAGCGCGCGGCCCCCGGCACCCGCATCGGCAAGGAGATAGCATTGGTGGAATCCATCTCCCGCGCGGACCTGGCGGCGCTGCTGGTGGAAGAGTTCCGCCTGGAAAAGGTGCTGGAGCGGGCCGAAAAGAAGGAAGACAAGCCCCAGTCCTTCAAGGCCCCGGGCCAGGGGAGCAGCAACTCATATGAGAGCGGCATCCCGCCGGACGTGGAGAGCCACTCCCTGGCGGCGGACATCAAGATCGCGCTCAAATACAAGGTCCGCGGCTTGCAGCCGGAAGACAGCAACGCCTTCCGTCCCACCGAGGCGGTGACCCGCGCCGCCTTCGCCCTGGTCGCGGAAGACTTGGTGGTGCGCGTCAACAACGACCAGTCGCTGGCCAGCAAATTCCTGGGATCCGCCTCGCCGTTCAAGGATGTTCCGGCGAGCCACTGGGCGTTCAACGCGGCCATGACCTGCACCACCCGCAACATCATGGAAGCCGACGTGGATGGGAATTTCAATCCCACCCAGCCGGTCAGCGGCGCCGACGCCCTGCTGTTCATCCAGCGGCTGAAGGAGAGCCTGAAGCTCTACAACTGATGCGGCGACGGCTTCTTCCATGATCCAGCGAACCGCCAATATCAGCGCCCTGGCCCTCGTGGCCGGGGCGCTGTTTTTTTCCTCCTGCAAAAGCGATCCGCCTCCCGCTCCCCCGGCGCCGGCGGCGGCGCCCAGGCAGATTCCGCCAACTCAACCGTCCCAGAATCCGCCCGCGGCGGCGCGGGGCAGCCCTTTCGCGGCGCTGGAATACAAAGCCGGCAGCCTGATCGGCGCGGCCAGCGTCCCCAATGCGGACGGCGCCATCAAAACCCGGGCGTCAGGCGTGGGCGGCGATTGCTCGGCGGCGAAAAAGGCCGCGCTGATCAACGCCATCACCACCGCCCTGGGCGTGGCGCTCAGCAAAACCTCGACGGTTTTCAATGGAGCGCTGATGAATAGCGACATCACCTCGGAAACCCGGGGCGTCATCAAGGCCTACGAAGTGGAGTCGGAAAAACCGATGGGTTCGCTGTGCGAGGTCGCCGTGACGGCCTTCGTTCAGCCAGAACAGCTTGATCGCGCCCTGTATTCACTGATGCGCAACGACGCCATCGTGGTGGTGACCAGCGAAACGGATATCCAGGGCGCCCAGGTGCATTACCTCGCGGACCACATCACCAAATCCCTTCTGGACGCGCGCTTCCAGCAGGTCACCAACTACCTGACCTTCCAGAAGGAAGGAACAGAGGAACTGGCGAAGGCCCTGAGCCAGAATAACCACCAGGCCGCCGCGAAGATTGGCGTGGCCTATCTCGCGGGCGCCGTCGCCTGGGTGCGCATGAAGGTTCACCAGGGACAGCAGAATCCCGGATTTTTCACCGCCCGCGCCGAAGGCGAAGCGGTGCTCTTCCGCCCATCCGAAGGCCGGATAGTCGCCTCCATTCCGGCGATGGAAGTCATCGGATCTTCCCCGAAGGATTTCGACACGGCGGGGCGAGAGGCGGCGCGGGAACTGGCGCGCAAGGTCTCGGACAAATTCCTTCAAGCGGTGTTGGCGGCCCATGGCGCGGTCCCCTTCCGCGACATGACCCTGGAAGTGTCCGGAACCAGGGATGCGCGCGCCTGCGCCGCCGTGGAGGAATTTCTGAAATCTATGGAACAGGTTCGCGAGGTCCGGCTGGACAGCCTGGGTTGTCACCGCATCAAATCGGTGTTCCTGTTCAGGCACCGGCTGTCCACCAGCGATTTGATGGCCCGCGTGTCGCAAATCATCAAGGTGAGCGAGTTCAACGATGACCTCATCAGGGGAAAATATGTTGAATAATTTTCCGGCCTGTCTCCGTCATGAAGAACAACAACCAGCCAACCGGGCCAGTGGGATTGCATCCATGAGAACCTTTTTCCATTCCACATTGCTGGCGCTGCTTCTGTTCGCCGCTTACCCCGCCTGGGCGCAGGGTTATGAAGAATCCAATCCGCGGAAGGAAGCCATCCGGCGTTTCGCGGGCAAGGTGGCGGACGCCTTCCCCAAGGGCGACGCCCTCACCTTCCGCACCCTGGCGGTGTGGGGATTCGAGGCGCCCGATCCCTATGTCCGCCGCGACATGACCAATGCGCTGATGGCCGCCATCAAGCAGAAAATTCCCGATCTGATCCTGGTTGAACGCGAGGAGTTGCAGAAGGTGCTCCAGGCCTGCGGCACGGAGATGGCCGACTGGATCCGTCAGGAGACCAAATGCAAGCCCGAGGGGTTCGCCGCCGAGGCCATTCTGACAGGCAACGTCACGCAGTTTTTGGGAGACGACTGGACCGGAACCATCGAAGCCGACGTGAAGATTGTCATCCTGAAGACCAATGAAGTGGTCATGCAGGGGAAATTCCATGACGAGGTCAAGGCCACGCAGTGGTGGATATTTGTCCTGGCCGCCCTGGGCGCCATCACGGTAGTGGCCCTGGTGATGATGAAGCGCGGCGCGTCGAAGGTCATCAAGGGCGGGCTGGTGGAAGAGGCCCTGCGCCTGCGCGGGGATATCGAAGCCTCGCTGCGTGAAAGCCGCCAGAAACTGGTGGACGCGCAGAAAGCGGCGGCCAGCCGGGGCGACAAGGAGATCGGCGTCGCGTTGCAGCGGGTGATCAGTGAACTGGACGGGCTCGACAACGAAGTGCGGGGCGCTCCCGCCGGTGATGCGTTCGTCAGCGAATACTCCAGGCTGAAGGGCCGCGAGAAAATGGATGACTCCGTGTTGGAAAGCCTGAAGGACCTTTCGGGCGGCTTTCAGAAACTGCTTGAATTGTCCCGCGACGGCGGACGCCCCAACCTCACCCTTGAAGACGCGCAACAGATTCAGCACACTATTCAGGATGTCCGCTCGCGCTACAAGGCGAGAATCTGATCACGGAGGCGGTCATGCAGGTTTCCAATCAACCAGCTCCCGGTTTGCGGTGGAGAAGCGGCGGCGGGATTTTCGCCAAGCGCCTGGAGCCCAGCGACCTCCCCGGCAAACTCCAGACTGGCGTGCTCGTGGAACATGGCGCCGTCGCCATGCTGTTCGTGGACGGCCGATACGAAGGCCGTCTGGAGCCGGGGTTCCACCAGCTCCGCGCGGAAACCGGCCTGCTAGGCAAGGCCCTGGATTTTTTCACCCGCGCCAAACAGTACGCGGTGGTGGTCATTGACGCGGGCCTGAATGGGGTCTCCATGGGCTTTCCGGATCTGATCACCAGCGACAACATCAAGGTCTGGGCCGGCGGCGAATTTTTCCTGTCGGTGGAAAATCCGTCCGTTTTCCACGTGAACCTGATGAAGGGCCGCGACGCCTATTCGCTTGAGGAGTTGAATCGCGCCATTCTGCCGGAGATGCAGAACGCGATGCAGGTTTTCATCAAGGGCAAGAAATACGCCGATCTCATCGGCAGCGAGGAAATCAAGAGCGAATTGCTGTACGTGCTTTCAACACAGCTTCCCAACACCTTCAACCAGATGGGGCTGAAGGTGACGCGCGTCGGCGGACTGAATTTCCGTTCGCCGGAGATGGAGGGATTGCAGAACGAGTTGATGGCGAAGAATGTCGAATACGCCCGCCGCCAGCAGGAATTGGACGGTCTTTCCCGCGATATTGAACAGCGGCGCGCCCGCGCGGACCTGATGCAGCAGATGCAGGAAGTGCTGACAGCGGAGAAGATCGCCCAACTGGAGCGGGATGATCAACTCGCCGAGTACATGAGCGCCCTGGACACCAAAAAACTGCTGCGCGACCACGAAAAAGAGGAACTGGTGCGCGGCCTCCGCGAGAAAAAGGAAGACGCCCAACTCCAGCGGGAGTTTCTTGTGTCCCGGCTGCGCGCGCAGCATCAGGTCGAAATCAGCGAACTCAATGATGACTACGCCCGCGCCAAACGCCTGAAGGACCAGCAGGCGGAGATCGAAATCACCGAAAAATGGAGCAAGGTTGGGCTCAACAATCTCGCGGAGACGATGAAGCTGGATGACCAGCGCAAGCAGGCCAATCACGAGCGCGAGATGGAGAAACAGCGCACCGAGGCCGGCCTCAAGGCGAAGGCGCTGGAAGCCATCACCAACTCCAACGTGGACGCCGGAAAGGCCGCGGCCATCGCCGCTGTAATCAGCGGAACCACGCCCGCTCCCCCCGTCCAGACGGTGGGCGGATTTCCTGGCGTAATCCCTCCGGCGGGCATGTATCCGGCGGGAGCACGGGCGCGCTGCCCCGCCTGTCAGCATGAAAACCCGATCGAGGGCCGCTTCTGCGCAAGTTGCGGCGCGAGGTTGCGGGCATGAGCGAACTGGATGAAAAACTCGCGGAACAACTTGCGAAGACCCAGATTTCACTCGGGTCGAGCGTCAATTTCACCGGCAAGGATATCCCCAACCTGCTCAAGGTGCTGGAGGGGGAGAAGGATCGCAACGCCCGCGCCAGCGCCGCGGATATTCTCGGCCGTATTCTGGGCGAACTGAAGGATATTGACGGCCAACTGGTGGAGCGCATCCGCGCCCTGACCAAACAGGAGAAGGACCTCTCCGTCAAAACCAAACTGATGATGATGGAAACCAAACTCAGGACGCTCAAAATCCTGGGTTCCAACATCTTTCAGGCGCGGGAGGAGTTGTTCAAACCCGATCCCATCCAACTGGAAAAGCTGCGGCGCGCCGTGGACAGCCTGCGCACCGCCTTTGATGAGGTAAAGGGCGGCAGCGGCGCCTTCGACGCCACCTATGAAATCCTGCGGGAACTCGGCAAGGGGGGCATGGGCAAGGCGCTGCTGGCTCACCGCAAAACCGATGGCGCCCATGTAGTCATCAAGGTGTTGCTGGAGCAGTTCAATACCCACCAGATGCTGGTCGCGCGCTTTGTGCGTGAGGCCAATGTGATGGCCATGCTCAACCATCCCAATATCGTGCGGCTGATCGAGCACGGCGACAATGGCAAGAACTATTTCATCGTGATGGAGTTTCTGGAAGGCGGCGACCTGTGGAAAGCCTTCGAGGAAGGCAAACTCACCTACCCGCTGATCATCCGCGCAATCACCCATATCCTCGACGGACTGGCTTTTGCGCACCAGCATGGAATCATCCACCGCGACCTCAAGCCAAGCAACGTCTTCTTCGACCGCGAAGGCGTGGCCAAGCTGGCGGATTTTGGTCTCGCCAAGATGCCCGCCGGCGCGGATGACAAACTCACCCGCTCCGGGGAAATGTTTGGAACGCCGCGCTACATGCCGCCGGAACAGGCGCTTTCCGCCGGCGAAGTGGATCAGACCGCCGATCTGTTTTCGCTGGGCGTGATGGCGTATGAAATCCTGTCCTGCGGCAAACAGCCCGTGGGCGATTTCGCCCCGCTTGGCGGAATGGGACGCGGGGTCCCCGCCGGATGGGACCCGATCATCGAGCGCTGCATCCGCCCCCGCCCAAAGGAACGCTGGCAATCCGCCGCGGAGTTGAAGGCGGCGATTCAGGCCCTGGGTCCGGCGCAGTAACGGATTGCGGATGTCCGGACATTCACCGGGCGTTCCCTGACCGCCCGCCGCGCATGCCCACCGCTTCGAGAACACTTTCCGCCGCCGGAAAGTGGAAACGCGAACCGCGCCGCGCTTCCCTGCATATCCGCATCAACCAGCGGGAACCGTGATGCGGGAAAGCCCGTTCATATAGGGCTGAAGAGCCCCTGGAATGCGCACCGAGCCGTCCGCTTCCTGGCAGTTTTCCAGAATCGCGACCAGGGTGCGCCCCACCGCCAGCCCGGAACCATTGAGGGTATGCACCAGGCGGGGTTTGTCCTTCGGAGTTTCGCGGAAGCGGATATTGGCGCGCCGCGACTGGAAATCCCCGAAGTTGGAACAACTGGAGATTTCCCGGTACGCATTCTGGCCGGGCAGCCAGACCTCCAAATCGTAGGTCTTCGCGGAGGCGAACCCCATGTCCCCGGTGCAAAGCGCCGCGACACGATAATGCAGCCCCAGGCGTTTGAGGATTTCCCCGGCGTGCGAGGTCAGTTTTTCATGCTCTTCCGCGGACTGCTCCGGATGGACGAAACGCACCAGTTCGACCTTGTGGAACTGGTGCTGGCGGATAAGCCCCCGCGTATCCTTGCCATAGCTGCCCGCCTCGCTGCGGAAACACGGTGTATAGGCGGTCAGCGCGATGGGCAGGCGGGCGCCTTCCAGAATTTCGTCCCGGTACAAGTTGGTCACCGGCACTTCCGCCGTGGGAATCAGAAACAGTTCAGGATTGACGGTCTTGAAGGCGTCCTCTTCGAACTTGGGAAGCTGGCCCGTGCCGGTCATGGTTTCCCGCGTCACCAGATAGGGAGGCGACACCTCTGTGTACCCGTGGTCGCGGGTGTGGATATCCAGCATGAAATCAATCAGGGCGCGCTCCAGCCGGGCAAGCGGGCCGCTCAACACGGAGAAACGAGCGCCTGAAATCTTCGCGGCGCGATCAAAATCCATGGCGCCCAGGGCTTCGCCGATTTCCCAGTGGGATTTGGGCGTGAAGTCAAACACCGGCTTCTCTCCCCACGTACGCACAATGGGGTTGTCGTCGCTGCTGGCGCCATCGGGCACGGAGTCATCCGGAATATTGGGGATGAAAAGCAACTGTTTTTCCAGTTCCGCCTCGATGGAAGCCAGTTCATCTTCCGCGGGCTTGATGGCCCCGGAAATCTCCCTGAGTTCGGCGCGGCGTGCTTCAAGCCCGGCCTTGTCGCCCGCCTTGGCGAGTTTGCCCATATCGGCGTTGGCGGCGTTGATGGCGGTGCGCTTCTCCTGAATCGCGGTCACCAGCGCGGCGCGGCGTTCCGCCAGCGCACGGAGGGGCTCCAAATCCAGGGTTGCGCCACGGCGCTTCAGCTTGCGCTCCACTTCTTCCAGATTGGATGTCACATATTTCACATCTAGCATGATGCTCTCCGGATTGAATCGAGAACTGGCTGTTAAGGAAATTCCGCGGCGAGCCGCAAGGCTTCCTTCAGCGACAGACTGCCTTCGTACAACGCGCGGCCGGCGATGACGCCCGTGATGGCGGTGTTGCGCGCCGTCTCCATCAATTCGCGCAGATCTTCCAGCGACCCCACGCCGCCCGAAGCGATGACCGGACGCCGGACCTCCGCCGCAAAGGCCACTGTTTCCCGCAGGTTGACGCCGCTGGACGCGCCATCGCGGTGAATATCCGTGTAAATGAATCCGGCCAGAGGGGTGGAAATAAAGCGCCTCGCCAGATCCGCGGCGTCCACAGCGGTCTGATCCACCCAGCCGCGGGTGGCGACCTTGCTATTGCGGGCGTCTATCCCCACGTAAAACACTCCCGGATGCCGGGTGATCCAGTCCACGGCGTCGCCGGGACGCTCCAGCGCGACAGTTCCCAGCACCAGCCAGCGGGCGCCCGCATCCAGATAACGGCGGATGACTTCCTCGCCGCGGATGCCGCCGCCCACGTCAATGGGAATATCCACACCCCGGGCGATGGCCTCCACCGCCGCGAAATTGGCGGGAGAACCGCCCACGGCGCCATCCAGGTCCACCACGTGCAGCCGGGTCGCGCCTTCATCGCGCCAGCGTCTGGCCATCGCCGCCGGATCGCCGCCATACACGGTCGCCTGGTCCATGGCCCCGCGCAGCAGGCGCACGCACTGGCCGCCCTTCAGATCAATGGCCGGGATGATCTCAAACACGGGTCATCCCTTGAGCGGCAGCGGCGCGCCATAAATGCGCCAGGTTTTGTAGGGCTCCGCGCCCATCATGGCGATGCCCTTGTTGATTGCTTCGTTGTCTTCCAGGGTCCAGCCCAGTTCGGACTGCTCAATCCTGGCGATATGCGCGCGCGCCCTCACTTCGGCGTACATGGCGGCGGACAGGGCGCCCATGGCGAAGCGCTGGTATTCCTTGCGGATGCCCAGCAGCATCAGGCGGCCGCTTCTCACGCCCTGAAATTTCAGCCGCCAGATGAGTTTGGCGATATTCCATGGCCAGAGCCGCCCGCCAAAATCGCGTACGGCCTCGTTCAGGTTGGGAACGCCAATACACATGGCGATTGGTTTGCCTTCGATCTCGACGATAAAGGCGATGCGCGGATCAATCAGCAGCTTCAGATCGGTGGCGACCTTTTCGGTCTCGCGTTCGGTCAGGGGAACAAAACCCCAGTTGTCTCCCCAGGCGTCGTTGAAGATATCCATCACGATACGGATTTCATCGTGAAACCGGCTCATGTCCACGTCACGGAACCGCACGTCATTCCGCGACTTGATCATGTTGTAGGCGCGCTCGGCAAGCCGGGTCAGGGGCTTTCCGGGCTCGTAACTCCAGCCGAACACATCCTTGATCTTCGCCAGTCCGGCCTGCTCCAGCAGGTTTCCGTAATATGGCAGGGAATGTTTGGTGAGCACGTAGGGCGGTTTGTCAAAGCCCTTGACCAGCACCCCAATTTCCTCGTTGATGGAAAAATCCATCGGCCCGGCGATTTCATTCAGGCCCCGCTTTTCGCACCAGTCCGCCGCCGCGCGCACCAAAGCCCGCGCCACATCCGGGTCGTTTTCGCTCTCAAAAAACCCAAAGAAACCCCGCTTATCCTGGTGCCTTTCGTTGTGCGCCCGGTTCTGCTGGGCGGAGATGCGTCCCACCACACGGCCATCCCTGAACGCCAGAAAGAGCTGGGCCTCGCCATGATCAAAAAAACGGTTGTGTTTGGGGGACAGGGTGTCATTCACCATCATGCGCAATGGGGCGATCCAGGCCGGATCGCCGGCGTAAAGCCGATCCGGCAACGCCACAAACGCCTTGTGATCCGCGGAATTCCGGACTTCGCGAATTTCAATGCCCACGATGGTTCACCTTCCCAAAAGCGGCGCAAGATTACAGATCAGCCCGGCTTGGGCAAGTAGGGCGGACATGGGACCAACACCTTCCGCATGCGCGCCCATGCATTTCCGGTCCGGCCGGAATACATTCCGGATCGTACGATATCCGCCCCGGGAGATGCGACTGCCGTTGGCGGAAATCGCCTGCTCCGGCAGACGATAGGAGACATGACATGCTGATTCTGATGCCCCACGGCAGCCGCGACCCGAAATGGCGGGCGCCGTTTGAATCCATGCTTCAGACCCTGCGCGCCGGGGCGGGCGAACATGCAGTCGCCATCGCCTGGATGGAATTCGCCCACCCCAGTCTGGAGGAGGTGGCGCGCGAAGGATACGCCCGCGGGGTGCGGAAAATGGCCCTGCTTCCGCTGTTCATGTCGGGCGGCGGCCATGTGGACAACGATATTCCGGCGCTGGTTCAGGCCGTGCAAGAAATCTGTCCGGGACTGCGGATCGAAATTCTCCCCCCCGTGGGGCAACATCCTCGTTTCGCGCGCCTGCTGATGGAGTTGACCCGCGAGCATATCGCGGACCGCTGAAGCGGCGGACGCCGCCATGTCAAACAGATGAGTCGTGTAATCGCGGACAGCGGTTTGGGACAACCGCCGTCCGTCATCCGGGATTCCTGATATCACCCGCCGCCAGATTCGCCGGCGCCGGAGCCCGATCCTCCCGAAGCGCCGCCATCCGGACCACGGCGATCACGGCCGCGTCCGCCTCCCCGGTTGCGACGCCCGCCGCGGCGTTCTCCATCGCGTCCCGGGCCGCGGCTGGAAGCATGATCCCGCCGGCCGCCGCCTTCCTGCCGCCCGGAATGGGAAGGAGTTCCGCGCTCGGGCCGGATATACGCCGTCAGCAATCCAGAAACGAGAGCGGGGGCGTCGGGGGCCTGTAAAAGTTCGCGCGCCAGTTCCATCACTCCCTCGGGGGCCTGGGCGGGCAGGCGCGCCCGGATGGTGTCGAGCCTGGGAAGATGGCGCTGCGGATCCACGGCCGCCGGAGGCGGAGGCGGCGGCCCTTCACCGGCTTCGCGCTGGCGTTCCCGCTCCAAGGCCATGGCCATATCATTCTTCTCGTTGAGGATTTCCGGCGGCCACTGTTTCTCCACGAATTTGACGTTGTAGCGCTTGATGATCTGGCTCTGGGTGACGATGTCCTTGCCGCCCACCAGGCTGATGGCCTTGCCGGTGTTTCCAATGCGGCCGGTGCGCCCCACCCGGTGAATATACACCGCTGGATCCTCTGGCAGGCTGTAGTTGATGACATGCGACAGGCGGGCGATGTCTATGCCGCGCGCCGCCAGATCGGTCGCCACCATGTAGTTGAGTTCTCCGGCCTTGATCTGCGCCATCACCCGTTCGCGCTGGCGCTGGTTGATTTCGCTGGAGAGCGGTTCGGCGTTGATTCCGTTCCGCGACAGGAAACTGGCGACAAGCTGGGTGTCCTGCCGGGTGTTGCAGAAGACAATGGCGCTGCGCGGCTTTTCGATATCGAAGATCCATTTCAACTGGCGCGGTTTCGAAACACCGGCGACGGTGAAATAGATTTCGTTCTCGATGCGGTCCACGTTGACCTTCTCGCCGCTGGAAACAAAAATCCGTTGTGGATTCTTGAGAAAACGCGCCACCAGATTTTCAATGGCTTGATCCAGCGTGGCGGAAAACAGCAGGGTCTGGGCTGTCCGCGGCACGCGCTCAATCAGCGTCAGCACATCCTCGTAGAAACCCATGGACAACATTTCATCGGCTTCATCGAGCACCATGAACTCCACCTTGGACAGATCAAGCCGTCCGGATGACAAGTGATCCAGCAACCGCCCTGGCGTGCCCACCACCACCGGCGCCCCGCGCTCCAGCGCGGCCACCTGGGGCTGGAACGGCGCTCCGCCATAGATGGCGACGGAGTAAACCCCGCGGTATTTGCCGATGGCGGCGATCTCCGACGCCACCTGTCCGGCCAGTTCGCGGGTGGGACAAAGCACCAGCGCGCGGATGCCCACCGTGGAGGAATTGAGTTTCTGAATGATGGGGATGCCGAAGGATGCGGTTTTTCCGGTTCCCGTGCGCGCCTGCACCAGCAGGTCCGCGCCGTCGAGCAGCGGCTCGATGGACAGGTTCTGCACCTCCGTGGGCAGTTCGTATCCCATTTCCGCAAGGGCGCGTTTGACATCATCGTCCAAGCGGGGCCACTGGGAATACGGCTTGGCGCCAATGGGGTGAGGCAGTTCGGGTTCGTGCAGGGGGACGGCGGATTCGCCGCCGGGGACGTTCGGTTGGTCTGGGTTCATCATTTCCTGGAGCCGCGATAGGAAAGCAGCAGGTCAAGGTGTTTGGAAATCCAGTTTTCGGATTCCTTGTGGTGGGGAAAAAAGGCTTCGAGTTTGCGAAACTGTTTGTTGTGGACGTGACGGCGTCCATTCTTGCGATCGGGAATGACCACCGCATGCAACATTTCATGAAACACAATCGAAGCCAATACCTGGTAAGGCACAAAGTCCTGATCAAGCGCCGGATGAATTCGGATCAGCTTCGCGCCCTCCTCGTACACGCCCAGCCGGATGCTGCGCCGCCGTCTGCGGCCGCCATCGCGGCTCCAGGTGATGCGCAGCGCGCCAAGCTTTCCCGCGAAATAGCGCATGTTGAGATCATCGAAAACGGCCTGCAGGTCGTAGACCTCGCCATCCGTATCCAGACGCAGGGCGCGTTGCCGGGAGACAATATGCTCCCGGTGCTCGTTGATGAAGCGATCGAGGGCTCTTCCCGCCTGTTCGTTATTGGTGACGATGTATTGAGAGATGAGATCGATCAGTTGCGAGTCGCCGTGCAGAAATATCTGGTGAAGGCGGACATGATATCCTTCGGCGACCCGGCGGTAGGACAACACCCGGGTGCGGTTCTGGGTGATGGTCAGGTGAATTTCCTTGCCGGGCAGGCGGCGCTGCAGGGCCCGGCGCATCGCTTGGGCGTCAAGCGCGGGCGGCCGATCCAGCGGCTGGGCGGCCGTGGGCCGCCGGACCGGCGTGAAATCGAAACTGGTTTGTTCCGGCGCACCCCGCCGTATCTTTTCCATCACAGCCTCGGCGATTGATTTCCGCGTGAGCGAGCCCGCAACCACATGGACACGGCGGCCATCATCATCACCAGCCATCCCGCGGCGGCGCCAGGCCGGGAAGGAGAGGCGGCACATTTGCAACTGGAAGCAGGAGGCGGCTCCGCGAAGTCACCGGAACCTCCCGCCACACCACCCGTGGGCGGCGCGATTGCGCCATCCGCTCCGCCTGAAACGGCGGCGTCAGTTCCTGGCGCCGGTTCATTGCCGCGGCAGACGCCCACCCCTTCCTTGATGGCCATGCACATCTGACCGGCGGGGCAGTTGTTGATGATCAGGTCGCAGGGTTCGATGCACAGATTGCGATCGCAGACATAGGGCCTCCGGCATTCGCTGATGCACACCTCGAACTGACCAGGGAGATTTTCCTCGCCCGTATCTGGCTGGACAACTCCGGAATCGGGAGACGGCCCGCCGGCGTCCGTGCGGCCGGAATCGGAAACACCCGCGTCGGGGCGGGGCGGATTGGGATCCGGCACGCAGGCCCCGCCATCGAAATTCTGCAATCCGGCGCAGATTTGCCCATTGGGACAATCGGCGCCCGAGGTATTGCATATCCGGTAGCATTTGGCGTCGTTGGCGCTGGAGCCCGCGCACACCAGGCCTGCCTTGCACAGACCCCCGGTGGCGGCGCACGGCTGGCCAATATCCGCTGGGGCGGGACCGCCGCCCCCTCCTCCCCCGCCGCCGCTGCAACTGTTGCTGGAAGGCCAGCAAACCCCCGGTCCGCCCTGGGTGGGCACACAATCGTAACCGGTTGGACAGGCGTTGCGTGAAGAATCGCAGGTCTGGGTGCAAATGGACATATTGGGACCCTGAACGCAGATGCCGCTGGCGCATTCCTGGCCGCTGGAGCAGGGAGCGCACAATCCCCCCGCGCTGCCAGCGCCGCCGCCCCCACCCGCGGGTTCAGGCTGGGTGCATTGGCTGTTGCGGCAAACCAGTCCGGAGCCGCAATCCGAATCGCGGGAACAGGGCTTGGTGCAGACCTTGGTCCCGTCCGCGGAAACACATTTCAGACCAGCCTTGCAGTCAGTGTCGGCGTTGCATTTGCTGCCCGCCGCGCCCTTGTCCGCCGGATAAATATAACAAACCCCCGCCGCGTCATCCGGATGAATGGAGGCGCGGATGGTTTCTCCCAGCGTGGCGGAGGGAAACATGGTCGCTTCAAAGATGCTGGGTTCATGTCCCAGCCCCAGGAAATGACCAATCTCGTGGGTGGCGATATTGGCCACATCCATGCGGCCGCGCGCGCCCGTGGTGGACCAGGAATAATCCTGACCGTTGAAGCGGATGTCCGCGTCAATGATCACACCGTCATAATAGAATACCGGGGTGGTGACGCCGATGGTGCCGCTGCCAAATTCGCGCGGCCAGTTGGATTCGACCCAGTAAACCTGATTCAGTCCATCAGACTGGCTGGCGCGCCGCACATCGTTGGCTCCCTTGAACTCAAAACGCAGGAAGGTGCATTCCGGCTTCTCCCATTCCTTGTAGGAAGCCTTGACCGCCTCCACATCGCTGTTGTCGCTGATGTCGGCGGAACCATCCTTCTGCACCCAGTAGGGCACCGGCATGCGGGGCCAATAGATGTTCTTGTTGCCGGCCTTGATGGTGTCAAACGCCTGGGCCGCCGGAACATACAAAGCCACAAACAGCAAGAAGAAAGAAACCGGCCCGAAGCCGCGGAACGTCTTGGTCATCATGGCGCCCTCACTTGATGATTTTGAGGTTGGGCTTTCCCTGCCCGGGCGCCGGGGGGATGGGAGAAAAATTCCTGAGCTTCACCGTCTCGTTCATGGGAACGCCAGCGCGCTGCTCTTCCACCAGTTTGAGGACGCCAGCGCGGAAATCCGCCAACCGGATCGGCGATTCCGCCGGTGCATTCTCCACCTTCGCTTGCGCAAGGCCCGGTCCGTTGACGCGCACGAACGCCAGGTCTTTCATGCTGCGCAGCACGTAATCCTGGCCTTCATTCCGGAACAGCGTGAATTTCGACTGGGACATACCGGTGAGGAAGTACACATCCTCACCTTCGGTATTGCGGCGCAGGAAGACCACCACCTGCTGGCCCATTTCAAAGCTGGCGTCGCCGGCCACCTTCTGGGTGATTCCATCCACCGTGCCGCCGATCTGGCGGATGACCACGGTTTTGGGCGCGGTTTCCCGGTCGTTCTTGAGCGGCTCATCCACTTGCAGGGTGGTGTAGGTATAAATTTGCCCGCCCTGCGGCGCCCAACGGCTTTCGATTTTGGACACGGTCCCGCGCACGATGGTCGAGGAGAGGTACACCAAATGCCGCTGGGACAGTTCCAGCGCCAGGGTGGCGTCCGCCGGCGCGGGAAGACACCACGCCGCCACCGCGAGAATACACACATAAATGGTTGATTTCATGGATGAATCCGTTCATTTGCAAGCAGGAAGCAACACCTGCCTCCTGCCGCTGACCTTGCTCCCGACTGGCGTTGTCACCCATTTTCACCAGTCCGCCGGGAGGCCAGCATTCCGCGCATTGTAGAAGCCCCCCCCGGGGAGTCAAGCCAGCATTTTTAACGAAAAAACCCAGTTGTTTATCGTGAAACAATCGCCATTCTCTCTCCGGACATCCGGAGCGCCATGGACGCCCGCGGGCTGCTGAATCACATTGCCTGGAAACTCGCCGTGAGAAAACTTCAACGGGAAGAAAAGCAGAATGGCTGGGGAGTCAGGATTCGAACCTGAATAACCGGAGTCAAAGTCCGGTGTCCTGCCGTTGGACGACTCCCCAACTCGCTGGCGCAGATAGCATGAGATGTTTTCTCTTGCCAAGAAGACAGCCGGAACCGGCTTTCGCTTTCCATCAAGTTCCGTGGGAATGGCCGGATATCAGGGGAGCCGAGCTGGTCCTTCGCCGCCGCCCGCATCATTCGGTATAAACGCTGTCCGTGATTTCCTTGATTAGCTCAGGCTTTGCGTCGTACGGAATCCATTGACCCTTGTGGGTGTTGACGAAAGCATTGCCGGCGGCGACCTGGCGGGTCTCCAGGGCGGGATTCACCTTGCTCTTGATTTCGACCAGCCCTTCCAGCGTGCCGAAGCAGTCAATCAGCGTGCAGGACCAGAAGCGGGTTCCGCGCACCCCCGCCACCACGGTCGGGGTGGTGACTTCAAACGACGAACGCACGTTTTCCTTCATCTTCGCCACTTCGAGGATGAACCGGCCCACAATCAACTCCATCGCACCCTTGCGTTCCACGCCTTCCCGGTAATCCAGGTTCGCCAGATGCATCGCCGACATGTCCTTCATCCACAGGATGGAGCCATCGTGGAGTTTCACCCGCACCTTGGCTGCTTTCATGGTATAGATGAAATCGCCTGCATGAAGCCGGGTTCCCACCTCGGCCTGACGGCGATCCGCCCCCCGGCGAATTTCGACATTCCCTCCCACAATCTTTTCCACGAAGCCGATTTCAGCCGCGGCGGTGGCGGGCAACGGCCCCTTGTCGGCGACAAAAGGATAATCCGCCGGCTTCTTTTCTCCGGTTTTGGTCTGTTCGCATCCCAGCAAGACCAAGACGGGGAAACACAACAGCAACAGGATTTTCATCGCAACTCCCAGGCAGGGCGGCTGATCGCCGGTTCACCACAATTACGGCCGGGCCTTCCGCCTTGTTACCCTGGACGGGAAAATCCAGCCAGCCATTCCCGCTCAGGCCGCAAAACCACCGCGCCGTTCCGTGTTGAGCGACATGGGACGGACCTGACCATTGGCCCGGTACATCTGCAGCACGATTTCATCGGGAAACCATTCCAGCGGATGGCCAAAATGCAATATCATCCACTCACCGGGGTCATCCAGGCAGCCTTTCTCGTAGCGCGCTTCGATATATCGGCTTGTCTGCTGGATGCACACCCGGCTCAAGCGTTCACGCGCTTCCGATTTCAGGATGTCCCGCGACTGCTCCCTGCTGACGCCGTAGCGGGTCGCGTAACGATCAATATGACGCTCGCGCCGCTCGTTCAATGGATTGAACTGGCGATCAACCAGGCAGGCGATGGCGTACTCCAACCCTTCAGCTTCCTGGGACATGCGAATCCAGTTGATGGACTCGCGGTAACCGGTGAACTCAGCCAGGCATTCCATGTCGCCGGACCAGGCGCGGGGATGGCCATTGCGCATGACGGAACCGAACAATTCAATATCCAGCCCATCGGCAAGCGGCAAATCCGGCGGTTGGCCCAGCGCCTCGCGGAACGCCATCACCACTTCTTCCTCGAACCATTCCACCGGCTTGCGGTATACCCGGCGGATGAACACGCGCGCTTCTTCCTCCGTGCGGCCGGGGATATGATTGCGCATGACATCCACCAGCATGCCCCGCACCAAACGCAACACCCGCACCTCGGCTTCCGCGCGAAAGCCATCGCAGGCGTCGTCCAGGTTGCCACCAGTCAACAACATGTAATCGTACAAGGGATCGGGATTGCGGCCGCGGTGCAGAAACACCGCATCCTCAATCAGCTCAAGCAACAGCGGACGGAGAGCCGGACCATGTTCATCCAGGCCGCGCAGCCAGGAGAAGGGGTCTTCCGCCCGGGTCAGCTCACGAAAACAGGCTTCGTCACTCGACCAGAACACGCCCAATGCTCCTTACTGACAACCAGTGGCCGCCGCCATGGCGTTGCATTGTTCCTCGTTGTTGGCCATGGAGATCGCCGCTTCCATCTGCTTGCACAGGGCTTCGCCTTGCTGCTTGCAGATGCAATCGAGCACCTTCTTGCAAACTGGGACAAGTTTGGCCGTTCCACCCGCAGGCGTTCCGGCGCCTCCGCCGCCCAGTTGCGGCATTCCCGGCATGCCCTCCATCTTGCATCCCTTGCTGGCCCCCTCGCCCGCGGGCGCGCAGGATTCATATTCGCCGCGCTTCCAGCTTTCCCGGGCGCCTCCCGGACAAATGACTTCCACATTGTCTCCGTCCGTGGAGACCACATACTTCTTCCCGCCGGCGGAAAACTCGGAGCGCGACTTCATGGATTTCAGATCTTCCACCTTGACGTTCATGGTGAAACAGGTCCGGGCGCCCATCTTCGCCTCGCCCATGCCGGTCACCCCTTCGCCGCCGCCACGGCCGCCGGTGGATGCCGTCAGCGTGGCGCCGTTGGCCCACTTCATCGTGACCTTGCCCGAAGCATCCACCTTTCCCGTGCATTGGCCGTTGGGCTGGAAACAGGCATGCATCTCGCGGAGACACGATTTCTGGAAGCGCGTGGGATCCTTGCACGTGGCGGGAATGGCCGGAGCCTTCATATCCACCCCGGCGGCAGGCGCGGAGGCGGGAGTTGGAGCCTTCTCTTTTTTCTTCGGCCCCTGGGCGGAAACAGCGGATGCGCCAAGGGTCAAAACGCCCGCGGCGATCAGGATGCTCAGTGTGCGCATGAAAGACTCCGGGTCTGGCGATGTTCTAAAAAGATTGTGGCATATGCGGCGCGGTACGGCAATCGGCGAATGAAGACGCTGCAGCGCAGTTTCATTTGTGGACGCCGGTTTCGCATGGCGCAACGCCCCTCATTCACCCGGGATGCGGTTTTCATCCTACTGACAATGATACGGTTTCCCGATGCGCTGGCAGGTTCTGTCGCTACGGGCGGCGCGAAGCGCCAAATCGTAAGGAATGCACTCATCGCGATCGCGCTGGGCGCAAATGCAATCCCGTATGCGATTACAGGTGGTGGACAGGGTTTTGCTTGGATTGGCCTTGAACCGGGCGTCCTCCACCTTGCAGGAGCGGGTGTTGGTCTTCAGCAGCGGCGAACAGCGCGCGAAATCCTGATTAAACCACTTTTCGGTCTTTCCATCAGGACAGGCGACCTCCACCCCCTTCATTTTGATGTCAATGGTCCATGTCTGAGATCCCGAAGTGATCACCAACTGGGCGCTGTTGGCGAGAAGATCGAATTTCGCCCGGCTGCTGTAGCAAACGTTGTCCTTCATGATCGCCGTGATGTCCTCGCCAATGCCCAGGTTGTCGTTGAAACCGCCCTGCCCTTCGACCACCGCGCCATTGGCCCAGGATGTCGTTTCAATGTCCATCGGTTCCACGAGTTTGCTGCATTCGCCGCCGGGCTGGAAACAGGAATAGAGCGGCATCAGGCAGGACTGTTCCGCCTGTTTGGTGTCCTCGCACGCGGCGGGAAACAGGGTATCGCCGGATTTTGCGGCGGGCTTTTTCTTCTTGGTCACCGCAAAAGCGATGACCAGCGTGATTGCGGCGGCGATCAATACAATCTTCGGCGAAACGAGACCGGCCATGCCCCCTCCTCAAATTCCCGGAATCATGAAGAATCTGCCATGACAGGGGGCAAGGCGGCAACACCCCCCAGGCCAGCCCGGGGCGGATTGGCGTTCAGACAGGAGCGGCCGGGACACAATCCAGCATCACGCAGAAATGACAGACGCTTCCCCCTAGAACGAATACGTGCCAGACCGCATGATTGAAGGGCATTTTCTTCCAGGCGTAAAACAGCGCCCCCGCCGTGTAGGAGCCGCCGCCGGCGATCAGCATCACGGTGGCGTACGTGGAGAGGGGATCCGTCAATTCCTTCCAGCCAAACAACGCCAGCCAGCCCATGACCAGATAGTGGATCAGGCTGATCCGCTTGTAGCGCTCGAAGATGGTCAGCGTCAGCACCATCCCAATCAGCGCCAGCGACCAGACGGACACCAGCATCAGCAGATTGGCCGGATTGTCGAGGTTCAGCAGCAGCAGGGGCGTATAACTTCCCGCGATGAGCAGGTAGATGCTCGCGTGATCGAGAAGACGGAAAATCCGCTTGGCGGGCCGGTGGGTCAGGCTGTGGTACAGCGTTGAAAACAGGTAAGTCAGCGCCATGGCGCCTCCGAAAATGCTGAAGCCGGTCACGTGCCGGGCGCTGCCGTACAACGCCGCGAGCACGACCAGCAGGGTCAGGGCCGCGATGGCGAATGCGAACCCCATCCCGTGGGTCACCCCATGCAGGGTTTCCTCCAGAATGGAGTGCTCCGAACTGTCTTTGCGGAGGGGAACTGGCGGGCTGGGTTTCATGCGGGAATGCTCCAAATATAACAGGAACAAAAAATACCTGTTCAAGGCTCCGCTTGCAAAGGCGTCATCCGGCGAAGCCCAATCGCTTCATCGCCTGGTCCGCATCGCCGGGGGTATTGATGTTCTCCGTCCACAAGGGATTGGACGGCGCAACCTGTTTCACCTGATCGCCCAGGCTTTGCAGAATCCGGATGGGACCGGCGGCCCCGCTGTCCAGATCGACTCCGTGGGCCGCAAAAAAGCCCGGTTCATAGATGGCGCACAGGGGCTCCGGAAATCCGCGCGCGGAAAGAAAGACCGTGGCGGTAAGCTCCGGCGCGCGGGCCTTCGCCAGTTCGCGAAGCGCCTGTTGATCCAGCCATGGAAGATCGCAGGCCACGACCAGCCACGCCGCCCCGGGATGCGCATGGTGCGCGGTCAAAAGACCTTCGGCGGGACCGCGATCCGGGCGCCTGTCCACAATCCGGCTTGCGGGAAGCCCGATTTCCTGATCCGGGCGGCAGGAATAATATGTCCGTTCGCAGATCGCCCCCAGCAGACGAAACATCCGCTCCGCCTGCGGCTCGCCGTGGTACTGGATCAACGCCTTGTCGCGGCCCATGCGGAGGCTGCGCCCTCCCGCCATCACCAGGCCGTAAAGCGGAGGAACGCCGCCGCGGACGAGGGATGGAATCGTGCCGGATGCGGCGCCCATGACGGCCTCAGGCGTTCTCCAGGTTAATGGCCAGGGGAGCAGGCCCCACCCTCAGCGTGCCTTCATCAAGTATCCGGGCGCGCAGACCTCCCCGGTTTTTGAGAAAATCCTCGGCGCCGGGTCCCACCGCCTCGTTCATCCAGAAGCAGGGATGGCAGTGCTGCGTTCCTTCGAACCGGACACCCTGAATGCTGAAGACTTTCCCCACCAGCAAATTCAGGTCAACCCCGCGCGTGAACACATTGCGGCGCACCGCCTCCGGATGAACCTCGTGTCCCACGTGACGCGCCAGCGCCTCCAGCGTATCGGCGTCAAAAAAAGTGATCTGCTTTGGATGATTTCCTTCACGCAGGCTGTAGCGGTCTCCTTCGATTCCCCGGCCGGGCAACAGGCGAACCTCTTCGCGACGGACAGCAGGCTCCATCCCCGCCGGTCCGCCAAAATGGCCCACATAATTGTGCGCCGGGGAAATCACGATGGCCTCGATCACCGTCTGATATCGCGGAGTGGTCATGGTGTTTTTCCTTGTGGAGAAAGGGGCCGGGATCAACCGGTTCCGCTGCGGCGCCACCCTGCCCGGGCGGAAGATAATCCTGCCCAGCCGGCTGGGGATGATACGCATCAGCGCGCCAATTGATCTAGATCAATCAATCAGGAATGGAAATTACCTATTATGCATTCAGTAACGGCGTCCAACAGACGCCCGCGGAAAGGCAGGAGGAGTGTATGGATCGCGGTGTCCAGGAACTGCCAGGGGTATTGGATGACCTGGCGATTCGTTGGAGCAAAGCCCGGCAGGCGGCGCTGCGGGGCTGCCTGGACAAGGGCGGAAGCGGCGCCCCGGAACTGCCGGAACATGACCTGCTGACCCGTGCGCTTGCTCACGATCCCGCCGGAGTGGAAAAGGCCCTCTTCGACAACAGCCTTAAACTGGGCCGCGGCTTCCGGCAATACTACAAAACGGATATCCAATTGGCGGACCTGCCCCGCCTGTTCCCGCAAATGAACACCCCATGCTGCGATGGCGTGTTCCGGGGCGATGAAAGCGGTCAGGCGCTTTACCTGGTTCGCGGCGGCTGCAGCCTGAAAGAGATTGGGCCCCGCGCATGCGACGCCTGGCGGGAAGCGATCAACGGACTGGTTCTCGGATTGACCCGCGGGCTGGGACACTCCCGTCACGACAGTATTTGCCACGGCGGCGAGTCGTGCGTGGATGTGATCCACACGGAAGGCAGCCGCCTCCGCTATGGCCCTGTTCCAGAAGATATCCAGAACGAGACCAGCCGGGCGATGCGCCAGGTGGCGCTGTTCGACGGCTCCGCACGGCTTGAACTGCTGGGGATGAATGAAGGCGTGCTGTTTTACCGGCTGCACCAGGAGCCGGGGCGCGATTTCAATCTCCAGGGACATTTTGAACGCAGCATCCGTCAGCGTCTTCCGCATCTTGAGATGCGGGAGGCATCACCCAGGCCCGTGATCACGGGTTAGTCACTCAACGGGAGGCCCGTCATGTCGAAAGAGAACCACAAAGCATCACTGTCGCGCCGGGCGTTTCTTCATGGGCTGCTCTCGGCGGGCGCGGCGGGAGTGGCCGCAACCGCGGCCGCGGCGCCGTTGCGGTTTCTGAAGCCCGTCAATTACGGCAACACCCTGACCGGCTATCCCAACCGCGACTGGGAAAAAACCTACCGTGATATCTTCAGAGCCGATTCCTCCTTTGTCTTTCTGTGCGCGCCCAACGACACCCACAACTGCCTGCTGCGCGCCCACGTAAAGAACGGCGTGGTGGTCCGCATCGCTCCCAGCTTCGGCTACGGCAAGGCGCAGGACCTGTACGGCAACAAGGCCTCTCACCGGTGGGATCCGCGCATCTGCCAGAAGGGCCTTGCGCTGGTGCGCCGCTTCTACGGCGACCGCCGCGTCAAATCGCCGATGATTCGCGCCGGCTTCAAGTCTTGGGCGGACGCCGGTTTCCCGCGCGACCAGGCGACTGGCAAGCCCGATCCCAAGTATTTCCAGCGCGGCAAGGACAAATGGCTGCGCTGCAGTTGGGAAGAAGCCTACGATTACTCCGCCAAGGCGTTCGACAATATCGCACGCACCTACTCCGGAGAATCCGGCGCGAAGAAGCTCAAGGCGCAGGAGTATGACGAGGCGATGATCGAGGCCATGGAAGGCTCCGGAATGGAGACCCTCAAGATGCGCGGCGGCATGGCCTTTCTTGGCGCGACCCGCATCTTCGGGCTGTACCGCTTCGCCAACATGATGGGGCTGGCGGATGCGAAAATCCGCGGCGTTGGACCGGACAAGGCGCACGGCGCGCGCGGCTGGGACAGCTATTCATGGCATACCGACCTGCCTCCGGGCCATCCCATGGTGACCGGCGCCCAGACCAACGACTTCGACCTGTCGGCGGTCGAGCACTCGAAGCTCTGCCTGGTCTGGGGCATGAACTGGATCACCACCAAGATGCCCGACAGCCACTGGTTGACCGAAGCCCGTCTGAAGGGCTCCAAAATCGTGGTGGTGACGGTGGAGTACAGCGCCACCGCCAGCAAGGGCGACGAGGTGATCGTCATCCGCCCGGGCACCGATCCCGCCTTCGCGCTGGGACTGGCCCAGGTCATCCTGGACAAGAAGCTGTATGACAACTCCTGGGTCGCCAACAACACCGACCTGCCCTTCCTGATCCGGATGGACAACCTGCAGCCGCTTCATCCGGATGACCTGGCCGCCCCCCCTCCCAGCGCCGCGATCAAGGGACTGACCGTGCTGGCCGCTGGCGAGGCGCCGCCTCCGGGGGTGCTGCACAAACAGCAGATCGCTCCGGCGAAGCTGATGAACGAGTTCAAGGCGCATCTAGTTCTGGATGTGAAGAGCAAAAGCCTGGCGGCGGTTTCGCGCGATCAGGTGGGCAAGGGATTCGCGGCGCTGAACATCTCTCCCGACCTGCAGGCGAACCTGAAGATGAAGCTGAAGGACGGCAAGGAAGTGGAGGTTCGCACCCATTTCTCCCTGCTCAAGGAATACTTGGACGCCAACCTCACGCCAGACAAGGTGGAGAAGATCACCGGCGCCCCGGCGAAGGCCATCGAGGGGCTGGCGGCGCAGATCGCGGCCAATCCGGAGAAGACCCTCATCCCCACCGGCATGGGGCCCAACCAGTTCTTCAACGCCGACCTCAAGGACCGGGCCATCCTGCTGGTGGCGGCGCTGACCCGGAACCTGGGCTTCCCCGGCGGCAACGTGGGCAGCTACGCCGGCAATTACAAAACCGCGATCTTCGGCGGCATGCCGGCCTTCGTGATGGAGGACCCGTTCGCGCCGCAACTCACGCCGGGCGGCAAGGTGGCCAAGCGCAAGCTGCTGCACTACGAATCGGTTCACTACTACAACTACGGCGATCGTCCGCTGCGGCGGGGCAACACGCTCTTCACCGGCAAGGGCCACCTGCCCACGCCGACCAAGGCGATGTGGCTGAACAACAGCAACTCCGTGATCGGCAACGTCAAGTGGCACTACGACGTGGTGGTCAACACCCTGCCGAAGATCGAATTCATCGCCTTCAGCGACTGGTGGTGGACGCCATCCTGCGAATATGCGGACATCGTGTTCGCGTGCGATTCGTGGGCGGAGTTCCGCATGCCCGACATGACGGCGAGTTGCACGAATCCATTCCTGCAGATGTATCCGAAGAGCCCGCTGCCCCGCATCTTCGACACCAAGGCGGATATCGAGATCATCGCCGGCGTGGCGAAGGCGCTGGGGCGCATCTACAACGAACCGCGCTTCGAGCAGCACTGGAAGTTCGTCGGGCAGAACAACGTCGAGGAGTACCTGCAGCGCATCATTGACGAATCGTTCTCGCTCAAGGGCTACAAGGTCAAGGACCTGCTCGCAAAGGCGGAACAGGGAATCCCGGCTCTGGTCAACAACCGCACCTATCCGCGGGCGGCGTCCTTCGAGCAGGCGCGCAGCGAACAGCCCTGGCACACCAAATCAGGCCGCCTGGAGTTCTACCGTCCTGAACCGGAGTTCGTGGACAGCGGCGAGAATCTCGTCGTCTACCGCGAGCCGATTGACTCGACCTTC
>JAJVIH010000034.1:0-9322 GCA_022072125.1 Myxococcota bacterium | reverse complement strand
CGACCTTCCATGAGCCGAACGTCATCCTCGCGGCGCCGCACCCGGCCATCCGTCCGCGCAGCCCGGATTCCTACGGGCTGCAGGCGAACGATCTCTCCACCGAGACCCGCCAGGTGCGCCACGTGACGATGCCGCTGGACAAGCTGATGTCGAGCAAGCATCCGTTGATGGCGAAAGGCTACAACTTCATCTACCACACGCCGAAGTACCGGCACGGCGCGCACACCACCCCGGCGGACACGGACTTCACCAGCGTGCTGTTCGGACCGTTTGGAGATGTCTACCGGCACGACAGGCGCCTGCCCTTCGTGATGGAGGGCTACGTGGACATGAACCCAGCAGACGCCCGGGAGATGGGCCTGAACGACGGCGACTACGTCTATGTGGACGCCGATCCGGATGACCGTCCGTACCGCAACTTCAGGGCAGGAACGGAAGAAGGCAAAGTCGCCCGCCTCCTGTTGCGCGTGCGCTTCTACCCGGGCACTCCCCGCCGTGTCACCCGCACGTGGCACAACATGTATCCCGCCACCTTCGGCAGCGTGAAGGGACATGAGACACGCAAGGATGGTCTGGCGAAGAGCCCCGAGACCAACTACCAGGCGATGTACCGCTATGGCTCTCACCAGAGCGCCACGCGGGCCTGGCTCAAGCCCACGCTGATGACCGAAACCCTGGTCCACAAGGATATGTTCGGCCAGGCCCTGATGAAGGGCTTCCTGCCGGACGTTCACTGCCCGGTCGGCGCTCCGCGCGAAGCCTTTGTGCGCATCAGCAAGGCTGAAGGCGGCGGCATCGGCGGCGAAGGGCTGTGGCGGCCGGCCGCTCTGGGCTTCCGCCCCACGTACGAGAGCGAAGAGTTCAAGCGTTACCTCAAGGGCAAATTCGTCGCGCTGAAGTAGGCGCAACGGGAAAGGCGACTGTCATGGCCAAGGTCAACAACTGGCACCTCCGCCGCGAAATGGAGTACCCGCTGGAAGGCTCCCGTCCGAAACGGCAGTGGGCGATCATCTTCGACCTCAACAAGTGCATTGCCTGCCAGACCTGCACGCTGGCTTGCAAGACCACGTGGACCAGCGGACGCGGCCAGGAATACATGTTCTGGAACAACGTCGAAACCAAGCCGTGGGGCGGTTATCCGCTGGGCTGGGACGTGCGCGTGCTGGAAAAACTCGGGCCCCAGGAATGGGCGAAGAGCGGCGAGTACCTCGGCAAGACCATCTTCGAGGCGGCTCCCCCCAGCGAAAAAGCGGTCCACTTCGCGCCGAAGGACGAGGACTGGATGTACCCCAACCTCGGCGAGGACGACTGCGCGGGCGCCAACCAGGACAGCGGCGGCCACGTCGCGTCCCTGCCGCACGACAAGTGGTTCTTCTACCTGCCGCGCACCTGCGCCCACTGCACCTATCCGGCCTGCCTGGCGGCGTGTCCGCGCAACGCCATCTACAAGCGCGAGGAAGACGGCATCGTGCTGATTGATCAATCGCGCTGCAAGGGATACGGCGAATGCGTGCGCGCCTGTCCGTACAAGAAATCCATGTACAATCCGGAGACGCGGACCAGCGAAAAATGCATCGGCTGTTATCCCGCCGTCGAACAGGGCGTCCAGCCGCAATGCGTGGTCAACTGCATCGGCAAGATCCGCGTCATGGGATTCGTCCACCCGCCCGCCCAGGCGAAAAAGGACAACCCGGTTGACTGGCTGATCCACGAAAAGAAGATCGCGCTGCCCTACTATCCGCAACTCGGTCTGGAGCCCAACATCTATTACATCCCGCCGGTGCATGCGGATCCGGAGTACCTGCGGCAGATGTTCGGCCCCGGCGTGGACGGCGCCATCGAACGCTACAAGGCCCTCTCCAACGACCCGGTGACGGCGGGACTGCTCTGCCTGATCGGCAGCACGGACCGCATCATGCACCGCTTCGAGGTGAAGAATGGCGAGGCCAGGGGCTTTGACGATCAGGGCAAGGAGTTGGTGTCCGTGCCCGTGACCGAACCTTTCATTGAGCGGACCGCCTTCGACGCGAAGATCGGCGCCATCCGCAACAACACCCCGTAACGGAGGATCGCCATGAATACTTCCGCAAGCGTTTTCCGTTTCCTGCTGGTCCTGGGCCTCGCGGCCGGACTCTCCGCCTGCGATAAACAGGGAAAGCCGGGCGAACCGGCGGCGCCCGCCCAGGGGGCCGGAGGCGCGCCCGCGGCCGCCGGGACTTCCGCCAGGCTGGAAGCCGCCGATCCCGTGGAAACCCTCGTCGCGGCCCGGGTCGCCGATGACCTGAGCAAGCCCAATCCCGGCGCGGAATACTGGAGCAAGGTCAAGCCGGGAAAAATCACCCTGATGGCCCAGCCCATGGTGGCGCCGCGTCCGGAAAAAACCACCACCAATGAACTTCAGGTTCAGGCCCTGCACGATGGCAATTATCTCGCCTTCCGGCTGCGCTGGGAGGACACCGGGAAGAGTGAAGGCGGCAGGGTGGGAGAATTTTCCGACGCGCTGGCTCTCGAATTTCCGGTGCATGACGGAGATCCTCCGCCAGTGATGATGGGCGCCGCCAATCTCCCCGTGGCGCTCTATCACTGGCGGGCCATGTACCAGCGCGACGCCGAACAGGGGAAACCCACCATCGAGGAAATTTACCCCAACGTCGCGGTGGACATGTACCAGCACGAATACAAGACCGGCGGCGGCGGCTCGCCCGTGGCGGCGGAGCAGTATTCTCCCGCCAAGACCGTGGGCAACCCCCAGTCCTATCCGAAGAAGTCGGTGGATGTGATCATCGCGGAAGGCTTTTCCACCACCGCGGTGCAGGAGAACGACGGCGCCTCCGGAAAGGGCGAATGGAAGGACGGCGTGTGGACCCTGGTCATCACCCGGCCCATCAACAGCCCGATTGGCGGCAAGCTCACCCCCGGCGGAAAGGGAAACAACATCGCCTTCGCGGCCTGGCAGGGCGGCAAGGATGAAGTGGGTTCGCGCAAGTGCGTGACCATGGCCTGGACTCCGCTCCAGCTTCAGTGAGGAAATAATCATGACCCCCGAACAGCTTGAACAGCGTTCCCGCGAATTCGCCCTGGCGTCCATGATGGCCGCTTACCCGGACGCGGAAGCAGAGGCCACGCTGCGGGAAATCCGCCCGGCCCTGCGCGGCTATCCCGGCGTGGAAAACGCCATGCGGTGGGTGGAAAGCCAGAGCAGCGGTTTCGATGAACTGCGGGGCCGCTACATCCATCTCTTTGATTCCGGCAAGGAGCGGGTGTCGCTGTACGGCACCGAGTACGGCAGGATGCGCTCCACCGCAAAGGGAACCGAACTGGCGGACATCGCCGGTTTCTATCAGGCGTTCGGTTTCGATTTCGATGGCGTCAACAACCACGACATGCTGGATCATCTGGCGGTGGAGCTGGAGTTCCACGCCCTGATGCTGGCCAAACTGGCTGCGCTGCAGCGGGCGGGCGACCAGGAAGGCTGCGAAATCGTGGAAGACGCCATGAGTAAATTCCTCGCCTATCATCTGGGCGGTTATATCCGCGCGCTGGCGGGCCAAAAAACAGCCGCCGCCGATGATGTCTACGGCCCCCTCCTCGCCTGGACCGCGGAACTGGTGGCGGCGGAATGCGAGCGCCTGGGCGCCGTTCCCAAGCCGTTGGATTACTACGCCGATCCCGAGATGAACGAAGAACCCAAATGCGCCTCCGCCTGCGCGTCAACGGCGGCGGCCAGTGAGACGGCGGGAGCGCCGTGTGCCGGGTAATCGCCCATATCGCACGGAAGGCGGCGCATTGCGCGCCGCGCGGGCTTGCCGCGTCCAGGCCGGGAAGAGAAACTCCGCCTCATGAATCTCCCAATCCTGGCGGCCGCGTTCTTCGTGGTCGCGGCCATCTACTCCTCCGCGGGGTTTGGCGGCGGCACCGCATACCTGGCCATCATGTCGCTGGCCGGCCTGAATCATCAGGAAATGCCCATCACCGCCCTGCTCTGCAACACCGTGGTGGTGGCCTCGGGAAGTCCACATTTCATCCACGCCGGACATTTGCGCCGGGACCTGCTGTTTCCATTCCTGATTGGCTCCGCGCCCTTCGCCCTGCTTGGCGGAAGGTTATCCATCGGCGAATCCCTCTTCTCGGCGCTGCTGGGCGTGAGCCTGATGACGGCCGCGCTGCTGCTGTTCCACTCTCCAGCGGGGGGCGCCGCCGGGGAAAACCTCAGACCCGCGCCGCCGGTGGCGTTGCGCGTGATCGCGGGGGCCGCCCTGGGACTGCTTTCCGGCATGGTGGGCATCGGCGGGGGAATATTTCTCTCGCCGTTGCTGTTGCATTTCCGCTGGGCCACGCCCAGGCAGAGCGCCGCCTGCGCCTCGGTGTTCATTCTGATCAACTCGCTCACCGGACTGGCCGGACAGTGGATGAAATCCGGACCGGTCTGGCGCATGGATCTGGCGTGGCTCGCGGCGGCGGTGCTGGTGGGCGGACAACTGGGCTCGGTGCTGGCGGTGAGGACGCTTCCGCAATTGTGGATTCGCCGTGTGACCGGCGCCATTGTTCTCACCGCCTCCATCAAGTTGTTGTCCAACGCCCTCTCCGCCTGAATCAGGAACTCCGGAAACCCATTCGCTCCAGCGCGCGCCCTTTCCAGCTTTCCTCCGCGGAAGGAGCGGCGCCATGACCGCGGTGACCGATCGCCTGGGCAGGCCGCTCCGCAAGTTGCGCATCTCGGTGACCGACCGCTGCAACCTGCGCTGCGCCTACTGCATGCCCTGCGAACACTACGAATGGCTCCGGCGGGAAGACATCCTTTCGCACGAGGAGATCATCCGCGTGGCGCGGACGATGGCGGATCTGGGCGTAGAGCGCATCCGTCTGACCGGAGGGGAGCCCACGCTGCGCAAGGACCTCCCCCAGCTTGTCGAAGGTCTTTCCCGGATCGAGGGAATCCGCAGCGTGGCGCTGACCACCAATGGCGTGCTGATGAAATCCATGGCGGCGGATTTGTTCCGCGCCGGATTGCAGGGAATCACCATCAGCCTCGACAGCCTGCGCCGGGATCGCTTCGCCGCGCTGGCCGGAAAAGACGCCCTGCCCTTCGTGCTTGCGGGAATTGACGCCGCGCTGGCGGCGGGATTCAACCGCATCAAACTCAATACAGTGGTGATGCGCGGGATCAACAGCGGTGAAATTCCGGATATCGCCGCTTTCGCGCGCGATCGCGGACTGGAGCCCCGGTTTATCGAATACATGGATGTTGGCGGAGCCGTGAACTGGCGTCCCGATCTGGTTTTCAGCCGCTCCGCCATTCTGGGTATGATGCGGGAGCGGTACGGCGAAGTCAGACAATTGCTGAACCGGGATGGCGCGCCCGCCGATCGTTTTGAACTGCCGGATGGATTTGTCTTCGGCGTCATCTCCTCGACCACCGAACCCTTTTGCATGCGCTGCGATCGTGCGCGCCTGACGGCCGACGGCGTGCTGCTTCCCTGTCTTTACGCCCAGCGCGGGCTGGATCTCCGCCGCGTGCTGCGCCAGCCCGGGCCCAGCGAGGAACTGATGGAAACCATCGCCGCGTTCTGGAACCGGCGCGCTGACGCGGGCGCCATGCAACGATTGACGGCGGCGGTCCGCGGACCGCTGGCCACGGAAGAAATGCTCGCCAGGAATCCGCTTCTCGAAATGCACCGGCGCGGCGGCTGACGCTTCCTGACTGGCCTGTTTTCCGTTCCGCGCCCCCTTGGCGGAACCAATGGCAAGGAAGTGATGTGTATTCCCCGAACAAATCAAGAGGAGGTTGGGCGATGAGCAGAACAATCCTGTTCGCAATGGCGGCGTGCGTGTCCATTCTAATCACTTCATCGCGGGTTCTGGCGCAGGACAGCGCCACGCCAGCGGAATCAGAGGCTCCGGCAAGCGCGGCGGCGACGCCGGAATCAGCGGCCGCGCCAGCCGATGAACCAGCGGCGCAACCCGCTCCCGCGCCGCAAGCGGCGGCGCCTGTTCCGGCTCCGTATTCCCTTCCATGGCAATTGCGGCCGGCGATCGCGGTGACCGTCATCCGTTCCGACACCGAAGTGGCCTTCTATGAAGACGCTGCGGGCAACTCCGGCGTCACCGTGGCCACCATGCTGCTCGGATCGTACAAGGTCACGCCGGAACTGGTTCCGTTCATCCGTCTGGGCGTGGTGGGCAATTCTCCCCCAACCGGCGGGGGAGCGACGGCTTTCGTCAATCCCGCTTTCGGCGCCACCTACGCGCTCAAGCTAGGCCCCGAATTCCGGCTGGCGTTTCTGCTGGGCCTGGCCGCGCCTGCCAGCATGGGCGGCGGAGACTCGGCCGATCCCCTCGTCGCCGCGGCGGCGCGTTCCGGCGTTCTCACCCGCTCGGCCATGGACAACGCCATGTTCGCGGTGAACGACTTCGTGGTGTTTCCCGGCGTGGATTTCGCCTGGATCGCCCATGGAGTGACCATTCAGGTGGAAGCGACCTTGCTGGAACTCATCCGGGTGCGCGGAGAAAAGGTTCAGCCCGACTCAGCGAAAACCAACCTCACCAGCGGGTTGCATGTGGGTTATTTCATCAT
The DNA here is from genome assembly GCA_022072125.1 of Myxococcota bacterium. Taxonomy (GTDB): domain Bacteria; phylum Myxococcota; class JAJVIH01; order JAJVIH01; family JAJVIH01; genus JAJVIH01. Next base: position 2,748 of record JAJVIH010000034.1, on the reverse strand, counting down.
CCCGCAGATGTCGGTTGGCGCGGATCTCCGCTATCAGCGCTGGCTCACCACTCCCGCGGCGGTCAAGAACGACCCCACCGGCGCCACGCGGGACAACCTCACGGCGGCGCTGGGCGTGCGCTTCCACATCAAGCTGGCGGATTCCCTGTGGATACGCCCGGGTGTCTCCTACGGGCGCGGACTCGATGACCCGATGGCCAAACTCAATTACCACATCCTGCAACTGGATATCCCGCTGGTGTTCTGAGGTCCGGAAGAGAACCGCCGCCTGATGATTTCCGCCCATGCGGGAGTTCCGCATTCCCGCATGGGCGGACGTCATTCATGGCAAGAGAGAGCGGGCATGACGGCCGCGCGGCGCGCGGGACCCTTACCGGCCCATGACCCCGCTCTTGTCTGGCGGAGACGCGGCGATGCGCTTGAGGGTGGCGATGAAGCGGTCCACATCGCTCCCGGAGAGATGCCCGCCCGCCCGCAGGTATTCCAAATCCAGCGTGGTCGCCATTTCCTGCGTGGCGGAGTGGATCATCAGGAAGCGGTAGGGGTTGTCATCCATCCAGATATGCAGGCCGTTGACTGCCACGGAAGCCATGCCCAGGCTGGCTGTCAGCTTCTTAAGCGTGGGATCGCCAGGCGGATACTGCACGGTGGCCGAGATCAGGTCATCGCCCAAAAAATCCAGGTGCAGCGCCTGAAAAGGAAAAGAGCGCGGCGGACAGACTTTGGCCGGCCCGCTGGCGGGCGCTTCTTCCACGCATTTGGGATCGCCGCAATAAATCTTCAGCACGGTTGTGCGCAGCGATTTGTCTTCATGAAAACGCAGCACGCCGCCTTTGGTCTGTTCAACCGCGTAGCAATCATGGAGACGCGCCCGCGTCACCGCCTCGGCCCGGTTCATGCGCAGCGCCCAGCCATGCCATTCACCGGGAAGACCGCGCGTGCGCTTCACCCCTTCCGGCAATTGCGGCAGGCCGGGAATCGAGCGGCGGGCGGCGGATGCGGAATCCCCGGCGTCTGCAGGCCATGCGGCGGCGCAGCCCAGGAACAGCGCCAGCAAAGCCCACCGTTTCATGATGTTCAGGCTTTCCGGTTGAAGCGGATGATCAACACCAGACGGCCCAAATCCTTCAACACCTTGGGCACACGGCGCGCCAGTCCGATGGAGGGAGGACGTTTTTCATGCAACTCAATCGGAATCTCGACGATGCGGACCTTGTCCCGCTCCGCACGGATGACCATCTCGCTGGTGAACAGGTCCTTTTCCACAATGCATTTTTCGATGATCGGCAACAGCGCGGCGCGCCGGAACGCCTTCAGGCCGTGGGTGTCGGTGCCCTTGAAGCCCAGCGAAATACGCAACAGGCCGTTGATGGTCCGCGTGCCCGCCCGGCGGTACAGCGGACGGTTGTCGCGCGACTGGCCCAGCGCCTTGGAGCCAATGACCATGTCCGCGCGCCCTGAATCGAGGATTTCGATGGCCCGGCGGTGAAAGCCGGTGTCGCACAGGTCAATCTCCTCGCAGATCACCAGTTCGCCCCGCGCCTTGTGAATGCCCTGCTTGAGCGCGCGGCCATAGTTGGGCTGGTCGCAGGAGAAATATTTGACCTCGGGGAACCGCGACTCCAGTTCCTTTGCGATCTCAACGGTGCGGTCCCTGGAGCCGTTCTCCGCGATGATGATTTCAAACGGGGCGCCGCGCTCCCGCGTGGCCGCCACCAGCGAGGCGATGGAAGTCTCCAGAATCGCTTCCTCGTTGTAGACCGGAATGACGAACGAAACCTTCGGCGTGTCAGTCATGGGGTGTCCGTTTCTGGACGGGGCGCGGCCTTGCGCGCTCGCTCCGCCGCTTCCACTCCCCACAGGATGGAGTCTTCCATGGAGCTGTAGGTCCACTTGCCAAAACGCCCGGTCGAATTGATTTCATGGGCGTCGCAATAGCCGGAAATGGCGGCGGTCGCGGCCTCGAAGTTGTTGTCGAAAATCACATAGGCGTTGGGAATGGTCCCCGGCGAGCAGAAGACGATATCGTCCGCGCCGCGCAGGATTTTCGCCTCGATCAACCCTTCGAGAATGGCTGGCCAGAGCGACATGGGATCCACGTCCGCCTTGCCGTGCGCGGTCTCCACGTAGAGGGAAATCCCGCCCGGCGGCGCCAGCGAGGGATGCACGCTGGAGAATGATCCGACCCGGTAGAACGGATATTTTTTCTCCGGGTAATAAATCCAGTGGGAGTTGGGGGCGCCGTAATACTTCACCGCCATGTTGTAATAGACAACGGTGGTGGCGCGCAGTCTGGCGGCGGCCTCCGTCACCTCCGCGGGCGGGTTGTCCATCATGCGGACCAGATGCGTCATCGCCGCACTGGACACCAGGTGGCGGTAGGCGATGGTCTCGCCGTTGTCCAGTTCAACCAGGCGGCGGCGCTGGTCAATCCGCACCGGACGGGTTTTCGTCCAGATGGGGCCCTGCAATTTCGACACGAACGCCCGCACCATGGATTCAATGCCGCCCTGTTTCGGATAGCGGAAGAAGGCGTTGTATCCCAGCGCCTGCTGCGACATGCCGATGGCGCCCTCGATCACCTGCTCCCACGATGGCTTGGGAACAAAACGTTCGCACCAGTGGGCGCTGACCTCGTCTGGATGCACCGTCCACAACTTCTCGTTGTAGGGAAACATGAAGTTCTTCGCGAATCCCTCGCCAAGGTACAGGAGAATCCATTCGCCGAAGGTTTTCGGCGGGGGCGGA
>JAJVIH010000002.1 GCA_022072125.1 Myxococcota bacterium | reverse complement strand
GGGGGCAGGGCCTGCGTGGAGCCCAACCTGCAAAGCATGATCAAGGACGGTGGTTACCGTTAATGTTTCCGTGCGCCGCCGGGCAGGAAGATCATCACCGCCGACTACAACGCCTGTGAATTGCGCATTCTGGCGGAGGCCTCCGGCGACGAGGGATTCATCGAGGTATTCCGGCGCGGCGATGACCTGCATTCGGTGGTCGCCACGCGCATGTTCGGCAAGCCGGTGAGCAAGCACGAAAACGTCCATTTGCGGAACAGCGCCAAGGCCATCAATTTCGGTCTTGCGTATGGCATGGGCGCGGCCGGTCTGGCGCGGCAGCTTGAGGTTCCGCTGGAGGAAGCCCGCCGCCTGATGGAAAGCCATTTCCGGGCGTTTCCCCGCCTGCGCGACTATATGGAAGAGAGCGCCCGCGAAGCCCTGCGCCGGGGGTATGCGCGAACCCTCGCCGGCCGCCGGCTGTATTTTGATCCGCGCGCGCGGGAGCCGTCTCAGCGGGCCGCCCTGGAGCGGGTCGCCAAAAACATGCCCATCCAGGGGACCAATGCCGATATCATCAAGATTGCGCTGCACCGCCTTCGCACGGCTTTTCACCAGAACCAGTCCAGCGCCCTGCTGGTGAACACGATTCACGACGAGATTGTGGTGGAATGCGAAGAGTCCGGAGCCGGAGAGATCGCCGGGATGGTAAGGCGGGAGATGCAGGAAGCGGGAGGCGAACTGGTGCGTGCGGTCCCCATGGCGGCGGATGTCGTGATCGCGGACTCGTGGGAGTGAACGGCCGTTGGTTTGGTTTCTTCCAGCGTCCGCGTTCACCGTGGCGTGGCGGAAGACGCGGCGCTGGCCGGGGAGGGGGCGGCTCCGCCAGGCCGGATTTTCCGGTGATTGTCCAGATCCTGGTAGATATTGTCGAACAGCCGGATTTGCAGCGCCGCGAGTTGTTCCCGGGCCCTGACGCGGTCGCCGTAATAGGTGCTGACCAGCCGCAGCATGAACGCCATGAAATTGTTCTGCGCCACCGGAACCGCGGCGGAAAAGATGATCCGCGACGCCGGTTGTCCCTCCCGCAATTCCAGGCCGATTTTCATGCCCTTGCCACGGTCGCCATTCCCCAGGGCGGTGTAAACCGTCTGGGCGATGTCCTCGATATCCTGGCGGAAGAACAGGGCGATGAGCGCGCGCAGGGTCGCCGCACCTTCAATGGCGATGCGCCCGCCATCCGTGACCTCGAAAGTCACGCCAATGCTGGAAGGCGTGCGCTCCACCCGCGTCATCATGCGAAAACCGTTGAGCGTCATCACCATCGGGCCGAAGCGCGCGCGGCCGTTGGTGGTGATGATCCAGCTTGATCCATTGGGGCCCGCGGGATCAATTCCCACTCCTGGGTTCTGGTATTTTCCGTCGTGGGGATGCACCCCGTTCGCGGAAAGCAGCGCATTCCAGGCGATGTCCAGCCCGCGGCCCGAATGAACCACGAACTCCGCCACCGGTTCGCCATCCGGCGTGGTGATCAGGTTCTCTGATCGGAAGGCGCCGGTCGAGCGCTCGACGAATTCCGCCAGCACCGGAAATTCCCGTCTCAGATATTCCGGATTGCGCTTCATCTTCAGCGACATCCGCCGCACTCCCGGAGCCGCTTCTTCGCCCATGAAGCGTTCCAGCACCAGCGCCTGCGAACCGAACTCCGCCGTCAAAGGCGCTTCCTGCCGGATGCGGGCCAGCAGCTTGCGGCTGTGGTCATCCTTGACGAGCGGAAAATGCTGTTCCGCCCATTCGAGATGGCGCCGTTCAGGCTCTGGCGGAGGCAGCGCCAGCGCCGTGAAATAGCGCCGCACGGCCGCGGCCGCCCAGTCCGCTTTCTGGTTTCCCGCGCCCAGGTCCGCCAGAAGGCCAAGCAGGTATACCCGTCCGTTGGGAATTTCCTGCCGCGGGTCCACGCTCAACCGGTAGCGCGCAAGCCCTCTGGAATGGGGCGCCGCCAGGGATTTTCCGGGCGTTTCCAGCAGCATGTCGCGGCCTTCCAGGCGGCCTGAAAAAAACTGGTATCGCTCGGTGGATTTGGGAGTCTGGTTGTCCAGATCATTGTAGAGTCCGGACAGATTGAAGGTTCCGAAATGCTGGTCGTATTTCTCCACCAGCTTCGCCGCGCCGCCCTGGGGTTTGCGCCGCAGGGTGGATGCTTCATAGACGCGCACCGCATCTTCATACCAGCGCAGGGGCGAGGATTCACGCGGATCGGCGGCGATCCAGAACAGCCCGCCGGATCGCGCGGAATCCTGATCTCCCGCCAGGGCGCGGACAGGCGCGCCCACAGCCGCGGCGAGGAGGACAAACAGAATCAGGCGCTGGATGGCGAATCTCACGTGCTCAGGTTAGTACCGGCCACGGGGGAGGTAAAGCGCGAACAGGAATGACGGTCCATGCGGGGGCCGGGAAGCCCGTTGACCTCACCGGCGGAGGATGCAACATTTCACGATGATTGGGCTGGAGCGAGCCGTAACCGTGTCAGAACCTGTATCCAGATTCCGCCAGGCGATTTTCCGGTTGGGTGTCCCGGCCCTGTTGGCGCTGTTGACCTGGCAATTCCGTCAGCAGCTTGGGGCCTGGGGCAAGGAACTTGAAGCTCATGGCTGGTCGGGCGCGGCCAATCAGGCCGCCCGGCTGGTCCATGCCGCCGAATGGCTATTCATCACTTGGTTCTTCCTGCGTCTGATGGATGCGCTGTTCTGGGACTGGTGGGTTCCGCGCCGCTGGGGCCGTCCCGCTCCCGGCCTGCTGCGGCAGATGACCCGTTTGAGCCTGTTCCTGCTCTCGATGCTGGCGATGACCAATCGCGTGTTCTCGGTTCCCATATCAGGGCTGTGGGCGACATCGGGCGTGGTCAGCATCGTGCTTGGCGTGGCGCTGAAGGAGATCATTCTGGATGCGTTCATGGGGCTTTCCATCAATCTGGATCAGCCCTACCAGATTGGCGACTGGCTGAAGATTCATGGCAAGGGCGAAAACACCATGGGCTGGGTGCGCGAGATCAACTGGCGCACCACCCGCCTGCAGACCGACGACAACAACTGGATCATCATTCCCAACAGCGTGATGGGTCAGTCGGTCATCACCAATTATTCCCAACCATCGGAACTGGGGCGCTGGGAACTCGAGTTTACCTTCGATCCGTCCATTCCGCCCGAGCGCATCATCCGTGTGCTCAAGGCGGGTGCGCTTTCCATTGCCTCGCCCCATGGAGTGCGCGCCGATCCGCCCCCGGATGTCATTCTCGACCGCGTGTCATCCGGCGGCTACGTATACAGGCTGCGCTACCATCATTCGTTGCAGGACATGAGCCGCGGCGGCGCCCGCAACCAGGTGATGGCGGGCGTGGCCAAACACCTGTTCAATGCGGGGATTCATCCCTCGCGGGAGATTCAGGAAGTCCTGCTGCTGGGCTCCGTTGAGCATACCGACGCCGGTACGGGCCTGCATACCCGGTTGCTGCTGATCAGCCGCGTTGAGTTGTTTGAAGGCGCCACCGGGACCGAATTGAAGCGTTTCGCCGAGATGATGATTCCGCGTTTCTTCAAGGCCGGAGATATTGTCATCCGGCAGGGAGAACCGGGTGAGTCCATGTTTGTGGTGGGTGAAGGCGCGATGGAGGCCCGCCTGGTCAATGACAAACATCCGGAAGGGCTGGTGCTGGGGAAGATCCAGCCGGGCCAGTTCTTCGGAGAGATGAGCGTGCTGACGGGAGAGCCGCGCACAGCCTCCATCATTTCCGCGTTGGACTCCCTGGTTTTCGAGATCCGGCGGGAGGCTTTTGTGGAAATCGCGGGCCAGAATCCCAAATTCCTGGAGTTGGTTTCGCAGACCATCGCCCGGCGCAAGGCGGCGATGGAGTCCTCGCTCAACGCCCAGGAGAAGACGGAGAAGGCCCAGTCCATGTCAGATGAATTGCTGGGAAAAATGAAGAACTTCCTCAGCAAATGGCTTGGGTGAGCACTGGATCGCCGGAGCCTCCGCGATTCCGGTTTCGGGGCCAAACGCGGACGCCCCGCCATCCACACTTGCGGATGCGGCGGCATCAACCGGCGCGGATGAAAAGACGCCTTGCGCCGCGCCCGCGTGTGACTCTTGTCATGGCGCTTGACAAGGATCAATGGATGAAATTGGATCGCGCGCGCGAAGATCCCGGAAATGTTCCGCCCCGCGGGGGACTTGTTATTGAACCTCCAATTCGAAGGATGCAGCGAATGTCAAATCCCACCAGCAATCAAGCGTTGAATCAATGGGTGAATGAAATGGCGGCCATGTGCAAGCCGGACCGGATTGTCTGGTGCGACGGCAGCGAGGAGGAACGCCGGCGGCTGACCGAGGAAGCGGTGGCCCAGGGCATCCTGATTCCGCTCAATCAGCAGAAGCGCCCGGGCTGTTATCTGCATCGCTCCAATCCCAATGACGTGGCCCGTGTTGAACACCTGACCTTCATCTGCACCCCCAACCGGGAAGAAGCGGGGCCCACCAACAACTGGATGGCTCCGGACGAGGCCTACGCCAAACTGGGCGGCCTCTTTGATGGCAGCATGAAGGGCCGCACCATGTATGTCGTGCCCTACATCATGGGTCCCGCCGGATCGCCGATTTCCAAAATCGGCGTGGAACTGACCGACAGCATTTACGTGGTGCTCAACATGCGCATCATGACCCGCATGGGGACGATTGCGCTCAAGCAGCTTGGCGAATCCGGCGACTTCAACCGAGGTCTGCATTCCACCCTGGATGTGAATCCGGACCGCCGGTTCATCTGCCACTTCCCGCAGGACAACACCATCTGGTCCGTGGGCAGCGGATACGGCGGCAACGTGCTGCTGGGCAAGAAATGCCTGGCCCTGCGCATCGGCTCCTATCTCGGGCGCAACGAAGGCTGGCTTGCCGAACACATGCTGATCCTGGGCGTGGAAAGCCCGGAGGGCCAGACCACCTACGTGGCCGCGGCCTTTCCAAGCCAGTGCGGAAAAACCAATTTCGCCATGCTGATTCCGCCCGCCCGTTTCAAGGGATGGAAGGTCTGGACGGTCGGCGATGATATCGCCTGGATGAAAGTGGGCTCCGACGGGCGTCTGTACGCCGTCAACCCGGAAGCGGGGTATTTCGGCGTGGCGCCGGGCACCAATTACAAGTCCAATCCCAACGCCATGGAAAGCGTGAAGCGCAACACCATTTTCACCAACGTGGCCATGACCAGCGATGGCGACGTCTGGTGGGAAGGCATGGACGGCGAACCGCCCGCGGAACTGACCGACTGGCAGGGAAGGCCGTGGCGCAAGGGCTCCACCGAACTGGCGGCTCACCCCAACTCGCGGTTCACCGCGCCCATGGCCAATAATCCGGCCCTGTCGAAACATGCCGACGACCCCGAGGGCGTGCCGATCTCCGCAATCATTTTCGGCGGCCGCCGCGCCACCACGGTTCCCCTGGTCATCCAGTCGTTCAACTGGACCCATGGCGTGTATTTCGGCTCCACCATGGGGTCGGAGACCACGGCGGCGGCCGTGGGCAAGGTGGGCGTGGTGCGGCGCGATCCCTTCGCCATGCTGCCGTTCTGCGGCTACCATGTGGGTGATTATTTCGCGCACTGGCTCAATATGCAGGCGCGCATTCCCAATCCGCCCAAGATTTTCATGGTCAACTGGTTCCGCAAGGACACCGAAGGAAAATTCCTGTGGCCGGGCTACGGCGAAAACATGCGCGTGCTCAAGTGGATCGTCGATCGCGCCCATGTCCGTATTGGCGGGCTTGAGACCCCCTTCGGGTGGGTTCCGCGCGAGGAAGACCTGGAGCTTTCCGGACTGGATATTTCTCCGGAACGTGTCGCCGCCGCCACGGAAGTGGACCTGGATGAGTGGCGCACCGAACTGGAGGGACAGGGCGAATTTTTCAAATCGGTGGGTGATCGTCTGCCCCGCGTGCTCGACATGCAGCGCCAGTTGTTCCTGGAACGGGCCACGACCCTGACCAAACGCAAGTGGAATACGCTGCACCACAACAAGTAGCGATCCACGGGTTTCGAACCGGGATTTTCATATCAGGGCGGCCCTTCGGGGCCGCCCTGGTTTTTGCCGGCAGGCCGGCGTTGTGGAGGTTTCATCCCGGCGGCTGATATGCTATTGCGGGTCAACCCCAGATTTTCGCCATGCCGGGAGGCTCCATGACCGCTGCTGAAGTGATGAAACTGCTCGAAGGAAAGGGCAAACCCAACACCGCGAAGATTTACGCCAGGCATGGTGTCCGCGAGCCGTTGTTTGGGGTGAGCTACGCCGATCTGGGAGAACTGACCAAAAAACTCAAGGCGAACCAGGGGCTGGCGGAGCAATTGTGGGCGTCCGGCAATCACGATGCGCGGGTGCTCGCCGCGAAGATCGCGGATCCAGAACGGATGTCCGCGAAAATGCTGGATGCGTGGGTGGAGGATTGCTCCAACTACATCATCTCCGATGCGGTCTCGGCGCTGGCGGTCCGGCTCCCAGCGGCCATGGACCTGGCGTCCCGCTGGCGGAAGTCTTCCCATGAATGGACGGCCGCGGCTGGCTGGAACATCGTGGCCATTCTCGCCACGGAAAAGCGATATCCCGAAGCCGCGGCGAAGGCGGATATCGCCCGCATCCAGAAAGAGATTCACAAATCACCGAACCGGGTGCGTCATTCGATGAACAACGCGCTCATCGCCATCGGGATCGGATTGGACGCCCTCCGCGAGGCGGCGGTTCAGGCCGCGAAATCCATCGGCAAGGTGGAAGTGGACCATGGCGAAACCGGATGCAAAACACCCGATGCGGTGAGTTATCTTGAAAAGGCCGCCGCCCGTGCGGCCTCCCGCACGCGGGTCACCGGGGCAAAGATGAAAGCATCGAAATCCGCGAAATAATCCGGATGTTTCCGCCAGGATGGTTCCAGATTCCAAGTCCTCCGGCGCAAGCATTCATCCGCCCGGTGCATATGCCCGGCCGGCATGGAGGACCGGAAAGGGGGCTTAACCGGATTACCCCTGCCAGGTCCTACCCCTTGCTGACCTCGAGATGCTGGCGGGTATCGGCCCCATGGCGCATCGAGATCACCTTGCCGTCCGGGCCAAAACGCCAGATATGGGGTTCACACGGTTCCACCAGGAGTTTCCCCGTGGGTTTCCAGAGAAATTCCAGTGATATCAATGCGATCCCCCACTCTTCATTGGCCATCATGGTCAGGATGGAGAAATCCCTGATTTCAAAATTGCTCGCATGCTGGAAAAATTTCCCCACATGCTCCACGCCCCGGCCATGCTTCAGCCAGGGAATGTCGTCGTTATGGGGATAGCCCCATTCCCAGTCCACATCCGGACTCAACTTGGCCAGAACGGCGGGGATATCTCCCGATCCGAACGCCATGTAGATTTCCTGCATCGTCCGAAGATTTCTGGATTGCGGGTCCATTTTTTCTCCTGCTGAATAGGGATGTGGTGAAGTCTGTCGTGGTTGTGCACAGGGGTCAAGTCATGGGGGACATGGTTAAGGCGGATGTTCCGCCTTCGCGGAAACTTGCCAGTCAACCGCCGTGGTTGCTAAACCTGAGCCTCACTGGATTTGTTCCATTTCCGGCTTCGCGGATGCCCATGAAGGCGTTACTTTCCCTGATATTGGTCATGACACTGGCGGCGCTGGCCTCTGGCTGCGCGGCGGTTTGGGCCCGCAAGAATATTGACGACGCGGGCGCCGCCGTGGCCGCCGCTGAAACCGCTGATGCTCCTCGCCATGCGCCTTATGAATACTGGCGCGCCAAGCTTCAACTGGAAGAAGCCAAATACAAGGAAGGCTACGCCGAGTATCATACCGCGGCGCGGCTGGCTTCGGAGGCGGAGGAATTCGCCGGCAAGGCTCGCGTCAAGGCGTTGAACAAGTCCCAGAAGCAGAAGGAAAGCGCTCCGCCGGGGGACGCGGCGGGCGAGGTCCCGGAAGCTCCCCCCAAATCTCCGGCGAAACCCTCCCGGGAGAAGCGCGGCCAGCCATGATGAAGAAGCCAAAGCGGGTTCTTCTGGCGGGTCTGGCGGCTCTCGCTCTGGCGGCGGGATGCGCCGCGCGCGGCGGCGGCGAGTTGCGCGCACAGGCCGATGTGGTGCGGGAAAAGACCGCCATGGCCCGCAGCAACGGCGCGGAGAAATGCGCGCCCCGTGAACTGGCTCACGCCGAAGCCTATCTCAAGGCCGCCGAGGAAGACCTGTTTGAAGGACAATTCGTCCGCGCCGACGGCAACCTGCTCACCGCCGCGACCAACGTGGATCTGGCGCTCGATATCACCAAGCGCCATCCCGATCGCTGCAAGGATGTCGAGATCATCATCGCCAAGCGCGCGCCGAAGATTGATCCCTGCTCGCTGGATGACGACAAGGATGGGGTGAACAACTGCGAAGACACCTGCCTGAGCGAGAAGGGGCCGCGCGAAAACAAGGGGTGTCCGTGGGGCGACAAGGATGGCGACGGCATTCTGGATAACGAAGATGAATGCAAGGAGCTAAAAGGCGTCCGCGAGTTCAAGGGTTGCCCGCCTCCCGATCAGGACAAGGACGGCATTCTCGACGCGGATGATCGCTGCCCGCAACAGCCCGGTCCCGCGGAGTACAAGGGTTGCCCTGATACCGACGGCGACACCGTTCCCGATCCCGACGACAAATGCCCGTCGGTCGCTGGGGCGGTCTCCAACCATGGCTGCCCGGTGGAAGTGAAAAAGGCGCAAATGAACCTGGCGGAGAACCGCATCGAAATCAAGGAGCAGGTGCAGTTCGACACGGGCAAGGCGACCATCCGGAAGGCGTCAAACGCCCTGCTGTCGGATGTGGCGACGCTGATCAAGACCTACAAAATCACCCGCATCCGGGTGGAAGGCCACACCGATGATCGCGGCAATGACGACATGAACATGAAGCTGTCCCAGGCGCGCGCTGAATCGGTGGTGAAATTCCTGGTGATCAACCACAAGATTGATCCCTCGATATTCGACGCCCAGGGCTTCGGTGAAAGTTCTCCCATCGCCAGTAACCGCACGGATTCAGGCCGCCAGCAGAATCGCCGCGTCGAATTTCATGTCCTCGAAATTGACGGCAAGCCCGTGAAGAAAAAGGCTCCGGCGGAACAGGCCGAGTAATCAATCCGCCATGAGCAGCGCGCCAGGGGGCGAAAAAAAAGAGACCGCACGGCTGGCGCGGCTGGCGGGAATGGTCGGCCTGTTCACCACTGGCAGCCGGGTGCTGGGCTTGGTGCGCGAGGCCGCCTTCGCGGCGATTTTCGGACGCACCGCCGAGACGGACGCTTTCAATATCGCGTATCTGATCCCCAACATGCTGCGGCGTCTGCTCGGCGAGGGCGCCTTGTCCATCGCGTTCATTCCCGTGTTTGGAGAATCCTTCGCCTCGCGCGGGGAGGCGGATTCGCGCAGACTGGTGCGGGTGGCCATGACCTGGTTCACCCTGCTGCTGTTGGTGGTCTGCGTGATCGGAGCGGCGGCCGCGCCGTGGATAGTCCGCCTGATGGCGCCGGGCTTTGACGCCCAGACAGCGGAGTTGGCTTCGTCGTTGTTGCGGGTGCTGTTTCCTTTCATTTTTTTCATTGGCTTGGCGGCGATGGCCGCAGGCGCGCTGAATGCCCGCAAACATTTCGCGGCGCCGGCGGCCGCGCCGATTGTGCTCAATATCTTCGTGGTGCTGGCGATTCTGGGGTTGTGTCCGCTGCTGCCGCCCGGCTGGCGCATGTATGGCGTGGCGGCGGGCACGTTGACGGGCGGCGCGGCCATGTTGTGGCTGCATCTGGCGGCGCTCGGGCGCGAGGGCGTTCCCGCTGGTTTCGAGTACGGGAGCGACCCCGCCGTCTGGAAGATGGTCAACCTCATGGGGCACGCGACCGTCGGCGTGGCGGTGTACTACCTCAACATCACCGTTTCGCGGATGTTCGCTTCATCGCTGGATCAGGGAACCATCACCGCGCTCTACTATTCGGACCGGCTGTTTGAATTGCCCCTGGGCGTGATCGCCGTCTCCATCGCCACGGTGACGCTGCCTTCGCTGTCGGAAAAACTCGCCCGGCAGGAACATCAGGGATTCATCCAGTCCCTGAACCAGGCCATGCGGCTGGCGATTGTGGTCTGCATTCCCGCCATGACTGCAATGATCGTGCTGCGCAATCCGGTGGTGAACCTGGTCTATCAGCGCGGGCGCTTCTCCGCCGCGGACACCCTGCTGGTCGGGGAAATTTTTCTCTACGCTGGTCTGGGGTTATGGGCGGTCGCGGGAATCCGCATCGTCGCACCGGCCTTCTACGCCATGCAGGACACCGCGACTCCGGTCAAGATCGCCTTCGCGGCTTTCATCGTGAATGGGGTATGCTCCTGGCTGCTGTTGGGACTTGGCGGCAAGGGTTTGTCCCTGGCCAATTCGATTTCCTCCATGGTGCAGTTGGGATTGCTGATGGTGCTGTTCTGGGTGAAATTTCCCCAACGGACAGGAGCCGCCCGTGAAGTGATGACGCCATTGCTCCGCCTATGGCCGGTGTTCTGGCGCACCACCGCGGCTTCACTGGTCATGGGGGGAGTATTGTGGCCAATGACCCTGCTGTCCCAATGGAGTACGGGATATTCCGGGCTGCTGGATTTGCTGGTCAAGGCGGGCATCTTCGGCGGCGGGTGCGCGGCGGGCGGGCTGGTCTTCGCCGGGGTGGCGAAACTGCTGGGCGTTGCGGAAATTGATTTGGTGCTGCGTCGCGTGGCGGGCAGGCTGCGCCGCAAAAGCGGGAGGACGGGATGAAGGATGGATATCAGGCGGAAGCAGGGAATATCCGTTGCGAACTGCTGGAGCCCCATCATTGGGATGACCTGGCGCGGCTGTTTGGACCGAATGGCGCCTGCGGCGGGTGCTGGTGCATGTGGTGGCGCGTTGAACGCGGCGGAAAGACCTGGGATGACATGAAAGGCGCCAAGGCCCAAGCCGCATTCCGCAAGCTGGTGGAGAGCGGCGCGGCCCGTGGCGTGCTGGCATATGATGGCGGCGAACCCGTGGGATGGTGCGCCTTTGGCCCCCGGGCGGATTTTCCCCGGCTGGATCGCGTCAAGGCATACGCGGGGAGCGGCGGGGAAGGAGTATGGTCCATCAACTGCTTTTATCTGCCCGCGAAAAGACGCGGCCAAGGCGTCGCCCGGAAGTTGCTGCGGGCCGCGGTGGAAGGATGCCGTGCGGGGGGAGCCCGGGTGATCGAAGGGTATCCCATCACATCCACCGTGGACGGCAGGAAAATAGAGGGGGTCTTCGCCTTCACCGGGCCGGAGAAAATATTCCTGGAACTGGGATTCGCGCGGAAGCTGGGGAGCGAACCTCACAAGCCCGTCGTCCGCCTGGAGCTATGATTCCGCCGTGGGATTGCTCTCCGCTGGATCCGTCGCGGAAACCGGCCCCGCGCCGCCGGTTTTCCACGGGGCGAACGAATGGTACAGCGATTCATAGATGGCGCGGATGGGCGCCTGTTCCTGCGCAATCACCATCAGCGCTGTCAGGGAAATGCTGATGAATACCACCATGAACACGGTGTTCTGGATGATCTCCGCTCCCGGCACGCCTGCATCCAGGGGTGTTTGAGCCAGCACGGCGGCGGCCAGTCCCTTGGGCGCCATGATCGCCATGATCGAGGCGTCGCGTGAACTGATGGCCGGGCTGACGGTGAACCTCACGATGACATGACGGGCCGCGTACACGGCGCCGGTGATCAACATTCCCCATCCGAACGCCGCCCAGTCGCCAAAGGGAATCGAAATACCCAGGTAGACGAAGAAAAAGGTCTTCAGCACGAAAACGGCTTCCTGGTACAGGGAGCGTTCACCGCTGGTCAGGCCGCCGGTCAGGCTGTCGAACCAGGAAAACCGTTGCAACCCCATATGTCGAATATTGGACAGGGTGACGCCGAAGGCCAGCGCGGTGATGCCGCCGTTGAAGCTCAGCATTTCGCTGACCCCATACAGAATGAAGACCCAGGCGAAAATGGTCGCCAGGGAGTTCTGCATCCGCCGGACAAATTTCAGGATGCGCAGCCACACCAGCCCTCCCGCCACGCCCAGCAGCGCCGCCATCAACAGGGCGGCCAGCGTGGAGCCCAGCATTCTGCCCATGGAAACCTCTCCCCCGCGGGCGATGCCGATCATCGAAAACGTCATGACGATGCACAGCACATCCGTAAGGGCGGATTCCAGAACCAGCACAGTTCCTGGTTCATCGTGCATGCGCAACTGGTTGACCATGGGAATCACCACCGCCGACGACGTTCCGCCCACGATGAAACCAGTCAGCAGCGCCGCGGAAAACGGCAGATCATAAACCAGCATCATGAATGCGCTCACCACCAGCGCCGTGAAGGCGAAAGTGATCAGCGTGATTTTCAGGGTGACGCCTAGCGATCGGCGCAGGGTTTCCAGCCCCAAATCAATTCCACCCTCGAACAGGATGACGATCAGGGCGATGGTGGACATGACCCGTCCCACTTTCCCGAAATCGGCCGGACTGGCGAAGCCGCCCAACGGGCCTATCAGAATGCCCATCAGCATGAGCAGCAATACATCCGGCACCCGTGCGCGCTTGAACGCCACCATGAAAAGGTGGGCGAGGAAATACAATAATCCCAGGGTCAGGATAATGGTTTCCATGAAATACGGGCTCCTCCGCGCTTGAACTGGCGCCGGAATCGCTCTACCAGATCACAATCCGCGCCGTCACGCGCCGGTGCGGTGCGTGGTCCCGGCCGCGCCGGCGGGAAACAACGGGGGTTTGACGCGGCGCGTGAATTCAACGATAACGCCGCGCCATGAGCAGTTCCTCCCGCCGCGATCCCTCGAAGATACGCAACATCGCCATCATTGCACACGTTGACCACGGCAAGACCACGCTGGTGGACAAACTGCTGGGACAGTCCGGCAGCTTCCGCCGCGGCGAAGGCCAGCAGGACCGCGTCATGGACTCGAACGACATCGAGCGCGAGCGCGGCATCACCATCCTGGCGAAATGCACGGCCATCGAGTGGGGCGGCTACCACATCAATATCGTGGATACTCCGGGCCACGCCGATTTTGGCGGCGAGGTCGAGCGCATCCTGGGCATGGTGGACTGCGCCCTGTTGCTGGTGGACGCCTTTGAAGGCCCGATGCCGCAGACCCGTTTCGTCACCCGCAAGGCCCTCGAACGCGGGCTGCGGCCCATCCTGGTGGTCAACAAGATTGACCGTCCGGGAAGCGATCCCGACGGCGCGGTCAACGGCGTATTCGATCTGTTTGTGTCGCTCCACGCCACCGATGAACAGCTTGATTTTCCGATTGTCTTTGCATCGGCGAAAAACGGATACGCCATCCGCCAACTCGGCGACGAGCCCCGGGACCTGACCCCGCTCTATGAAACCATTGTCGCCAGGGCGCCGCCGCCCCGGGTGGAACTGGATGGCCCCCCGGCGTTTCAGGTGATCACATTCGACTACGATTCCTATCTGGGCAGCATGGCGATCGGCCGTGTGCAGTCCGGAGCATTCAGGCCCGGGCAGAAGGTCATGCTGGCGCGGCTGGACGGCTCCCGGCAGGAGTTCGCCATCCAGAAAATCCTTGGTTTTCATGGCCTGCAGCGCTTCGAACTGGATGAAGCCGGGGCCGGCGATATCGTCACCATGACCGGCATGGATGAAGTGCAGGTCGGCGAAACCATCACCATCGCGGAAAACCCGCGCATCCTGCCGCCGCTCAAGGTGGATCCGCCAACGGTCAGCATGACCTTCATGGCCAATAACTCGCCGAAGGCAGGATCGGAAGGGAAGTATTTCACCAGCCGGCAGTTGCGCGACCGGTTGTTGCGAGAAGTGAAGTCCAACGTATCGCTGCAAGTGTCGGACACCGAAAGCCCCGACGCCTTCGAGGTGCGGGGGCGCGGCGAACTGCATATCTCCGTGCTGATCGAGACCATGCGCCGCGAAGGCTATGAACTCATGGTCTCCCAGCCGCAGGTGGTGATGCGCCAGGGGCCCAACGGCCCCGAGGAGCCCTGGTTGTATGTGATGGCCGACGTGGAGAGCGCCCACGTGGGAACCGTCATCGAGAGCATCAGCAAACGGCTCGGGCGTTTGCAGTCCATGAATGAAGCGGGCGGTCGCACCCGCTTGGAGTTCGTGGCGCCCACCCGGGGCATGATCGGTTACCGCAGCCAGTTCCTGACCGAGACGCGCGGCACCGGCATTCTCAATTCGGTGTTTCACGGATACGAACCCTTCGCGGGCGAACTGAAACGGCGGGGCAATGGCGCGCTGGTGGTGCTGGAGCCCTGCAAAACCGTCACCTACGCCCTGTGGAACCTTCAGGATCGCGGCGTGATGTTCCTGGGTCCCGGAGAAGAGGTCTACGCCGGGCAGATCATTGGCCAGCACACCCGCGACAATGATCTGATCATCAACCCTGGCAAGGCCAAGAAACTGACCAATATCCGGTCCGCCGGGGCCGACGAAAAAAATTTCCTGGTCCCGCCGCGCATCATGGGTATCGAGGAATCGCTGGAATGGATCAACCCCGATGAACTGGTGGAGGTCACCCCCAAGGCGGTGAGGATCCGCAAACGGATTCTAGATCACAACGAGCGCAAGCGGTATGACAAGTCCCAGTCCGCCATGTTGGACGAGTAAGGACACGCAGGAATGTTGACCGATCACAAACAGGAACTGGAAGAAGCTCGCAGGAAAATTGATGATCTCCGGGGGTTTCTTTGACATCCCCGGCATTGAAAAGCGCCTGAAGGAAATCGAAGAGATCGGCAGCGCGCCGGATTTCTGGAACAACCAGGAGCGCGCCAAATCCATCCAGCGCGAGAAATCGGCCCTGGACGCCATCCTGGAGCCCTATCACAAATACCGCCGGGTGATGGAAGACGCCCTCGCTCTCTACGATCTTGGCATCGAAGCGGGGGATGAAAGCGTCGAGGGAGAACTCATGGCGCTATTGGCCGAGATCGGCAAGGGCATCCATGACCTGGAGTTCAAGCGCATGTTGTCGGGACAGGAAGACCCCAACAACGCGATTGTATCGGTCAACGCCGGAGCCGGTGGAACCGAATCATGCGACTGGGCTTCGATGCTGTTGCGCATGTATCTGCGCTATTGCGAACTCAAGGGCTGGAAGACCGAACTCAATGAGGAAACCCCGGGCGAAACGGCGGGGATCAAGTCATCTACCTTCACGGTCACCGGCCCCTACGCCTATGGTCATCTCAAGGCGGAGATGGGGGTTCACCGCCTGGTGCGCATCAGTCCCTTCGACGCCAATAAGCGCAGGCATACCTCGTTCGCGTCGGTTTACGTGATGCCCGAAATCAGCGACGACGTGGAGATTGATATCGCCGAAAAGGACCTGCGCGTGGACACCTACCGGTCCAGCGGCGCCGGCGGCCAGCACGTCAACAAGACCGATTCGGCCATCCGCATCACCCATATCCCCACCGGCGTCGTGGTCGCCTGCCAGAACGAGCGCAGCCAGCATCAGAACCGCCACACCGCCATGAAGATGTTGCGGTCGCGCCTGTACGCCCTGGAACTGCAAAAGCGCGAGGAGAAAATCCAGAACATGGCGGGAGAGAAAAAGGATATCGCCTGGGGCAGCCAGATCCGCTCGTATGTGTTGCAGCCCTACCAGATGGTGAAGGATTTGCGAACTGGCGTGACCACCGGCAATCCGCAGGCTGTTCTCGATGGCGAACTGGATCAGTTCATCGAGGCCTATCTGATGAAAAAGGGCTCCGGTCAGTCCATGGCGGTCGAAGACCTGGAGTAGATTTTCCGCCCCGGCGTTCCGTTTCCGGTTCAGGCGATCCCGTCCGCGCATGATTGCGGTCGGCGTGAACTGCAACCAGAATGACGGCCGCGCGGAGCGCGCCTGCTCACCCCCATACGCGGGCCTTGCGCAGGCTCCCGGGCCAAGGCGACCCGCGGTTGCCCGGAATTTCCAGGCCGCCCGGACTGATCACGAAATTGCCCTGGTCATAAAAGGCCCGTTCCTCATTGGTCTGCGAACCCAGTTTGCGCATGGGTTCGATGCCGCGTGCGGTGCGGACGCCGATGATCTCGTGAGGTCCCGGCCGCAAGTCCACCAGCGCTCCCTGCTGGGCGGGGTTCAGCAACTGCTCTTCGTTGCCAACCGGATCGGTGACCGTCTTCGCTTTCAGCGTCCACACCAGCAACGAAGTGGGGTCGCGGCCTGGAAACGCCTTCTCCAGCAGATCGGGAGAACCATAGAACTGCTTGCCGACATCGTTCTGGTTGACCGGGCCGGCCATCAGGCAGGCGCCCGCCAGCATGTCGCAGTTCTCCGGGATATCCGTGCAGCCCATCAACTCTGCGTACAGCGAACTGCGCGCGGCGGCGGCCCCGGTGGCCCGCACCGCCAGGTCCCAGTCTATTCCCTCGGCGGCGATTTCGGAGCGCGACAGGCCGGTGATGTAGATGCGCTGTCCCGCCATGCCGAAAGCCTTGCGCCCGAGTTCCGCGCTCCGCGACAAGCGTTTTCCCGTGGGCAGATCGGCCCACAGCGGGATATTTTTCACCACGCGGTTGGTGATGTCGTTCAGCATCTCCCTGATTTCACGGATGCGCTCCTTGCCATTGGGCGTCAGCACGTCCACGCGTTCCAGCATTAGCAACTGCTTGGCGCGTTCGCGATCGCAGGATGTCCAGTGGGCGAAGGCGTTATAGGCGGCGCGGCCCGCCTGCACGGTCAGTTCGTCCGTCACGTCCATGTCCTGGCGCTCCTGGTAACAGGGAGGGGCGCTTTTATCCTGATTGACGCCCGGCTGGATGCGCTCGCTGCGCAGGGCCATCAGGTTGGCGCCGGTTTTCCGCCACAGGGAATCGGGAAGCTTCATTTGTTCTTCCGGCGGAACCTCGCCGGTCTGGGCCACCAGCGCGACGCGCCACCCCATCGCCTTTTCCGCCGGGGTGATGGCGCACATCTCCTCCAGCGCGTGCAGCATGGGCTTGTTGTCGCGGCGGCGCGGCTCGCTGCAGAAAGGCTCCATGAAAATCTGCGCCTTGCGGGTCCCCCGGGATGCGACGGCCGTCGCGCGTTCCATGGCGTCGGCGAGAATGCCGATATGCAACTGCTGCAGAAAGCCAATCGAGGGAATGTCATCCACGTGCTGGATTTTCTTGCGCAGCGCGCGGATGGCGACCGTCCCCAGGCTGATCACCGGTTTGTGTCCAAGAAAGGTCAGCAGCAGGGTGAAAGGCGTGCGGTAGGGACGGCTCAGCACCACGTGGGTGCAGGCGCAGTTGTCGAGCACCGCGGCCTCGCGCTCGCGGTGATTCAGGCTGCGCAGCAGATGCGCGATGCGCCGGGAATCCTCCGGACCGAAGGTCACCTGCCGGTGCCCGCGGAAATTGGTGGATTGACGGGCGGTCAGCACGCCCAGCGAACATTCCTCGAAGAGGGCTTCCTCGGTGAGCGGTTTGGGGTCCACGAAGCGCGTGGGACGGGTGAGGGACAACAGGGGCATGATGGCGCGCGTTTCCTCCATGGTGAAGGGAATGCGCGTGCGGTATCCCACTGGTGAAGACGACTCCAGCCGTTCCGGCAGCGAATACCGGGTGCGTTTCTCGCCGGGGCGGGCGAAATCGGCGTTGCGCTTGCGGCGCTGCCCGGGCGGCGGCGGCTGAATGGCGACCGGTTCAACCGGTTTTTGATCGTGGTGAAGGCTCATGCGGTGTTCCTGTCCATAGGCGTCCGTTTTTTTCCGGCGCGGGAGGGGTGGCGATGAAACTGGCGCTGAAGTCGCGGGGAAGGTAGGAAAGCGTTTCCGCCGCGTCAAGCTGGACCTGTTCCGCGCGGCGGAATTTGGGAATCGGCCCCGGGTCCGGTATAGTGAATATTCCACGCGGGCCATTGGATGTGAATTGATGGATCGTTCCGTTCCGGCGTCACCGGCGCTCGCGCATTCCGGCGTTTACCGTTCTCCCACCGGCGTCCCCACGGGCGAGGCCGTGGTGCTGTTTTCCGGCGGCACGGACTCCGGACTTGCCGCCGCCATGATGCTGGAGCATTTCGAGCGCGTGCATCTGCTGACCTATCAGCCGGGATACGTGTTCCGCATGGATCGTCCGCCGCTGATGGCCGCCATGTTGCAGGAAAAATTCGGCGCCGGCCGGGTCAAATACGTTTGCGATGACATCCAGCCCATCGTCAACCGCATCCTGTTCGGCGATATCGCCCAGGATCTGCGCAAATACGGCTTCAACATGACCGTCATGGTGTGCCTGGGGTGCCGGCTTTCCATGCACGTGCGCACCCTGATGTATTGTATCGAGAACACCATTCCGTTCATCGCCGATGGCTCCATCTCCCGGCAGGACAGCGTGCCGGAGCAGATGGCCTCCGTGATCGAGCGCAACCAGCGGTTTTACTCCGAGCAGTTTGGCGTGGCGCATACCGCCCCGGTTTATGATGAAAGCCGATCGGACCTGAAACTCTGGGCCATGGGCGTCACCAGCGAGCCGCGCATGAAGCAGCAGTTCATCCTGTACGACACCCAGGGAACCTGCCTGTTCGGCGTTCCGGCGGATGTCTACGGCAAGCTGTTTTATTCGCGGATGGGCGATCAGCGCGAGCGCGACGCGGAAGCCTATTGCGGCGAGAAATATCCGCTCATGCAGGCGCTGATCGAGTCGTGGAGCAGGCGCGAGGGCGTTCCACTGGCTGATCGGATCGCGGAAAACCGGCGGATAGTCGCGGAGAGGTTGCGTGAACAAAAACACTGAGCCCCCGCGAAATCCATTGCGCGAGACCTGCATGGTGGCGGGGCGGGCCGCCATCGCCTCCATCACCGTGCCGCTTGGCATGTTGCTCGGGCTGGGCGGCCTGATCCAGCACCGGCTGCGCTCGCGGCGGCCCGGGCGCAATCCGCATGCGCCGGCGCGGGAGGGGCGGGCATGAGCGCGGGGCAGGTCCGTGGCGAGGGATCCATCCAGACCGCGATGCGGTTGCTCGCGTTTTACTGGGACCGGCGCTACCTGCTGGTCTCTTTTGTCAAAAGCGATCTGAAGAAAAAATACACCGAAAGCGCCATGGGGATTTACTGGTCGGTGATCAATCCCTTCGTGCAGATGGCGATTTACACCTATGTATTTTCCGCCCTGCTGCGCGTGGAATTCCACAGCGGGACGGGCGCCTTTGACTACTCGCTGTACCTGTTCTGCGGCGTGCTGCCGTGGATCATGATCTCGGAAAGCATTCTCAAGGCGGCCACCAGCATCCGCGCCAACCGCAACCTGGTGCATATGAGCGGCTTCCCCGCCAGCTTCCTGCCCACGCATATCGTGCTGTCCAACGCCCTGCACGGCATGATTGGCCTGGTGATTCTGCTGGGGGCGCTGCTGGTGAGCCAGGGCCGCCTCAACCCGACCATCCTGCTGCTGCCGGTGGTGCTGGCGCTGCAGATTCTGCTGACATTGGGCGTGTCGTGGTTTGTCTCCGCGGTGAACGTGCTGTACCGCGATGTCGAGCAGATTCTCGCCAACTCGTTGTTGTTGTGGATGTTCATCACGCCGATATTTTATTCGTCCAAAACCCTGCCGGATCAGTTCCAATGGGTGCTGGTGCTGAATCCGGTGGCGCATCTGGTGGATATCTGGCGCGAGTTGATCATGAAAAACGACGTGCCCGTGCGCTCCATGGGCACCCTGCTGGTGTATTCGCTGGTCATCTCCTGGGTGGGATACCGCGTGTTCGCGCGCATCCAGCCGCGTTTCACGGACCTGGTGTAGAATGGAGACGCGCGAGATCGCCATTGGGGTGACCGGGGTCACCAAGGTGTTTCAGGTTTACCCGAAATTCTCCGATCGCATGCGCGAGTTGATGCCCTGGAACCGGGGAAAGAAATTCCACCATGACATCTACGCGCTGAACACCGTCAGTTTCGAGGCGCCGCGGGGAGCCGCCTTTGGAATCATCGGCGACAATGGCAGCGGCAAATCCACGCTGCTGCGCTGCATCGCAGGGGTGCAGCAGGTGACCTCGGGGCATATCCACCGCGCGGGACGCATCTCCAGCCTGCTGGATCTGAACGCGGGCTTCCACACGGAATTCACGGGCCGGGAAAATATCTATCTCAACTGCGCCATGCGCGGGCTCAGTCTGGAGCAGACCAACGAGGTGCTGCAGGACATCATCGAATTTTCCGAGTTGAAGGATTTCATTGACGCGCCGGTGAAAACCTACAGCACCGGCATGGGCATGCGCCTGGGGTTCTCCATCGCCACCAGCGTCGGCGCGGATATCCTGGTCTTCGATGAGGTGCTGGCGGTGGGCGATCAGTACTTCATGCGCAAATGCCTGGACCGCGTGGGCGATTTCCTGGAGCAGAAACGCACGCTGTTGTTCGTCTCCCATGACCTGCACACGCTGCGCGGCCTGTGCGAGACCGTGCTCTGGCTCAAGGATGGCAAAATCGCCGCGCTGGGTCCGGCGGACTCCACCATCGGCGCCTATACCGACTATGTGCGCGCCCGCGAGGCCAAAACCGGCCGCAAGCTGCATATCCGCCGTTCCACGGAAGAAACGGACGCCACGCGCATCGCCCAGGATTTCGCCGACGGATTGCCCGACGGACAGGCGCACCCAAGCAGCCAGCAAGCCGCGGCGCCGTCCGGCGCCCAGGCGCGCGAAGAAGACGGCGGCCCTGTCTCCGTTCCAGCGGAGGAGGTGGAAATCCCGCAAGAAGCCGCTCCCGCGGCTCCGGCGGGGAACGGAACCGGGGGTGAGGATGGCGTCCCGGACGGGGAGCCCGTGGTTGGACGCGCGGAAGTGGGCCGGTTGCCGGAAGGCATTCAGCATGTGGGTGAAGAGGGCGTGGTCATCAACTCCATCGTGTTGATGAACGGCAAGGGTGAAATCACCCGCGAATTCGAGACCTTTGGGACGATGATCCTGAAGGTGGTTTTCACCAACGAAAGCCTGCTGAAGAAACCGGTCTTCGGCTGCGCCATCCATCGCAATGACTCCGTGTACGTCCATGGTCCCAACACCAGTTATGACGGATTCCCGCAGCGGGATTATCCCCCCGGAACCTGGGAGTTGAGCATCACCTATCCGGACCTGCCATTGCTGCCGGGACAGTACGATCTGTCCCCCTCCATTTATGACACGCGCCAACTCAAGCCCTATATCTACCTGGATCGCACGGAGGTGTTCCGCGTGACCAAAGGGCCGCGCGATTACGGCGTCGCGGCGGTTCCGCATATATGGGAAGTCCGGGAGATGGCCCGCATGCCGGGCGTGGAAGCCCTGGGAAAACCGAAGAATGAGTGAAGCACCCCGTCATGGCGGCAAACTGGTGGTCATCGCCACCCCCATCGGCAATCTGCAGGACATCAGCCCGCGCGCCCGGATGGCCCTGGAAAAGGCGGATATGGTGGCGGCGGAGAGCGTGGCCCATACCCGCAGGCTGCTGAGCGCCTTGGGCGTGCGCAAGCCAGTGCGCGGCTTCCGCGAGGAAGGCAAGGAAGAACACGCGCCGTTTTTCATACGCTTGATGAAGGAAGCCAGGACCGTGGCCCTGGTCACCGACGCGGGCACGCCGGGAGTCGCCGATCCCGGCCCCTTTCTGGTTCAGGCCGCCCACGGCGCGGGGATTCCGGTGGAAGTGATTCCGGGGCCATCGGCGGCGCTGGCCGCGGTCATGCTGGCGGGCTTCTCCACGCCGTTTTTGCATGTGATGGGGTTTTTGCCCCGCGGGTCCCGCCACCGCCGCGAATTTATCGCCCGCCTGGGGCGGTATGAAGGCGCGCAGGTGCTGTTTTTGTCTCCGCACCGGCTGGACGAGGAACTGGCGGAACTGGCCGCCGTGGCGGGAGAGTGGCCCGCCTGCCTGTGCAAGGAGTTGACCAAGCAGTTCGAGCAGGCGTTTCGCGGAACCCTGAACGGAGTGATTGAAACGCTGCCCGCCGATCGCCGCGGTGAATGGACGCTGGTCCTGCTGGCGCCAGAGGGAAACGCGCGAGAGGAGAAAGGCGCGGCTGCCGGTGATTGGCGGGCGGAACTGGCGGCGTTGATCTCCGGCGGGCTCCCGGTAAAGGGAGCCGCGCGCGAGATCGCCCGCAAATACCGCCTGCCTGGCCAGGAGGTCTATCTGACAGGGGTGAAGTTCCGTCAGGGTGAATGACAATGCTGGTGCTCGGGATCGAAAGTTCGTGTGATGAAACCGCCGCCGCGGTGGTGCGCGACGGGCGGGAAATCCTGTCGTCGGTGGTGCATTCGCAGGTCAGGGAACATGCGGCCTTTGGCGGCGTGGTGCCAGAGATCGCCGCGCGCAACCATCTGATGTGGTTGCCGCCCCTGGTCCGCGAGGCGCTGGCGCGTGCGAAAATCAGTCATGGGGACCTCGCCTGCATCGCCGTCACGCGCGGGCCGGGCCTGATCGGGGCCCTGTTGACAGGGGTGCAGTTCGCCAAGGGGCTGTCGCTGGCCTGGAATTGCCCTCTCGTGGGGGTCAATCATCTGGAAGGGCATCTGGCGGCGGCGCGGCTGGAGCATCCGGATATTGAACCGCCGTTCATCGGGCTGGTGGTGTCGGGCGGGCATACTTCGCTGTACCGCGCCCGCGAGTGGGGTGAATACGATCTGCTCGGCTCCACCCGCGATGACGCCGCGGGCGAGGCCTTCGACAAGGTGGCCAAGGTCTGCGGGCTGGGTTACCCCGGCGGCGCGGTGGTGGACCGCCTGGCGAGGCAGGGCGATCCCGCGCGCGTCAAATTCCGCAGGCCCATGCCGGGAAAAGACAATCTGGAGTTCAGTTTTTCCGGCCTCAAGACCGCGGTCATCACGCGCATCGGGGAGATGGGCGGCGTTCCCGCGGGCGATGAGTTGAATCACCTGCTGGCGGGCTTCCAGGATGCGGCCGCTGGCGCGCTGGTGAAGAAAACCCTTGCCGCGGCGCGGATCACCGGCCTGAAAACCGCCGTGGTGAGCGGCGGCGTGGCCTGCAATTCCCGGCTGCGGGAATTGATGTTGGCTGGTGCGGACAAGTCCGGCGTGCGCGTGATCTTTCCATCGCCCGCCCTGTGCGCGGACAATGCCGCCATGATCGCCGCCGCGGGAAGCATCGCCTTTGAGCGGGGCCGCCGCGATACGCTGTCCATGGCCGCCGCCGCGCGCCTGCCGCTGGAATACCGCCCCGCCGCCGGTTCCGGGCTGGCGTGAACAGGCGGTCCGCCGTTGCGCCGCCGGGAAGCCGCCACTATAACACACCGTGTCATGGCGGTCCGGAAGTTGGGGGTCCGGGCAAGAAAAGGCGGATGTGATGATCGAATCGTTTCCAACCCTTCCGGGCGGTCCCATCAATGCGGAATGGCGTGAACTCCTGATGCAAAGGGCGGGGGATCACAACGATGGTTTCACCCATACCGTGGGCGTCAAACTCGATGATGTTCAATGGGGATGGGCAAGGTCCTCGTTGCAGTTCAACCCAAGGGTGTCGCAGCCCGCCAACCTGATGCACGGCGGCGCCATGATGACCCTGGTGGACGACGCCACCGCGTGGGCCATTTTGTCCATGCACGGGCCGGGGGTGCGGTTCGTGACCATGAACCTCAACATGAATTTCCTGCGGCCGGTGTCCAGGGGCGCCGCCATCGCGGAAGCGCGGGTGGTGCGGGCTGGCCAGCGCACCGTCTACCTTGACTGCCAGATTACCGGCAGCGACGGCAAACTGTGCGCGCATTCCACCGTGACCTATTTCATCCTCCAGCCAGGCTCTCTCTGGAAAGGCAAGGAAGGCCAAGAGCAGGGTTGAGGACTCGCCGCGATTTGCAAGAGAATCGCCCCTAGAAGTCTTCCGCGCCGGCTGAACGGGCATCTGAAGGGAGTTGGCGAGCGGTTTTTTCCACTCCATGGTCCGGGAAACAGGTGTTTATGCCGTCGCCCGGGAATGGTCTGGACAAGGAGTTCCTGATTCATGCAAGGCAAGGCAGGCGCGATCATCTGTCTGGCGCTGATTTCCGCGCTGGAGGGCTGCGGCCCGGACGCCCACCTCAGCGGCCCAGCGAATCCCCAGGCGGCCATGCTGGCCAGCACCACTCCGGCCGGGCGCAACCAGCCGGATGTTCCCGTCACCCCCGCCGGTGTGGTGGAGGCCGCGCCCGCCACGGCGGCGTCCGTCAACCTGGATAGCGCCACTTCCATCAACGCGGCTGATCCGGGCGCGGCGGATTTGGTCCGCATGATTGACGCCAACCGCGCCGCCTTTGACGCCCGTCCCAAGGATTTCCAGGTCCGGCGCAATATCGGCATGCTGTTTTACCAGGTCAAACGCTATGCGGACGCGGTGATTTACCTGGAAGAAGCCCTGAAAGATCGCCCTGCCGCGTTGGATGTGCGAGTGACCCTGGCCGCCTGCTACGCGGTCCTGGGCATGGAAGAACGGGCCCTCAAGGAATACCGGATTTTGCTGAAGGAAGAGCCCGGCAATCCCGATTTCCGCTTCATGGAGGGCCGTCTGCTGTTGTCTCGCGGTGGAAAATACGAAGAGGAAGGGATGCGCATCCTCAAGGAGTTGGCGGAGCAGGAGGCTGGAACTCCTGCCGCCGACTTGGCGGAGCAGCTGCTCAACGCCAGCGGTCCGATGAAGGGCACGCTCCGGGATCGCGGCGTTCCCATGATTACCCACGATATGATCGAGCGGATGATGGGCAATCAGCAGGCCCGCGTGCGGACAGGGTTTGATTGAAGCCATTCCCGGGAGGCATCTTGTCAGGGAATGCGGCTGCGGTGCGCTCCGCAAGCGCCGCCAAAGCGGAAGAGAGAATCCAGCGGGTGAAAGAACGTTGGAAAGAGAGATGATTCGCAAAATAGAAAATGAAAATGGATTACAAAAGTATAATATATTTAAGTTGAAATATAAATACTAATAGTTAAAAATTAATACTTAATATCCATACTAACAAATGTTAGTTAAAAATAATATGTCTATATAATATATTTTTATTAATAGTTTTTAACTAATATGTATAGTATACTATACATAGTATATTTTCTTAAAATAAAAAATCCTGGATTGACCCTCCACAGGTCTTCTGGTAGCAGATATAGGTCCGGACAATCCGGCCCTCCAATCCACCGGAAGAATCATGAAGTTTCGCACCCTTCTGCTCGTCCTGATGCTGCTGGCCGTGCTTGGGCTTCCCGCCCTGGCGCAGGTGGATTTGCCATCTTCCGCCGGCAAAAACCTGAAGAACTGGGAAGAGTTTGAACGTTCCCAAAGCCTGCGGTGTATCAATCCGGTGCGGACCATTGAAAACCCGCTGGAGGTCAAAACGGCTACCTACAGCTATAAACTCACCGGCTCCCGGATGATCCAACTCAACAAGGAGACAAAAGACCACGATTTGATCGGCGTCGTCTCCACCACAAAGGATGGCCATCCGGACACCATCGCCAACCTTCAGTCCTACGTGGAGTGGTGGAAAAAGGAGGGAGCCACCGCGGTGATCATGGGCGGCGACATGAGTCTGGAAGAGATCACGGTTGAGAAGGTGTTGACCGTGCTGGCGGAGCCGGGTTGGCCGGTCTTCGTGATCATGGGCAACAACGACGAACGCGGGGCCTTCAACAACGCCATCGCCCGGCTCAACAAGGGCAAATATAGAAATGTTTTCAACATGAACCTGATCCGCCGGGTGGATGGCGCGATCTACGACATCGTCACCCTTCCGGGGTATTACGACGAGCGGTTCACCGCCAGCCGCAACACCTGTGTGTACAACAAGGCCGATGTGGACAGCGTGGCCGCCCTGGTCAAGGAGTCGGACAACCCGGTGATCCTGTTGTCCCATGGCCCGCCCAAAATGAATGGCAAGGAGGCGATTGACTACGCCTTCAACGCCGGCAACGTCGGCGATCCGCTGATGACCGATGTCATCAAAAAGAGCAAGATACCCCTCGGAATTTTCGGCCATATCGTGGAGGCGGGAGGGCGAGCCACCGATATCTCCAACAAGCTGATCAAGGAGGATGTGCTGGTCTCCGAGATGTATCTGAACCCCGGATCGGCTTCGAGCGTGTTTTGGAAGCTCAACTCCGGCGAGGAGTCGGTGGGTATGGCTGCGCTGGTCAAGATCACGAAGGAAGGCAAGGCGTCCTATCGCATCATGAAGAGCAAACCAGGCGAGCGGAAATCCGGCGAGGCGAAGGGCACCTGGGAAGATGAGGCCATGAAGGAACTGATGGACCTCGATAAGCCGAAGGCCAAGGCTCCCGTGAAGCCTTTGAAAAAAGACGGCGCACAATAACGTCTTCATGGAGAGCGGGGCGGATGGCGTCCCGCCGGACTGGAGAATCCGATGACGGCAGCGCGCTACAAGCCCCCATTTCTGGCGGTGAAATCCGCGGCGGCATGCCTGTCCGCGGTCTGCTGTCTGTCCGCCGCCCCCGCGCTGTCTGGTCCGGCGAGTCCCGCCGTCATCGCCGCGCCCGCCACGGCGGCCTCCGGCGCAGCTCCGGAAAACTGGGATGCCTGGCTGAACTACCAGAAACAGCGGGAAAGCAATTGCGTGGGGCCGTTCGACACCCTGGATCCGCCGGCGCGGGTGACGGTGGCCGGACGCCGTTTTGTCATCTCCGGCCACCGCATGGTGGAAGAGAACCAGAAGGGCAAGACTGAAGTGGCCTATGGTGTGGTTTCCACCTTGAAGGAGGCTGCGCCGGGGACCATCTACAACCTCAAGAAATTCATCCAGTGGTGGAAGTCGAAAAACGTGGACGCCATCATCGTGGGCGGGGATATCGCCAACGGCGAAGACGCCATGGAGAAAAACCTGCTCACCTTCGCCCGCACGGGGACGCCCGTCTTCATCATCATGGGAAATAACGACTCACGCGGGCAGTTCAACCGCGCCGTGCGCACCATCACATGGAAGTATCACAACGTCTTCAATATGAACATGATCCGCTTCTTCGACGGCGATGGCGCGGACATCATGAGCCTGCCCGGCTATTACGACCGCCAGTTCACGCGCAACACCGCATCCTGCCTATATAAGGACGCCGATGTGGACGCCATGGAGAAATTGCCGCCGCTGGCCAATTCGCCCCTGCTGTTCCTGACCCATGGACCGCCCAAAATGACCAAACCCACCGGCATTGATGTGATCCACGACAAGTCCAACGTGGGTGATTACAAACTCACGGAGTTCATCAAGGGGACCAAGGGGAAGATCAATTTTGGCGTCCATGGGCATATCATCGAGGCTGGCGGCCGCGCTTCCGACCTGATTGGCAATCCCGTGGCGCCGGGGGTCTGGGCGCCGCAGGTGTTCCTGAATCCGTCGCAGGGCGATTCCTTTCCCTGGAAAATGCTCGATGGTTCGACCAACCAGGGCATGGCGGCGATTCTGCGCATCAATGTAAAAACCAGGAAGGCGAGTTACGAGATTCTGCGCATTGGTCCGGATGAGCACGCCGATCTGGATGAAGACACCTACGCCAATGAATTTGACGAACTGGAAGAACTGCGCCGGGGCCGGAAATAACCGGACGCCCTGGCGCCGCCAGTCTGGCATGACTTTTGCTAGTCTCACCTGAGCAGGGAGGACGCGGAACCGGATGCTGAAAAAACACGCCCAGGTTTTCCAGACATTGCTGGTGATTTCCGACGTTGTGGTCTGGGTTTTCGCCTTTGCGCTGGCTCACCTGGTCCGCTTCTGGTCGCCCGGCTTCATCGAATTTTCGTCACGCCCCCCCCGGAAAGACACGATTCTGGTGCTGGCGCTGGCGGTGGGCGGTTTTTTCCTGTCATACCTGTTGATTGGTCTGTACCGGTCACACCGCATCAGCGGCCCGGCTTCCGAGGTGTTGGAACTGCTCAAGGGCGCCGGCCTGGGACTGCTCATCCTGGTGGGGTTGGGCTATTTTGTGCTGGATGTCCGCTATTCCCGCCTGACCCTGGTCATCTTCTCCGCCTTTGTCTTCATGCTGAACCTGGTCAGCCGATCCACCCTGCGCAGCATCCTGCACCTGATGCGCGCCCGGGGCTGGAACCAGCGCTCCGTGGTGGTGGTGGGCGTGGGCGAACTGGCCCGCGAGATCGCGGAGGCGATTGACCGTCACCCGGAGTTCGGTCTGCGGTTGCTGGGATTCGTCAGCACGCGGCCGGTGCGGCGGGGGCGGTTTTCCGGCCGTCCCATCCTCGGCGACGCCGGATCGCTGGCGCGGATTCTCGAGGAAACTCAGGCGGATCAGGTTCTGTTCGCCCTGCCCAACGGCGAGGAGCACCGCCTGCGCGAACTGCTCGACAGCATGTCCGGCGTGGTGGCGGATGTTCGCATGGCTCCTGACCTGACCCGCTTCATGACGCTCAACAGCAGCGTCGAGGAATTGGGCGATCTGCCGCTGATCAACCTGCAGGTCAGTCCGATGTCGGGGTGGAACGCCGTTCTGAAGCGGGGATTCGACCTGGTGTTCGGCGGGCTGGCGTTGCTCGTGGCGTCCCCGGTCATGGCCGTTTGCGCCGTGCTGGTTCGCATGGGCGGACCGGGACCCATTTTTTACCGGCAGGAGCGGGTGGGGTTGGATGGCCGTCCGTTCCAGATACTCAAATTCCGCACCATGCCGGTGGACGCCGAGGCCAACGGCCCGGTTTTTCAGAGCCAGGGCGCCGCCAATCGCGCCACCCGGACCGGCGCCTTCATGCGCAAATACAGTCTGGACGAACTTCCCCAGCTCTTCAACGTGCTTCGCGGCGAAATGAGCCTGGTGGGGCCGCGTCCGGAGCGGCCGGTTTTTATCCGTCAATTCCAGCAGCGGATTCCCCAGTATCATCTGCGCCACAAGGTGAAGGCGGGCATCACCGGCTGGGCGCAGATCCATGGCTGGCGCGGCGACACCAGCATCGAGCGCAGGGTCGAATGTGATCTGTACTATATAGAAAACTGGTCGTTGGGGCTGGATTTTCGCATTCTGGCGCGCACGATCTTCGGCGGATTTCTGTCGCGCAATGCCTACTGAAGCGGCCCGGCGGGCGGAATCCCCGCCTTTCCGGCCGGTGGCGCCGGATCCGGCTTGCGGCAAACCTTGAGCGGAACCGGGAATGCCTTCGATGCGATTTGATCGCGATCCATCCGGCGCCGGCGCGGCGCGGGGCTATCAGTCCGTCTTTCGCGGATTGCTATTGGGCGCCGCCTTTGTCCTGCCGTGGAACCTGGTTCTGACCGAAATCTTCTGCGGATTGATGGCTGTGGCGGCGCTCGCTGGTCTGGCGGCGGGAACCGTGCGTCCGCGCTGGACCGGCTGGCATAGCCTGATCGCCGTCTGGATGCTGGTGAACGCGCTTTCCCTGCTGGAAAATAGCTGGATTCCCCTGAACGGAGACCGCATGTGGTTCTGGGGGATGGCGGCCTTTCCAGTCTGCTTCATCGCTTTTGATCATGCGCGCCTGCCGTTGCGATGGCTGCTGATCGCGGGAGGGATTCCGGCGGCGCTGCTGTCAGCCTACGCCATCTTTCAGCATTTCACTGGTGCGGACTGGTTTCGCCCGGCGGGCCTGGAAATCCGCTCGCCGCTGCCGTTGTTTCCCGGGTGGTATCGCGCCACCGGGGCCTTCAACATGCAAACCACGCTGGCCTTCGCCTGGCTGTTTCCGCTGGGCGCCGCCCTGTCGCTGGCGCTGCAAGCGGAAAGAAGAAAAACCCGCTCTCTCGCCGGGGCCATGGCGTTGTTGCTGGTTGCGGCTATCGCGGCGGCGCATGTGCGGGCGGTGATGCTGGGTCTGGCGGTCATGGTGGTGACGTTGATCCTCGCCCGGGCGGGCCGGAAAACCCGCGCCGTGGGTCTGGCGGGGTTGCTGGGGGCGGCGGTCTGGGCGTTGATGGAGCTGGAAGGCGTGCATCTGCTGGACCGGCTCTCGCGCGATGACAACCTGGACCGCATCTTCATGTGGAAAAACGCCTTCTCCATGGCGGCGGAGCATGGCGGCGCCGGGATAGGCGCCGGCGCGTTTACCCCGCTCACCCGCGTCTGGTACGACGATCTGGCGCCGGGATTTCCCGTGCGCTGCCACGCCCACAACAACTTCCTGCACGTTTTCACGGAAACCGGGGCCGCGGGATTGCTATGCCTGATCGCCTTGTTCGCTGCGGCGGTCTGGAGGTTTTTTCCGGCGCGCGGCCCCGAATCCCATCCGGCTGCGGCCGGCCTCGGCCTTTCCATGCTGGCGTTCGCGGCGGGCGCGCTGACCCAGGACCCGCTCTACGATGGCGAAGTGGCTTTCACCTTATGGTTTTACCTGGCGTTCGCGGCCTCGTCCCGGCCTCAACCTGGAATGGATATTGAATGATCGTTGTAATCCCGGTCATTCAATATCCATTCCGGGCGTGCTTTTTCGCCCCGGCGCGTCTCCCCGGCCTCGCGCGGGGAAGCGGACTTCCATGCGAGCATGGTCCGTATGGTCCGGTGTGACGCACGGGAGAACCCGGCCAGATCAGATGCGGGTGCGCCCGCCGCCGTCTGTTTCATCTCCGTTGACTTTCGGTGAGAGGAAACGCACAATCTTTCTTCAACATCCATTGCTACCGGACCATCAGAAGGAGAAGTCATGCCATCTATCCGCCGGACCACTTGGTTTTCCGCTTTGTTGATGATCGTCACGGCCTTCGTTCTGGGCGCGTGTTCCGATGACAAATCCACGGGTGACGGAGGCGCCGGCGCCACCGGAGATGCGGCGGCTGGCGATGGCGGGACCAAGCCCGATAGCGGGGCTTCCGATGGCGGCGGGGGCGACAGCGGTCCTCCTCCTGCCGCTGGAATGACCTACAACGCCGCGGCGGCGGACGGTTGCCATTACCGCATCAACCCTTCCGTGCAGGATCAGGAGAATTTCAAGACCGCGGGTATTCAGGCCAAGCCGGGGGAAGGTATCTGCCTTGGCGAAGGAACCTTCAAGTTCAACGATGAAATCACCCTGACCGCCACCAATCTGACGATCCGCGGCGCGGGGATGGACAAGACCATCCTTGATTTCAGCGGCCAGAAGACGGGCGCCAACGGCATCGCCGCCACGGGCAACGGCTTCACCATCGAGGGCCTGAAGGTTTTCAAGCCCAAGGGCGATGGCATCCGCGCGACCGCGGTGAAAAATGTCGTCTTCCGCAAGGTCATGGTCGAGTGGCCGGACAAGGGCGCCAAGACCAACGGCGCGTACGGTCTGTATCCGGTGGAATCGGAAGGCGTGCTGGTGGAGGAATGCGTGGTGGTGGGCGCCAGCGACGCGGGCATCTACGTGGGCCAGTCGAAGAAAATCCTGGTGCGCAAAAACGAGGTCCACGGCAATGTGGCCGGCATTGAAATCGAGAACTCGCTGGAATCGGAAGTGGTGGACAACTACGCCCACGACAATACAGGCGGCATCCTGGTGTTCAACCTTCCCGAGTTGAAGATCAAGAATGGCTCGCGCTCGAAGGTCCACAAAAACCGGGTCGAGAACAACAACCTCGCCAACTTCGCTCCCGAAGGCAACGTGGTGGCCAATGTCCCGGCGGGCACGGGTATCCTCGTGCTGGCGGCCGATGAAAACGAGATCACGGAGAACATCGTGAAGGGCAACTCCTCCGTGGGCATCCTGCTCTTCACCTACGTGGATCTGGTGTTCAAGAAGTTCAATGACCCCGAGTTCGACATTTATCCCCAGGGAAATTACATCCACAAAAACACCCTGGAGAACAATGGCAATGATCCGCAGGGTCTCGCCAACGCCCTGCCATTGCCCAAGCCCATTCCGCCGCTGGCGTGGGATGGTTGCGTGGACGCCAAGAAGCCGGACGCTCCGAAGAACTGCTTCAAGGACAATGGCGACGCCAAATTCGTGAACTTCGACCTGTGCGGCGAGTTCAAGAACCAGTCCAATGACATCAGCAAGGTGACCTGCGAAGGCAAGACGCTGCCCGCCCAGACCGGAAAGGCCGAGTAATGAAGATGCGCCCGATCGCCCCAGTGGCGGTATTGCTGGGCGTGCTGGGCTGGGGTTGTTCCAGCGGCGGCTCCGCCGGCGATGGCGGGGCCGCGCCTGTTCCGGACGGCGCCGCGGCGGACGCAGGGGAGCCGCTTCCGGAACCCAATCTGGCGGGACCCTATCCCTATCCTTTGCTGAGCGACTACCGGTTCTTCGCCGGCGCGCTGAAGGACCACGTTCCGGGGAAACGGATTCATCCCTATGAGATGATCTCGCCGCTGTGGTCGGATGCAGCCGCCAAAAAGCGCTTCATCGTGCTGCCCGAAGGCGCGAAAATCGCTTACTCCGACACGGAAGACTGGAAGTTTCCCGTGGGGACGATCATCATCAAGACCTTCCATTTTCCCGGGGATTTCCGCCAGCCGGAGGGGAATACGCGCATCATTGAAACGCGCCTGCTGATTCACGAGACAGCCGGATGGAAGGGTTATGTCTACCTCTGGAACAGCGAACAGACAGAGGCCAAGCTGCATATCCCCGGGCGGACCGTCATGGTGTCCTTCACCGATGAGGCCGGCCAACCGGTCAGCCGGGAGTACATCGTTCCGGATGAGAACAAGTGCAAGAATTGCCACGCGGTCAACAAGCTGTTGACCACGTTGGGTCCCAAAACCAGCCAGTTGAACCGCCAGAACCGGATCAACGGCAAGGATGTCAATCAGATTGACTGGCTGGCCGCGCAGGGCGCTTTCGACAAGGCGCCGTCCGCTCCAGATGCGCGCCCAACCTTTCTGGAGCCCTATGGAACGGGTGACCTGAACCTGCGCGCCCGCCATTATCTTGATGTCAATTGCGCTCATTGTCATCAGGCCGGCGGCGGCGGCGGCGCATCGGCGCTGATTCTCAAGGCGCAGGAGACCAATCCGGCGAAATATGGCGTGTGCAAAAAGCCCATCGCCGCGGGCCGGGGCAGCGGCGGCCTTCTCCATGACATCGTTCCGGGGTATCCGGAAAAAAGCATTCTGCTCTTCCGGATGAAATCCCTGGAATCCGATATCAAGATGCCGGAGTTGCCCAATCTGGTGGTCAATGAAAAAGGGGTGAAACTGATCAGCGACTGGATCGCCGCCATGGAGCCGAAGGGCTGTCCGGAGTAGCCACGAACCCGCCCACCGGGAATGCAGCTTCCTGGGGACAAACGGTGGTTTGTCACACAGGGGAATTTGAGGCCGGGCAGCCGGCTGGCGTGCGGCTTGAACGGGTGACCAGGGCTCCAAAGCGGCCCGCTTGTTTCCCGGCCGGGATTTGTGATCTTCGTGCAGGGCTCCGGCATTTGAAGGAAATCCCTGTTTCCGTTATGGACAGAGCAGGGGACGCCTCTTCAAGGCAATGATGACTTCCATGCATACGACAACTTCATTCATCAAGCGGGCGGGGTTGTTAACCGCTTTGTTGGGACTGTTTCTGTACGCCTCGTGCGGGGGAGAAAGCGTAAAACCAGCGGGGTTCATTCCTCCGCCCGCCCCCACGCCCGGAAATGGTGGTTCAGATGGCGGAGACGCCGGTTCCGTCACCCCGGCGGACGCTTCCGTGGAAGATGCCGGACCTGAGGATGATATCGCCGCGCCGCCGGACGCAGGCCCCGGAGACAGCGCCATTCCCGATGCCTCCCCCGACGCCGGCGGGCAGCCATGCGAACTGGACAGCCAGTGTCCCATCGGCAACCTGTGCGTCGAGCAGACCTGCATTCCGGGATGCCGGAGTTCCCGCGACTGCGGCGACAAGAAATGCAATCTCGCCTTGGGACCCAATGGAACCTGCGTGCAATGCATGGCCAAGGATGACTGCCCGGCCGGACAGCAATGCGACAACAACCAGTGCGTATTCCGCTGCAAGAGCGACACCGAGTGTTCCGGCAAACGCTGTGACACCACCCGCGGCGAATGCGTGCAGTGTCTGAGCAACAGCGATTGCAAGCTGGGTCAAATCTGCACGGACGCCGCCTGCGTCGAAGGCTGCCGCAGCGAACGGGATTGCAAGAACGGCCAGGTCTGCGACACCGCCGTGGGCAATGGACGGTGCGTGCAGTGCATCGCCACGCGGGATTGTCCCGCTGGCAGCGAGTGCGTCAACAACATCTGTGAGGTGCGTTGCACCAGTTCTTCCCAGTGTGCGGCGCCCCAGAAATGCAACACGGTCAGTGGCCGGTGCGTGGCCTGTCTGGTGAACAGCGACTGCCAGTTGGGATCGGTCTGCAACAACAATGCCTGCGTTCCAGGCTGCAAGACGGATCGCGACTGTCCGTCCGGCCTGAAATGCGATACCGCGGCGGGCCCCAACGGCGGATGCGTGGAGTGCGTGACCAGCGCGGTCTGTCCGCCGGAGCGCCCCATCTGCAGCAACCGCAAGTGCGTGCAATGCGCCGCCGACCCGGACTGCAAAACCGCGCCCCGGAACCGTTGCGACAC
This sequence comes from Myxococcota bacterium, assembly GCA_022072125.1. Classification (GTDB taxonomy): domain Bacteria; phylum Myxococcota; class JAJVIH01; order JAJVIH01; family JAJVIH01; genus JAJVIH01. Next base: position 6,042 of record JAJVIH010000002.1, on the reverse strand, counting down.
CACGAAAAACATCTGCGTGCAGTGTACGAAGAACGAGCAGTGCCCCCAGGGCGGCATTTGCAACACCGCCACCCAGACCTGTTCGGAACCATTGCTGATGTGCGACGACCGCAAATGCACATCCGACTCGGAATGCCCCGCCGGCTCCAAATGCGCCGACTTTGACGGCAACAAGAGCCTGCGCTGCCGCCCGCTTTGCACCACGTTTGGCGACTGCAATACCTTCCAGAATAGCAGCCGCTGTTCCAGTCAGGGCGAACCGGTCTGCGGCTGTGTGACCAACGCCTGCAAATCCGATTCCGACTGCTCGCAGAATCCGTTCAATCCGCAGGGGAAATGCGACAAGACCACCGGGCGTTGCCAGGAATGTTTCACCTCCACCGATTGCAACGGCGGCAAGGTCTGCAAGTTCAATTCCTGCACCACCTGCGCCACCAACGCCGATTGTTCGAACAATCCGGTGGGGGCCTTCTGCAATCCTTCCACGAAACTATGCGGGGAGTGCGCCTCCAACAGCGACTGCACGAGTTCCGATCGGCGCTTCTGCAACGCCAATGGCAAATGCGCTTCTTGTCTGGCGGATTCCGATTGTCATTCGCAGGCGTTGTTGCGTTGCCTGACCGGCCGTTGTGTCGGCTGCACCAGCGACGGGGATTGCCCGCAGGGAACCATGTATTGCAAGAACAATTTCTGCGAGACCATCGCCACCGATGCCGGGGTGTCGGATAGCGGCGTCGGCGATTCATCCATACCGCCGGGTTCGGTGGGGTTGTGCCAGACCTGCACCAAGCAGGCGGACTGCCAGTCCGGATTGAAATGCGGCCTGTTGGGCTCCAATACCCGGTGCCGCAGGCCCTGTTCCCAGGCATCCCAATGCACGGGCTCAACCTTGCTTTCCGGCTCTTGCAGCACCAGCGACCCCAGCTATCAGGTTTGCTCGTGCAATTAGAAAACAGGTCCCCTGCGCGCAGGTCCCATCAACCCCGTGGATAGGGGTTGATGGGGGGCCGCCAACTCATGAATGCTTGCGGTGCGGATATCTGTCTCCAGCGCCCGGCGGGAATGGATGGAACAGCAGTCCATGGCCATGAGGGATGGGCGGAGACATATGCGCGTCCCGGTGATTGCTCTCCTGTCAACAGCGGCGCCATTCCGGGCTCCGGAAACCGGTACGAACGTCTGAAGTCCAATCGCCTTCGCCATGTGTGGGCGCTGGTGGGGGTGCTGGGATTGGCGGCCTGCCATTCGCCTGAGTCCTTCTGCGAGGATCGCGCGGCGCTCTTCTGCGGCAGGCTCGCCGAATGCAGCCAGGTGACCGCCACCGCCAGCGATTACGTTCCCTTTGATCGGGACGGCTGTTTCCAGTCTGAACGGGCATCTTGCCAGGCGAGGAAGGAAGCGGGCTTTCCTTATGCCGGCGGCGCCGCCGCATCGTGTCTGGATTATACCACCACCGCCAGTTGTCCGGATTTGAAGCTGGGGACCCATGGCGTATGCGAGCAGGTATTCCGAGGTCCATCCGAAGCGGAAAATCTCTGCTACATGGCGTCTGATCGCCTGTGCCGGGAAGCCTTTTACGGGACCTGCTTTTCCCGGCCCGAGCGGGATGTCCTGGGTTCCAACATCGCCGAATGCCGGCAGGGCCGGTTGAAACCTTGTCTGGACCTCCTCAAGAACGCGGGGCCAGGCAAACCATACCGGGTGGATGACGGGCGCGCCCAACGCTGCAACCAGTCCCTCCTTACCGCTGGAGCGCTGAATTGCGACCAGGTGCGCAGCGGCGCATCCGGAGACTGCGTGCTGGTGATTGAGCCCGCGGATCCCTGGGAGCGTTATTGCCAGACCCGGGCGTGGATCATCTGTTCCCGGGTGTTTGGCGAAAGCTGCATGCCGGTGGATTCACGCAAGGCCGTGGCGGAAAGTTATCCCGGCTGCACCGGATTGCTGGTGGGCGCCTGCGGAAGCCAGCCCGCCAACTGGGACGCCGCGAAAAGCGGACGGTGCCTGGATCAGACCCGCGCCGCCGCCTGCACGGTCATCCGGGATGGGGTATTGCCCTGCATCGGCGGATCGGGCTCCGCCTGCGAGGCATGGAAAAGCGCCGCGCCAGACTGTTTTTAACCGTTTGGCCGCGCATCCGGAAAAGGTTGACCACCGGGCCTTTGTGCGCCATCACTCGCCATGAGCGATTCATGCGTATCAAGGTCTGTTGCATACAGGATCAGCAGGAACTCGAACTGGCGGCGGCTTCCGGGGTTCACCTGGCGGGATTGATTTCCAGCATGCCCACCGGCTGGGGGCCGGTCCCGGAAGAGCGTATCAAGGCGCTTGCCGCCGCGACCCCGCCGGGCGTAACACCGGTGTTGCTGACGGCCTTGCGGGATCCCGAAGCCATCATCGCCCAGCAACGGCGGTTGGGGGCGGGGGCGCTTCAACTGGTGGATCATCTGGATCTGGAAGCCTACCCGGGGTTGCGCGCCGCCATGCCGGGAATCCCCCTGATCAAGGTGATTCACGTGCGGGATGAATCTGCCGTGGCGGAGGCCGTGGCCCATTCCCGCCGCGCCCACGCGTTGATTCTGGACAGCTCCGTCATGGTCAATGGCGTCCGGCAGCTTGGCGGCACCGGCCTGATTCACGACTGGAATATCAGCGCGCGGATTGTCCGGGACGCCCATTGTCCGGTCTTTCTGGCGGGCGGCCTGAAACCGGAAAACGTGGTCCAGGCCATCCGTCAGGTGCGCCCGTATGGGGTGGATGTCTGCTCTGGCGTGCGTATCAACCACGGACTGGATGCGGGGCTGCTCGCGGCGTTTGTCCGCAACGCCCTGGACGCCGGCGCATCCGCGACATCCGGTCCGGCATAGCCCCGAGGAGCCGCCATGCTTGATCTTCCCCAACGTCCGCGCCGCAACCGCAAAAACGAATTGGTTCGTGGATGGATCCGCGAAACCACGCTGACCGCCGGCAATCTGGTGTATCCCCTGTTCATCTTCAATGGCGGCGGACGGCAGCCGATCCGTTCGATGCCCGGGCGCGACCGCCTGGGTCAGGACGCCCTGCTGGATGAAATCGCCAACGCCCGGGCCGACGGCATCCGCGCGGTGGTGCTGTTTCCAGCGGTGGAGGAATCCCTGAAAACCAGGGACGGATCGGAAGCCTGGAATCCCGATGGACTGGTCCAGCGATCGATTCGCGCCATCAAGGAACGTTTTCCGGAGATATTCGTCATCACTGATGTGGCGTTGGACCCCTACAATAGCGATGGACACGACGGCATTGTCTCCGCCGACGGGCGCATTCTCAACGACGAAACAGTGGAGGCCCTGAAATTGCAGGCGCTTTCGCAGGCCCAGGCCGGGGCGGACATGGTCGCTCCCAGCGATATGATGGATGGACGCATCGGCGCCATCCGGCAGGTGCTGGATCAGTCGGGATTCACCGAAGTGTCCATCTTGTCGTACTGCGCCAAATATGCGTCAGGTTATTATGGACCGTTCCGCGACGCCCTGGATTCCGCCCCCCGTTTTGGCGACAAGAAGACTTATCAGATGGATCCGGCCAATGTCCGCGAGGCGCTGCGCGAACTGCGGCTGGATGAGGAAGAGGGCGCCGACGCGGTGATGGTCAAGCCGGCGGGCCCCTATCTGGATGTCATCCGCCTGATGCGCGAGCACACGGCCTTGCCGGTGGCGGCGTACCAGGTCAGTGGCGAATACGCGATGATCAAGGCGGCTTCCATGAACGGCTGGCTGGAGGAGAAGCGCATCGTGCTGGAAAGCCTGTTGGGCATCCGGCGCGCGGGGGCGAGCATCATCTTTACTTACTACGCCCGCGAGGCGGCGCGCTGGCTGGCGGACTGAGGCGAAACCGCCGGGGCGCGGCGGCGGATTTCAGGCGGCAGGACAGGCCTGGGCACAAGCCTTTGTCACAAGACCGCTCAATGGCTGCTCTGGAAGAAGGCGAAGGATTCAAATTCGGCCAGCACGGCGGAAAATTCACGGCCAAAGGTCTTCCGGCGCAGGTATTCCTTGGCGCGCCAGTAGGGTTCATGCGGAAGTTTGGCCAGTTCTTCCGCCTGCCGCGCCGCCGCGGCTTCCAGTTCTTCCGCCGCCGTTACTTCGTGGATCAATCCCCACTCGCGGGCGGTGTCCGGATCGGTCAGTTCGCCGTGAAGAACCGCGCGCTCCAGGTATTGCGGCGTGTACACCGAGCGCGCCATGTCGAGAATGAAATGGGGGAAGCTTACGCCGATGGGAACCTCGTTCAGTCCAAGTTTGAAAGCGCCGCGCGCGGCCAGTCTCCGGTCGCAGGCCATGGCGAAGATGGCGCCTCCAGCGATGGCGTGTCCGCTCACCGCCGCAACCAGCGGCTTGGGAAAGGTAAAGAGCCTGAACACCGTCGTGCTGAAGAGTTTCTGGAACTCCACCAGTTGGGCGCCCCGCAACTCGCGCACTTCCTTCAGGTTCAGACCGGCGGAAAACGCGCCCGGTCTGCCAATCAATACGGCGGCGCTGGCTTCCGCGGCGGCGCGCCCGAGCAATTCCTGAAGGCCGCGCATCAGGGGCGATCCCAGGAGATTCAGCTTGCCATCGTCCATGCGTATCCAAGCGATGGAATTCTTGAGTTCGTAATGCAGGGCTTCGGACATTGCGATCTCCCGGTGGTGAGTGGGCGGTCTTCGCACGGGGTTATTCCACACCCGGCCGTTGATCGGCAATGCTCCGGGATACCGGCTTCATGGAGAAAGCGGCGGCTGGTTTCACCCGCGGTGCGGGCGCGCTTGCGAACCGGGGCCTGTCTTCCTGTCACTGGCCCTGGGCTTTGGTGAAGCCTTCCTTGCCGTCGAAAATCTGAAGCTTTTCAACATGCATCCAGGCGAAGGATTTGCCGATTTCCTGAATCGCCGCCATCACGTCCTCCTGTTTGATGTCCGCCTGGGTCTGGTAACGGCAGCGGTGTACATCCACCAGCAGAATGCCGGGATCATCACCGGGCCACACCTTGGTGCCGCGGTTGCTGATCATGATGAGTTTGAACGGACCCACTTCATGCGGCATCGGCGGTATGCCCACGTGCTCCACGAAAATATCGAATCCAACGAGTTTGCGCTGCTGGGCCGGCACCCGGGGGAAGTCGGGCACGACAATGCAGGACTCCGCCACGCTGTCGAAAACGCCGGTGGTAGGGCGGCGCGGGGCCTTTTCGACCTCGGCGCAGATGGCGTCGGTGAATTCGGTGGTGGTGGCCTTGCCGCCCAGATCTCCGGTTTTGGTCCCGCCTTCCATGGTGTCGCGCAGGGCTTTTTCTATCCGATCCGCATGGGCGGGCAGGCCGATATGGCGCAGCATGGCGCAGGCGCTCAGCAAGATCGCCGTGGGGTTGGCGCGGTTCAGTCCGGCGATATCCGGCGCACTGCCATGCACGGCCTCGAAAACAGCGCAATTGTCGCCGATATTGCCGCCGGGGGCGACGCCCAGGCCGCCGACAAGACCGGCGGCCAGATCGCTGACGATGTCGCCGAACAGGTTGGGCATGACCATCATGTCAAAGCCCTGCGGGTTGGTGACCAACTGCATGCAGGCGTTGTCCACCATCATGTCGCCGGTGGTGATTTCGGGATACTGCGCCGCGGTCTCGCGGAACACCTCCAGAAACAGGCCGTCGGTCATTTTCATGATATTGGCCTTGTGAACGCACAGCAGGCGGGTGCGGTGTTGCTGCCGCGCCATCTCGAAGGCGAAACGCACGATCTTCTGGCAGCCCTGACGGGTGATCAGGCGCAGACATTGGGCGACATCCTTGGTCTGCATGTGTTCGATGCCGCCGTAGGTGTCTTCGATATTCTCGCGGATGATGATCAGGTTCACGCCCGGGTAACGGGTAGAGACTCCGGGAAGCGATCTCGACGGCCGCACGTTGGCGTACAGGTCCAGCGCCTTGCGGATGGTGACATTCACGCTTTTGTGGCCCCCCGCGACCGGGGTGGTGGTTGGACCCTTGAGGGCGATGCCGTATTGATGGACCAGATCAATGGTTTCC
>JAJVIH010000010.1 GCA_022072125.1 Myxococcota bacterium | reverse complement strand
TTCCGCCTCGCGATCGCGCATCTTCCCGCCATTGCATGTCGCGAGACTCATTCCGTGGACCGCGATCATTTTTCCTCCACGAATATCGCGAAGCGCATCCCGCGGCGTGAGAGCGGCGCAGATAAAATCCTCCAGGGCGATCCTTGCACGCGCCGCGCGGATGCGGCGCTCAGGCCATCGCCGGCGTATATCCCGCGCGCGGCCCGATCATGAACTCCAGCGCGCGCAACTGCGGGCCCAATCCGATTTCCTCCGCGATGCTCCGCCACGGAATCGCGGGCCGCGTCTCCCGCGATTTGCGCGCCTTCGCTTTTTGCACATCCGGCGCCCACGCCGCGCGCCGCATCACGAACTCCGGAAACACCGCCGCCAGCGGAATTTTTTTCTGGCGCGCGTGCGCGATGGCGTCGGTCATCATCTTCACCTCGCGCGTGGTCAGTTTTTTCTCGGCCGCGTAGCAGACCATTTTCACGCGGTCGTTGTGGCGGTCCATCCGCGAGATATACAGGTGCTGCAGCAGCCCCAACTGCTCGCGCGGCCCCTCCGGCATCTCGCGGAAATGCTTGTAAATGGCCACCGCGCGCCGGATCAGCCCCCAGCGCATGCCGAGAATCGGATGATCCACGAACGCGCTCCGCCCGAAGAGCGAGGCGCGCGTGTCGTCGCGCTCGTACGAATCGTCGTTGGCGAGAAACAGATCGGACCACGCGCATTTGCCCACCGCGAGCGCGCGATAGAGCGGCTTGCGGAAATGCGAGAAGACGCGCTCATCCTCGCTGAGCAACTCCTGATACGGATCGTGTTCGACCAGCCACTCCGGCAGCAGCGGCCACTCGCGAATGACGCGCATCGGCAGCATATCCTCGCCCGGCAGCGGCGACGGCGGACGCAGCGCGTGCGTATGCGGATGGCCATCCTCCCATACCGTCACCAGATCGCGGCGATCGTAACCGCAGAAACGCTCCGTTTTTTTCCGCCGCGGATTTTCCGCATCGCCGTGAACGCCAGTCTCCGCGCGGTCCCGCGTTTTTTCCCTGCCGCTGGTGATGCGAAGCGCCGCAACCGTTTGGTGATCAGAGCGGAGATTGCGGATCGCCTCCGGAAGAACGTGGTGAAGAGTCGGGGATTGGAACTTGCGGAGATCGAATTGCTCCATTGACAGAACGTCATCATGACGTTTCGTCAACAGGACGGCGGAGAAAATCCCAGCGCGCAGCCAGGTGTTGAATCGTCCGCCCGCCGCCGCGAGCGCCGCCACGATGGCGGCGAGCAACGCGCCCGGGACGGATATCGTGAATTTGTCAATCATGCGTTTCTCCTTTCAGAGGACTCCTTTCGTGGGGCGGGATCACGATCTTCCACTTTCCCCGTGTTCGTTTTTGAACGATGGAGCGAGACCGTGATGGCGCTCGTCTCCCCATGCTCATCCCTGATTATGGTGATTTTCATGGGCATCCGGAGAAAAATCGGCTTTCCGCTGATTTTCCGCGGACCTGCACGCGACCAAAACCCGCACCCTGTCACCTTTTGTCACCATTCAAGGTGACACGCCCCGGCCGCAAAAACCGTTCATCCGCGGGGGATGAACGCGGGGATGAATCGTCCCTTCACGGGAATGCGCCCAAGCGTGCGGAAATGGGGTTTTCTGGGCGCGGGCAAGACCATCCATGAGCCAGGGTGGGGATTGCAATCCCGTGCGCTGGCGGGTGTCATGGCCTTGATTTTCTTGACGTTTCCGGGGGCGGGCGCTAACGTTCTCAATCATTCAGCCTGTTTGCGGCCAGGATGAGCGGGATTTGTCCAATGCGATTGACTCCAATTGATATCCAGCAGCATTCGTTCAAGACCGTCATGCGCGGCTTTGATCCCGCCGAGGTGGAGGCCTTTCTCGAAATCATTTCCAGGGATTTTGAAGAAGTCGTCAAGGAAATGAACCTGCTCAAGGACGAGTTGAACCGCCAGAACCGCGTCGTTCAGGATTTCCGCGACCGGGAGGCCGCCCTGCGTGAAACCATGCTGACGGCCCAGCGCATCACCGAGGACATCAAGCGCAACGCCCAGCGCGACGCCGAGGCGCTGATGCAGCGCGCCGAGGACCAGGCGGAGAAGATCGTCCGCAACGCCCACGAACGTCTGCTGCAGATCATCAATGACATCCACGAACTCAAACGCCAGCGCATCCAGCTTGAAACCGCGCTGGCGCAGATTCTGGATTCCCACTCCAAGATGCTGGCGTCCGCGCGCGACACGTTTGATCCCGTCAGCATTGAAGAGATCGTGACTTCCATCCGGTCGCGCCACGCCGCTCCATCCGCTCCGCCCGATGAACCCGGCGGGGAGGAGGAAGAGCCGCCCCTGGCGGCCCGCGAAGCCTGAATATCTCCATGAATCCCGCTCCCGTTCAGCCAGACGGCGGCGGAGTGATCCTGCACATTCAGGTGCAACCAAACGCCCGCGCCACCCGTTGCGTGGGATTGCATGGCGATGCGCTGAAAATCCAGCTTGCCGCTCCGCCCGCCGATGGCCAGGCCAACGCGGCCCTGGTGGATTTTCTTGCGCGGGCGCTGGACAGACCCAAAGCGGCGGTTAGGTTGTTGAGCGGGCAGTCGTCCCGGCGCAAGCGGATTGCGGTCAGCGGGGTGGAAGCCAGTGTGGTCTGGCGCGCCCTTGGGCTTGAACCTCCAGCATGAATCCGCGGCTGGGCCCATTTTCGCCCCAGCCATGGACCGTTTTCATCCGGATCGATCCTTCCTTCTCCGCCTCGCCGGCCTGCGTGCGTGGTTGCTCATGTGGGTTGTGCCGTGCCTGTTGGCTGGGACGCCGGCCCAGGCGGCGGAGACCGGTTGGACCACGGTTGAAACCCGCAAGCTGAAATACCAGTTCCAGCCGCGCATGCAGCCGCTTCTGGAGGAAATCATCGCGGAGGGGGACGCCGTCCTTTCCGCGATGGAGCAGGACCTGGGCGTTTCCATTCCGCCGAAAACCCTGGTCCGCGTGGCCGGCGATGAAGACGAATACAAGTCCATGTGGCCGGAACCCGGCGCGCCGGAATGGTCCGAGGGCTTGGCCTTTCCGCACCTGAATGTGGTGGTCATCCGCTACAACAACCAGGCGGATGATCTGAACGCTCACCTGCGCGAGGTATTTGTTCACGAACTGGCGCATATCGCCCTGCTGCATCCCATGCAGGGGAGGCGCCCGCCCCATTGGGTGAGCGAGGGATATTCCATGTGGAAGGCCCGGGAGTGGACCTTTGAACACAAGAAGGCGCTGGCCTTCGCCGCGCTGACGGATTCGCTGTTGTCCTTCGGCGGCATCACGCGGGGATTTCCGCCACAGGCGGGCAGGGCCGCGCTGGCCTACGCCCAAAGCGCCTCCATGACGCGGTGGCTGATGGATCGCCATGGCATCGAACCGTATCGCGCCTGGATACAGCGGATGATGCGGGGCGAGCCGGCGGACGCCTCCATGACGGCGGCGTTTGGCGTTCCCGCGGAAACATTGTTCGCGCGGTGGCGGGAGGAGCAAAAGGCCTTTGAACTGCTGATGCCGGTGGTTCTGGAATCCGGGGTGTTGTGGATCATTCCCGCCGCCGTCATCGCGGTGGGGCTGGTCCGCGTCCGGCGGCGGGCCCGCAAGCGCCTGGCAGCGCTGCCCGAGGATGATTTATCCCGCCCGTGGCTGCCCGAGGCGGATGATTGGCGGAAGTGAGGGGCTTTGTCCGGCGGCCCAACCGCTGGAACCGGTTTTCGCGGCCGGCGTGCGTCATTCAGCCGGAAACAGGCGTATTCTCCGCCGCCTGCCTGGCTTTCCGGCGTTTCCACCACCAGCGCAGGCCGTAAATCAGCAGGAACAGGGCGATGGCCCCCGCCGCCCATTTTTTGCTGGTGAGCAGCAGTTCCCTGGCCCGGTCTATGTGTTCGCCGAAATAATACGAAAGATAGATCAGCGCGGGCACCGAGATCAGCGCCGCCATGCCATCGTAAAAAATGAAGCGGGCGTAGCTCATGCCCGACAATCCGGCGCTGAAAAACAGCGGCGCGCGCATGCCCGCGGCGAAACGCCCGAAGAACACCACCTTGTTTCCGTATTTGCCGAACCAGTTCCAGATTTTGTTCATCCGCTCCGGCGTGAGGAAACGGCCGAAAAATCCCGCCTGCTGCCGCGTGATGCTGGCGACGCCCTCTCCGCCGCCGCTGGCGCGCAGGCGTTTGCCCACCCTGCCGCCAAAGAAAAAGATGATGGAGTCGCCCGCCAGCACGCCCACCATGGCCACCACGATGGTGTTGACCAGCGTGATGCTGCCCTTCCACACATGGTAGCCGCCGTAGAACAGGACGATGTCCTCGGGCATGGGCAGGCCCAAGCCGCACGCCAGCAGGGTCAGGAAGATGCCGATGAGCTGGAATTGCTCGATGAACTGCTGAAAAAATTGTTCCATGCCCGCCGGAAATCAGCGCTGGAGGGCCTTGACCTTGTGCTCCAGCCGTTCGATGAAAATACGTTCCAGTTTCAGTCCGTGCTCGCGGTTGATTTCATGAATGCCCGTGGGACTCGTGACATTGACCTCGGTCAGATGGGTTCCAATCACGTCAATGCCGGTGAAAAACAGCCCATCGCGTTTTAGGTGAGGCGCCAGCGCCGCGCAAATTTCCAGATCGCGGTCCGTCATGGGGACGCCCTTGTAGCTGCCTCCCGCGGCCATGTTGGCCCGGTGTTCATCGGAGCGGGGAATCCGGAGCATGGCGCCCAGCGGCTCGCCATCGCACAGGATGATGCGTTTGTCGCCCTCGCGCACCGCGGGGAGATATTGCTGCACCGCCACATGGCGGCTGTTGTGGTTTGTCACCGCCTCGATGATGGCGTTGAGGTTGCGGTCGTTCTGGTTGAGGTAAAAAATTCCGCGCCCGCCCATGCCGTCCAGCGGTTTCAGGATGGCCTCGCCGCCGTGCCCGTCCAGGAAACGCTTGATGGTCACGGTGTCCCGCGTGACCCAGGTGTCCGGAATCAGGTCATGGAAGCGGTGGATGTACATCTTCTCGTTGGCGGCGCGCAGTCCCGCCGGGCTGTTGACCACCAGCGTGCGGGCCGGGTCCACGGCGTCGAGGATGTAGGTATAAAAGACGTAGTGGATATCGAAGGGCGGGTCCTTGCGCATGAACACCACGTCCATCTCTTCCAGCGCGAGGTGCTCCAGATGGCCCAGGGTGAAGTGGGCGTCCTTCTCCGGTCTCACCACGATGGGATAGAGCCGCCCGGACGCCTTGTCATGGCGGACCTCCAGCCATTCCGCGCGGGTGTAATAGACCTGATGGCCGCGCTCCCGCGCTTCCAGCATCAAGGCGAAGCTGCTGTCGTGGTGGATATTCACCGTCTCGATGGGGTCCATCACGAAGAGGATTTTCATGGCGTGTCCTCCAACCTCGAATCCTTCCCGCCGGCCGGCGGCGCCGCGCGCAGGCTCACGGCGGCGTGTTCATTTCGCTTCCAGCACCAGCGTTCCCTGGCCCTTGAACACCACATCCAGCCGCCCTGGCGCGCTGGAGGGGGCGATGCAGTTTTCCGTCACGCCGGCGGCGCAGGGTTTCAATTCCGCGGCGGCCCCGTCCTGCTGGCGCAACGCCTTGACGGCGGCGGGGTTGGCGAAGGCTCCGGCGGTGACGACATGGAAGGTGATGGTGTCTGGCGTGAAGTTGATTTGTTTGGGCAGGCCAGGTTCGCGATCCACGTGCTTCACGGTCAGTTCGACGCGGTTGGCGGACTGGCGGCTGCTGATTTCGACGCCGTTCCACACGCGGTTCGCGCTTTCCCCGCGCGGGAAGACCAGCGCGCGCATGACCTTTTTCGATTCATAGGTCACCACGCCGGGTTCCGTTGCGTCCCACAGGGTGTCAATCGCGGGATCCGCCAATGGAATGATCGCTCCCGCGCGCACGAACACCGGAATGACGTCCACGGGAGCGGGACGGGAGACCGTTTTTCCGCCCTGCAGGACCTCGCCCGTCCACCAGTCCGCCCACTCGCCGGCGGGGAGATAGACCTCGCGGGCGGACGCGCCTTCCACGGCGACGGGCGCGGCGAGGATATCCGGGCCGAACATGAAATCCCATTCATGCTTGCGGGTCTCCGGGTCCGCTGGAAACTGGAACCACAGCGAGCGCACGAAGGGACGTCCGGTTTTGCTGGCGTTCATCATTTGCTGGTGGATATAGGGGAACAGGTCCACGCGCAGGCGCATGTATTTCTTCGCGATATCCACCGCGGCGGGGCTGTATTTCGAGTCGGCCGTCCACGGCATATGCGAGCCGCCGCCGCCGCCGATCTGCATCACGCCATTGAAGGTTCCAAAGGCCATCCAGCGGTTGAGCACTTCCTCTTTCGGGGTTCCGCCGCGGTAGCCGCCCACATCCGAGCCGAAGCAGGGATACCCCGCCATGCCGGTGGTGATGTTGGCGGTGATGGCGCTGGGCATGCCGCCGACGTTCCACTGTTTCTGGAAACCGGACGGTCCTCGCGTGTGGGGGGAAAAATCGTTGTCCAGATCGCCTGGCCAGATGCAGGTATTCCACACCTGGTCGCCGGTGATCCCGCTGCGGTTGATGTGGAAGGTGGGTTCGCCCAGGCCCTTGTCGAAGCCCTCGATCATGGTTTTGTGGTACAGGGCCGAATACCAGCCCTTCATGGTCAGGATGCTTTCCTTGTTGTGGAATTTCAGGTTGATGCGCACCGAGACGGCGTTGGGCTGGATATATTCGTCCCAGTCCATCTTGGTTCCGATGGCGCCCAGCGCCGTCACCCGCTTGAGCAGTTCCTGCACCCGGGCCACCGCCGCCGGATTGGTGTAATCAATGAAGGCGCCCTGGCCGCCGCCCCACGGAAAGCTGAAGGGATCGTTCGAGCCGGTGAGCACCAGCCAGCCGTTGTCCCTGAATTCCTTGTACAGGCCCTCGTCCACTTCATCCCTGCCGAGGTCGCTCTGGCCCGGCGGATTCATCTGCGGGCTGTGATGCAGCAGCACACGGTGGCCCTGCGCCGCCAGCTTCTTGAACATGCCTTCCGGATCGGGGAACTGCGATTTGTTGAACAGGAAATTGTGGTAGTAGCTCGACCACGGACGATCTATCCACACCACCGTGCTGGGGATGTCGAGATCGCGGGCGCGCTTCACGTCGTCGAGCAGTTCCAGGTCATTCTTGTTTTCATTCCGCCACCACTGGGGCGCCAGCGCCCAGAACGGAACCCTGGCGGGTTTGCCGGCGATGGAGGCGTAGCGTTCCACCAGTTCCATCGGGTCGTTTCCCGGCATGATGTGGTGGACCAGCTGTTGCGACCAGAAGGTCGTGCGGACCGTTTCCGCGTCGCGGGCGGCGTAATCAATCCCGCCCACCGAGCGGTTGTTGGTGAAAACCCCATACCCTTCCGTCGACACCCAGAAGGGGACCGGCACATGCACCTCGTTGGTGGATGATTCGCTCTGCCCTTCCAGGCCGATCTGCATTTCGCGGATGATCCCGCGGTTGTCCAGCTTGTCGAAGTTTTCGCCGGAGCCGTGGAAACCCTCGCCGGGCCGCGCCTTCAGGGCCAGCGAATTGAAGATGATTCCGCGCACCTCTGGAATCACAGCCTTGACCACGAAGCCATGGGCGTCCCGCGTCAGGACGACATCAATGGGCGCGCCGTCCTCTCCCTTCGCGTTTTTGGTGATGCAGGACATCGCAACCCCGCCTTCCACGGGGCGCACCTCACCGGCGGACAGTCCCGCGAAAAATTCCAGTTCGTCGTATTTGAAATACGATTTGGACATGGAGGGATCATAATAGACCGTGGGGGAGAAGTTGCGGGCGCGCCCGTAGTTGAAGCCGTTGTTTTCAAATCCCGGACGTCCCGACTGGGTTTCCGCCAGCGCCTTGCCGGAAGAATCCGTGATTTTGAAGGAGCAGTCCGCCGCGCGCAGCACCGCCTTCGCGCCGTTGAACTCCAACTCGCCGGTGAGGCCCGGGGAGCCGCCCGCGTCCGCCGCATCGGGATCGGTCTGTCCATCAGGAACGGTCTGCCCATCGGGAAGGGCGCCGTCTCCGCCGGACGCCGCATCGGGTTCCGCGGCGGCGTCCAGGCCATTTCCGGGGGTGGGTTTGTCGCCAGGTTTGTCACTGCTGCATGCGGCGAGAGCGAAAGACAGCACGGCGATGGCCGGCAGGCTGGAGAGACGGCGGGAATATCCGGTGATCATCATGGCGTGAAAGGGCTGTTGGGCGTGCGGTGAAAGGTTTGCCGATATCCCTCTGGAACATAGTGAGAATCCCCCAGGGCGCCAAGCTCTGACGGGGGAAATCCGGGGCGGGAAAACCGCGCGCCGGATTCAGGCCCGGGCGCGATATGTGGGGTGAGGTTGCGCGCTCCCGGCCCGGGTCAAGCCGCCCCGGAGATTGTTTCATGCGAAAAAATATTCAGGCGCAAGCCGTGGCGTGGAATCATGGTCACGCCGTTTCCGCGCGCCGCGCCGGTTCGTCATGTCATGACCGCTCCCGCTCGCGGTGCATCCGCCCGGGCGCTCCGGATTATTTTGACCCGCCCGGATTCCCGGGCATGATGGCCGCGGGAACCATCATGACCCCGCCGCTGATCAGACTCCTGCGACCGAAACAGTGGATCAAAAACGCCTTTGTCATGGCGCCGCTGGTGTTCGCGGGCGAGGTTTTCAATCCGGACCGGTTCGTCCTGGCGCTTGCAACCACGCTGATCTTTTGCGCGGCGTCCTCGTTCTGTTACGTGTTCAACGACCTCCACGACGTCATGGATGACCGGCGCCACCCGTCGAAAAGCAAAAGCCGGCCCATCGCGGCGGGAGACATCACGCCTGGGGCGGCCCGGGCGTCCATGGTTCTGCTGGGCGGCGTGTCCCTGCTCGCCTTCGCCGTCAACTGGCTGACTGGCGTGGTGACCCTGGCCTACGTGGCGATGAATGTGCTGTACACCATCCAGCTCAAGAAAGTGGCGGTGGTGGATATTTTCACCATCGCCACGGGGTTCGTGTTGCGCGTGACGGCGGGCGGAGCGGCCATCGGCGTGCCCCTGACTTCGTGGATGCTGATCACCACGCTGTGCTTGGCGCTGTATCTGGCGGCCACCAAACGCCGTCAGGAACTGCTTGACGTGGGCGGCGAGGCGCGCAGCGTGCTCGGCGAATACAGCATCCCCATGCTGGACAGCTTTATCCTGTATTCCTCCACCGGCGCGCTGGTGTTTTACGGGATGTACGTGCTGACCACGCGCCCGCGGCTGGATGTGACGATTCCCTTTGTGCTGTTCGGATTCTTCCGCTACCGCTACATCGCCGAACGCAAGGGGCTGGGCGAATCCCCGACCGACGCGGTGTGGAAGGATATTCCCCTGGCGCTGACGGTGCTGGCGTGGGGACTGGTCAGCATGTGGCGCGTGGCGCAGGGGTGAGGCTGGAAAATTCATGCGGCCCCCCGGCGGCGGCGCGGGGAAAATCCGCATCGTTCCGGACCCAACCTGTTGACAGCCAGCAGGCGCGAATGTATAACCCGCCCCCGTTGCGCGGCGTCCAGACCGCTCCCTTGGGCGGATAGCTCAATTGGCAGAGCACCTGCCTTACAAGCAGGGGGTCACAGGTTCGAGCCCTGTTCCGCCCACCACTCCGCCGCAGGGACGCCGCGACAACGGCCCAGTTTTGGGGTGGTAGTTAAGTCGGTTATAACGCCGGCCTGTCACGCCGGAGGCCGCGGGTTCGAGTCCCGTCCACCCCGCCATTCATGCGCGGCCTGAGCTTTCGCCCAGGCCGCTTTTCTTTTTTCGTCATGGCCCAACCATTCCGCCTCATCACCATCAAGGTCAGCCACTACTGCGAAAAGGTCCGCTGGGCGCTGGATCGCCTCGGCTTTGATTACGTGGAAGAGGCCCATCCGCCCCTGTTTTCGGCGCTGGCCTCGAAGCTGCGCGGCGGTGGGCGCACCGTGCCCGTGTTGTTGACCGGCGATCGCGTGCTGAAGGACTCCACCGAGATCCTGCATTACCTCGATGAACGGGCCGGCTCGCCGGGAACGCTCTATCCGGCGGATATCCGCAAACAGGTGGAAGACCTGGAGGAACAATTCGACAAGGACCTGGGTCCCGCGGCCCGGCGGCTGGTGTACTACCATATTCTCGACCGCAAGGATTTGACCCTGCCGGTGTTGCTCTCCGGAACGGGGGCGGCGGAGCAGCGCCTGTTCCGCATGGTCTTTCCTCAGGTGCGCGAACTGATGCGCAAGGGCCTGAAGATCAACGCCGAAGGGGCGGAGCGCTCCATCCGGAAGCTGGAGGCGGTATTCGCCGGAGCGAGTGAACTGCTGAAGGATGGCCGCCGTTACCTCACTGGAGACCGTTTGACGGCGGCGGATATCACCTTCGCGTCGCTGGCGGCGCCGGTGCTGCGTCCGGACAACCATGGCTCGGGCATCCGGTTGATGTCCACGCCGCCGGAGGACCTGGCCCGTGTCATCGAGCCCTACCGCCAAAGTCCGGCTGGCCAGTTCGCTCTCCGCCTGTACCGCGAGGAACGCGGCGCCATGCGCGGCAAGATAGCGTGAGGCGCGGGCCGCAGCGCCCGGGGTATGTTTTCCTTGGGGCGATTACGCCGCCCGCCGCGGGTCATTCCGTTTCCTGGCGGAAACGGCGCACAGGATGCGGCGGCAGGGGGCGTCCTTTTCCGTTGGAACAATCATGCGGACGGATGGGAACGGTACCACTCCACCGCCTGGCGGATGCCTTCGCGGAAGGGGGTTTTGACTTCGTATCCGATCAGGCGTTTGGCCTTGCTGATGTCGGCCAGCGAATGTTTGACGTCCCCCGGGCGGCCCGGCGCGAAACGCGGCTCGATCCGGGTTCCCAGAATCTGGTTGAGGATATTCACCAGATCAATCAGGCTGTAGCGCTCTCCGCAGGCGATGTTCATCACCTCGCCGTTCAGCCGATCCGCGCAGGCGATGGCCTGCAGGTTGGCGAAAATCACATTGTCAATATGGGTGAAATCCCGTGACTGCTGGCCGT
The DNA here is from genome assembly GCA_022072125.1 of Myxococcota bacterium. Classification (GTDB taxonomy): domain Bacteria; phylum Myxococcota; class JAJVIH01; order JAJVIH01; family JAJVIH01; genus JAJVIH01. The sequence goes on along the minus strand of JAJVIH010000010.1, from coordinate 29,658 downwards.
CGCCGAAGATGGTGGGCGCCTGTCCGTTGAGCATCAGCGTGGTGAATTTGGGGATGACCGCCGAATATTCGCTTTTGGGGTCCTGCCGCGGCCCGAAGATATTGAAGTAGCGCAACCCCACGGTGTCCAGGCCGTACAGGCTGGAAAACAACCTGCAATACGACTCGCCGGCGAATTTCTGCAGCGCGTAGGGAGACATGGGGCGGGGCGGCATCTCCTCGTGTTTGGGCAGGGTGGGCGTGTCGCCGTAGGCCGAACTGCTGGCGGCGTAGACGACGCGCTTCACGCCCGCGTCGCGGGCGGCGATCAGAATGTTGAGGGCGCCGTCAATATTGGCGGCGTTGGAGCGGGCCGGATCCGCCACCGAGCGGGCGACCGAGGGAATCGCCGCCTCGTGCAGCACAAAATGCATGCCGGCGCAGGCGCGGGCGCAGTCCATCCCGCTGCTGACGCTGCCTTCCAGCAGTTCGATCCGGTCCAGCATATCCTCCAGGTTGGAGCGGCGGCCGGTGCTGAAGTCGTCGAGCACGCGCACGCGGGCCCCGCGATCCAGCAGGGCGCGCACCAAGTTGTTGCCGATGAATCCGGCGCCTCCGGTCACCAGCACTGAGATCTGTTTCCAGTCCATGATGCTCCGATCAGAACACGCTGCGCGGCACGTACAGGATATCGCCCGGCAGAAGCAGGAAATTCTTGACCTTGCCGCGCATGATGTCCTCCAGCGGCACGGTGAAACGCACTTCCTCGCCGTTGACGATGCGCAGGATTTGGGCCTCGTTCGGCGAAGCGGAGTCGGTGTATCCCTTGCACAGGGTGATGGCCTGAATGACCGTCATCTGTTCGTTGTAGGGGAAGGTGCCGGTTTCCTTGATCTCGCCGATGATGAAGATCTTCTTGCTTTTGGCGTTGCTGATGAACACCGTGACCTGCGGGTCCTTGAGATAGCCCTCGCGGTATTTCGCGGAGATCAGGTCGGCGGCCTGGTTGGCGGTCAGGCCCGCCACCTGGACTTCCTTGATCATGGGCATGCGAATGGTGCCGTTCGAGAACACATTGTATTGCCCCGACAGCTTGTCTTCCCCGAAGATGCGCACTTCGATGGTGTCGCCGGGACCCAGCGTGCTCATGGCGTCGCGGGCCTGGCGGATCTGATCGGTGGTCAGGGTGAACGCGGCGGGCTGGATGCGGCCCGAGCGGTTGTTGCAGCCCATCAGCCACGGGGATATCACCAGCGCCGCCACGAGGGCGGGCAACTTCCAGAACATAGGGGTCATCCGTCCTTCCGGGACCAGTCGTAGGGAATGCCGCCGGTATGCGGATCCACCCGGAACTCATCCGGATTCTTGTAGTCGTACACTTCCGTCACGGTATTCACCACGATGGCCTCGAACTCGCTCACCCCTTTCCAGCCGTGGTACACGCGCCGGGGGATATACACCAGCACGGGGTGATGCACGCCGACGAAAATTTCCTGAATCACCCCGCGGGTGGGCGATTCTTCCCGGTCGTCGTACAGCACCAGCTTCACCATGCCATGCACGCAGGTCATGTAGTCATCCTGCTTGAGGTGATAATGCCACGCCTTGGTCACGCCGGGATACTGCGTGGTCATGTAAACCTGGCCGAATTTGAACTGGGGAAACTGCTCGTCATCCACGCGCAGGATTTCCATCAGCCGCCCGCGCTCATCGGGAATCACCCGCAGCGGCTTGACGATCACATCGTGGATTTTCCCCTTGCGGCCTTTGTCCTCCGGGGAGAATTTGGTCTGTTTGATTTCAGACATGGGACGGTTTTCCTCCGGGCGGATTCGCCGTCACCAGTTCGTTGGCCTGGCGGAGCGAATCAAAGGTGCCCGCATCGGTCCAGTACCCCCGCAACACGCTGGAGGTCAAGCGTCCCTCCTTCAGATAGGCGTTGTTGACATCGGTGATCTCCAGTTCGCCGCGTGCGCTGGGCCGCAGTTCGCGGATGACGCCGAACACCCGCGCGTCGTACATGTACACGCCGATCACCGCCAGGCTGGACTTGGGCTGCTTCGGTTTTTCCTCGATGGACAGCACCCGTCCGCCCGACACTTCGGCCACGCCGAAGCGGTGGGGGTCCTTGACCTCCTTGAGCAGGATGGCCGCGCCCTCCGGCTGCTTCATGTATTCTTCCACGTATGGGCCGATGTCGTCCTGAAAGATATTGTCGCCCAGAATGACCACGCAGCGGTCGTTTCCGACGAATACCTCCGCCAGGCCCAGCGCCTGCGCGATGCCGCCTGCTTCGTCCTGCACCTTGTAGGTGAAACGGCAGCCGTATTCCCTGCCGCTGCCCAGCAGGCCGACCACGTCGCCCATATGCTCGGTTCCGGTGACGATCAGGATTTCATCAATCCCGGCGCGGGTCAGCGCCTCGATGGGATAGAAGATCATCGGCTTCTGGCCGACCGGAAGCAGGTGTTTGTTGGTCACCTTGGTCAGGGGAAACAGCCTGCTGCCGGTTCCGCCCGCGAGCACAATGCCCTTGACGCCTTTCATGGTTCCTCACTGTCCGCCGGACAGCCGCCCGGCGTATTGTTTTTCATAATAATCGCGGTACGCGCCCGAACGTATCCGCTCCCACCAGCCCCGGTTGTTCACATACCACTGGATGGTCTCCCGCAGACCGGTTTTCCATTCCACCTGGGGACGGTACCCCAGCTCCGCGGCGATGAACGATCCGTCAATGGAATAGCGCCGGTCGTGGCCTTTGCGATCCTCGACGTAACGGATCAGGGTCCTTGGTTTGCCCAGGATGGACAGGATGTCCTCGATCACCGTCAGGTTGGGCAATTCGTTGTCGCCGCCCACATTGTAGACTTCGCCGGAACGCCCCCGGCGCAGAGCCAGATCAATGGCGCGGCAGTGATCGCGGACATGAATCCAGTCGCGGCGCTGCTGGCCGTCGCCATATACCGGCAATGGTTTGTCTTCCAGCGCGTTGGCGATCATGAGCGGGATGAGTTTTTCGGGGAACTGGTACGGGCCGTAGTTGTTCGAGCAGCGGGTGATCACCGTGTCCAGGCCATAGGTATGATTCCACGCCCGCACCAGCAGGTCGGCGGAGGCCTTGGAAGCCGAATAGGGACTGTTGGGCTGCAGCGGAGTCTGTTCGGTGAATTTCACTTCCGGGCGATCTTCCGGCAGCGAGCCGTATACCTCGTCGGTGGACACCTGCAGGAAGCGCCGCACCCCTTGGCCGCGGGCGATATCCAGCAGGATGCGCGTTCCCTCGACATTGGTGCGGATAAATTCCGCGGCGCCAAGGATGGAACGGTCCACGTGGCTTTCCGCCGCGAAGTGAACGATGGCGTCAATCCGGTGTTCCCGGATCAGCGCCGCAACGCCATCGGCGTCGCAAATATCCATGCGCACAAAGGTGTAGCGGCTGCTTCCGTCCAGGCCTTCCAGATTCTCCAGGTTGCCGGCGTAGGTCAGCTTGTCGAGGGCGACAATGCGATCCTCGCCGCGTTCATGCAGCATGCGGACAAAATTGGAGCCGATGAACCCGGCGGCGCCGGTCACCAGAAGGGTCGCGCCGGGACTGATGACGTTGCTGGACATGGCTGGAAATCCGTTGAACCGCGATGACTCTGATCGCCCGGATTGTTATCCCACGCGCTCTGGACTGGCAAATGGGCGGGGCGGGTTTCATTCCGCTCCCCGGCGGCTGGTCCACGAAAGCGGCAAAGGCCCCATTGGGGCCTTTGCCTTGGATCCGGAGAGTTGGGCCGTTTCAGTTGACGAAGTCGGCGTATTTCAGTTCGTCGTGGTAGAGGCGGCGCTTGTTCACGGGTTTCAGGCCGTTGCGCGCGGCGTCCATGATGCCCTTGACGCGGCCCCTGAATGACAGGTCGTTGGTGTAGTGGGGCACGTAGGCCTCCATCAGCAACTCCACCACGCAGCCGATGTAGTCGTATTTGCGTTCCTTCGACCCGGCGCTTTTCAGTTCGCGGAAATTCTCGAAGAAGCGATCGTTGGCGACCTCCATGACCCGCGCCGGATTGATGCCCAGTTTGGCCAGGCGCGGCTCCAGTTCCTTGAGTTCCTGCAGGCTGCACACCATGAGCAGGGTCTGGAAGGCGCCGATGCGCGCGTATTGCGGAGCGCCGATACGATTGAAGGTTTCGGGCAGCAACTGGGTGCCCAGGCCGACGTGCCGGGCCTCGTCGCGCTCGAAATAGGGCAGCAGCTCCGAGATCACCGGCTCGACTTTGGCGTCGCGCAGGTTTTTGAAGATCGTCAGGGCGATGGTCTCGATCATGAGCTGCATGCCCAGCAGTTTGTGGGAAACATTGTCAGTCCGGATGGACATCTCGATCAGGCGGCGCGCCCATTTGTCCGGCTTCACCGGCTGCGCCCCCATGGCGGTCAGGTAGTCATGCAGCACGTAAAAATGCCGGGCCTCGTCATGCGTCTGGGAGGTGGCGGCCAGGCGCGCTTCCACGCCTTCGAGTTTGTCCGACAGTTGCGCGGCCACGCGCCAGGCGGCGTATTCGCCCCACATCAGGGTGCTGACCAGGTAAATCATGGCGTCGCGGTGTTCCGGTTTCACGTTCACGCCGCCGTGCTTTTCCACCAGCATCTTGAGGATTTCCCGTCCGTCCCAGATTTTGTCCTGGCCGCGGTGGTAAATATTTTCCATCTTGCGGGCCCGGTCGGCTTCCAGACCCACATGGCCGGCGGCGAACAGATCGTAAGGAATGGGGTGATCGTTGGAGATGGGCAAACCCAGTGGCATGGCGGACTCCTTTCCCGGCGGACAGACCCCTGTCTGACCTTGGCTGAAAAGAATGGTAAGCAATTGCTGAACGCAGGTCAATACAAAAAAACACCGTTCAGCAGGTGACGATATCCGGGCAATCTGGCGCGCGTGGACGTGATTCGCCCGTTCTGGCCCCCGGGTGTGACGGTCCGGGGGAGCGAAGTTGGGTGAAGGGGCATCGCGAACCTCCGCGCTGGCGCCGCCCTGCGTTTCAGCCGGTTGTAATGAAGACCCTCATGAACGGCAGGATGGCGATGCCATCCAATGGCGTGGGGATCGTTGCCGGTACGCCGGCGGCGCCGCGCGAACAGGTCTGGGCCGCGGTCCCATTTTATTGGCATCCCCATGTTGACCGGTGCGTGCGGGGGACCTATATGGTAGCTTCGCCGCGACAGGGTGCGGCAAGGAGAAGCGAATGCTGCTGAACAAACTGGATTGGCGCTGGCTGGGTGTGGCGGCGCTGGCGATGCTTTCACTCGGTGCGGCGGGTTGCGCCAAGGGCGGATGCGTCAGCGACGCCGAGTGCGGCGCCGGGCAGGTCTGTCAGGACCCCACGGGAAATGGAACCTGCGTGGCCGCCAAGGAATGCAACAGCCACTCCGAATGCCGGTCGGGAAAATGTGATATCGCGGCGGGCAAATGCGTCGCCCAGGATGAAGTGGAGTTCGCCACCACCGGCGGCGCGGTGATTGATCCCAGCGCGAAGGGACCGGGGGAATCTTCTTCCGTCACGCCCACTGACGCCGGCGAGCCGGATGCTGGCGGCGCAACGGGCTCCGACGCCGCGCAGCCGGATGACAAGGGCGGCGGAGGAGGCGACACGGGCGCAACCGACGCCGGAGCGGCCGACGTGGATCCCGGCTGCAAGAAGACCAATGGCGGCGTGGAAATCTGCGATGGTCTGGACAACGACTGCAACGGCGAAACCGACGAGGGCGCCCGCACCGACAAATGCCCTCCCGGCATGGCGGGTATGAACTGTTTCACCTGCATTGATAAATACGAGGCTTCACGCCCCGGCGCCACCGACAAGGATCCCGGCAAGGGCAACCCCGCCCAGGGCGCGCAGAGCGTTCCCAATGTTCTGCCGTGGACCGAGGTGGTGCTGAAAGACGCCGAAGCCGCGTGCGCGGCCGCCAAAAAGCGGCTCTGCACCCTCAACGAATGGCGCGACGCCTGCGACGGCGCCCAGGGAATTTCCGACAAGGATCGTCCCTATCCCTATGGCAAGGACTACGACGAAACCGCCTGCAATGGCGTGTCGAATGTTCCCAAGCCCACCGGCAGTTCTCCCAACTGCAAGAACCCGGATGGGGTGTTTGACCTGAGTGGAAACGTGACCGAACTGGTCAAGGGGGCCTCGGCTTCCGACATCGGATTCATCGGCGGCGCCTACAACTCGACGAAAAAGGAGGCGCTGATGTGCAACTCCTTCAGCCCGAATCAGAACCCGCCTGCCCGTCCGTTGATTGGGTTCCGCTGCTGCGTGGACGTGCAGTAAGCGCCCGCTTCCGCCGCGAAAAACCCGGAGGATTCCTCCGGGTTTTTCGCGGCCGCGTTATGACGCATTGTGTCATAAGTTGTTGATATCCAAACGAAAATTCTTCTTGCACGACCGGGCCCTCCTGTGTATCGTCTGATCCACGGGCTCATTGATATTGCACATGCGGCGAACACATCCGGCGGAGGGGGAGGCCGAGCGGGTAGGGGGGGCTTGGGGCGGTACGCCCCTTTTCTTTTTAACGGGTTTGTGATTGGGATCCGCCGCTGTTGAATCCGGAAAATCTCCAGGGAACACGCCATGACGTTTCAACTGTTTGACACACTGGCCGCCAGCCGGTTTGAAGATGTTCATTTCTTTCAGGACAACGCCAGCGGCCTGCGCGCCATCATTGCGATTCATTCGACCGCGCGCGGACCCGCGCTGGGTGGAACCCGCATGGTTCCTTATCCATCGGATGAAGCCGCCCTGCGCGACGTGCTCAACCTGTCGCGCGCCATGAGTTTCAAGGCCGCCATGGCCGGTCTGGATCATGGGGGCGGAAAAGCGGTCATTCTCAGGCCCGCGGACAATTTTGATCGCAAGGCGCTGTTCACGGCTTTTGGCCGCGCTGTCCAGTCGCTGGGCGGACGCTACATCACGACGGAAGATTCCGGCACCTCGCCCGCCGACATGGCGATCATCCGCAACCAGACGCGGTTTGTGATGGGCCGCCCCATCGAGGATGGGGGCAGCGGCGATCCCTCGCCCATGACCGCCTATGGGGTCTACCGGGGCATGCTCGCAACCGTGCGCCATCACCTGAACCGCGAGGGTCTGGACGGCCTGACCGTGGCCATCCAGGGCGTTGGTCACGTGGGATATCCGCTGGCGAAGCTGGCGCGCGAGGCGGGCGCGAAACTGGTGGTCGCGGACATCAACCATGACGCCGTGGAGCGGGCCCGCGCGGAACTGGGCGCCGCGGTGGTCTCCACGGATGAAATCGCCGGGGTGGAATGCGATATCTACGCCCCGTGCGCGCTGGGCGGGGCGATCAACGATTCCACGCTGCCGCGCCTGCGCTGCAAAATCGTGGCGGGCGCCGCCAACAACCAACTCGCGAACGAAGAAGTTCATGGCGCGGGTCTGGCCGCCCGGGGCGTCTTGTACGCGCCGGACTACGTGATCAACGCCGGCGGCCTCATCAATGTGGCGACGGAGTGGACGGGATACGAAGCGGAAAAAGCCCGTGGTCTGGCGCACCGCATCCACGACACCCTGCTGGAGTTGTTCCGGCGGGCCAGGGCGGAAGGCGTGCGTCCGGAAGTATTGAGCGAACGCATGGCGTGGGAGCGCATTCAGGCGGCCAAACACTGACAGGACTGGCGCCGGGGGCCGGTCATGATATAAGACTGCGCGCTGAGTGAACACCGGGTGCGAAACCATTTCAGGAACAGGCGACATGATTGAACTGCAGCACGGGCGCTACGAAGGAACCATTCTGGACGATGATGAACAATACGACGTGGTCGTATTCCTGCGCGGCAAGGAAGGCGCGAAGGAAGTATCGGAGGTCGCCTTCGATTTCTCCGTGGATGACGAAACCGATTTGGTCGCCCATCTGCGGGGGGGAACGGACAATTCCTTCTCTGGCGAATACGAATACAAGGGCTTCCCCGGCGAAAAACATCCCTGCTCGCTGGAATTGTATGCGTGGAAGAATCGCATCGCCCTGATTGGAACCTGGCAGGAAGAAGGCCACGAGGGCCGCTGGGTCATCACCGCCTCCCTGAGCAAAAAGACGGCGTAAGCGGCAGGTTCTCCGCCGCGCGGCCGCTGGAGCCGGCGCCAACCGGAAACTCCGCCGTTCCCGGCTTGGTTGCGGGAGCGCGGATGATATCGCCGGTGTTTTTCCGTCCGGAAACGCCGGAAAAACAATCCGGCCAACCGGCGTTCTGAAGGGGTGCGGGCGGACCGGTCATGGCCTCCCCGCCAGGATTTCCGGGCGGGAGCGGTTCAAGGCGCACTGCGCATGTGGTTGCGGTAAAATAGACGAGTTCCGGTGACTTGCAGGGGGGTGGAGCCGAACCTATAATCCGCATTCAGGATTTGGCGGGCTGTTCCGCGCGGAAGCACCATGGATCGCAAATTCGACGAAACCTCGACCCTCCGCTGCTCGTTCTGTCACAAGAGCCAAAAGGAAGTGAAGAAGCTCATCGCCGGGCCGACGGTCTACATTTGCGATGAGTGCATTGGCTTGTGCAATGACATCATCGCCGAAGAGACCGAGCGAACCCTGGATCGCAGGCCGCAAAGCTCGATTCCGCGTCCCGCGGACATCAAGCGCGTGCTCGACGAATATGTCATCGGCCAAGAGTACGCCAAGAAGGTGCTTTCCGTGGCGGTGCATAACCACTACAAGCGCATCGAACACCGCTTCGGCGCCGACGACACGGAAATCCAGAAGAGCAATATCCTGCTGATAGGGCCGACCGGCAGCGGCAAGACCTTGCTGGCGCGCACCCTGGCCCGCTTGCTGAATGTTCCCTTCACCATCGCCGACGCCACCAGCCTGACCGAGGCCGGCTACGTGGGCGAGGATGTCGAGAACATCATTGTCAGCCTGCTCAACGCCGCCGATCACGATATCGAACGGGCGCAGCGCGGCATTGTGTACATTGACGAAATCGACAAGATCGCGCGCAAGGGCGACAACCCGTCCATCACCCGCGACGTGTCGGGCGAGGGCGTGCAGCAGGCCCTGCTCAAGATCATCGAGGGCACGCGCGCCAACGTGCCGCCCAAGGGGGGCCGCAAACATCCCCAGCAGGAGTTCCTGCAGGTGGACACGAGCAATATCCTGTTCATCTGCGGCGGTTCGTTCGAGGGGCTGGATCGCATCATCGGCGATCGCATGAGCAAGAAAACCCTGGGCTTCGGAGCCGAGGTGGTGAAAAAGACCGACCCCCGCCGCACGGAAATCCTCAGGAATGTGCAACCAGAGGACCTCATGAAATTCGGCCTGATTCCGGAATTTATCGGACGCCTGCCGGTGGTCGCCACGCTGGATGAACTCGATGAAAAGGCGCTGGTTGATATCCTGACCAAACCCAGGAACGCCTTGGTGCGCCAGTACAAGAAGCTGCTGCAGATGGAAGGCGTCACCCTGACCTTCACGGAAAAGGCGCTGGAGGCCATCGCGAAGGAGGCCATCAAGCGGCGGACGGGGGCGCGCGGCCTGCGGGCCATCATTGAAAACGCCATGCTCAACGTCATGTACGACGTGCCCAGCAATCCGGATATCCGCGAGACCATCATCAACGATGAGGTCATCCTGCGCGGGCAGGAGCCCCTGCTCGTGTACCAGGAACAGGCCGATTCCGCCTGACGGCGACCTGAGCCATGAACGCCGTATCCAGCGCTGGACCCGGTGGAAAACGCAGCCCGGCGCGTTTGCCTGTGCTGCCCCTGCGCGACGTGGTGCTCTTTCCCGCCATGGCGGCGACGCTCTACGTGGGCCGCGCCCGTTCCGTGGCCGCGCTCGAACAGGCGGTCAAACACGGCAATCTGGTGCTGGTGGTCACCCAGAAGAGCGCCAAGGTGGATGATCCGGAACCGTCCGATCTGCACCATGCGGGAGCCGTCGCCCGGCTGCTGCAGAACAGCCCCATGCCGGATGGCACGCGGAAAATCCTGGTGGAAGGGCTGCACCGCGCGCGCGCCGCCCGCATCCACGCCCGCGGGCCCTGCTTCGAGGCGGATGTCGAGGAGATCGCCGAGATCGCCCCCGACGATCTCGAGACCCATGCGCTGATCGCCAGCACGGCGAAATCCTTTTCCGAATATGCATCGCTCAACAAGCGGCTCAGCAATGAAGCGGTCAACGCCATCACGGCGTCTTCCAGTTCCGTCTCCGCCTATTCCGATTTCCTGGCCGCCAACCTGAACGCCCGCATCGAAGACAAACAGGCGCTGCTCGAAGAGCCCGACGCCCGGCGCCGCCTGGAAAAGGTCTACGAACTGATGCAGCAGGAGATCGAAATCCTGCAGCTTGAGGGACGCATCCGCTCGCGCGTGAAAAAGCAGATGGAGCGTTCGCAGAAGGAGTATTACCTCAACGAGCAGATGGCTGCCATCCAGAAGGAGCTGGGTGAACGCGACGAGTTCCGCAGCGAACTGGCGGAACTGGAGGAGAAGATCGAATCGAGGCCCATCTCCGGCGAGGCGCGGGAGAAATGCCGGCGCGAGCTTCGCAAGCTCAAGATGATGAGCCCGATGAGCGCCGAGGCCACGGTGGTCCGCAATTATATAGACTGGGTGATCAGCCTGCCCTGGAATGAAAAGACCGAGGACAAGGTCAATATCGAGGAAGCGGAGAAGCTGTTGAACCGCGAGCATTTCGGGTTGCGCAAGGTCAAGGAGCGCATCATCGAATACCTGGCGGTGGAAAAGCTGACGCGGCGCGCCGGCGACGGACCCATTCTCTGTCTGGCGGGGCCGCCGGGAGTGGGAAAAACCTCGCTGGCGCGAAGCATCGCCAGCGCGACGGGGCGGAAATTCGTGCGGGTCTCCCTGGGCGGCGTGCGCGACGAGGCGGAAATCCGCGGCCACCGCCGCACCTATATCGGCGCCATGCCGGGGAAGATCATCCAGTCCCTGCGCAAGGCGGGGTCGAACAATCCGGTCTTCCTGCTCGACGAAATTGACAAGATGAGCACGGATTTCCGGGGGGATCCGGCCAGCGCCCTGCTGGAGGTGCTCGATCCGGAGCAGAACAAGAACTTCGTCGATCACTTCCTCGATCTGGACTATAACGTCTCCGAATGCCTGTTCATCACCACCGCGAACAATATCCATGAAATACCGGCGCCCTTGCGCGACCGCTTGGAGATCATCCGTCTGTCCGGCTACACCGATCTGGAGAAGGAAGCCATCGCCCTGCGCTACCTGATCCCCAAGCAGTTCGAGGCCACGGGGCTCGCCGATGCGGCGCCGCGATTCTCGCGCGAGGCCATTCAGTTCATCATCCACCGCTATACCCTGGAGGCCGGGGTGCGCGGGCTGGACCGCGAAATCGCGTCCATCTGCCGGAAGCTGGCGATTGAGCAACTCAAGAAAAAACTGGAGCCCAACGCCCGCATCACCCGCCGCGGCGTGGTTCGCATGCTGGGAGCGCCCCGCTACCAGCGCCAGGAAAGGGCCCCGCGCGACGAAATCGGCATCGCCACCGGGCTGGCCTGGACGGAACTGGGCGGCACGTTGATGAAGGTCGAGGTCTCCGCCATGCCGGGGCATGGGCGTCTGACGGTGACCGGCCAGGTCGGCAATGTCATGCAGGAGTCGGCCCAGGCGGCCCTGTCCTACCTGCGCACGCGGGCGGAGGTGCTGGGTCTCAGCCATCTCTTCAACGAGGCGCTGGACGTGCATATCCACGTGCCCGAAGGTTCGATTCCCAAGGACGGCCCCTCGGCGGGCATCACCATGGCCACGGCGATGATCTCGGAACTGACGCAAATAGCCGTACACGCCGACCTGGCGATGACGGGCGAGATCAACCTCCGGGGCCGGGTGCTGCCGATCGGCGGCCTGAAGGAAAAGGTCATGGCGGCCCACCGCGCCGGCCTGAAGCGGGTGATCTTTCCCGCCGAAAACCGCAAGGACCTGCGCGATATTCCCCGCCGCGTGCGCGACGCCATGGAGTTGATTCCGGTGTCGCACATGGATGAAGTGCTGCAACTCGCCCTGGGTCAGGATGAACTGCGCAAGCACCTGGATCGCCAGCGCGGCGCCCGCGTCACCGGCTTCCAGCCTTCTTCTTCCACCCGGAACTGAGCCGGCGGCGGGAGATTCGACTTCAGGCGCGGCGGCGGATAAGCTTTCTTCATGCTGACCCTGGGCCTGAATCACTCCATTGATTCCGGAGCGGCCATTGTGCGTGACGGCGTGATTCTGGCGGCCGCCATTGAAGAGCGCTTTGACCGGGTGAAGCATTCCAGCGCCTTTCCCGCGCAGGCCATGGACTACTGCCTGCGGGCCGCCGGCGCGACCCTCGCGGACGTGGATCAGGCCGCCTTTTTCTGGAATCCCGGCATTCACATGCAGGCCTTCCAGGCCCACCGGGCCGGCAATTGGCGTCACCACAGCGAATTTCTGACCACCCTGCCGTGGTGGATGATCCGCGCCTGGCCGGGTGAAGCAGGCGGCAGGCAGGTCGAAGGCATGGCGCAGGAAATCCGCTTTGAGGGCGCCAAACGTCCGCTGCGTATCGAGTACCTGACTCACCATCACTGCCACCTGGCGGCGGCGTTTTATCCCTCTCCATATGACAGCGCGGCGATTCTGACGGTGGATGGGTATGGCGAACGGGCCAGCGCGGTGATGGCGCGCGGGCGCGGCGCGAAGATTGAGATTTCCGGGCAGGTGGAATTTCCCCATTCGCTGGGCGCCGTGTACGCGGCGGTGACGCAATACCTGGGTTTCAAACCCAACTGCGACGAAGGCAAGGTGATGGGTTTGGCGCCCTACGGCGAGCCGGAGTTCATTCACGTCTTCCGCTCGTGGGTGAAACCGCTGGAAGACGGCGGATTCGCCGTGGATCCCACGCCATTCCACTTTGGGCTCGAACGGCCCGTCCGCTACAGCCCGCTGTTTGAACAGGCGCTGGGGCCGCCGCGCCAGCCGGGAGAGCCCTTGAATGATCGCCATCGCGCGGTGGCGGCCAGCGTCCAGCTTGTGCTGGAGGAAACCCTGATCCACCTGATCCGCTCGCTGCGCCAGCGGACGGGCGAGGATGCCCTGTGCCTCGCCGGCGGGGTGGCGCTGAATTGCGTCGCCAATGGCAAGGCGGCGGACGCCCTGGGAATGGACCGGATTTTCGTACAGCCGGCGGCGGGCGACAGCGGCTCCGCCCTAGGCGCGGCGCTATGGACCCAGCACGCGATGCATGGCCTGCCGCGCGGCGCGCCCATGCGGACGGATGCGCTGGGGCCATCCTGGAGCAACGGCGAGATTGAATCCCTGTTGCGCGCGGCGGGAGCGCGCCACAGCCGTCCCGCCAACCTGGAGGAAATGGTCGCGGAGCGGATCACCGCCGGGGCCATCGTGGGATGGTCGCAGGGCCGCGCCGAATATGGTCCGCGCGCGCTGGGGCAGCGCAGCATCCTCGCCGATCCGCGCGGCGGCGGCATGAAGGACCGCCTCAACAGCCGGGTCAAACACCGCGAATCCTTCCGCCCCTTCGCCCCCTCGGTGCTGGCGGAGCACGCCCGCGAGGTCTTTGATTTCCGCGGCGACTCCCCGTTCATGCTGCGCGCGCATCCAGTCCGGCCGGAATGGCGGGCGCGGGTTCCCGCCATCACCCATGTGGACGGCACCGCGCGCATCCAGACTGTTTCGCGCGAGGCCTCGCCGCGTTACCACGCGCTTATCTCCGCGTTTCACCGCCTGACCGGCGTTCCGCTGCTGGTCAACACATCCTTCAACGTGCAGGGGCAGCCCATGGTTCTCTCCCCCCGCGAGGCGCTGGAATGTTTCTTCACCACGGGCATTGACGTGCTGGTGCTGGAGGATTTCGTGCTGGAGAAGGCGGCGTGAGCGGCGGCCTGAGCATCGTCATTCCGGCCTATAACGAGGAGCAGGGGCTGCGGGACATTGTGCGCGAGACCGTGGAGGCGGCGGAGCGCGCGGCTCCGGAGTTTGAAATCATCATCGTCAACGACGGCAGCAGCGACGGCACGGGCGCCATCGCCGATGGTCTGGCGAAAATGGATGCGCGCATCCGCGTGGTTCACCACGAGCGCAACCGCGGCTCCGGCATGGCGATTCGCACCGGCGCCGCCGCCGCGCGCATGGAACTGGTGATGTACGTTCCGGCGGACGGCCAGTTCGAACTGAGCGAGATCGGCGCGTATGTCAACGCCGCCCGCGATGCCGACATTGTCATTGGCGCCCGCATGTCCCGCGAGGATTATTCGGCGTTCCGTCTGGCCTCCTCGCGGACGTTTATCTTTCTGTGCAACCGCCTGTTCGATCAGAATTTCCGGGACGTGAACTGGGTCCATCTGTGGCGGCGCGAGATTTTCGGCCAGATATCCCCGAAATCGGAAGGCGTGTTCTTCCTCGAAGAGGTGCTGGTGCGGGCCCGGCGCAAGGGGCGGCGCATCGTCGAGATTGATTCGGCCTACCATCCGCGGCGCAGCGGCAAGGCCAAGGGCGCCCATCCGAAGACCATTGTCAAAACCATCATCGAAATGGCGCGCCTGTGGCGCGAGCCCCATTGAGCCATGACCGGCGCTCCGCACGCGCTGTTGCGCCTGGATGACGCCGTCAGGCCCGCCTGGTGCGGGGACGGGTTGTTCTTGCCCGATCTCCAACTGCCGCAATGGCGTGCGCCCGGTACGGCGCGTGCGGAATTGCTGGCGCCAGGGGGCGGCCGCGTGGCCCTGCTGCGCAGGGGTGATGATGGCGGATGGACGGCGCACCCGGACCTGCAACAGGCGGCGGCGGCGTTGCTCCATGAAGATCGCATCCAGCCCCGGCGGCCCCCGCATTGGCGGATGGGCGATCTCTACCAGCAAATCCCCGGGCGCTTGCGCTTCGCCGCGCGCCGCATGCTGGCGAACCGCCAATGGAGCGCGGATGAATTTCCGCGCTGGCCGTTGGACGGCGCCATGGATGCGCTCCGCCATCTTTTGTCGCTCGCCGGGGAGGATCGGTTGGCGCGCCTGGCCTGGCCGGAAGGCAAGCGCTGGGTGCTGGCGCTGACCCACGATCTGGACACGCCGCAATCCTATTCCGCCGCCCTGCGCATGGTCCGGGCGGAGGCGCGGCTGGGCATGCGATCCACCTGTTTCATGGTTGGCCGTCATCTGCGGGAGGATGACGGGGGCGCGCGCTCCCTGCGCGATTGGGGAGCGGAGATTGGCCTGCACGGGGCCGATCATGGCCACGGAACTCCGTTTGAAACGCCGGACACGATCGGCGCCGCGCTGGACGAACTGGGTCCAGTCATCGGCCGGCTGGAAATCCGGGGTTTTCGCGCGCCTTCGTTGTTGACGACCGGGGCCCTGTTCGCCGCCCTGGCCGGACGTTTTGAATACGATTCCAGCACGCCGTCTTCCGATCGGGGCGGGGTCGCGGCGCCGGTTCGCGGCTGTGGAACGGTATTTCCCTTTTGGCGGCGCGAAGGGGTGCTGGAATTGCCTCCGAGCCTGCCATTGGACGACACCCTGCGCCTGCGCGGTTCCGGCGCGGCGCAAGCCATGGCGTTTTGGGAGGAATTGATGGAGCGGATTGCCGCGCGCGGCGGGCTGGCCGTATTGACCAACCATCCAGAACCCCATCTGTCCGGCGATCCGCGCTGGCTTGAAGCCTACGAGGAATTTCTCCGCCGCCTGTCCCGCCGCGCGGATGTATGGATTTCCCCCCTCGCCGGAATCGCCCGCTGGGTAAAGCAAAACGCGGGAGAATGAACACCGCGGGCGCCGCCGCGGATGCATATTGCCTGCTGGCGGAATGCAATGAATGCGGGCGGCCGGAGCGGCCTTCAGCTTTCCGGCCTGGGCGGCGCGTGGGCCGTCTTCTTCAGGATGGCGTGGAAAGCGGCTTCATCCAGCGGATCAATCGCCGCCGCCACACGCCCTTTTTTCAGCACGAATGTGGTTGGAATGCTCTTGACGTTCAGGGCCGCGCGGAGGGTCTCCGCTTCGTCCACATTGAATTTGACAAAGCGGACCTGGGGCCACTGCTTCGCCATGGATTCCGTGATCGCCAGGGCGCCGTGGCAGGGCTTGCACCACGGGGCGTATGCGGACAGCACCAGGATTTCCTCCTCGTGCAGCGCTCCGGAGGCCCATCCGGCGTCGCCCACCGTTGAAACGCCGGGAGCAATCCGGTCCATTTCCCGCTGCTGTTTCCAGCGATTCAGTTCGCCGCCGCCAAACAGAACGATGGCCGCGGCCAGAACCACCAGCACAGGCCGCCATTTGTCCGGAATGAGTCCGCGGTTTGTGTCTGCCAGCCGTTCCATTGTCCAACCTTGGAAAACGATAACCCTCGCCCGGGCCGGAGGATGCCTTTCCGGACCGGCGTTGGTCTCTGATATGAGCCTGCAGCCGGGCCAAAGGATTCTTTGCCGGAGCGGGCGGGGACGGGGTCATTTTTCCCTGCCGAATTTCATCTGGAACACGGCGCTTTCCTGCTTGAGCAGGGTTTCGCAGTCGCCGATGGAAGCAGGCAGGCGCACCAGTTCGAATTTGTTGAAGTCCGGATTGGGGTCCGGTTTGGAGGGAACCGGGTTGGCGAGGGCCGGTTTGCTGCCGCCGATGATGTTTTTGTCCACCACCGCGCGGGTCTGTCCGACGATGCGGTTGGGCGATTCCACCACGCCGGTAAAACGATCAATCGTGCGTTGCGCCACATAGGCTTCTCCGGCGAGGAGCCCTTCGATTTTCACGGAAACGCCTGGTTGTCCGTCACCGTCCTGATCGTAGATCCGGGGATCATCCTTGCTGGTGGGAATGGGGTCGTGCTGCGGGTCGGCGAGTCCGGTCACTCCCCACAGATCGGTGATGGGGCCCACGCGGAACTCAGCGCCCACCCGCTCCACTGTCAGCACAGGTCCCGGATCAACACGCGGCGCAAGGCTTTTGATGAACGCTTGCGGAATCACCGACTTGTTGCCAAAGACCTCGTCGGGGCGGACATCGCAGACTTTCATGTTCCAGCCGGGAAATTTGCCGTGGCGCTCCAGCTTCACCAGCCCCACCGTGATGGAATTGCTCTGGGTTTCGCCAAACGGCTGCACCACGCTTTTCAGCCCCACGATGTATTTCATTCCCCAGGAACCCGCGGCGTCGAAACTCTCGCCCAGCACCAGGTCCGTGGTCCCGGCGTCCTGCGGACCAGGGGAATCGCCTTCGCGGCTGTCCGCGCCCGCTCCCTTGAATGCGTTCAAATCGCCATTGTACTGGGGAGTCTCCACGGAGCAGGCGGCGAAGCACAAGGCCATCGCCAGCGGAAGAATTGCTCCGCGGCCTTCCGGACAGTTCCAGCAGTTCATGGTCGCGCGCTCCATCAGAAGGGAAGGGTGATTCCCAACCCGGACGAAATGATCATGCCGCCCGAGCGGTATCCGGGAAAACCGGGATTGTTGGTTTCAAACGCCGCCGGGTCGTTGAGCGGCTCGCCGGAATTGAAATCGCGGACGGTGGAGGTCAACTCGTCGCGGACCGGATTGATTGCATTGGGGTCCTTCTGAACTGTACGCGGAAGCAGTTGCAGCCATGCCACGTGCAGGTCAATCCGCGCCTCGCCCACATGGAAACCCGCGCCCAAGGAGACATGGGTGCGCGGATTGTCCACGTAATTGGTCCGTCCGGTCTGATCCGGCACGGGGGATGGGATGTAGGAGAAGCCAAGCCGCGCGGCGAACCAGTCGAGGATAAACCACTCGGCGCCCACCCGGGGGACCAGGGTGTTGCTGAATTGCGGATCCGGTTTTTCGTTGAAGTGCGAGACAAATTCAGACCATTGCTGCCAGGTGATGTCCGCGGTGATGGTGACATCGGACGCGGGATTGAACGCGCCGCCCAGGGCGACCATGCGCGGTTGCCACTGGATGACGTAATCCACCGGCTGGATCACCGGATAGGGTTCGCCAGTCCGCTGGTTCTGCTCCTCCAGGCCGAAAACCTGCACCTCGGTTTGTCCCTTGATGCGGAAGGAACTTCCATCCCGGAACACGCCCGAGAAACGCAGCCAGTCCGTGACTTCAAACAGCAGCCCCGCGTGCAGCGCCCAGGAGGTGGTGACATCGTTCTTCAGGGTCAGGTACTGGTTGCGCTGGCGCAGGGCGTCCGGGATATAGGCGCGGCCTTCCAGCACGGAATTGAGCCCGGCGTTGACCGCCAGACCGAAGGAGATCATGTTCATCAACCGGTAACCGGCGCCCAGGATGATCGAATGGTGCTGCAGGCGTCCGCCCAGCAGATCAAACTGGAGTTGGTTGCTCATGAATTGCTCGCGCTCGTCGGGATAGTGGGTGTCAAGCAGCGAAAGCCGGTTCAGCGGGATATAGGCCAGCACGCCCAGCTTGAAATTCTCGATGCCGAAGTCATGCGTGGCGCCGATCATCACGCCGAAGGTGTCTTCGATATCCTCCGTGTCGCGCCGGGGACGCAACAGCTTGCCGGTGGGAAGCACGCCGACCGGCTGGGCGGCGCCGAAATCCGGAACATCAAAACGGGGATCCCGTTTCATCAGCCGGATGGCGACGTTGTCGAAGGACAGCAGGAATCCGGTGCCGAAGTGATTGGGGCTCCGGGGCAGCGCGGCGGGATTGTAATAGAGCGCGGTGTAATCCTGGACATCGGCGGTGATGGCGCCGCCCATGGCGCTGGCGCGGGCGCCGGCCCCAAATTCGTCGAAGGCGCTGGCGAAGGCGTCAAACGGCGCGGCTGTTGCTGCTGCTGCGAGTATAAGGGTCCAACGAATGCCCATGTTCAGGTCCTGTTGTTCCATGCGCGGCGGGGGCCGCCGGGGTTCGTTCATGCTTCAATCCGGGAAGGAAGTTAGGGCACAAGCCATGGGTGTTGGCAAGTGACTTTTCGCACCGTTCCCGCTATGAACGCCAAACAATGACCTCAACCATATTCAAACTTGAAAGTCCGGCCGCGGTGGTGTTGCCGCCCACCCAGGCTCCGGCGCCGGCGAACGCCCTGGGGCTGCACCAGCCGCGTTTCGGGCTGGCGTTTTCAGGCGGCGGTTTCCGCGCGGCGTTTTTTCATATTGGCGTGCTGGCGCGGCTGGCTGAACTGGATTTGCTGCGCCACGTGGAGGTGATCTCCACGGTTTCCGGCGGGTCCATCCTGGGGGCCTATTACTACATCCATCTCAAGAAGCTGCTGGAGTCCAAGCTGGATGAAGAAATCACCCGCGACGATTACCTGCGGCTGGTGGACAACGTGCAGATCGGCTTTCTGGAGGCGGTGCAGCGCAATGTCCGGCTGGAGGTCTTCATCAATTTCAACCTGAAGAAGGCGGTCAACCAGCCCCCCGGCTACAACCTCTCGGACCGGTTTGGCGAGGTGTACAACGAGTTTTTCTTCGCGCCCCTGCTGAATGGCAAGGAAGCCCATATGTGCGATCTGGTGATCCATCCGAAGGGCGCGCCAGAGGGCTTCCACCCCAAAATCCACAATGCCGGGCGGCGCAACAAGGCGCCTGCGATCTTCATCAACGCCACCACGCTCAACAGCGGCAGCCCGTGGGTGTTCACCTCCACCTGGATGGGGGAAACCCAGGATCGCCAGAGCGCCGCGGGTCAGGCGTCGCATTCCCGGCGCGAAATTCATGTGCTGCGCTACAAGGAAGCAAAGGATCCGCGCTACCAGAATTTTCCGCTGGGGCTGGCGGTGGCGGCTTCCGCCTGCGTGCCGGGGCTGTTTCCACCCGTCATCCTCAATGAGTTCAATCCGGGCTGGACGGCCTACCTGGTGGACGGCGGCATCTTCAACAACTGGGGCAACCATATCCTCGACGACGTGGACTGTATTTGTTCGCTGGTCAGCGACGGCTCCGGACAGCTTCAACTGGAGAACGCGCCGTCGAAGTACAACATCGGGGTGTTCGGGCGCAGCACTTCCATCCTGATGGAGCGGGTGCGCGATCTGAACATGGGCCAGTTGTTGCGCCGTCCGCCTGACCGCCCCGGAGTGGTCGTCCACATGAAGGATGATCTGGCGGGAGATATTGACAGCGTGGGCGCCATCGAGGCGTCGTCGGAACAACTGACCGATTATGGCATCGCGCGCAGCGCCCAGAAGATGATCTCGGAAATCCGCACCGACCTCGACGCCTTCAACGACATGGAAGCGGACGCCATCATGACCAGCGGCTACCAGATCGCGGTGACGCGCCTGGATCCGGAGGGTTCGCTGGTCAAGGTGGCCCGCAACGGCATGGCGCCCGAAAGCACCTATCCCAAACTGTGGCGCTTCATCTGGATGCTGCCCGCCCTGCAGCAGCCCAACAACTTCCTGCGCCGCATGCAAGTGCTGTACGCGGCCACCAGGCAGTTTGGCAAAACCGCGATTCTGGTGCTGCCTCCCGTGCGCAAATGGTTCCGTGATTTGATGAAGCTGGCGGCCTTTGTCTCCGTGCTGTCCTTGCTGTGGATCAGCAGCGCGGGCGGATGGCGCATCACGGAATGGCAGGTGCGCGGTTTCGTCATCGCCTGCGCGGTGCTGGCTGTGCTGGCGGGAATCCGCTGGTTCCGTCCCTCCTGGATACCCACGAAATGGCTGCGCGCCCCCAAGGCGCTGCTCTATTCCACGTTCTCGGTGGTGTTTCTGAGGACCCTCAACGCCTTTTATCTGTGGCTGGGACGGCGCAGGTAACGGCGTCCGGACGGATATCCCTTTTCATATGGAATGAACGCCGCCGCCCGGCGAGGTCCGCCGCCGGTTTCCGTCTCATTTGCCCAGCTTCTTCCGCCAGCGGGACAGGATGTTGAGCGCCTCCATCGGCGTCAGGCTGTCGAGATCAAGCGCGCGCAATTCCTCCTCGATGCTGCTGTGGATCGGCACGGGGACAAACAGCGACAGTTGCGCCGCGGGACCGGGCGGGTCGGCCGGCGACTCCAGCCGCGGGCGGCCGCCGGCGTTGTATTCCCCGGTCTCCAGTTCACCCAGGATTTCCCTTGCCCGGCTGGTCACCTGGGGGGGCACGCCCGCCAGCCGCGCCACATGGATGCCATAGCTGCGGTTGGAGCCGCCGGGAACCACCTTGCGCAGGAATACAATGTCGTCATCCACCTCGCGCACCGCGATGGTGCAGGCGAACATGCGCTCGCGGGACTCACAGAGTTCGGTCAGTTCGTGGTAATGGGTGGCGAAGAGCGTGCGGCAGCCCACGCGATCATGCAAGTATTCCGCCACCGCCCAGGCGATGGACAGTCCGTCGAAGGTGCTGGTGCCGCGCCCGATCTCGTCGAGAATGACCAGGCTCTTGCGCGTGGCGTTGAGCAGGATGCTGGCCGTTTCGATCATCTCGGTCATGAATGTGGAGCGTCCGCGCACCAGATTGTCGCTGGCGCCGACCCGGGTGAACACCCGGTCGCAAAGTCCCACCCGCGCCATGGCGGCGGGAACGAACGATCCCACGTGGGCCAGCACGGCGATTAGCGCCGCCTGCCTCATCACGGTGCTCTTGCCCGCCATGTTGGGACCCGTGACCAGAAGAATCTGCCGGTCGTTGACATCCAGCACCACGTCGTTGGGGACAAAACGCTCCCCCTTCATCATGGCTTCAATGACCGGGTGCCGGCCTTCGTGGATTTCCAGTACGCCGGATTCGTCCACCTCCGGGCGGCGCCAGTCGTATTTACGGGCGGCCGCGGCCAGCGACACCAGGGCGTCCAGTTCGGCGAGGGCGTCCGCTGTTAGTTGCAGCGCCCGGGAATGCATGGCGACCCGGTCGCGCAACTCCGTGAACAGCCGGTATTCCAGGGACATGCGGCGTTCCTCGGCGGACAGCACCTTGTCCTCGAAATCCTTGAGTTCCGGCGTGATGAAGCGCTCGGCGTTGGTCAGGGTCTGTTTGCGGATGTAATCGGCCGGCGCGCGCGACAGGTTGGCCGATGAAATTTCAATATAGTAGCCAAACACCCGGTTGTAGCGGACCTTCAGGGATGCGATGCCGGTGCGTTCCCGCTCCCGCGCTTCGATGGCCGCCAGGGCGTCCTTGCTGCTGATCGACAGGCTGATGAGTTCATCCAGTTCCGTGTTCCAGCCGCGGTTGAAAATTCCGCCCTCGGTCAGCGCCAGCGGAGCTTCCGGCGACAGGGCCGCCGCCAACTCTCCGCGCATCTCCGGGAAATCCTGGATACGCAGGTTCATGCCCGCTAGCAGGCGCGACATCGCACCCGCGGCCAGCGCAGATATGGCGGGAATGCGATCCAGGCCGCGCCCCAGCGCCAGCAGATCGCGCGGATTGGCCAGCCCCATGGATATCCGCGAAATCACCCGGTGCAAATCGCCCATGCCCGTCAGCGCCTGATCCAGTCCGTCGCGCAGGCTGTCGTTGGACACCAGTTCAGCCACCGCGGACTGCCGCTCGTGGATGGCCTTCAGTTCATTGAGCGGAAAAGCGAGCCATTGGGCCAGCAAACGTCCACCCATGGAGGTGCGGCACTGATCAACCACCCCCAACAGAGAGCCCTGGCGGCGTCCCGTCTGGTTGTTGCGGAGGATATCCAGGTTGCGCAGGGTGTTGTCGTCGAGCACCAGGTGATCGCGCTGCTCCATGCGCCGCAGCCGGGTGATTTGCCGGACCTCTTTCTGCTGGGTCAGGCGGATGTACTCGAACAGGCCGTCAATCGCCGCCAGACCGCTGGAGTAACCATCCATGCCCCAGGCTTCCAGGGTGGAGGCGCCAAGCGCCCGCAGCAGGGAGCGCCGGCCCCGTCCGGCGTCCAGGTCAAACTCGCGCAGAGGGGTCAGGCAAACGCCTTCCGCGCCGGACATCATGCTCCGCAGGGCGTCCATATCACCGGGCGCCGCCAGCACCTCACGCACGGCCAGCCGCAGCAGTTCGTCGCGCACCACCCCGGAATCGCCCATTTCTCCCGCCGCGCAATCGCCTGACTGGACATCCAGCACCGCCACCGCGGGCGTTTTACCCAGCACCACGGCCGCCAGATACTGGGGCTCGCGGGTCTCGCGTGAGTCGGGCTCCAGATTCACCCCGGGGGTAATGATGCGGGTGACGCCGCGCTGCACAACCCCCTTGGCCTGGCGCGGGTCTTCGAGTTGATCGCACAGGGCCACCTTGTAGCCCTTTTCCAGCAGCCGCTGGAGATAGCCATGCACGCTATGGTGGGGAACGCCCGCCATGGGCATGCCGTTTTCCCCCTTGTCCCTGCTGGTCAGGGTGAGGTCCAGTTCGCGGGCGGCCGTCACCGCGTCTTCTTCAAACAGTTCGTAAAAATCGCCCATGCGGAAAAACAGCAGGCAGCCGGGCGTGCGCGCCTTGGCGTCCCGGTATTGCTTCATCATGGGGGTTAGTTTGTCCGCGCTGGTCATGGCGTGTGTTTATCAGGAGCGCGTCCAGGATGAAACCGGGGGATTCTCCGCGATCCCCGGGCGTCCGGGAGGCGTCCGGCGCGGGACGGATTGAACCCTGGCGTGAAACTGGTTAAATCATGGCCATGCGGGTTGATTATCATATCCATACCAAACTTTGCGGACATGCCGACGGCGAGATGGAGGAATATGTCGAACAGGCCATCGCCGCCGGGCTGGATGAAATGGGATTTTCCGATCATA
The DNA here is from genome assembly GCA_022072125.1 of Myxococcota bacterium. Taxonomy (GTDB): domain Bacteria; phylum Myxococcota; class JAJVIH01; order JAJVIH01; family JAJVIH01; genus JAJVIH01. Next base: position 6,063 of record JAJVIH010000010.1, on the reverse strand, counting down.
TGCCCATGGAAGTGTGGGGGCGCCATGATCCCACCCTGACTATGAGGCTTCAGGACATGATTGAGTACCATGATCGCGTGAAGGAATTGCGCCATTGGTACCGGGATCGCATCCGCATCAAATTCGGCATCGAGGCCGACTACGTCCCGGGCAAGGAACGCGAGATCGGCGATTTCCTCCGCGAGTGGAATTTCGACTATGTGATCGGCTCGGTTCACTTTCTGGGCGATTGGGGATTCGACGATCCCCGCTATATGGAAGGATACGAACGCCGCGGCGTGGACAATGTGTATTACGCTTTCTTCAAGGTGATCCGGATGTCCGCCGAGTCGGGTCTGTTCGACATCATCGGCCACGCCGACCTGGTGAAAAAATTCGGCCATCGTCCCGAGCGCGATCTCAAGCCGGAGTTTGATGATCTCGCCGCCTCCTTCGCCCGTTCCGGCGTGGCGGTGGAAATCAACACCAGCGGTCTGCGCAAACCGGTGGGCGAGATCTATCCCCATCCCGCGCTGGTGCGGGCCTGCCGCGAATACGGCGTTCCCGTCATCGCCACCAGCGACGCCCATACTCCCGGCGACGTTGGACGCGACCTGCATCTGGCGCGCAAACTGGCGGTGGACTCAGGCCATTCGCGTTCCTTCACCCTCACCGGCCGCAAGCGTGATATTCATTATGACCTTCAGCCCTGAGACGCTCCGCCGCGCCGTTGCGGCCTGCGCCTGCTTCGCCGCCGCGGTTTTCGCGCGGCCGTCTTCCGCCAGGGCGGAAGAAGTTTCATTCCCCGTTCAAAACACCATGGTGGCCGGGCAGTTTGATCGCCCCGCGTCCATCCAGGGGCCGGTTTCCGCCGTGTTGCTGATTCACGGCAGCGCGCCCAGCGACCGCAACGGCCATTTGCCCGCGGGGTTGCGCGGCCATGGAACCATCTACCGCGACATGGCCGCCGAACTCGTCGCCCGCGGGTTCGGCGTGCTGCGGTATGACAAACTCTGCGAGGGCGCCAGTTCGTGCCCGCGCAACCGCATCAAACCCGGCGCCATCGCCATCGCCGCATGGAAACATCTCGCCGCCCGCAAGGATGTGGAGCGCGCCCGCCTGTACATCCTGGGGTTTTCCGAGGGGAGTTGGATCGCGGGGAAGTATTACGGCCAGTTCCGCCTGCTGGCGAAACCGGCGGGCGTGGTTCTGCTGGCCAACGTGCATGGCCCCGGAACCATCGCCGCGATTGAGTCGCCCATCCTGATTGTGCTGGGCGATCGCGAGAAAAAGCTGGAGTCAAAGGGCGAACTGGCGCTGCGCGCTTTCCAGCGCGCCCATCCTTTGGTGGAAGCGGGGTTGTTTGTCGCGCCCATGGCCGACCACGCCCTTTGTGATCACACCCGCGAGGTCAACTGGAAAAAAGCTGGAGGCTGCGTATTCCAGCCGAAGGCCTGGTCCGTCATGATGGACTGGTTGAGCCGCCAGGCCGCCCAGCCGGTGAGGAAATGAACCGGGCCGTGATTGCCGCGCCGGCGATTGGGCTGCTTTTCGGGATGCTGGGGCTGACCGCCTGCGGCGATCCGCGCACCGACCCGGTCACTTGCGATTCCATGATTGAGCAATGCCAGGAAGCAGGCGATGACCTTTGTGTTGAGCGGCTGAAAACCGCCTCGGCCCTTTCCGCCCCCGCGCGCCTGTGCGAACAGGTCGCCCACCGCGAATGCCCCTGCGCCCGTTGACGCGGGCGTCATTTGCCAGGGCGGGGGCGAGTGCAATCACGCCGGGAAACCAAGCATGGCGCGGGATGGATTACCCACGACACCCCGTCAACTGACCGATGGCGATTCATTGGCGGCCTGACTAGGCTAACTGACTTTCGGGGGTACGTATCACCGTCACTGGACGCGAATGATGATGTTCACGCCGCTTGGTTCCAACTCCATGAAAACCCTGTTCGTAACCGTCATGATCCTGGCTTTCGCGGGGTGTGGCGAAGATATTGTTCCATCGCGCACTCCGGATGCCGGTAAAGGCAGGGATGGCGGGGCCGCGGGGAATAATGTGATTCCCGGGGGCGGCCTGGACAATACCGGCGGCGATGCTTCCACATCTCCAGCCGGGGACGGCGGCCAGACAGACTCCGGCGTTTCCACTCCGGCGGACGGAACCGCCGCCGCGGATGGAACCGCTCCACCCCCTGACAGCGGTGTTTCCAATGATGCGGCTGAACCGGAGGACGCTGGCAATCCGCTTAATGACGCGGGTTCCGCGGACCAGGCGCCTCAATGCGATATTCAGCCCACGTGCAAGGATGATAAAATTCTGGAGGAGTGTTCCGCGGACAAGTCATCCATTGTTCAGACCGATTGCGGCGCCGCTGGCGGGGCTTGTCTGAACAACAAATGCACCGCATGCAAACCCAACTCCACCCGCTGCGTTTCGCCGGGAGAAATCGAAACCTGCGCGCCCGACGGCACGGGTTATGTCAAGGCCTCGTGCGGCGTGCTCAAACGCTGCGACAACGCCGCCAACGCCTGTGTGGACGCCGTTTGCACGCCCGGAAAGAAGAAATGCAAGGACACGGGCGTCCTGCTGGAATGCAACGCGGACGGAACGAAGGAAGAAGCGGTCGAATGCAAAACCAAGGGCGCCAACTTCACCTGCTCGGAAGACGCCTGCGTGGACCTGTGCCAGGAAGCCGTGCTCGCCCAGACCTACACCGGTTGCGAATACTGGAGCGCTCCGCTTTCCAACAGCCAGTTGGATGACAAGTCGTTTGACGGCGAATTCGCCGTGGTCATCGCCAACACCCATCCCTCCCTGACAGCGGATATCAAGGTGGAGAGCGCGCTCAATGGCGCGCCCGCGGTCATCAAGACCACCAAGGTGCCGCCGGGACAAACCGGTATCCTCAAATTCACCAACGCGGAAATCAACTGGGCCGCCACGAAAACCCGCTCCCTTTCCCTCAGCGGCATTTCCTCGCGTTCAGTGAAAGTGAAAAACGCGCTGCGCATCACCAGCACGATTCCTGTTTCGGCGTACCAGTTCAATCCGCTCAGCAGTTCGGTCAAGACCTCCGCCAGGGAGATCTTCAGCTACACCAACGACGCATCCCTGCTGTTGCCAGCCCACATCCATGACAAGGCGTATTTGGGCATGTCCTATCCGCATCTCACCCTGAAGCCGAGATCATCCACCACCCAAATCTATGACAATCCATCCTATCTCGCGGTGGTGGCCACCAGCCCCGGGCAAACCAAGGTGGATTTCCTCTCCCGCGGCGTGGCCGCTCCCGGAGGAGGATTCCCCGCGTTGACTCCGGGGCAAAGCGCTTCCATCACCCTGGAACAATACGAGGTTCTGACCATCGCCACCCGGTCGGGATTGAATCCGGAATGTTCCCCGCCGAAAGACCCCAGGTACCGTGAAATATGCATCCATGAAGACGCCGATCTCTCCGGCAGCGTGATCACCAGCAACCAGCCCGTGGCGGTATTCGGCGGCGCCGATTGCACGATGGCGCCCTACAACAAATTCGCCTGCGACCATATCGAAGAGCAGATCTTTCCGTTTAGCCGTTGGGGAACCACCTATGCGGGCACGCAGCACGAGCCCCAGGGCAACAAGCAGGACTTCGATTATTTCCACGTGCTTGCGGGGGTGGATGGCACCGCCCTCACCATCGAGCCGTCCATACCGGGCATCACTACGCCCAAGAACATGAAATCCGGCCAGGTTTTCCGTTTCCAGAACGTGGGTGGAAAGGATTTTGTGATCAGCAGCCAGGATATCAACCATCCAATCCTGATGGCCCAGTATTTTCCCGGTCAGGAAGTGGCTGATCCCGAACTGATGAACGCCCAGGCCGGTGATCCTTCAATGGTCATCGCCGCGCCAACCGATCAGTACCGCCGCGATTATATCTTCCTGACGCCCAACACCATCGCCAAGGACTATATGAACGTCATTCGTCCCAAGGACGTGAAGGTGATGCTGGATGGCAAGGAATTGCCCAACGACCGTTTCGTGGATATTGGCGCTCAGAATTTGCAGGTGGGCCGTTTCCTGATTGGCGACGGCGCCCATGCATTGACCGCGGAACAACCGGTGGGATTGATCGTATACGGTTTCGATCGATACGTGTCGTTTGGCTATTTGGGCGGCCTGGACCTGAAGCCGCTGAACTCCGCTTCGCCATTGCCGTAGCGCGGCCTGTTTTCAAGGCCATTTCCGGGCTTCCCCAATGTTCGCGCCCGCCTTCCATCGCCGGAATGGGGGGCGGAATGCAGGGTGGGAACCGGGAGCAACTCCGGCGGGGTGCTTGCGGCGGAGCGGGTTTTCCTTCATGGTCTGGACCGATGAGCGATCCCCGGAAATCAGATTCTGACAGCGAAGCGGCGGCCCGGGAGGATGCCCGGAACGGCGAGGTTTCCTCTCCCGGAGTTCCGGCAGGGAAGGAGCCCAGACCAGAGTCCGGACTGCTTGCGGCGGAAGCGGCCAACAGTGGTTCCGCCCCGCCGGAAGATTCCCGGCTGGAAACGGAGATTCCGGCCCGGGGCGCGCCGCCGGCTCCGCCGCCCATGGGCAAGCCGTTTTTTCCCGCTCCTCCTCCGTTCGCGGATTACCTGCGTACGGCATGGCGGGAGTTCATCCGGCAATGGCCCGCCGCTGTCATCCTGCTGGTGGTGGAGATCACGGCTGATATTCTGGCGCTGACGCCTCCCCTGGCGGCGGTCTTTTCCCTGGTTTTGGCCGTGCAGGGCGGCGGCGTCCAAGGGGCCCAGGCGGCGTTGTTGGGGCTGCTGAATCCATCCACGCTTCTCGCCGGGGCAATCGCCTGGGCGGGGTTGCTGCTCATGCTGGACACCCTTCGTTTGTGGCTGCAGTTGGGGGTGCTCAACACCATGGGGAGAAACCTCGCGCGGAACCAGACGTTTGAAATGGACGGTTTTGCGCACAACCTGGCGGAACTGGTGAGGCGCTTTCCGGGATATTGGTTGACAGGGCTGGTTCTGCGGAGCCTGCCTTTGCTGGCGCTGTTGGCGGGCGTGGTTTTTCCATTGATTGGCGGGGTGAAATACCTTGCCGCGCCGGTCATGGATGAATCCGGTCTCCGGATCGCCGGGGCGGGATTGTTGATCGTGCTGTTGGCGGGAATGGGATTTGCAATATTGACCGCGGTTCTGTCCGCGGTCCTGCGCGAGATGATGATGATCATTGGCGCGGCGGGCGGGTTGCCCGCGGGCGCGGCGTTGCGCCGGACCATCGAGTTTCTGCGGGTCCATACGGTTTCGTGGGTGATGGTCATCGCTCACGGGGTGTTGTTGATGGCTGGGTTTTGGGTGGCGGCGTCGCTGTTGAGCGGGATGATGAACGGCCTGGTTTGGCCGGGACGCCTGTACGAGGTGGAGTCCGGGCTGTCGTTTTCCCTGTCCATGTGGATGATGCTGTGTTCGGGTCTGGTCCGCATATACATCACCTTGCTGATGATGACCGTGGCGCGCGGCAAGATGGAGGGCGTCGAACCCTTCGCGGGCGAGGTGATCGAGGGCCGTGTGCTGCGGGTGGGGAGTCCGGACGCCGCTCCTTCCTCCTGAACGCCGGATCGTTCTTCCCTGCTTGCGCAAGGTTGAAAACTGGGCGCTCGCATGTTAAGCCCCGGGCCGTTTTTGTCTGGGGTCCCTCAAAGGTTTTGCGGCATGAAATCCGTTGATACGCTGATACTGGGCGGCGGGCTTACCGGCATCAGTTGCGCATACCACCTGGGACCCGGCCACAACTGGCTTCTGATTGATAAGGAAGAGCGTCTGGGCGGCCTGTGCCGCACCCTGGAAAAGGACGGCTTTTACTTCGATGTAACCGGCCATTATCTGCACCTGCGCAGCGAATACGCCAAACAGCTTGTCGAAAAGGTTTTTCCGGATGGATTCGACATGGTGGCGCGCAAGAGCCACGTATACTCCCAGGGCGTGTTCACCCATTATCCCTACCAGGCGAATACCCATGGTCTGCCGCCGGAAACCATGCCCGAGAATCTGGTTGGTTTCTTCCGGGCCATGTAGAACCGCCTGAAAAACC
>JAJVIH010000032.1 GCA_022072125.1 Myxococcota bacterium | reverse complement strand
GGCGCGCGGCGTGGGCGCCGGATATGCAAAAAGCGAAGGCGCGCAAATCGCGGGAGACGCGGCCCGCGATTCCGTGGCGGATGATCGCGGAGGAGATCGGGCTGGGGCCGCAGTTGCGCGCGCTGGAGTTCATGATCGGGCCGCGCGCCGGATACACGCCGGCGATGGCCTGAGCGCCGCATCCGCGCGGCGCGTGCAAGGATCGCCTGAAGGATTTTTTATCTGCACCGCTCTCACGCTGCGGGATGCGCTTCGCGATATTCGTCGAGGAAAAAATGATCGCGGTCCACGGAATGAGTCTCGCGACATGCAATGGCGGGAAGATGCGCGATCGCGAGGCGGAAGTGTGATCGAGAGGTTGAAGCGCGATGAAGAGAATCCACCGTGATCGTGAAGAGAAGCGCGCTTGAAAGGATGGCGCACACAGCGGCTGGAATGAAGCGCGCGCATGCGGATGAGCGCGCGCGTGCGAACCCGGTGCGGGCGAAAAAAATCCCGGGCGATCCCGCGGAAGATCCTTGACAACCAAATAGCAAGCGAAAGCGGGCGGGGAAAAAAAACGCCCGTTGTTGAGAGCAGGGTGGTGGGGGATGGGGGATGGAAGAGGGTGGGGGGAGAAGGGATGAGCAATGGTCTCAGATAAAATCGTCGCGCGGGTTGGCGCCGGCGCCGCTGACGAACTGCAAGAGTTCGCCGAAACCCGTGATCATGTCCCGGGGGGTTTCCAGCAGTTTGCGCCGGCGCCGCCACATATAAGAGGGGCGCAGGTAAAACTTCTTCAGGAATTTGCGCTGCCGCCGGATGAATTCATCGCCGCTCATGGGCTCGTAGAGCAGCCGTCCGGGCGTGAACAGGTCGAAGCCCACCTTGTCCTTGTTGGCTTCGAAATTGGGCGTTCCCGGCCAGTACTGGAGTTTGGTGGCGATGATGTAGTCGAGTTCCAGTTCCTGGGCGAAGGCGATGCTGCGATCCAGTTGTTCCTCGGTTTCGTTGGCGTCGCCGACGATGAAAAATCCGCTGATCTCGATTCCAGCTTCCCGGATGGCGCGCACGCCGCGGACAATCGTGTCCCGGCTCAAGCCCTTCTGGTAGGCTTGCCGGACCTCCTCGTCCCCGGATTCGATTCCCACGTACAGGCGGCGGCATCCCGACCGGCGCATCAGCGCCAGCACTTCGGGGTCCACATGATCCAGCCGGGTCAGGGCGCTCCAGTAGACGCCGTAGTCATGGTCAATCAGCGCCTGACAGACCTTCATCAGCCGTTCGCGGTGAATGGTGAAGGTGTCGTCCATGAAGCGGACGCCGCGCACGCCGTGGCGGGTGACAAGCTGATCAATCTCTTCCAGCAGGTGTTCCGCGGAACGGCCCACCAGCTTCCTGCCGTAATAGCGCACGCAGTAATTGCAGGCGTAGGGACATCCCCGTTCGGACAGGATGACCCCAATGGGCGCGGGAAGAAACGACTCGTTGTACAAATCCAGCTTCACCAAGCCGTGATCGGGGAAGGGCAGTTCATCCAGCGCCGCGATGCGCCCGGGTTCGCGGGGTTTGACGATCTCGCCGTTGTCCCGGCGGAAGGCGGCGCCGTCAATCCCATCGAAGGATTGGCCCCGCGCCAGGCGATCCATCACCGCGGCGAAGGACAGTTCGGGTTCGTTCAGCAGCACCACGCGGGTTTGCGTGCGCTCCAACACCTCGCGGGGAAACTGGGTGGGCAGGTACCCGGACATGACTGGCAAGGCCCGGGGCAGGGCGCGGCAGAGGCGGTCCCAGTCCTGAACTTCCTCCGGGAAGCTGTTGAATCCGGTCATGGTGACGAGGATGTCGGGGTCGAAAAGGCTTGCCCGGCGGATGGCTTCCGCGATGTTCAGCCCTTCGGCGATGCAGTCCAGCAGCAGGACATCGGCCTGTTTCCATTCGCGGGCGATGGCGCCCAGTTGCATCAGTTCCAGCGGCGGAATCAGGAAGTTGGGAGCGAAATAGGATGCGACAAAGCGCCGCTGCAGGCGTTTCCGGTAGGGCAGGTTGATCAGCAGCACGCGCATGGGGATTCAGCGGAAGAGTTTGAACTGGCTGCGTCCGCTGACCTCCACGAAGAAGCCGAATTTGAAGTCAATCACGCCGTTCATCACCAGTCCCTGCGGCGGATTGCCAAAGGGCGCGGCCTTGTAGAAGGCGCGCACGGCTTCCTCGTCGAGGAAATCCACGCCCGAGGATTCCTCGATGGCGACGTTCCGCAATTTGCCGTCCGGCTCCAGTTGGATGCGCAGGAGGGTGTAGCGGTCCTTGTAGCCGTAGACCCGTCCGGTGGGATCACGCATCAGGAAAATCACGTCGGGCCGCCAGTTCTGGGAAACGTCCCGCTTCACCCGGTTGAAGAAGCTGGCGTACTTCCATTCGCGGGTATTCAGGAAGGTGGCCTCGCCTTCGTCCACGTCCGGCAGGTGATCGGGGGCCGGGGCGCCGGAGAATTTCCCGGCCACGGCGTTCTCGGGCAGCAGCCGGGCGAGCAGCGGAAGCTCCTTGTCCCCGCCTTTCCGTCCGCCGGACTTGCCGCCGTCCTTTTTCTCCAGGTTGACGTTGAAGCGGTCGGCGTTGCCGGGCAGTTCGGTGACGCGCGGCTGGCTGGCGATGGAGCCCAATTCGGGGTCCAGCTTCAGCTTCAATTCCTCCTTGGGGGCGCGCCGGGGCAACAGCAGGGCCACTTCCTCCGGCTGGGACTCCGCCTTCCGGGATTGGCCCTTCTTCTCCATGCCCTTGGGGGTCGGGGTGGTCTCCGCGGGGGCCATCACCTTGGCGGTTGGCTGTTCCCTGGTGGTCTGGGGCTTCGGCGCGGGCGACTGGTAATTCAGGCGGCGATCGCGGCTGACGGTCTCCTTTTCGGCGCGGGTATTGTACTCGCTGACGTATTTGGGATCGATAGGTTTGTCGTCCGGGGTGGGGGCGACATCCACCACCCGCTGGTCCGGTTTGGGTTTCTCCTCTTCCTTTTTCTCCGGAGGGGCGGGCGTCTCCACCCGTTCTTCCGGCGGCTGGGCGGAGGGGTCCTCCGGCCTGGGGCGTTGCCGGGAAGCGACGGCCGCGGGCCGCTGGGGCGGGGGGGCGATTTTCCGGTTTTCGTCCATCTGCTCGCGGGAGAGCGCGACCATGTTGACCATGGAGGACGGTTTGGCGGCCTCCTTCACGCCGCCGGACGGCATGTTGAACAGCCAGAGCGCGATCGCCAATGCATGCGCCGCCGCCGCGATCGCCAGGGCGAGCAGAAAACCAGGGATATTGCCTTGCAGCGAGGATGTTCCGCGGCGCTTCATTTTTTTCCGGGACCCAACTCAGTCCCTCTAAAAAAATGTATAGGCGGGGGTAATGGGGGTCAAGGCGGGGCGGCCCCCCTGCTTTCACCCGGCCCAGGCGCATTTTTGCATTGACATCCCGCGCGTTCCAATTTAGGCATGGGCCGATTTCGTTTCATCCGCGTCCACCCTGGTTCCGCAAAGGAGTCATCGCCGTCATGCATCTGGAATCCCGCCGTTCCGAACACGGAGGCCTGATCGTATCGCTGGTCTGGGACAATCCCGAAGAGCAGGCCCTGGTGAAGCATTATCCGGACCTGATTTTCTTTGAGACGGTCGAAATGGACCCCAAATGCGTCTACACGGTCGAGAAGACCTACCACCTCGACGACTATACTTGGCGCATCACCAACATGCGGTGGGAAGCCCATATCTTTCCTCAGAATGAAGACGCCTACGAACGCTTCATCAACGAAGTGTCGGATCGCCTCGAAGCCATGAAGGTCCGGCTGGAAGAGGTGGATTTCTTCACCCGCGGTCCCCAGCTTCGTCTGCTCAAGGGACGCAACGTCTAAGCTCCCCGCCATCGCCGCCGATCCAGGGGTTCAGGGCGCGCCCGGCGGATATCGCGGTGATTGAGTTTCCTCCCGCCGGGGGCTAGTGTCCGGCAATCCGCCGGTTTGGGCGGATGGAATGGATGGACGGATATGGCGGAACAAACGGAGAAGGCCGTTCCGGCGGAGTCTGATGAGCAGCCCGGAAACCGGCGCGAGGTCATCGCCGGGCTGTTCGTGGATTTTGAAAACGTCTTCTACGTCATCACCAACAACCACAAACTGCTGTACGACGAAGCCCTGTCCATGTCCCTGGACCTGATCGCCGAACTCAAGCAGATGCTCCGCGACAAGGGTTACACGCTCATTGTCGAGCGTTGCTACGCCGACTGGGAAAAGCTGCCCGTCAGCGCCCAGCGGCAATTCCAGGTGACCGGATTGCTGCCCCGCTTCGTGGATTCGCGGGCGGGCAAGAGCAGCGCGGATATCGAACTCTCGCTGGACCTGTTGCAGCAGATGATCCAGCGCACGGAAGTGACCCATTTCGTGCTGGTGGGCGGAGATCGCGACTACCTGCCGGTCCTGCGCCGCATCAAGGAGTTCAACCGCCACGTGGATGTATGCAGCTTCAGCTTCAGCATGTCGGGCGATGTCCGCGACTTTGTGTCCAACTTCCGGCACGCCCGGGTGATCGAACTGGACAAGTTGGTCAACCCGGACGAATACAAGAGCAAGGCCCATCTGGTGCAGCATACGGGCGGCTTCGTCACCTACAACCCCGCGACCGCCAATCATCCTCCCCCCGCGGCGTCTCCCACGCCCACGCCGGCCGCCACGGCGGTGACGCGCAAGGCGGGGCAATCCCCGACGCCGCCGCCCAGCCCGGCGCAACGTCCCGCCATCAAGTATGACCCCGACGCGGACTACACATGGGAGACCCAGTACCTGGACGCCATCCTCCGGTTCCTGAACGAGAAAAACTACACGGAAATCCACCTGGGGCCGTTCTTCCGCTGGCTGCAGGAGTCCCGGGTTCTCGACAGCATCTCCACCCAGGAGCAGAGAAAAATCTTCAACCGTCTGTGCGAAATGGGCGCGCTGCGCATCGAACAGCGGGATTCGGGCATGGGCTTTCCCTGGAGCGCCGCGCTGGTGAATTACAATCATCCGCTGGTGCAGAAGCGGAATCCCGGCAATCAGCCGCGCGCGTGAGCTTGCCGGGCGCGCGGCCGGAATTACCCTGATCGGGATGGAGACACGACGATGAACGCCGCTGAAGTGAAACGGTTGATTGAGCAGGCGCTGCCCGGCGCCACCGTCCGCGTGGAAGACCCGATGAACGATGGCGCGCATTTTTCCGTGCTGGTGGTCAGTCCGGGATTTGAAGGCAAAACCCTTGTACAGCAGCACCGCATGGTCACTGGCCCGCTCAAACAACAGTTGGACAGCAACGGCATCCACGCCATGCAACTCAAAACCCTGACGCCCGCGGAATGGGCCGCCGCCGGCGCCAATTGACCGGAAGGAATCCCATGACCCCCGAGATCAAAAACAAGATTGACAGCCTGATCGCCTCCAACAAGGTGGTGCTGTTCATGAAGGGCACCCCGCATTTCCCCCGCTGCGGATTCTCCGCGCGCACGGTGGAGACCGTCGCCCAGTACGGCGAGCCCTTCCACGCGGTGGATGTGCTGGATGACCCGGAAATCCGCGAGGCCATCAAGGAGTATTCCGACTGGCCGACGATTCCCCAGCTTTATATCAACGGCGAATTTGTCGGCGGCTGCGACATCACCATGGAACTGGACGCCAAAGGCGAACTGGAGAAGCTGCTCAAGGCTCCGAAGGCTTCCTGATCCGGCCCCGCCGATGATCTGGACAACCAGCGCCTCCGGGCGCTGGTTGTCCGCTGGCGAATGAATGTTCCTGGCGGTCTGATTCGCGGTTCCCGTCCGCGGCGGCCTGTGTTGTCATGGCTGACCGGATTTCGGGGTTTCCGGGCCTCGCGCACGCATGAAAAACTCCCGGGCGCGGCGCCTGTATTCGATGGCGTTGCCGGGCTCCAGCAGGAACACCGCCTCCCGGTAGCGGGCGCTCCAGTACAGCGCCTGTGCTTTCGGCGGAGTTTCCGGCGAGGGCTGAGGCCCGGGCGAGAGGCGGTTTTCATGCCGGGGCGTATACAGGCGCATGACGTGGCGGCTTTCCTGGAAGGTCTCGATCGGATGCTCCTCGACATGCTGGCGGCTCCACCACCAGACGCAGGCCATTCCCAGCAACAGCATCCATGAACACCACCCAGCGCGGCGGAAGCGCGGCGCCTGTTCATCCGCCGCCATGGTCAGCGCCCACAGCATGGTCCACAGCAGCATGAGGATGATCAACCCGTGCAGCAACGCGCTCTGCACGCCATTCAGCCCGAGCGCCTGACCGGCGTTTGGGGGAAGATACCCCAGCCGGAGCAACTCGCCGCCCAGGTCGCGGAAGGGCATCAGGAAATAATCCGGATGTGCGTAGGCGTACGAGGAGGACGCCAGCACGGTCACCGTGGCGCCGGCCGTCATCAGCGCGCCGGCGGGGATCGCCAGCAGCCTCACCCAGCCGCGGTTCAGCGCGCGGAATGCGTGGGCCAGCGGCATCACCAGAAAGGGCAGCACGGGAACCATATGGCGAAGGCCGACGCTCCAGCCGCCGTGCCACACCGGAAAGGAGATCACCAGCAGTCCGCCGGACAGAACCACCATCAGGGCGGGCGGCAGGGATGGCGCGCCGCGCATCATCATGACCGCCACGCCAATGGGAACCAGCGCCAGCACGGGCGTGTAGACAAGCAGTCCGCGGTCCGGGCGGATGAACAGCCCTTTCAGCGCCTCCATGTCCGGCGAGGTGATGCCCATGAATCCATGGCTATGCACCTCGTGATACCGTTCGTCTTCGAGGAACTGGTAACCGGTGGCGAAGGGATCGCCGAATGCATGCTGGTGGTAATAGAGCAGCAGCCCGATGAACGGCGCCGCGGCGAGCGGATAGGCGGCGATCTTCCACGCGCTCCAGCGCAGCCGCGCGATGGCGGCGGCGCCCAGCATGAACACCGGCGCCGCCGCGGGAAATTCCGTGATCAGGGCCAGCCCCGCGAAGACCCCCGCCAGCGCCAGCCAGCGCGCCTGCTTGAGGCGGCCGCCGCGCTCCAGCGCCAGGAAGGTGAAGAACAGCAGCACGGCGGTGAGTTGGTGCCCAAACAGCACATTGGTGTTGGTATAGGCGCTGGTTCCAATCGCCCAGGTGAGCGTGGCGGCCAGCGCGGCGCCTTCGCTGCCGGTCTCCCGCCGCAGATAGCGGAAAAGCAGCACCGCCATGATCACGGAGGGCAGGATGATCAGCGGCCATTTCAGGAAGCGGATCGCCGGGCTGACCTCGTGGAGGATGCGCAGGTTTTCCGCCGGATACCGTTCATCGGCGGCGGTTTCCGGAGTGGGCCGGGTTTCCGGCGGGCCGCGCCATCGTTCATAGGCCCAGTAAAATGGAACGGCCAGGAAGGACAGCCCCGGCGCCTTGTCGCAGTAGTAATGATCGCCCCGGCGGGCCCGATCGAGCGAAACGCCATAGCGCGCGAACTCCTCGTCAATGGTGATGGCGCCGCGCTGGACCAGCGCGCGGGTCAGGTAAAAGCGCGTGGTCTCGTTCGGATTGGGAATCAGCGGCAGGAAGGGATGGAACCATCCCCACGCCGCCATCAGTCCGCACGCCAGCAGGATTTCCACCCGGTATCGCCGCATGTCAGCTTTCCAGGTTCAGGCAGAAATGGGATTTGGCGTCGTTTGGCGAGGAGATCTCGATGAAGATGTCCCCGGCGGCGCGTCCCGCCGGCGGTTGCAGCATGAGAAGTTGAGCCCCCACCCGCGCGGGATGCAACATGTCGTGGTTCCAGCCGGCGCCGTCGCTGATTTTGACAAGGATGGTTTCCGCTGGCGGGTCCTGGACCGCGCCGTCGCTGAACATGGCGTAGAAATGGATGATGCGGTCCAGCGGCCATTCGCGCACCAGCAGCCGGAGCGTCCGTCCGGAGTAGGGGTGGGTCCAGACGCACGAAGTCTCCTGCCCGGCCGCCACCAGTTTGCGCTCGCCCACGAATTGCCATCCCTGTTCGCCGCATTGCAGCACGTCCTCCGCGCGGCGGCACTGGCTCCACGAACCATCCGGGTTGCTCACCGCGGCCTCCACCTTGTCCAGATGACGCAGCAGGTTGTTGGCGGGGACCGGAAAGCGGTCCACGGCGACGCCCTTGTGCAGCAACACACGCTCTCCCACGTAGCCATTGATCAGGTTTGCGCCGAGGGATACCGCGCCGCCCGGTCCGATCGCCTCCTGGGGCCTGTCCGGCTGGGGGCGCGACAGCCGCCACAGCGTGCGCACGCCGCGCGTGTCCAGGTAAACATCCCGCTCCGCGGCCATCAGCGGCGCGGATTCGCCGGCGGAGAGATTGCGGAGTTCATGGGCCGGGGCGACCAGCACCAGATCATCCGGGGTCAGTTGGGGACGGAGCTGATCCAGGGTTTCGCGCCACGCGGCGTCGCCCGGCCTGCGGATGATCACGAGGGCGAGCAGCAGCAAGGCGGCAGGCAATGGCGCAAGGCGCAGCGCGCGCGCTGCTATCCGCAACAGGGAATTGAATGAGACCATGAAACAACAGACGCGCCGCCGTGTTCATGGCGGCCGCGGCTCCAGCGACCCCGGCGGCGCACATATAGAGGGGAATTTACGCGGAAGGCAAACAGGCCGGGGCCAGGCCCTGCCCGCCGGTGAATAGGTTCGCCGCAAGCATGAAGAGACGGAGTTTCACCCGGGCGGGAGCGCCGCGCCGGATCAGCTTGCCGGATGGAGGTCCGGCCGGAGCCGGCCGCTGCTTTCCACGCGCCGCGATTCAGGGTAGGCATGAGCCATGGGAGACGTACGCAGGCTTGCCGGACAACTGTGGAATGGCGAAATCACCACGGCGGAGCAACATCCGCTGCTGACCTTCGCCGGGCTGGAGGAATACGCCGATGGCGTGGCCTTCATCTCCAGCATGGCCAATGTGACCGCCATCCGCGCCGGAGACGGGCTGTTGCTTGCCGACGCCGGCGGGCCCATCGCCGCGCAGGCGGTGCGCGAGCAATTGCGCGCCTGGTCCCGCGAGCCGGTGCATACCCTCATCTACACCCATGGCCATGTGGACCACGTGGCGGGCGCGCCGCTGTTCCGCGAGGAAAACGCCGGGCGCGAATGGATGGTCATCGCCCACGCCGCGGTGAGCGAGCGCTTCGAACGATACCGGCGGACGGCGGGGCTGAACGCCGCCATCAACCAGCGGCAGTTCCGCGCGCCCGGACTGACCTGGGATTTCGATTTTGTCCACCCCGGGCAGGTCTACCACCACGAACTGGAGTTCCAGTGCGGCGGCGTGGATTTTCACCTGCATCACTCCAGGGGAGAAACCGACGACCACACCTGGATATGGGTTCCCCTTCACAAGCTGATTCTGACGGGCGATTTGTTCATTTGGGCCTCGCCCAACTGCGGCAATCCCCAGAAGGTGCAGCGCTATCCACGGGAGTGGGCGCAGGCGCTGCGTGAGATGGAATCCCGGAAGGCGGAGCTGCTGTTTCCGGGCCACGGCGTGCCCATCGAAGGCGCCGCGCGGGTGAGCCAGGCGCTGCTGGAAACGGCGGAACTGCTGGAAAGCCTGCACGACCAGACCTTGCGGCTGATGAACGAAGGCGCGCCGCTGGACGTGGTGCTCCGCGAAGTCCGCGCGCCGGAGCGCCTGTTGCAGCGGCCGTACCTGCGGCCGGTCTACGACGAACCGGAGTTCATCGTCCGCAACACCTGGCGTCTGTATGGCGGCTGGTGGGATGGCAACCCGGCCCGCCTCAAGCCCCCGCGCGACGCGGCGCTGTCCCGCGAGGTGGCGGAACTGACGGGCGGCGCCAGCCGGCTGGCCGATCGCGCCCGCAAACTGGCGGATGAAAATGAACTGGCGATGGCCTGCCAGTTGATCGAGTGGGCGGCGGCCGCCGCGCCGGACGACACGGCGATCCGCGAATTGCGCCGGGAGATTTACACCCGGCGCGCGCTCGCCGAACAGAGCCTGATGGCGCGCAGCATTTTCCTGGGCGCGGCGGACGAGTAGAGGTCAGCCGCCGCCGGGACCGGGCACGCCCGGTTCGGTCATGGCCATGAGGTCAAGCGCCTTGTCGAGTTCCGCCGGCTCCAGCACCTTCATCTCCAGGGCGATTTCGCGCACCGTGGAATTGCGCTTGAGGGCTTCCTTGGAGATTTTCGCCGCCTTGTCGTAGCCGATGGCGGGCGCCAGTGCGGTGCAGATGGCGAGGTTGCGCTCCACCAGTTCCTTGCAGCGCGCCTCGTCGGCTTCGATGCCTTCCACGCATTTCTCCGCGAAGGCCGCGGAGCCCCGCGCCAGTAAATCCACGGATTCCAGCAGGTTCGAGGCCATCATCGGCAGGTATACGTTCAACTCGAAATTACCGCCCTGACCGCCGACCGTGATCGCGGCGTCGTTGCCGATGACCTGGCAGCATACCATGGTCAGCATTTCGCTCATGATGGGGTTGACCTTGCCGGGCATGATGGAGGAGCCGGGCGCCAGTTCCGGCAGGCGGATTTCCGCAAGCCCCGTGCGCGGTCCGGATGACAGCCAGCGGATGTCGTTGGCGATCTTCATCAGGCTGCATGCGATGGTCTTGAGCAGACCGGAAGCCTCGACCACGGCGTCGCGGGCGCCCTGGGCTTCAAAGTGATTGACCGCCTCGCGGAAGGGAAGGCCGGTGGCGGCGGCGATGCGGGCGATGGCCTTGCCGGGAAATTCCGGAGCGCGATTCACGCCGGTTCCCACGGCGGTGCCGCCCAGCGCCAGTTCCATCAGGGCGTCACGGGCTTTCTCCGCGCGGACGGCGGCGAGTCCG
Source organism: Myxococcota bacterium (assembly GCA_022072125.1). Classification (GTDB taxonomy): domain Bacteria; phylum Myxococcota; class JAJVIH01; order JAJVIH01; family JAJVIH01; genus JAJVIH01. The sequence goes on along the minus strand of JAJVIH010000032.1, from coordinate 30,520 downwards.
GCCTGCCGCGCGTAACCGGAAAACTCCTGGCCCAGCCGGATGGGGGTGGCGTCCATCAGGTGGGTGCGGCCGCTTTTGATAATGCCGTCAAAGGCCTTCGCCTTGGCGTCGAGCGCGCCGTGCAGTTTGCGCAGGGATGGCAGCAGATCATGGTGGATGGCCACTGCCGCCGCGATATGGATGGCGGTTGGGATGACGTCGTTGGAGGACTGGCCGAAGTTCACATGGTCGTTGGGGTGAACCGGTTTTTTGCTGCCGATGGTTCCGCCCATCAACTGGATGGCCCGGTTGGAAATCACCTCGTTGGCGTTCATGTTGGATGAGGTGGCTGATCCGGTCTGGAAAATATCAATCGGGAAGTGGGCGTCGTGCCGTCCTTCAATCACTTCGTTGGCGGCCTGGACAATGGCCTTGCAGATATCGCCGGGCAGATAGCCCATGTCATGGTTGGTCTCGGCGCAGGCGCGCTTGATATGACCCAGCGCCTCCACCAGGCGGCGGTTGAAGCGGCGTCCGCTGATCTGGAAATTGTTGACCGCCCGCTGGGTCTGGGCTCCATACAGCGCGCTGGAAGGCACGCGGACCTCGCCCAGTGAATCGGATTCCACACGAAAATCGCTCATGGTGTTCCTGCCTGTGGGGGTTGGGAATTTCAGACTTCCGAAAACGCGGGGGGATCGCCGCCAGCGTAAAGCACCACGCGGTTGCGCCCCATTTCCTTGGCGCGGTACATCGCCTTATCCGCGGCGTTGATCAGGTGTTCGAGGGTTTCCAGTCCGGGCGAGGGGAAAGCCGCCACGCCAAAACTCGCGGTGACGCCGTTCAGCCCCTCGACGGACTTCAGTTCGCTTTCGATCTTGCGGCGCAGTTTGTCCGCCACCGCGGCGGCCTCTTCCCCATTGGTCATGGGCAGCAGAATCGAAAACTCCTCGCCGCCGAACCGGGCCACCGTGTCATGACCCCGCAGGTTGTCCTTCAGCACCAAGGCGGCGCGGGACAGGACTTCATCGCCCTTCAGGTGCCCCAGCCGGTCATTGATGGACTTGAAATGATCCACATCCGCGATCAGCAGGGACATGACGGCGTTGTGGCGGCGGCAACGGCTGTATTCCTGTTGCAGCATGTCCATGAAATGGCGGCGGTTGTAGAGGCCGGTCAGGTAATCGGTCAGCGACAGCGTGCGGTAGCGCTCGTTGGCCTCGCGCAGGTCATCCTGAAGCTGCTTGATTTTGAGCTGCACCTTGACGCGGGCGATCAATTCGCCGGAATCAAAGGGCTTGATCAGGTAATCGGAGGCGCCCAGTTCCAGCCCGCGGATTTTTTTCTCCACCGACTCCTGGCCGGTCAGCATGATGACCGGCGTGTCGCGGTAGGTTTCGATCTTCTTCAGTTCCTCCAGAAACTGGAATCCGTCCATCTCCGGCATGACCACGTCGCAGAGGATCAGATCCACCTGCGTGGAGCGGGCGCGATCCAGCGCCTCCCGGCCCTCGCGCGCTTCCAGGTAGTCGTCGAAGAGCGACGCCTTCTTCAGTGCGATCTTGATGCCCTGACGAATCGTGATCGAGTCGTCAATGATGAGTACAACCGACATTTACCACCGTTCTCAGGTTTCCGGAGCGCCTCGATTTAGAATACTCCAATGGAAAAATGCAAGACGAATCCCGGCTCGCCGATGACCGTGTTGGGCATGGGGTTGAAACCCAGATCGAGGGCCACCGGGCCAATCGGCGTGGCGTAGCGGATGCCCGCGCCGGTTCCCGGCCGGATATCGGTCAGCCGGAAGTCCCCCAGCCGCAGCCACAACCCCCCCGCGTCGAAGAACGCCGCCCCCGACAGCGCCCCGGCGATAGGAAAGCGCAGTTCCGTCTTGGCCAGCACGAAGGTGTTGCCGCCCGAGGTCAGCACCAGGCTGCGGTTGTTGCGGGCGTCGTCAATATCCGACTGGGGGGTCTGGGAGAAGGCCGCCACCACGGCGTCTTCGTTGAAGCCGCGCAGGCTGGCCCGTCCCCCCAGATAGAAGCGTTTGTTGAGGGGAGTCCGCAGGCGCTCATCGGTCAGCAGGTCGTTTTCACTCATTCCCGAAATGAGATTTTTTCCAAAGGCGTCGAGGCTGGAGACGCTGAAGATATTGCCGCCGCGCAGGGAGACGGCCAGCGTCACTTTTGATCCCAGCGGCACATAGGCGGAGGTGAGCGCCGTCAGCTTGAGGAAGTTGGCGTTCACCGCGCCGCCGATGGTGTGGGTCTGTTCCGCGGTGAGCGATGCGAAGTATCCCGTGCGCGGGTTGAAGGCGCTGTCCCGCCGGTCAATGGACAATACCGGACGGAACGATCCCAGCACCGTGGCGCCGCGCGGGGTGCGCAGGAAAAACAGGCTTTCCTGGTCAATGCCGGGACGCTCTCCGGACGCGCGCAGGGTCACCGCCACGGGGACCATGTAGTTGTATTCCAGTTCGTACTGCACGGTCAGCGTCAGCCGCCGGATGAATTCGATGCTGACGCCAGGCACGCCGGAGAGCCGGTCCAGGCCGTAGGCGCGGGCGTTTTTCCGCTCGTTGATGAGGTCGAACCGCGCGCTGATATTGGCCGGGAATCCGCCCGCGCGCGTGATGCCGTACACGCGCGGATAGTTCAGTCCCACGTCGAAACGGCGTTCGATGGCGTTTTCCCAGGTCAGGGCCTGCAGGCGATCGGCCAGCAGCTTGTCGCCAAGGAAGAGGTCGAAAATGCGGTAATTGAGGCGCGCGCGCGCCATCAGCTCCAGCGCCGATCCGCCCAGATTGGCGTGGGCGTACTCCACGAACGCGCGCACGCCCTGGTCGGTGGACAGACCGAATCCGGGCTCCAGCGACTGGAAATTGCGTTCGCGCACATCCACCACCACATCCTTCACGGGAGCGGGTTTGTCCGGCTCGGCGAGGCCGATGGTCGCGCGATCAAACACCCCCAGCCGCAGCAGGTTGCGCTGCGATTCCTGCGCCTTGGCGGGGGTGTACACATCGCCTTCTGAAAACATCAGGTGTTCGATGACCACGCGGACATTGGTGCGGCGCAGGCTTTCCCGGCGGGGCAGCACCGCGCCCACGGTGACCTGCGGCCCTTCGCTGATGGAGTAGCGGATCACCCCGCGCCGGGGATCGTCGCGCTTGAGGCTGTATTCCACGCGGGCGAAAACGTAGCCCAGGTTTTCGTAGGTCTCGGCGAGACGCGCCCGCGCGGCTTCCACCACCGCCAGATCGACCGGATCGCCGCTCCGCAGCGGAACCTGCGGGCGCAGCAGGGATTCAGGAATGGCCTCCGCGCCGGCGAATTCGATGTGTTCGACCAGGGTCTGCGGCCCTTCGTCAATCTCGATGCGCAGGTACAGTCCGCTTCGATCCGCCGTGGCGTGGACCTCGGGCGGCTCAATCCTCACGTTCAGATATCCGTTGGACCGGTAGTATTCCTCCAGCGCCGCCAGGCCGCGGGAGAATCGCTCCTCGTCGTAGATTTCGTCTGGGTAGGGCCTCAACTTTTCCTGCGACTGACCGGGCCAGACCCGCGGCCTTCCCGAAATCTCCAGATTCGGCAGGACGCCGCCATCCATGCTGTCCACGGTTTCCTCGCCGTCGCTGAAACGCAGCGCCCGCGACAGCACGCCGCGCAAGGTGGTCTCCGGGAAGGCCTCCACGGGCGGAAGCGGCTGGTTGTTCTGTCCGTCGCGGGCGCCGCCGCCGGGGAACCAGCCCCCGGGCTCGTCTGGCGGGGCGTTCGCGGCCTTCACGAAGCGGATGGAGCGGATCCTCGCAACGGGACCCTCTTCGATGAAGAAGTCCACGCGCTTGAAGGCGCCGTCCACGCAGACGGCGGATCGCGCCGCCGCGTGGAAATATCCCAGCGACCGGTAGTAGCGGACCATGCGCTGGGTGATCTGCGGCAGGGCGTCGGCCACGCGATCGGGATTCTCCATCCGGCGCTGTTCGGCGCAGCCATGCTTCCGTTCGATGATGGGGTATTCGCTGACGCGGTCCAGTTCGACGGCGTCAATGATGTCCTTCGCGCGCACGCGATGATTGCCGTGAAAGCGCAGCCGGGTTTTCAGGCCCGGATCCAGCCGGAAATGCACCGTCACCCGGCTTTTGTCCGCGCTGAATTCGCGGCGGTCCCCCTCGCGCAGGCGCGCCTCGCGGTATCCGCGCCGGCGGTAATGGTCCAGCAGGTTTTTCTCCGCCTGCTCCAGGTCCGCCGCGCGCAGGATGTCTCCTTTGCGCAGGCCCAGTTCTTCCTTGAGCAGATCGGGCGGGTCCTCGATGGGGCCGGTGAACTGCACATCGCTGATGCGCGCCGGAGCGTTCTCCCGGATGTTGATCATGATCGCGGTTTCGCCCGGCCCCGCCGGCGCCGTCTCCAGCGCCGCCTCCACATTGAAATAACCCTGCCGCTCATACGCGGCGATCACGCGCAGGCGCGCGCTTTCCAGCGTCCGCGGGCGGAAGATGGAGCCGATCTCCAGATCGGCGGCGCCGAGAATCTCGCTGGCGGACAACCGCCTGGCTCCGGTCACCTCAATGGATGCGATGGTGTTGCTCAGCTTGACCTCGATCGTCAGACTGACGCCGCCGGGGCTTTTGGATCCGCGCACCTGCACATCCTGGATGCGCGACAGGGTGGGTCTTCCCATGATCGCCTTGATGGCCTGGCGCACGCCCGCCAGCGTGAACATATCGCCGCCGCGAAGGCCGGAGACCTTCAGGATTTCCGGCGCCAGTTCGTCCGGCGCGCCGGCGATATGAACCTCCGCGATGCGCAACGCCGGCGGTGGGGCGGACTCAACGGCGGGAGTGGCGGCGGATGCGCCGGCGGCCGGCTGGACGGAAAGGACAGGGCTGGCCGCTTCCATGGCGGGAGCGGTCTGGAGAACCGGTTGCGCCCGGTCTTCCGCCGCCGCCAGCGCTGGGGCCGCCAGAATCAGGCATGCGGCGAGCAGGGCCTGTTGTCCCCGGCGGAACTCCCTCACCGGAACTCCCACCGGAATTTGAGGTCCAGGCCCAGGTTTGGATAGCTGCGATCGCCGCCCGTGTCATATTCCCCGCGCAGCGACGCGATATCCGACAGCCGGTATTCCACCTGCGCGTTGCGGTCTTCCAGGTTGACGATGGAGCTGGACACCGACACGCGCACTTTTTTCGCCGGACGGAACTGCACCTGCAAGCGCGGTTCGACGCTTTTGGAGTGATCGCTGTAGCGGGAAGTCAGACGCACCGCCTCCACGTCCATGAAGCGCTTGAGCGTTCCCTCGATGCCGGAGAACTGCGACAGGAATTCCAGCCCGAATCCGCCGACGCCCGAGGCGCCCAGATTTTGCGCGTCAGCGGTGGTCAGGCCCAGCGCCAGCAGCAGGAAGATATCCTGTTCGGAAAGGCCCGGCGGGTTGCTGGTGAACACGGGCGGATCCAGTTTGTCGGCGGTTCCGGTGACCATCATGGAAATCTTGTAGTTGCGCCGCTCGGTCTCCGCGCGCAAACGCACGCCCGGATTGAACTTCGCGCCGCCGTCAAAGGTGAGTTCGCCGCTGGTGACCGTCCACACCGCGTCGCGGAATTTCAGTTCGCCGGTGTTGCTGCTCAGGGTTCCCTTGATGGCGGGCTCTCCGGCGTCTCCGGTGATTTTGAGATCGCAGCTCAGCGTTCCTTCCACCAGGCTGTTTTTCAATTCGATGGTCTTGTCGGCGCGGATATCCAGATCAAGCCGCAACTCCATGGCGGACGGACCTTCCGCGGAGTTGCGGACCGGACGGCTCTTGCGGGCGCGCGAATCCAGCTCCTGGGTGTAACTGATCCGGTCCACCTTCAGATCGCCTTTCAGCAACAGGTTCATGGGCAGCTTTTCGCGGTCCTGCGCCGCCATCGCCATGCCCAGTTCCGAATCGCTGGACTGGCCCTGCGGGGCGGGGATCGTCACCAGGTTGAGATCGCCGGAAACCTGGGCGGGCAGCCATTCGGGGATGAAGGTTTCAACCCGGCGCAGGTTCGCGCGCACGTCCACCATGGAAGGCTTCAGCGATTCCAGCTGGATTTCGCCGTCAATGGCGATGAGTCCGCCGCCGGAGGACGCGGTGATTCCAGTGAAGTTGATGCTGTTCTCGGAGAATTGCAGCGGCCCTTCGATGCGGCTGACCTCCAGCTTCATGTCGCGCGCGGTGAATTGTCCGCGCTGGATGCGTCCGCTGCCCAGAATGGCGGGCGAGACGAGCACGTTGGCGATGGTGGTGTCCACGTTGATCATTCCCGACACCTCGCCCAACTCCCTGACGAAGGGCTGCAACAGGGCCAGTTCCGCCTTGCCCCGCACATTCAGATCAAAATTGGCGAAGCGATCCCTGAAACCGGCGGCGCCGTTCCACGCCAGCGCCCCGTCCGCGCCGAGACACAGCGGATACATCGGCGTGGTGTAGCAGCGCTCATCCATGGGCATTTCCTCGAAAACCCCGCGCCGGCTGTCGGTGACGGCCAGTTGCGATTCCGAATGCAGCCAGAAGGGGTGAACGGTGATGCGGTGGCGCTCATCCAGCAGGAAATGATCGCCGAACTGGATCAGCAGCGCGCTCTGGACCGGCGGGGCCGCTCCGCCCGCATCGTGGTAGCTGGCGGGATATTCCCATGGCTTCATTTCATGGGGCGGCGGCATGGTGAATTGCGACCCCCCGGGATCAAGCACGGCCGAATCCAGCGACAGCCAACCGGATGAGTTGGTGATGTCCGCGAGATGGCCGAGCGCGAACAGGCGCCCATCCACCGCGCCAACCACGGCGGGAGAATCCCCGCCGCCATCCCGCGCGGGAATCCACGGATGGATGGGGGTCTGATCAAACCAGGCGTCCAGGCGGTAGAGCCAGTTCTGTTCCGGGTACACGAACAGCGACAGAGGGTTGCGCTCGCTGAACAGGTTGCTGCTGGCCATCCATCGCCCGTCCACGTGGTTCACGGCGATGGTGACATCGGGCAGGGCGAAGGCGTTGTAGGTCAGGTGCGTGATGTTCAGGCGGGCGAATACGTCGGGATTGTCGAGCGTTCCGGTAATGGAGGCGATCAGATCGGCGCCGGCGTGCAACTGGATGTCGCGGTTGCGCAGGTAATGGACATTCAGCATCTGCAGGTTTTCGGAGACGATGGTGAAATCCAGTTCATTGAGGTTCCGGAGCACGCCGGATGCGCGGATGACCGCCTCGCCTTCCTTGACCACGAAGCGCTCCAGATGGAACTGCCGGTCTTCAAAACGCACGCGCACCGCCGCCCAGTCCAGGTGTTGCTCTCCCGCCGCCACGTCGGTGAGCACCGCCGAGCCCAGCACTCCCGGCATGGTCATGGGTCCATTCACCAGCACGTTGGCGTGGAGATTGCCGTGCAGCAATTGCCGGATGGAAGGGTCCATTCCCGCCATGGCCAGCACATCTTCCAGACGGCCCACGGCGGCGCCCTTCGCAGCCGGATGATGCGGATCGGAGCCCACGGTGAGTTGGCCCGCCAGGGTGTCGCTGGCGAAGCGGACTTCCATATTGCCGCCATAGGAAGTCATGTTTTTGCGTCCCGTGACGTCCGAAAAGGCCAGCAGCAGATTCCTGTACTGGACCTGGCTTTGCACATTGCCCAGCACGAAATTCAGGAAGCGGAAGTTCCGCATGTTGGCCCGGCCCTGGATATTCAAATCCTCGAATGGTCCCTCGATGCTGACGTCGCGCAGTTCCCCTTCGCCCTTCATCGCCAGATTGGCCAGTTCCTCGATGTCCTCGCCGTGAAACTCGCCTGAATCGGCGTGGAGCTTCATGCCCGGACCTTCCGGAATCTCCCGGGTGGCGATGAAACCGATGAATCCGTTCACGCCAATATTGGTTTTACGGAAGGACACCCGGGTTCCGCTCAAAATGTTGATGCGGTCAGGCTTGATTTCCACCCGGCCCCGCACCTCGGTCAGGGGCAGTTTCAGCACGGGCGGCGCCTTCGGGTTGGCTTCCCAGCCGTCCTTGAGCACGACGAAATCGGGAAGTTTGGCCTGCACGTCTCCCAGGAGTGAATAGTCGCCGTTCCGGATGCGGCCGATCAGCGTCCAGTCCCCTGTCAGCGACCAGTTCACCGGACAGTTGGGGACCTTGAGATGCCGCAGCATGGTGGCGAACTGCACCCCGCGCACTCCTCCCTCGATTTGGTGTTCAAAATCCCCGTGCAGCTTCATGCGGCCCTTGAGATCCACCGCTCCTCCCGCCTGCGCCACGCGGATTTTGCGGAAGTGAGCCAGCCTGGTGATGTAGTCGCCATCGGCGATCACATCCACGTCGCCGATGAAATAATTGTCCACGTCCAGTCCGCGGCCCCTGATCTCGACCGTGCTCGCCCAGGCGTGATTGCTGTTGTCGGTGCGGCCCTTGACGGACAAGGTTCCAAGGGCCTTCGGGGCCCGCGGCAGGATCTCCTGCAACAGGGTCAGGTCCGCATCCACCGACCATTTGGCGTCGAAGCGCAGCGGATCGGAGACCTGGGTCTGGCCATTGGCGGTCAGGCGAAGTTTGCCGGTGTCCAGGTCGAGGCGATCCAGAATCAGGGTGGCCTGGGTGAACTGGCCTTCGAGGATCAAGCGCTTCAGCGGCAAATGCAGATCGGCCGAGTCATAGAGCGCGGCTCCGGTGCGGAATTCAAATTCCCCGTATTCGTTGGAGAGTTTCCGGATTGTCAGCGAGACATTTTCAATGGCCGCGCTGGCGGCGCCTTCGTCCACCCAGTGAATGCGCGCGTTTTCGATGGAGAACAGGTCCAGGAAAAATTTTGGAATGGAAGGCGGGGCGGCGTTTTGACCGGCCGGCGCCGTGCTTTCGCCCAGGAATATCCGCGGCAGGTTGACCGGCTCGCCGTTGGCGAAAATCACCCGCACCTCCGGCTCGACTATCCGCACGGTGTTGATGATCCAGCGCCCGAGCGCGGAGCGGATCAGGTCCACCGACACTTCCATGCGTTTCGCGGTGAAGAGCGGACGGCTGTCCTTTTGTCCCACCAGCACATCTTCGATGGCCAGCGTGCTCGTGCGCAGTTCAAAACTGACGCTGGAGGCGGCGATATGCAGACCAAAATTGTCGCGCAGCACCTGCTGCAGGTGCTCGTAGATGGACGCCTGCACCGTCTGCGAGGTGAGCAGGAAGACGGCGATCAGCACCAGCACCGACAGCACGGAGAAAAAACCGCGCGTGATTTGTTTGAACCGTTCGGCCATGCATTGCGGATGCGCCCGTCAGGCGCGCGGTGAATTGTCCCCCACTTCCGGAAACCCGGCAACTTCATGGCGGGCTATTTGACCTGAACAGACGGTCCCGCCTTGCAGCATGGTGTTGAGGCCGCACGCCAGGTGTTCTCCGCTGACTGGCATGGGGAACGGGGCCCGGGGGTTCGCGAGAGCCAGGCCGCCGCATCCGCCATCGGGCCGCTGGGGAGAGGCTCGTCCGGCACGTTCCACGCGCATGCAAGGCGGCGATGGAAACTGCGTCATCAGCGGCGAAGGGTGCGCGGCAAAGGCGGGGAAAGGTTTCTGAACGGCAGGCCATCCGCTCCGGGCTGAAGCGGATGGCTCGCTCCGTGGGCGCTATTTTGCGTTCAGCGTCCAGTCGTAATCGAGGAACGAAATGGTCCAGACGCCTTCGCCAAGGAGGCGGGCGTCACTGGCGGTGAGGCGGAGGCGGACAAAATCCAGCAGCCTGGCGCCGCCCAGTTCAAAATCCTGCCTGTACCACTCGAATATTTTCGACAGGCGGACCACGCGCTTCTCCTGGTCCAACGCCATTCCCCCAGGGCTGGCGAGAAATTCCCGGGCAGCCGCGTCCAGATCGGCGTCCAAGGTTTGCGCCTTCCATGGCGCGGCCCTGAGCCTGGGGCAGGACCGCGCCGCGCAGTTGAGCGCGAAGTGGATGCGCGGATCGCCAAACACCGCGCGGATGCGCTGGTTTTCCAGTTCGTTGAGGGTCAGGTCATGCCCCGCGACCCGGTGTTTCGTTTTGTCGAAGAACCCCGGAACATCCATCACCGTACGGAGGGGATGGCGTTGCGCGGCGCCGCGCAGCACCAGGGCGTTGTAGGCGTTGATCCAGAAGGCCAGTTGTTCGTTGCGCTTCCAGGCGTCCGGTTTGGCTTGGGCGGCCAGGTTCAGCCAGGCGTCCAGTTGCGGCGACATGGTTTTGATGGCGGCGTAGTCCACCAGTCCGGACCGGGGGTCAACCGCCTTGTTCAGCACCGCCGCCAGCAATCCGTCACCGGGCGGGGTGTTCCGGGAGGATTTGGGGCCTGCCTGAAGGGGAAGCGGCCAGCAAACAGCCGCCGCGAACAGATAAAGGACCATGCGCGTCATGGGGACCGCCTCTCTGAAACCCTACGTCCGGGACCGGGAAAAAATTACCGGAAGTTTTTGAAACCGGGAGGCTCCGGTACAGTATTAACAGGAGAGCGAACCATGAATCCGCCGCTTGAACAACTGACCGACGCGGAACTGGTCCACCAGCACCGGCTGAACCAGCGGGGAGATGCATTCCGCGAACTGACCCGCCGCTACAAGCGCCGGGTCTGGGCGGTGATCTATCGCTCCACCGGTCATTATCAGGACGCCGAGGATCTGCTTCAGGAGGTATTCCTGCGGGTCCACCGGCATATGGGCAGTTACGATTCTTCCCGCCCGTTGCATTCGTGGATATACAAGATCGCCGCCAACGTGGTGGTGGATTACCTCAACCGGCGCCGCGCCCGTCCGGAACTGCTGGATGTGATTCCCTTCGACCGGCAATGGAACGCCAGTTCCCCGGAAGATCGCGCGGCGGCCCGTTTGCTCACCGAAAAGCTGCGCTCCGCCATCGGCCGGTTGCCGGAAGATCAGCAGCCCGTGGTCGTCATGCGCTACTTCATGGACATGGACCTGCCTGAAATCGCCGCCGCCACGGGGCATCCGGTGGGCACCATCAAGACTTGGCTGCACCGTTCCCGCAACCAGCTCGCGGAAATTCTGGAGGACAACAGTCATGACGTTCGACTGCCCCACCTGCGAAAGAACCAGTGAACGGTTGCTGGACGGCGACGAGTTGACTTCGCTGGAGCGGAAGGCCCTGGACGCCCACCTGGCCGCGTGCCCGGTCTGCCGATCCCGCCATGAGACCTTGGAAACCCTGCTGGCGGCGCCGCTGCTGGAGCCGGTTCCCGGACTGGCGGATGATCGTGATCCCATCGAGGAACGGCTGTGGCGGCGCATCGAGGAGGAACGCGCCGGTTCCCCGCCGCCTGATTGGGACAGCGTGGATGCGGCGCCCAATGACCTGTCGCGTTTTCCGCTGGTGCAGGTCAGCGCGGCGAGTTTTCTGGCCGTCATCCTGTCGGCGCTGGCGTTGACGCCGCAAGCCCCCGGGCTGGGGCCAACGCCCATCCATGTGCAGTTTCGCGGCCTGACCATGTTCCAGAATGGTCTGGGCGAGTTGTCCCGCTCCCTCGACAACATATTGTCCGCGCCGGCGTTTGGCGGCGCGGCGGTGTTGCTGGGCGCGGGCGCCCTGCTGGCGCTGGCGCTGCAATGGTTGTTGTTGCGCCGCACGGCGGAGCAGACCATCCGCATGGACGGAGAACGGCCATGAACGGGCATCCGACCCTGGCGATGCTGGTGTACGTGATGGCCGCCACGGCGGCGATCTACCTGTCGTCGCTGGCGATGTCGTTGCTGCTGGCCGCGACCTCGCCGCGCTACCACGGCCTGAACGTGATGATCCTGTTGCGATCGCGGTCAAGCACCCTGGCGGCGGGGATGCTCTTCGCCCTGCAGATGATCTTGCTCTCGGTGTTGTTCGCCCGGCTGGGCGCGCCAGGTTTCGCGGCCAACGTCATTCTGATTGGACTGGCGCTGGGCGCCGGGATCATGGGCTTGTCCTGCATGAGTTATGTGGCGGGCCGCCGCGTGCTCCGTCTGGCGGGCCGGGAGAACCCGTCCCGGTTGGCCTGCATCGCGGTGGGGCATACCGTTATTTTTCTGGCGGGTCTGATCCCCGTTCTCGGGTGGTTGACGGTTTCCTACGCCGTGTTGACGGGCGTGGGCGCGGTCATGCACAGCCTGTATCTGTACGCCCGCCATCGCCGGTCTGGCGCCTGGCTGGACCTGGCCGCCGCGGCCGCCCAGTCACCGATCCGCTGAACAGGAACGCCATGGGTCAACAATACGCATTGGAATGGATCAACCGCGAAGCCGAAGTAGGGCCGGTTTTCAAAATCGGGCCGGATATCTACAGCCGCGAACGCCCGGGACAACGGGTGCTGCGCAACCGCGCCATTCTTTCGCCCAGCTTGGATTATCTCGACGCGGCGATTGAAGGCTTCCGGGAGACCGCGAAGACCTGGGGCGCGCCGGTTGTGTTCATCATCGAACCCATCACGAAAGCGCCGCCTTCCGCCCAGTTTCTCTACCAGTGGAGCCAGACGGCTTTTCACAACGGATCGTGTGATCACAGCTTCATGGTCGTCGGCAACGCCGTGCAGCGTTTTCTGGCGCAATGGGTGCTCAAGGCGTTCACCTCGGACATGCCCTTCGAGGCCGTCGCGGGCGAAACCGCCATGGCCCAGCGGCTGGACCGGATGGATCTGTCTTGTCCGCGCGAGGGGTGGGCCATCCGGGAATACTCCACGGCGCTGGCGGTTCGCGGCGGCGGGGGAGACGCCTACCGCAACCTGTTGCGCAAGATCGTCCGCCGGCTCAACCAGCCGCAACAACCCTAATCCGTTCGCAATTCAGGATATCCCATGGAAGGCGCGCTCAAACATCTCGCGGGCAAAAAACGCATCAAGTACCTCTTCGTCCGCCCGCCGCACCATTACTGGCCGATCATCAACCAGTCGGACAATTTCCTGTGTCCGCTCAATTACCCGACCCTCGCCGCGTGGCTGCGTCATCGCCTCGACTTCGTGGACGTGGAAATCCTCGATTGCTGCGTGTCCGAGGTCGGATACAAGTCGCTGGCGGATGAAATCCGCCGCCGCAAGCCCGATGTGGTGGGCATCGGCGAAAAGGTGGTGTACGCCAACGACGCCCTGCGCACCTTCCGGGTGGTGAAATCGGTTGACCCGAAGATCGTGACCATGGGCGGAGCGCATATCTTCACCCACGAGCCCGAGTGGGCGTTGCGCACCTGCCCGGAACTCGATTACTGCATGCGTTACGAGGCCGAGATCGCCCTCGAACATTTCCTGCGCGTGGCCCGCGAAGGCGGCGATGAACAGGACACCATGAGCCTGTGCTGGCTGGATCGCGACGGCCAGTTCCTCGCCTCGCCGCTGGCGCCCGCCATCCAAAACCTGGATGACCTGCCGCCGCCGGCGTTTGATCTGGTCCCGCTGAAAAAATATTCGCCCTTCGGCATGTTGTGGCCCCAGTCCGCCACCATCCAGCGCAGCCGCGGCTGCGTGGACACCTGCCGTTTCTGCTCCTGGATCGCCATGGAGAACAAACAGGAGCAGCAGCAGGACGGCACCATCAAATCCAGCCCGTGGTTCCGCTCGAAATCGGTCGAGAAAGTGCTGGAAGAGGTGGATATCCTCTACAAGCGCTTCGGCATCCGTTATCTCTTTTGGGTGGACGCCACCTGGAACGCGGGCGATCACTGGCTGCAGCAATTCTGTTCGGAGGTCATCCGCAGGAAATACGACCTGGGATGGTGGGCGTTCACCCGCTACGACCTGTTGCCCAAACAGCATCGCAACGGCACGCTCAAGCTGATGGTGCAGGCGGGATTCCGGCACGCGCTGGTGGGCGTGGAGCGCCCGCAATCCACAAGCCTGAACTGGCTGAACAAACACCGTTACGGCGAGGACCTAGCGGTGGAAACCTTCAACATGATGGAAGAACATTACCCCGAGGTTTTTCGCCAGGGCACGTTCATCACCGGGCTGCGCCACGACAGCGCCGAATCCATTCAGGCGCTGCTCAAACACGCCCATGACTGCAACCTGGACTTCGCGGCGTTCCATCCCTGCACGCCGTTTCCCGGCACGCCGCTGTATCATGAGGCGCGGGAGAAGAACTGGATTGAGGAAAACGACTTCGGCAAATACGACATGTTCTATCCCATCATGCGCACCGAACACCTGAGCCGGGAAGAGGTGGCCAAATGGACCACCTGGTGCCAGCAGAATTTCGTGATGAAAAAACCCGGACGTTACGCCTCACGCATGTTGTCGAAGTATCCGGTGCGGCGGCGGCTCCACAATTGGTTTTTCTTTTCCATCAACCGGGTCATGGCCATGCAGGCCTGGAACGCCGTGACCGGCAAGGAAAAATTCGAGGGCTTCGCCGGCGTCAACAAACTCTGGCGTCCATCGTGGTACGAAAGCTGAGGGCGTCTCACCTGGGAATCCTCAGCCCCACTGAACAACCCCCGGTCACGGTCTTTTGTCTTATGGAATGAACGCAACCGCAGTCCGGCGGCGCGCGTGACCGGTCATCTTCCCGCGGGTTTCGCCGCGATTCCCGGCCCTATTGATCATCCCGGCGGGCCATTCCTGAAATTCCGGAGACGCCGCGAAACCGCTTTATCGCCGCACGCGGCGGATGAACGCCGCCGCGGCCGCCAGCGCCAGCAACGCCGCCCATGGAGCGGAACTGGAATCCTGACGCGGACGGATTGCGCATCCGCAGCCTTCCGGCGGGGTTGGAACGGTCAGGTCTCCCTCGCCGGGGGATTGGCCGGAGCGGCCGCCGGTTCCGCCGTCGCGCCCGTCCGGGCCGCGGTCGCTTTCGCCGCCCGTGGCGCCGCTGTCCTCGCCGGAGGAGGATCCCGGCTCCACGCAGGCGCCATCCACGCAGTTCTGGCCATCGGGGCAGGGCTTTTCCGGGCAACCGGGGGCGGGGGCGTCTTTTTCGCGGCACTGGTTGTTGATGCAGATTTCATTGGATTTGCATTGCACCGCGCCGCAGACCTTGGCGGGGTCTTCGACGGTGACGCAGTCGCCGGTGCTCTTGTCGCAGACCGCGCCATCCCCGCAGGTGACGCCGGAACAGGGGTCGCCCACCAGTTCGCGGCTGATACACTGGCCTTCGCGGCAAGCCTGGCCGGCGGGGCAAGAGATCACATTGCAGGGGTCCTCCACGCAGGAACCGTCCTGGCAGACGGTTCCGCCGTTGCAAGACACCGCCGCGCAGGCGCTGGTCTCGCATTTTCCCTCGCGGCAGATTTCACCGGCCTTGCAGGCGACGCCGTCGCAGGGATTGGGAACGCACTGGCCGTCCGTGCATTTCTGCCCGAACTCGCAGGAGACGTTCGCGCAGGAGTCCACGCAGGTTCCGGCGCGGCAGGCTTTGCGCCCGCAATCCACGCCCGCGCAGGGGTCCGGTTCGCATTTGCCGCCGATGCATTTCTGGCCATCCACGCAACCCGAAACCGCGCAGTCCTCCGCCACGCATTTGCCTTCCTGGCAGCGCTGGCCGCCGGGGCAGTTCACGCCTTCGCACAGGTTGCGGCAGGCGGATTTGAGCGGATCGCAGGTCTCGCCCGGGGCGCAGTTCACGCCATCGCAGTTGGAGATGCAGTATTTGGAACTGTTGACCTCCTTGCACTGGAATCCGCCGGGACATTCGCCGGAGGAACAACGGGCGACGCATTTGCCATTGAGGCAGGTCAGGCGGGCGTCCGGACATTTGGCGTTGTCGTCAATCTCGCCATCGCAGTCATTGTCCTTGCCGTCACAGACTTCCTCCGGATTGGGGGCGCAGAAACCGCACGAATTGGCCACGCCATTGTCCACCACGCCGTCGCAATCGTCATCGAGACCATTGCAGACTTCGCGGGTGGGCTCTTTTTCGGCGTTGCATTCCAGCTTGCCGCCCCGGCAAACCTGTTTGCCGCGGGAGCACACGCCTTTCAGGCCGCTGGCGCATACCGCGCCGCCCTGCGGATTGCCTTCGTCCGTTGAGCCGTCGCAGTCGTTATCCAGGCCGTCGCAGATTTCCGGCGCAGGTTGCGAGGTGGGTTCGCAGACCTCGATGCCGCTGAGGCAGGCGATCCGTCCCTTGCCGCACACGCCCAACTGGCTGGAACGGCATTCCCCTTTGGGGGGGATATTGTCGTCCACGGCGCCGTTGCAGTCGTTGTCCAGGCCGTCGCAGGCTTCTGGCTGCGGTTGCGGGGCCGTGCAGTTGGCGTATTTCCCGCCGTCGCAGGTTTCAAAACCCTTGCCGCATTGGCTCGCGCATTCGCGGCGCAGGCCATTGTCAATCTGGCCGTCGCAATCGTTGTCCTTGCCATCGCAGGTTTCCGCCTGGGGCTGGCGCGTGGCCTGGCATTTCACCGAGACGCCGTCGCAGACCAGCGTTCCCTGGGCGCATTCGCCCTTCGCGCCCTGGACCGCGCACGAACCGCCGGTTCCCACGCCGTTGTCCACCCGGCCGTCGCAATCGTTGTCCTTGCCGTCGCAGACTTCCGCCTGGGGCTGCGGAGCGGTGCAGCCCGCCCAGCGGCCATTGGAACAGGCCTCCGTGCCGTTGCCGCAGCGGGTGGAGCAGGCGCGCGGCGCCAATCCCTCGTCAATCTGCCCGTCGCAGTCATCGTCCACGCCGTTGCATTCTTCCTGCTGGACCTGGTTGATGATGTTGGTGAGCGCCTGCGCCAGTTCGGTGCGGTTGTTGGCCTGGTAATACCGCGGATTGCCCGCGCGCGCGGTGCCGCCGCGATCCGCCAGGCGGTTGAGAATCGTCGCGTCCACGTCTTTTCCGAAACCGACCACGAAGGTCTTGATGTCGTATTTGACGCCCGAGACAGTGACATTGCGCAGGGCGTCCACTTCGGCAGAGGGGTCCGGCGCCTTGCCGTCGGTGATGAACAGCACGAATGAACGGCGGGGTTTGACGGGGTCTGGAGGCAGGATTTTGGTGGTGTATTCGGTCCGCGCCTGACGGAGCCCGCGGATCATGTCCGTTCCGCCGCCGGGACCCGAAGATGAAAGGGAACTGCGTACGGCGCCAGCGGTATTGGGAGCGCAGAGGACCTTGGTCGAGACGGCGGAATCAAAGAGGATCAACCCCCAGCGCACGGTGGGCCCCGCGTTGAGCGCCGTATCCACCGCCGCCACCGCGTCATTCCACTTGTTGCTGTCGCCCATTGAGCCCGACTTGTCGAGCACGATCATCATATTGGGGGCCTCGCAGGCCGCCTGGGCGCGCGCTTCGCCCTGAAACGCCGTCAATGCGGCGGCGAAGGACACGGCGAAGACCAGAATTGGATTTCCCCACTTCATATTTTTGATCTCCAGGCGATCAGAACCCCGTTCGCTTTCTGTAGCTTCGCAGAACCAGCAGGAGAGTCAACAGACCCAGCCAGGCGGCGGATCCCGGATGGCGGGACGGAGCCGCCGCGCACCCGCAACCAGGCTGGACGGGCATCCCGCCCGGGGCGTCCGCCGCGGCGGCGCCCCGTTTGGTCTTGTCGCTTCCACCGCCAGCGGACTCGGTGTTTTCCTCTTCTTCCGGCGGAGTTTCGGAAGGCGGATTTCCCGCGCCGGCGGAAGCATCGCCAGAACCGCCATCCGCGCCGCCGGCGGAGTCCGGAGACGCCGCGTCGCTGTCCGTGGAGCCGCCATCGGGCGAGACCGGCTGATCCGGATTGAGGATGCTCAGACACTGACCGCGGTGGCATTTTTCATTTTCCGCGCACTGGGTTTTCAAGCAGGGATCGTCGGTGCAACTGCCTTCCACGCACATGCGGCCTTCGCTGCAGGTGACGCCTTCGCAGGGGTCGCCCTCGCATTTCCCTTCCTTGCAGCGCTGGCCCTTGTTGCAGGCCACCAGCAGGCAGGGGTCCTTGATGCATTTGCCATCCTCGCAACGCTCGTCCAGCGCGCAACTCACCCGCGAGCAGGAGGGAACGCAGCGTCCATCGCGGCAGAACTCGACGACCGCGCATTTTTTGCCCGCGCACTCATCGGCCTTGCAGGCGCCCAGCACGCAGACCTGTCCTTCCGGACAGCCGGTGGCGTAGCAGTCGTTTTCGACGCATTGGCCCTTGACGCACAGTTCAACGCCTTCCTTGCAGGCGCCCTTGCACAGGTCCTCGCATTTGCCGGTTCCATCGTTGCAGGTCTGGCCGATGGGGCAGGCCACGTCGCGGCAGGGCGAGAAGCAGAATTTCCCGCCGTCCTTGGTGGTTTCGCAGCTCAGGCCGCGCGGGCATTCCCCTGATGCGCAGCGGTTGCGGCAGGCGCCTTCGACGCAGAACTGGCCGGAGGGGCAGGGCGCTTCCTCATCCACGGTTCCGTCGCAGTCGTCATCCTTGCCATTGCAGGTTTCCGCCGGGACCGCGCCGCAGCGTCCGCAAGCATTGGTTACGCCTTCATCCACCTTGCCGTCGCAATTGTCGTCGAGGCCGTTGCACACCTCCGTGGCGGGGTCATTGACCGGTTTGCAGTTGATCAGCCCCGCGGAGCATTCGGTCTTGCCCTCGGCGCAGCGGCCGGGCTGGCCTGTGGGGCAGCGATCCCCCTGCTTCAAATCGCCTTCGTCCACCTGGCCGTCGCAGTCGTCGTCGAGACCATTGCACGATTCCACCCTGGGCTGGGAGTTGGGCGCGCAAACCTGAATGCCGCCCTGACAGGACAGGATGCCCGCCGCGCAGAAACCTAGCTGGCCCGTGCCGCAGGAAGCGCCGCCTTCCGGATCGCCGTCATCCACCTGGCCGTCGCAGTCGTCGTCCACGCCATTGCACAGTTCCTCGGTGGGGCGGCGGGCGCTGCAATTCACCCATTCGCCCGCCTCGCATTTCTCCACGCCTTTTTCGCAGACGGTTGAACACTCCCGCTCCAGGTTGTCGTCCACTTTGCCGTCGCAGTCGTTGTCCTTGTTGTCACCGGTTTCGGGAGCAGGCTTGACCAGGGATTCGCAAACCACCTGCCCGCCGGTGCATTTGGTCAGTCCCTTCAGGCACGGACCGGCGGTATTGGGGGCCTGACAATCCTTGTTGACCTCGTTGAGTCCCTCGGGTTCGTCAATGACGCCATCGCAGTCGTTGTCCTTGCCGTCGCACACCTCGTTGGTGGGCTTGCGGGCGGTGCAATTGACCCATGACCCCTGCGAGCAGACCTCCGTGCCGGTTTCACAGGCGGTGGAGCAGGCGCGCGGCGCCAGGCCGTCATCCACCTTGCCGTTGCAGTCGTTGTCCGTGCCGTCGCAGCGTTCGGGTTCAATCTTGTCGGTGGAGCATTGATCCCATTTGCCGTTGGAGCAGGTCTCCACGCCCACGCCGCATTTGCCGTTGCAGGAACGGGTGATGTCATCCACCTTGCCGTTGCAGTCATTGTCCTTGCCGTCGCATTGTTCGGGTTCGGGCTGCTGGGCGCTGCAATTGCCCCATTCCCCGCTCATGCAGTTTTGCGTGCCCGCGCCGCAGGCGGTCTGGCAGTTGCGGGTCAGCCCTTCATCAATCTGACCATTGCAGTTGTTGTCCTTGCCATCGCAGACCTCGGCGACGGGATTTTGCACGTTGCAGGCGCCCCACTGGCCGTTCTGGCAAACCTGGGTTCCCTGGCCGCAGGCGTTTCCGCAGGGCTGGGAAAGCCCTTCATCCACCTGGCCGTTGCAGTTGTTGTCCTTGTTGTCGCAGATCTCATTGGTCGCCTGGACAACAATATTGTTCAGCGCCGTCTGAAGCTGGGCTTGGTTGTCGGCGCGGTAGTAGCTGCCGGTTCCGCCCGCCTGGGCGATGCGGTTCAACTCGCCTCCATCCACGCCGGAGCCGAACCCAACCACGTAGGTTTTAATCCCGCGTCCCAGCAGGCCGGCCGCCGCGCCCGAGGGGCTGCCGCTGCAGTTGTTCATGCCGTCGGTGATGAGCAGGACGAAATTGCGCCGGTTGGGGTCGTTGATTCCCCAGTATCCCGTGATCGAACTCAGCGCGCCGCCAATGGGGGTGCCGCCTCCATTGGCGCTGGTGCTGCGCAGCAGCGAGGAAATGGCGCCGCTGCTGTTGTCTCCCACGTCCACGTCAATCTGGCCGGTGCTGCAATTGCTGCGGCCAATCGGGAACATGCTCAGGCCCCAGCGGATTTTGGCCCCGTGGGAGCCCATCAGGCTGTAAATGGCGTTGCGGGCGGCGTCCCATTTGCCGTAGTCGTTCATCGAGCCGGAACGGTCGAGAACGATCAACATATTGGGTTTTTCGCAGTTCTGGGCCCACGCGGCCTGGGGTGCGATCCAGGCCGCCGCGCTGGCGCACACCACGGCCAGCGCCAGCAGGATGGACTGATTCAACCGGGATTTCATGGGGGGAAGCCTTTCGCCGGTACATACTATCCTTGAAGACCATAGTACCTCAGAAGGGGCCGCCTGCCATAGGTCAAGTGAACGACAGGAATAAATAAGTATGACGCGCCGCGGCGTGAAAACCAGGGTGTGACGGCAGGGTCAGACCGGGGCGTTCCTGGGATTGATCACGGTCCGGGCGGCGGGGTGGTCCATTCCCGGGGGGGTGGTTCACCCGTCAGGGACTCCAGGAACGCGACCAGGCTGTCCAGTTCGCTTTCGCTGAAGTTGAGCGGTTGCATGAAATTCTCCCGGTGGCCGATGGTTCCCTCCTCGTTCAGCGTGGAGTAGAACCTCACCACATCCTTGAGAGTGGCGAAATGACCGCCATGCATATAGGGAGCGGTCAGCGCCACGTTCCGCAGGATGGGCGTCTTATACTGGCCGCGATCTTCCTCCTGCGGCTTGAGGAAACGCAGCC
This sequence comes from Myxococcota bacterium, assembly GCA_022072125.1. Classification (GTDB taxonomy): domain Bacteria; phylum Myxococcota; class JAJVIH01; order JAJVIH01; family JAJVIH01; genus JAJVIH01. The sequence continues at coordinate 9,778 of JAJVIH010000032.1, read as the reverse complement.
TTTCGGCCGCCGGACCGGTTGTCGAGTCGCTGTAGGGGCCCGTCACGTTGAACGGGTCATTCAGCAATTGTTGAACCCCGGCGTGGCGGCCCATGTCCCCCGGATTCATGCCCGGGCGCGGTTTGAGTTTCAGGTTGTGAAACTCCAGATCGGAAAACAGCGGTCCCGTATGGCAGAGAAAACACTGGCCCTTGCCCGCGAACAGCTTGAGTCCGCGCACGGCGCCGGCGGGCAACGCCTTCAAACCGTCCGCCGCGCCGGTCCGGATCGCCGCCACGAAAAGGTCAATGGGAGCAGGGCCGGTCACCAGTTTGCGCTCGTAGGCGGCGATGGCCTTGCCCAGGTTGGCGAAGGCGCTGTTGACCGCCTGCCGGTCCGCTTCCGCCATCGAACGCCAAGCCTTTTCCAGGGGGTCGCCGCTGTCCAGCGGGTTGGGCCGTGCGCGCGGGGGGAAACGCTGGTTGTCTGAAAAATCCGGCGGCGGGCCAAACACTTCCACCCACCGGGCGCGCAAGGCGGGGTTTGTGGAAATCAACCGCACGGCTTCCATGCGGGTGAAGCCCATCTCCACCGGGTTTTCAATGGGGCCAAGCGCCTGGGACCACAGGCTGTCGGCGCGTCCGTCCCAGAACTGCCAGCGCTGGTGGGCGGTGTTGAGAACGGAGGGAGTATGGCGCTGGGCGGGTGCGATCGTGTTCGCCAATGGTTTTTCTTCCGCGAAGCCCCTTTCCGGCTTGTGGCAGCTTGCGCAGGAAACCTCGCCATTGCTGGACAGCCGGCGATCGAAAAACAGGATTTGTCCCAGGCGGGCGGCCCGTTCGTCATCCGCGAAACGGTTGGAAGGATCGGGCGGCAGGGCGGGGAGCGGTCCCATCTGCCGGATGTTCTCCAGTTCCGCTTCAGTCAATTCCACCCCGGCGATGGTCTGGCCAAACGCGGCGGCGGGGGCGCCATCCGGCGAAACGCCGGCGTCCGCGGGCGCATCCGCGCCGCAGCCGGGGAGTGTCTCCACGGCCAGCACAAGGGCGATGACCATCCAGCGCGCCATGGCCATGAAGCCTAGGAAAGCCTTCAGCCGGGAGCAAGCCCGGAATCGCTGGCGCGCCAATAAACTGATCCAGATCAATTCCGGAGCCGGACGCCTTTACAGTCCCGGCGGGGGTGATACCCTTTCATCATGATGGAAGTGACCGTCCGGTATTTCGCCGCATGCCGGGAGCGCGTGCGGCTGGACAGCGAAAAGCTGGAGTTGCCGGGAGCGCTGGCGATCCCCGCTTTCAAGGAGTGGTTGCTGGCGCGCCGCCCGGAATTGAAGCCGGTGCTGCCCTGGTGCCGCGTGGCGGTGAACCAGGATTTCGCGGGCGATGACGTCGTCCTGATGGATGGCGATGAGATCGCTTTCATTCCTCCGGTGGCGGGAGGCGGCGGGATGGTCAGCCTGCACGCGGAGCCCATTGATCCGGCGGCGATTGAGGCGCGCGTGCGCCGGGACAGCTTTGGAGGTTACGTCAGTTTCACCGGGCGGGTTCGCAACCATTCCGAAGGCCGCGGCGTGGTGCGGCTGGAGTATGAAGCGTACCCGGAAATGGCGCTGAAGGTGTTTGAACAGCTTCGTTCAGAGGCGGCCGCCAAATGGCCGGGCGTGGAGGCCGCCATCGCCCACCGCCACGGCCTGCTGGAGATCGGCGACATCGCGGTGGTGATCGTGACCGGCGCCCCACACCGTCAGGAAGCCTTCGCCGCCTGCCAGTGGATCATTGACGAACTCAAGCAGCGCGCGCCCATCTGGAAAAAACAGACCACGCCCGAAGGCGATAGCTGGGTTGGTCTGGGGCCGTGAGTTCAGGGGCCGCCTCACGGCGGAGACCGCTTCCCAAACAGCTTTTGATCACCAGCAAAAAGTGATGGCGTCGCCGCGATCGGGAAGCGGACGGCACTGCTCATCGGCGGGGCAATCGGCCTTGCCGGCGCAGCGCTTGAAGCAGGTTCCTGGCTTGGCGCCGTTGGTGTTGCAGCCGAAGGCGAGCTTGTAGCATTCGTCGTCTGATTTGCAGGCGGCGTTCAGGCCGCCGCTGATGCATTTCCCGGCGGTATCGCAGGCCTGGAATTTCGGACAATCCTCGTGGCGCGTGCATCCGCCGCCCGCGGCGGGAATACATTTGCCCGCCGTGTCGCAGAGTTGGCCGGCGGGGCAGTTGCCGCAGACATCGCCGCATCCGTCGGAACCGCACACCTTGCCGGCGCAGTTGGGGGTGCATCCGCCTCCCCCTCCCGTCACGCAGTTGCCAGAGACACAGTTCTGGCCGGCGGCGCATGATCCACATGTTCCGCTGCAATTGTCGGAGCCGCATTTTTTGCCCGTGCAGTCTGGCGTGCAGGAGAAATCAATACATTTGCGCGTGCCCAGGTCGCAGGCTTTCCCCGCGGGACAGGCGCCGCAGCGTCCGCCGCAGCCGTCGGAGCCGCACTCGCGTCCCTCGCATTTCGGGGTGCATCCCGCCGTCACGCAAAGTCCCTTGCTGCAGGTTTTGCTGGCGTCGCAGTCGCCGCAGGCGCCGCCGCAACCATTGTCCCCGCAGGTTTTCCCCGTGCAGTTGGGCGTGCAGCCGTTGAAGACGCATTCCCCGGCGGCGTTGCAGGTTTCGCCATTGATGCAGGCGCCGCAGAATCCTCCGCAGCCGTTGGGGCCGCATTCCTTGCCCGTGCAATCGGGCTTGCAGGTTCCGCCGTCGCCGCCTCCCGTGTCGGTCGCGCCGGCGTCGGGACTGGGAGCGCCCAGACAGCGTCCGCCCGAGCAAATTTGTCCGGGCAGGCAGCCGGCCGCATTGTCGTCCACAACGCCATTGCAGTTGTTGTCCCGGCCGTCGCATTGCTCTTTCACATCGGTGAGAGCCGAGCGGCACATCAGCTTTCCGGAAACGCAGGTGATCTTGCCGGATGAACATTCGCCGCCCTGATCGGGCACATTGCAGGACTGGCCCAATTCCCGGTCTCCGGAGCCGTCGGCGGTCTTGGCGTCGCAGTCATCGTCAATGCCATTGCAGAGTTCGACGCCATTGTTGGCCTGTTCGCAGACCTCGGCCTCGCAACCGTTTTCCAGCTTGCCATCGTTGTTGAAATAGCCGGGATTGCACAGCAGCGTGCAGATGCCGCCGCGGCACTGCGACTGCGAGTTGGCTCCGCCCGGGCAGACTTTTCCACATTCGCCGCAGTTTTTCGGATCCCGGCGCAGATCGGTGTCCTCGTCAATCCGGCCATCGCAATTGTTGTCCTTGCCGTCACAAGGGTCATTGGGCGCCGGAACGAAGGAACATTTGATTTCACATCCGTCGCGCGCGTCCTTGTTCACGTCGTAATGGTCCGGCAGGCATGGACCCATGCGGCAGATGTTGGCGATGCATTGCGGCTCCGCGTTGAGGAAGGAGCAAATCGCCTCGCCGCAGCGCATGGCTCCATCTGGCGGAGGAGGCAAATCCTCGATGTCCTCGATGAGTCCCCCGTCCTTGTCCACGCTATTCCGATCCACGCACACGGCTTTGCGGCAGATCTTGCCTCCCGGACAATCCACGTCCGTCCGGCAGGTGTTGTCGGGGTTGAAGGCGCCCTGGACGCATTTCGCTGCCACGCACACGGCGCCGGGCGGACACTGGCTGGTGCTGGCGCAGGGCGGATCGACCACCGCTCCGCCTCCGCAGGAGGATGCGAGCCATGCGATCAAAGGGACCGTCAGGGAGAAAAATGCGCTGGAAATCTTTGGCACGATCACGGATAACTGCTAAGTGGCGGCTGCGCCCCAGTGTACTCCCCCATCTTTAGCGAAACCCGCGCCGGGGAGCAACCGCCGCCCTCCGGTCAGACATCGTTTCTTTCACGCCGCGCATGGATAGTCATGATCATGAATGTCACTCATTTTGTCCGCGTGATTGTGCTGGCCGCCGCTACGAGTCTCGCGTCCTGCGGCTCCGCCGGGTCCGGAGACGCCGGAACGGCGGTGTTCTTCCCGGACGCCGCCGCGGACGCGGGTTCACCCTGCGTGAATTGCGACGCCTCCAGTTCCGCGACGGGACCGGCGCCGGTTCAACCGCGCGAACTGGTGGTGGTGACCTTCAATACCGGAACCAGCGAGGGGCAGCCCCATGATGCTCCTCCGGACGATGGATACGGCTCCGCGCAGGCGAAAATCTCCGATCAACATTATGGCGACGGCCTGGCCTGGAAACCCGTGGTGGAAGACGCGCGCCGGTTTTTCAGCCAACTCAACCCGGACATCGTGGTTTTTCAGGAGATTTTTTATCCGGGTCTCTGTCCGGATATTCCACCGGAATTTCACCCGGGTTGGGTCTGTGAAGGCTGGAAACCCGGCGATCCGCCGGTGGCGCAGATGATTCTCGGGCCTGGCTGGCAGGTGGTTTGTCACCCCGGCAAGCCGGACAAATGCGCCGCCGTCAAATTCAGCGTGGGGAAATTCCGCGGCTGCGACAAACCTTTCTGCGTCGAGGGAATGGAGGGCGTTACGGTCAATGGCTGCGGCAAGGGAGCCCGGGTGGCGCGGGCGGCCATTGATCTGGCCGGCGGCGGAGAGATCAACCTCGTCAATTTTCATGGTTCGAGCGGTTTTGATCCGGAGTCCAACGATTGCCGGCGCAAGCAGGTGGATCAGGTCTTCGTGGACATGGGCGCGGGGGCGCCCGCTGTCCGGGGGAGTAAAAACCTGATCATGGGCGATCTGAATACGGATCCGGGCCGGTTGACCGGTTCCGATCCCAGCGCCGCCCGCTGGCGTGAATTTGCTGGTCCAGGCAAGCGTTTCCGCTTCATCAGCCCGATGGGACAGAACGTGACTCCCACCTACGCCGGGTTGTTCAACATTGATCATGTGCTGTCGGACCATTTCACTGGAGAATGTGTTGTTCCTGGCGTCACCGGCGGATACGACGCCGTATCCAAGGTGGTCTATTTTGATCACAAACCGGTGGTTTGCCGCATCCGGTGAAAGGGATTTTTCATCCGGCCCGCATGTTCCGGCGGCGAGAGTTGCGCCGCGCGTGAGCATGCATTCACCTGGCGAAACCGGGGAATGACGCGCCGCGGCGCGGGATTCGTGCGGTGGGACAAATGCATCATGACCCCGCGGGCCGCTTGAAATCGGGCCGTTTCCATGCCATGACCGGAGACCCAATGCGGCCGCGCGCGATGAATCCAACCCTCCTGCCGGAGGAGTGCGGGGCCGTGCGGGAAAGGTCGCGCGGGATTTCCCGCGTGTTGGTGATCCCATGCCGGAAAATCTGAACTTCAACCCCGCACCGCCAGTCGCCGCCGAACTTTCCCTGCCGTTGTCCGGGGTCGAGGCGGTGCTGCGCCTGCTCGGCGATGGCAATACGGTTCCTTTCATCGCCCGCTACCGCAAGGAAGCCACCGGCGCGCTGGATGAAGTGCAGATCCGCTCCATCGAGGAGCGCGGCCAGTACATGCGCGAACTGGAAGAACGCCGCCTGGCCGTTCTCAAGAGCATTGACGAGCAGGGCAAGCTGACCGGCGCCCTCCGCCAGCGCATTCTCGACGCCAAAACCAAAACAGCGGTGGAAGACCTTTATCTGCCGTACAAGCCGCGCAAGCGCACCCGCGCCACCGTGGCGCGTGATCGCGGGCTGGAGCCGCTGGCGCAACTCATCCTCTCCCAGGCTGGAGAGGGCGATCCCGCCGCCGCGGCCGAAGCTTACATCAATGCGGAGAAGGAAGTTCCCAACGCCGAGGCCGCGCTGGCGGGCGCCCGTGATATCGTGGCGGAGGTCATTTCCGACAACGCGGATATCCGCGCGTTCGTGCGCGAGCATTTCAAGACCCAGGGCGTCATCGCCGCCGGCCGCAACCCGGAAAGGGCCGACGACAAGAGCAAATACAAGGAGTATTTCAACTTCCGCGAGGCCGTGGCATCCATCCCTTCGCACCGCTATCTGGCGGTGCGGCGCGGAGAAAATGAAAAGCACCTCAAGGTTCACGTGGAGGTGGACGCCGAGGCGCTGATCCGCCGCATCCTGGAGACTTTGGGGCATCAGGCGTCTTCCCCCTTCGGCGCTCAACTCGAACTGGCCGCCCAGGACGCCTGGCGCCGCCTGATCGCGCCCAGCGTGGAGAATGATGTCCGCGTGGAGATCAAGGTTCGCTCGGACAACGAGGCGGTGCAGGTCTTCGCCAGCAACCTGAGAAATATCCTGCTGGCTCCGCCTTATGGCGCCAAGGCGGTTTGCGGCGTGGACCCTGGCATCCGCACCGGTTGCAAATGCGTGGCGGTCAGTCCGACCGGGCGCTATCTGGACGCCATCACGCTGTTTCTCGCCCAGGGCGACGAGGCGCGCGCGAAATCCGCCCAGGACCTGGTGGAATTTGTCCGCAGGCACCAGTCCACCGCCATTGCGGTGGGCAATGGAACCCATGGCCGCGAGACCGAGGCCTTCGTGCGCAAGGCGCTGGGCGACGCCGGGTTGGCCGAAGTGCTGGTGATTCCGGTCAGTGAAACAGGCGCCAGCGTCTACAGCGCTTCCGATTTGGCGCGCGAGGAGTTTCCGGGGCTGGACGTGACCATGCGCGGCGCCATTTCCATCGCCCGCCGTTTGCAGGACCCGCTCGCCGAACTGGTGAAGATTGACCCCAAATCCCTTGGGGTGGGGCAATATCAGCATGATGTTCATCAGCCGTTGCTCAAGAAAAAGCTGACCGAAGTGGTGGAAAGCTGTGTGAACGCGGTGGGGGTGGAATTGAACACCGCCAGCGCCGCGTTGTTGGGCTATGTGTCCGGCATCGGACCCGCGCTCGCGCAGAAAATCGTCGAGCACCGGAACCGCATCGAAAAATTCCAGAGCCGTTTCGATCTGCTGCAGGTGGAAGGACTGGGGCCGCGCACCTTCGAGCAGGCGGCGGGCTTTCTGCGCATCCGCCACGCCGCCAATCCCCTCGACAATTCCGCGGTCCACCCGGAGCGCTATCCGCTGATCGAGCGCATCGCCCAGGATCTGGGCGTGGACCTGTCCCGGCTGATCGGCGCCCAGGAGGAAATCGCCAAAGTCGAGATAGCCCGCTACGCCAGCGATGAAGTGGGCGAACTGACCCTGCGCGACATCATCGAGGAGTTGAAAAAACCCGGACGGGATCCGCGCGCCGATTTTGATCCGCCGCGCTTCAAGGAAGGCGTGTATGACATCAAGGACCTGCAGGTGGGCATGGAGATGGAGGGCATTGTCTCCAATGTCACGGCTTTTGGCGCCTTTGTGGACATCGGCGTGCATCAGGACGGCCTGGTCCATGTCTCCCACCTGTCGAGGCGCTTCATCCGCGAGCCCGGGGAGGCGGTGAAAACCGGAGACAAGATCAAGGTCTGGGTGATCGAAGTGGACCTGGAACGCAAGCGCATCGGCCTGTCCGCCATCAATCCGGCGGAGGCGCGCGAACGGCCAGCCCGCGCTCCCCGTGGCGAAGCGGGCGATGCGCGCCGGAGGGAGCGTCCGCAGGGAGAACGCCGTTCGCGCCGCGGCCCCCATCCGGATCCACAGCAGCCGTCCGCGGGGGAAGCGCCCGCGCCTGCTGGTCAGGCCGCGCAACCAGACCAGCCCCGCGCGGAACAATCCCGCGAGCACCGGGAACACCGTCCGCCCCGCCGCGCCGATGGCGACCGCCGGCAGGGACCACGTCCCGGACGTCAGGAGAGCGGCCGGCAGGAAACCCGGCCGGGCGGAGAACAGCGCCCGCAAGGGGAGCGCCGGGAGGATCGCCCGCGCCGCGATGACCAAAATCGCGCGGCGCAGGGCCGGGATCAGCGCGGCGATCGTCCCCGGGAAGATCGCCGTTCACAACGGGATGATCGCCGCGGGCAGCGGGATCGCGACAAGCGGGGCGGCGATCGCCCATCCAGCAACCGGCCGCTGACCTTCAATCCCTTCGCTGCGTTGCTGAATAAATAGACCGGCGCGGTGTTTCCGCGCGAACAAAGCCCCCTGAAAAGGGGGCTTTGTTGATCCTGGCTGGAGCAGCGGCTGCTATTTGTTGCCTTGCAGCGGGGAGCATTTGATGAAGTCACACGACTTCTTGTCCGCGCAGGCGGCGTCGCCGTCCTTGGCCTTTTTCTCCAGGTCCTGGCTGAGCAGCGCAGCCGCCGAGGCCAGCGCCTCAAAACCGGATTGACAGGTCGAGGGGTTTTCGTAGCTGTCCACCAGCAGGGTCTTGGCCTCTTCCGGCTTGTCCTTCTTGCATTGCAGCGCCTCTTCACAGAAGCGCTTGTAAGCGTCGCCACCCGACCCACATCCACCCAGAACCAACAAGGCCGCGGCCGCGATCATCAGAAGTTTCATGAGTCCTCCACAAAGTAAACAGGCCGTGCATGCTTACCGGACCCGCTCACTGGTTTCAAGAAGGGGCGCGCGGCGGCGGGCGCTCCTGTGAATATGCGGTTGCTCCCACGCGGGTTTTGAAGCACCTGGCTGGAAGGCATCTGCTGGATCGGTTGTGCGGGCCATGATCGCTGGGAAGCCCGCCGCTGCCTTGCGGCAGCGGCGGCCGCCCCGCGCCGGCCCGGGAGCGCGCGCCATCGCATCCACCACCGCGAACCCGAACGATCACCGGCGCAGGCCGCGCGCGGCCGGATGACACGGCGTGCGTGCGAGAGAACGGCTCCCGTATCTCGAACGGTCATCCATCCGCGCGGGGGCCTGCGCGCCAGCACATCTCCGCCTGAAGCCGCGCGCGATCCCGGGCCGTGCGCCTCCTCCCCCCACCCGCGCCCCCGGGGACCCGCCCGTTCCGCGGCCGCGCAAGCCGTGTGCGAGACGCGGGAACGGGGGCCGCCTGCGGCGGCCGTGGGGCGCGGGTGGGGGGAGGAGGCGGCGGGCGCGTTGCGCCCGCGCGCGGGGCGGCCCCAGGATCGAGCCTGGGCGGTGGGGACGGGCTGGGGGTGGAAGCGTGCTGGAGCGGCGCCGCGGGATCGGCGACGCGCGGGGGGGGGATACCGGTCCGTTCTGCTTGCCGCAGCGGGACTTTTGCTGTTACAAGCCCACGGCCATGAGTGCGGGAAGAATTGATTTCCATCTCCATTTGTTGCCGGGCGTGGATGACGGCGCCCGGACGCTGAAAGACACCCGCGAGATGGCATCAATTTTGCAGGATCTTGGATACGTGAAGGCGTTGACCACCTCACATATCCACCCCACGCTGTGGTCCACCCGGTCCAGGGTCAGCGGAGCGTTTGAAACGGCGGTGAATGAACTGCGCGCCGGCGGATTCTCGCTCGAATTGACCATGGGGGCGGAACACTATTTCGATGAGACCCTGCTCGACCTGATTCAGAGCAAGGAAATCTGTCTCATCGGCAAGGGAAATTTCTTCCTGGTGGAAATGCCCAAGACCGAAATTCCCATGGGATTGTGGGATATTCTCTTCCGCATCCAGCGGGCGGGATATTTTCCTATCATCGCCCATCCGGAGCGTTATTCGGAGGTGCAAAAGAACCCATCCTATATCGAAGGATTCATGGATCGGGGATGTCCCCTGCAACTCGATTTGGGCAGCCTGTCCGATGAATATGGACGGGCTTCGCGCAAGGCTGCGGAAAAATTGCTGGATATGGGGGCCTATTCGGTGGCGGGCAGCGACATGCACAAACCCGAGGGGGGTCTCAAATATATGAAAGAGGCCCTCAAAAAACTGGAGAAGATCATCGGCGAACGGGGCGCCGAAAAGCTGACCACCATCAATCCCGCCCGCATTCTGGAGGGGGAAGACCCGATTCCGG
>JAJVIH010000070.1 GCA_022072125.1 Myxococcota bacterium | reverse complement strand
CGCCGCGCCTGCGGCCGCCGCCCCCGCGGCGCCTGCTCCAGCGCCGGCCCCCGCGGCGGCTCCGGCGCCCGAGGAAAAAAAGGAAGACGCCCTCGATATTTATCCCTACACGCCGATTGGCAAGAAAGATCCTTTCAAGAGGTGGACCGCGCCCGCCGACACCTTCAGCGTATGCCCGCCCAGTGATCCGGCGTGCTCGGTGACCTCCAATGTTCCCGAAACGCCCTGCACCAAGTACGACGTGGAGCAAATGCGCCTGGTGGGCATCATCACCGGCGTGGCCAGCCCGCGCGCTTACGCCGAACTGCCGGACGCCAGTCTGGGCTGTTACATGAAGATTGGCACCGACGTGGGCAAGCACGGCGGCAAGGTCATCGCGATCACCCGCAAGGGCGTGCGTATCCGCGAGCGGTATGGACGCCCCAGTTCTGGGCCGGTGCCCGTGAACCTCTACGTCCTGAAGCTCCAGGAAGAGGAGCCCATGTCCGGCGTGCCCGGCGAGGATGAAGGACCTCCCCAGCTTGTGGACGACCGCGGCGCCTGGCTTGGCGGCGGTCAGCGCGGAACAAGACCAGGGCCCGGCTCTCCGGGCGGCGGAACCGCAGGCGAGTCCCGCTTCGTCGGTCCCGACGGCAAGGAATACGTGATCAAGCAAACCGTGGTTGGGGGAACCCCGCCTCCTGCTCAGGGCCAGGGAGATGGCCAGCAGCAGGATGCGCGGCCAGTGTGGCAGCGGCGTGTTGACGCGCCGGCGCCTCCTCCTCCCCCGTCGGCGCCAAGCCCGCCTCCTCCGCCCCCGCCCAGTGGAATATTCCCTGGCGGAGCGCAGGATTACGGCAGCCCGACGCCAGATTGACCAGAGCGGAGAAGAAAGTCGCGTGAAGCAGTTTCAGTCAGGAGAGAAGGCGATGATGCGCACCAAACCCAGCAGGATCATCCAGTTCATGATGGCGATGGCCCTCGCCGTCCCGCAGCAGGCGTACTGCGCCGCGGCGGACGCCCCGGGCGCCGGCGCCGTCAGGGTATCCCGTGACGACGCGGAAACCATAGTGCAGGTGGACGGATCCGCCGAGCCGGTATACACCGTGTTCAAGCTCAGCAATCCGGATCGCATCGTCGTGGACCTCAATGGAGCCTTCGCTTCAGGAATTGAGGCGCCGCAGGCGTTTCCCGCGGGCATCGTCAAGGACATGACCGCAATCCGCTACCGCGACGGCGACAAGAACATCATGCGCCTGATTTTTGTGGTGGAAAACGGCGCTTCCTACCGCCTGAAGGCCAACGGCAAGACTCTCTCCGTGATTTTCAGCACCGGCTTCAGCAGCGTGGATGATCGCCTGAAGGCCGCGCGCGAACTGGTCAGCAACAACAGCAGCGCACCCGCCACCCGTTCTTCCCTTGCCGCGCCTCCTGCCGCGGTGGCGAAGAAGGAAGCCCCTGCTCCCGCTCCCGCCGTCAGGGAGGAGAAAGAGACTGCTCCGCCCTCGATTCCATCCAAGGTTTCCTCCGCGCCCGCGGCCCCCGCGAAACCTTCCGTGGTCGAAGGCGTGACGGTGGAGACCAAACCCGCTTCCTGCCTGGTGACCATCCACGGAGCCGGAGAACTGGCCGCCCCGGAGACCCAGCAGGTGGAGAATCCGTCCCGCCTGGTGATTGATGTTCCCAATTCCCGCAAGGGCAAGGGCCTCAAGGAGATGCCGATCAACAACGGCTGGATCAAGCAGGTCCGCTTTGGCGCCCATGAAAGCAAGGTGCGCGTGGTGCTCGATTTGGCCGACAACACGCCGTTGAAGGCGGAGCCGAAACCGGGCAAGCCAGGTGAGACCTCGGTGGTGCTGACCCGCGCCCCGGCCGCGAAACCGGAACCCCCGGCGGTCGCCGCGGCCCCCAGGGCGGAACCGGCTGCATCCAAGGCCGAAACCGCGCCAGCCGCCGCCAAACCAGTGGAGACGAAACCGGCCCCGGCCGAAGCTCCGGCCAAAATGGCGCAGGTGGATAATATTCGCTTCCAGCGCAAGGATGGAAAATCCTCGGTGATCATCGAGACGGGCGGCAAGCCGGAATACCGGGTGCTGCAGGGCAACCGGAAATTCGTGCTGGAACTGACCGGCGTCTCCCTGCCTGGCCGCCTGGAGCAGGCCCTGGACACCAGCGCGTTTGGCGGCCCGGTCCAGATGGTGACCAGTTACACCTACGCCGGCACGGGCGCCGTGCGCATCGCCGCCACCCTGAACGGCAAGGTGACTCCGCAGGTGGTTCCTTTCGACAAGGGCGTCCGCTTCGAGATGGAAGAAGAGCGCGGCGCCTCTGAATTGCCGCCGATGGCCTCGGTCAGCAAAGGCGAGCCTGGACGCACTGCCGCCTATTCCACCACGGTGGAGAGCGTGTCCCACTCTTCGGCGGTCGCCCAGGCGGGCAAACCCGAAGAGAAGATCACCATTGACACCAAGAATATGGACATCCGCTCCTTCCTGAACCTGATCGCCGACCGCGTGGGCATCAATATCATCGCGGCCGATGACGTGCGCGGCGTGGTGTCGGTGAAGCTGCGCGACGTGCCCTGGAATATCGCCCTTAAACAGATTCTGGCGGCCAAGGGCTATGGCATTCAGGAGCGCCCGGAAGCGAACCTGATCCGCATCGCTCCGCTGGACGTGCTCAACAAGGAAGAAGAACTGAAGCAGCAGAAGGAGCTGACCTCCAAGCTGAAGCAGCCGCTTTCGATTCACCTGATCCCGGTGAACTACGCGCTGGCGGCTGAAATCTCTCCGCTGCTCTCCCAGGTGAAGTCGCAGGTGGGCACCATCACGGTGGATCCGCGCACCAACGTCCTGATTATCCAGGACCTCAAGGAAAACCTGATCAAGGCGGAAAAGCTGGTCCGCAAGCTGGACCTGGAGACCCCGCAGATTTTGATCGAGTCGCGGATCGTGGAAGCCAACACCAACCAGTCGCGGTCGCTGGGTATCCAGTGGGGCGGCGGCGTTCATATGTCTCCGCGTACCGGCAACTCCACCGGTCTGGTGTTCCCGAACACCGTCGGCATCTTCGGCGGCGCGGACGACCCCCAGACCCTGAACCCCAACAGCGGCACCGCGAGCCCGGGCGACTTCGTGGTCAACCTGCCCGCGCCAGTCGGCGCCGGATCAGGCGGTGCGCTGGGCTTCATCTTCGGCAGCGCCTCGGGCAACGAGCAGTTGAACCTGCGCCTGTCCGCGGCGGAAGCCAGCGGCGAGGTGCGGATCGTGTCCTCGCCCCGCATCACCACGATGGACAACAAGGAAGCCAAGATCAACCAGGGCGTGGCGATTCCCATCTCAGTGGTGTCGGCGGCCGGCGTGAACACCCGCTTCGTCAACGCCGACCTGTCGCTGACCGTCACCCCGCACGTGACGGCGGATCGCAGCATCCTGCTCAAACTGGTGGTGACCAAGGCGGAGCCGGATTTCTCCCGCCGCGGCGCCTCGGGCGACCCGACGATTGTCCGCCAGAACGCCCAGACCCAGATGCTGATCAAGGATGGCGAAAGCGCGGTCATCGGCGGCATCTTCGTGCGCCGGTCCGCCAGTTCCCGCGCCGGCGTGCCGTTCCTGTCGAAAATTCCGGTGCTGGGATGGCTCTTCCAGAACTCCCAGAACACGGATGAACGCAGCGAACTGCTGATCTTCATCACCCCGCGCATCGTTTCCTCCAGCGACATCACCCTGGCGACCACCACGGGCGGAACCAGTTCCAGTTCGTCCGCCAGATAACCCGTGCCGCTGCAATTCCTTCTTGCCGGTGAGTCCCATGGAAAGGGGCTCACCGGCATTGTTGTTGGATACCCCGCCGGGGTGCGGTTGGATCAGGAGCGGATCCGCCGCGTCATGAAGGCGCGCCAAGCCGGTCATGGCCGCAGCCGCCGCCAGCAGATTGAACAGGACGAAGTGGAGTTTACCGCGGGTCTCCGGCATGGGGTGACGATGGGTTCGCCCATCGCCTTGTGGATCGCCAACCAGGACCATGTACGCTGGCGGGAGGAAATGGCGCCCTGGCCGGTCGAGGGGGGGTCTCCTAATCTAGTCACTCGTCCGCGGCCCGGACATGTGGACCTTGCGGGCGCGCTGAAATGGGATCACAACGACATCCGGAACGCCCTAGAGCACGCCAGCGCGCGTCTGACCGCCATGCGGGTGGCGATTGGCTGTCTCGCCCAGGCGCTGATGGACGCCTGCGCCATCCAGAGCGTGTCCCATGTGCTGCGGATTGGCCGGGAAAGCTCCGGACCGCAGGCGGATCCGTTCGTGATGCGGGATCAAATCAACGCGAGCCCGGTGCGCTGCGCCGCTCCGGAGCCGGAAGCGCGCATGATCGCGGCCATTGACCATGCGAAGGAAGCTGGTGATTCGCTGGGAGGGGTTGTCGAGGTGCGGGTGCGCGGCTTACCCGCCGGAATGGGCTCCAATGGCCACTGGACCAGCCGTCTGGATGGCCGCACCGCCCAGGCGGTGATGAGTATTCAGGCCTTCAAGGCGGTTGAAATCGGCGATGGCGTGGAATCCGCCTCATCCCCGGGCTCCCGGACGCATGACCCCATTGGGTATGATCCGGCGCAGGTGACCGGGGCCGGGCATTTCATCCGGTCCAGCAACCATGCAGGCGGCGTCGAAGGCGGCCTGAGCAACGGCGAAGACCTGATTGTCCGGGGTTGGGTCAAACCCATTCCAACGCTGATGAATCCCCTGCCAAGCGTGAATATCCATACCCATCAGCCGGAGCCCGCTCATGTCGAGCGCGCGGATGTCTGCGTGGTTCCCGCCGCGTCGGTGATCGCGGAGGCGGCGGTATGCTGGGTTGTCGCCGAAACCCTGGTGGAGCGGTTTGGCGGGGATACGATTTCCCAGCTTGCCTCGCGCGTGGATGAATACCGCCGTTACCTGGTGACGCGATGATTCTCCGTTGTCCGGTCTTTCTGTGGGGATTCATGGGCGCGGGAAAAACCACGGTGGCCCGTATTCTCGCCCGGCGCCTTGCGGTTCCCCATCACGATACGGACGCCATGGTGGAGCGGTTGGCCGGCATGTCCATTCCAGAAATTTTCGCCCGCATGGGAGAAATGGAATTTCGCCGGCTTGAGAGGGAAGCCGCCGTTTCCCTGATGGACCAGCCATCTGTCGTTTCCCTTGGCGGCGGCGCCCTGCTGGATTCCGCGTTGCGCGCGCGCGCGCGCTCTCATGGGCCGGTGATCGTGCTGACGGCGCCCGTGGAGGTTCTGTGGAAACGCGCCTCGCTGCCGGGGAATCGTCCGCTGGCCGGCGGCGGCTTGCCAGAATTCGCCGGTTTGCTTCATCATCGGGAAGCGGCATACAGGGATGCGGATTGGATTGTTCCCAACGCGGACGGCTCGCCGGAGCAAACGGCGGCGGCCATTCTGTGCTGGATGGAGGAAAACGGCTATGCCATTCAGTTTGGCGCGGACGCCACGGCTGGTTGTTCAGACCAGCACGGGTGAAAAAACGCCTGTCGTGTTTGGGCGGCGGATTGAGAGCCTGGTTCCGGCTGTCATGCCCCGCAAGCCCGGATTCGCCTGGATCATCGCCGATCGCAACGTCCAGTCCGTGGCCGACCGGTTGATGCGCGGCCTTCGCGGCCTTGGGTGGCAAACGGGGTGTTCCGTTATTCCTCCAGGTGAAAAAACGAAAAAAATGTCAACGATTGAAGGGTTGTGTTCCGGGATGCACGAAGGCGGTCTGGACAGGGGCGGATGCGTGGTCGCGGTCGGTGGAGGAGTCACGGGCGATGTCGCCGGATTCGCCGCCTCTGTATACATGCGCGGGATTCCGGTGGTGCAGGTTCCCACGTCCCTGATCGCCATGGTGGATGCGTGCATTGGCGGAAAGACGGGGGTGAATCTGCCGGGCGGGAAAAATCTGGCCGGGACATTCCATCAGCCGTATGGGGCCGCGGTGGCCGCGGATCTGCTGAAAACCCTGCCGCCGCGGCATTACCGTTCCGGTCTCGCCGAGGTCGTTAAATACGCGGTGGTGTTTGACCGGCAGTTGTTCAAATTCATCCGCTGGAACGCGGTTGGAGTCCGGGAGGGCGATGAACGGCTGATGCTGCCGGTGATTCGCCGCTGCCTGGAACTCAAGGCGGGCGTGCTGCGGATGGACACGCTGGAGCACGGAAAGCGGGCCATCCTGAACTTTGGGCACACGTGGGGCCATGCAATCGAGGCGGCGGGTGGTTTCCGCCGCTTGACCCACGGCGAGGCGGTCGCCATGGGGATGGTTCTCGAACTGAAGGCCGCGTCAAACCTGGGGATGGCCGACGCATCCCTTGCGGAAGCCGCCGGGGCGTTGCTGCAGGAATTCGGCCTGCCGGTGAAATCCGCCATGGAGTGGCGAAACCGGGCGGCCCCATGGCTGGCGGGGGACAAGAAGAAGCTGCGGGAGGCCATTCCGCTGGTGGGATTCAAAAAAGCAGGCGCGATTTTTTTGCGCCGGGTTAATATCAAAGATATTCTTGATGCGACCTGTTGAGTACAGGTCAGGTGTTGGAGGATTCCAATGAAACGAAATCTGACTCTCGGTTCACTCCTGATTGCGGCGGCGCTGGGAATGTCTGGTTGCACCGACGCCAACCAGAGCTTCTTTATTGCGGGCATGGTGCCGCTGACCCCCGGCTGCAACTTTCCGGTTCAGCCATTCCTTGGCACCCTCCGGCTCCAGACGGGCGGGCTGGTGGATGTCTCCGGACCCAACTTCAACTACATCGGCGCCGCCATGGTCGTGAACGCGATGGATGATCCATCCTTCCGTTTCCGCCAGCAGCAGTCCAACAACACCCGTACCTTCTATCCGCTGTCCGGTCACGTGAAGATGAAGCGGTTCGAAGTGGAAGTGGTGTTGCCCGAAGGCTCGCCGCTCTCCACCACGGTGGCGCCTTACCAGGTGCGGGCGGTGGGCTCGATACCCTTCGTCGGCGCCATCGCTCCCCAGGCGGTGACTTTCGGGTTCGAGTTCATTCCCAGGGATGTCATCTTGGCCTTCCGTGATGACCCCTTCATGCAGGATCCAGACGCCCGCGCTGAAATCGTGTTGCGCATGCGCGGAGTCGGCGAAACGGTCGGCGGCACCAGCATGGAGACCGGGCTTATCGAATACCCGATTGATCTCTGCAACGGATGCATCAACAGGCTGCCCGGCGGGCTGGTGGAAAATTGCCCCGCGGGCTCCAGGTTCTCCGTTGATCCGCAAACGTTCATCGCTTACCCGTGCAACGGGTTGCTGGCGGGTCAGGATCTGGGAGACAACGGCGCTCTGCCGGTGTATTGCACCTGCCCCCGCGGCGCCAACGAAGACGGCACTTGCCGCGCCCTTCAGTAATCATGGGTTTCCACGAAGTTCTTGAACAGTTGGCGGCCTCCATGGATTCCATGGAGGCCGCCGCCATCATGGCGGCGGATGGCATTCTTCTGGACAGCGTCAGCCGGTCCGGGGAATTTGATATTCAAACCCATTTGATCGAACTGACCTCATCGGTCCGTGAAGTGGGCAGCGCCATCGAGCGTTCGGAGAACCTGCCGTTGACGGAAATGGTCTTCGCCAGCCAGGCGCGAACCACCATCATCATGCCCATCAACGCCGAATATTTTCTCGCGGCGGCGGTGCGCAAGGGCGGAGTCTCCGGCAAGGCGCGTTATCTCATGCGCGCCGCCGCGCCGCGCATCGCGGCGGATCTGTAATCCGGATGACAGCCCGGGTGCTGGTGCTTCAGGGGCCCAACCTCAACCTGCTGGGGCGCCGGGAGCCGCGGGTTTACGGCAGGCTATCCCTCGATGAAATCCACGCCAATCTCACCGCGCTGGCGAAAGAACTGGGGGTCGAGGTCCGGTTTTTCCAGTCCAATCACGAAGGCGCGCTGATTGATCAGATCCACGAAGCCATGGAGACCGCGGATGGTCTGATCATCAACCCCGGCGGCCTGGGCCATACCAGCGTGGCCCTGCGCGATGCGCTTGCCGCGTGCGGGTTGCCGGGCATCGAGGTTCATCTGTCCAATATCCACGCCCGTGAGGAGTTCCGCCACACCAGCTTGATTTCAGCCGTCGTGTCGGGCACAATCTCCGGCCTTGGGCCGCCGGGATATGAACTGGCCCTGCGCGCCCTTCAGCAACTGATTTCGCGGCGAGAGGAGTGCGCCACCCATGTACGAGACCAGTGATTTCCGCAAGGGCCTGAAGATCGAAATCAATGGCCAACCTTACGACATCGTGGAATTTCAGCACGTCAAGCCTGGAAAGGGCAACGCCTTCACCCGCACGCGCATCAAGAACCTGCTGACCGGCAATACGCTGGAAATGACCTTCAAATCCGGCGAAAAGGTCGGCAAGCCCGACCTGGCCAACCGCGAAATGCAGTACCTGTATGTCCAGGATGGCAACTACTATTTCATGGACAACGAGAATTACGAGCAGATTTTCGTCCCCCGCGAGGTGCTGGGCGAAGCGGCGGACTTCATGCAGGAGAACATCCTGGTTCAGGTGCTTATTTACAACGGCAAGCCGATCGCGGTGGAGTTGCCGGTCTTTGTGATCCTCAAGGTGGTTCAGACCGATCCGGGGTTCAAGGGCGATACGGCCACCAACGCCTCCAAGCCCGCGACGCTGGAGACGGGCGCCAAGATCAACGTGCCGCTCTTCGTCAACGAAGGCGACGTGCTCAAGATTGATACCCGTTCCTGGGAGTACGTGGAGCGTGTGAAATAATTCTGGAGAAGAACCTTCCCGGTTTCCAGGGGCCCCTGATCGGGGCCCTTGTTGTTTATATGGATGTGGACAATCGCGGACTGGCGGGCGGGGCGAGTCCGCCAAGCCGCGATTGCAGCCGTTGAAGGCGGTTGATGCTCCAAAACCCGGGTCCGGGATCATGTCCCGCGGCGGTTGGTCCAGATCATCCCCGCGATGGAGCCCATGGTGATCAGCACCCCGGCGATTCCTGGCAACCCCGTGCTTTCCTTGAGCACCAGCACCGACAACCCCAGCGCCCACGCCGGCTGACTGGTGGACACCAGTGATCCCGCCACGGCGCCCACCATGGAGATGCCGGTCAGCTTGAAGCGCATGGCCAGCATGGAGAACAACCCCAGCGCGGCGCCGGTGATCAGGCTTGCCGGTTGCGTCAGTTCGGGCAGGGCGCGGGTGTTGTAGAGCGCGCCCATCAGGGGAATATTGAACAGCGTCACGTAAATGGTCGAGACCCTGGGCGCCACCGCGCCGGCGATGCGCTGGCCCAGCAAATCCAGCGCCGCCACCGAAAGGCACGCCGCCACCGGAAAGAGGTACTGCAGGGATAGCGCCGCCACCCCCCGCCATGCCTCGATGGCGATGGCCACTCCCGCAAGCGCCAGGGCGAAAAACACGAACCACAGGGCCTGCGGCCTTCTCCCGGCGAAGAACCACTCGAAGAGCCCCACCAGCAGGGGATAACAGGAAAAAATCAGCGTGGTGGTGGTGACGCCCAGCCGTCCATATCCCTCCAGGAGGAACATGCCGCCCAGACCACCCATCACCGCAAGGACAAAGCAGTTGCGCAACTCCTTCCCGCGCACGCTCCGCCACCCGCCGGCGGCGATGAGAGCCAATGGGAAGGCCAGCAAGGCCTGGATGACAGCCACCCCCGCCGGCGTGGCGCCATGGGAATAGCCCAGCCGGGCGATGATTCCACACAGGGCGAAGAAAAAGGTTCCCGTTGCGCTGATCAGAAGTCCGCGCGGCGTAACCGCCGGATCGCCGGGTGTCTTGATGTTGCCTGGGGATTCTGCCACAGTCTTGGTCAGTTCGTGTTTTGGGTGCGAAGGCGGATTTCAGACTATCCTGACTGGCTCCGTGATGACAGTTCAACCGGATGATTGGGAGAGACGGCATGTGTTGCAGGCGATTTTTCCTGGCTGTTTGGGTATTGGGTGTGTTCTCCGCGGTCTGGTTGGCCGCGTGCGGCGGTGAAAAAACCGGGCCGGCGCCGGCGGGCGGTGCTCCAGACGCCGGGACGGCGCTGGATCCCGCGGATACCGGCGATATGCCCGCGCCCGATGTGTCCGCCACGGGAGGCGGAAGCGCCGCGCCTCCCAAACCGGAGCGATCCAGGGAATGGAATCCCGGCCTTGTTCCCACGGACAAGCTGACCTCTCCACGCGGGTTGCGGCGCGCGCGCGGCATCATCCATCTGCATAGCCCCTACTCGCATGACGCCTGCGATGGCCAGGGCCGCCGCGAAGACGGCAGCATTGATCTCACCTGCCTCGCCAACCTGCGCCGCGCCCTGTGCGTCTCCCGTCAGGATTACGCCATGCTGACGGATCACCGGGCGTATGTGGACTCCCATCCCTTCGAGCAACTGCTGTTGATCGGGGAGGGCGACAAACTCATCACCCGGGAGGGCTCCCCATACGCCAACCAGATGACCTGCGGGGATCGTCCGGGTCCGGTCCTGATGGTGGGATCGGAAAATGATCTGATGCCGGTCGGTCTGCACCGGCATGTGGGATCCAGCAAGGAAGAGATCGGGAAAATTCTCGGCGGGTCCAGCAAGGAGGCCGCCGAGGTCATGATCAAGAACGGCGCCTTGGTGTTCCGCGCCCATAGCGAATCCAAACCGCTGGAATGGTTCCGCGCCCTGCCGCTGACCGGAATGGAGGTCTACAATCTGCATGCGAATATTGATCCGCGCATCCGGCCCGAACATCTTGGTCTGGACAGCACCGGCGGCATCAAGGCGATGACGCCTTTCCTGCTGGAGCCGGAGAAAACCGCCCACCCGGATCTCGCTTTCCTGGCCTTTGTGCTGCCCAACGACAACGCGCTGGGCAAATGGCATACGCTGATTGGCGAGCGGCAGATGGTCGCCACCGCCGGCACCGACGCCCATGAGAATGTGCTTCAGGGCAAATTGTCCGATGGCGAGCGCGGCGACAGTTTCCGCCGGTTGCTGCACTGGTTCTCCAACACCGCCCTGGTGGATTCGCTGGAGCCGGACGCCATCAAGTCGGCCATCGGCGGCGGCCGCATGTACATCGCCTTCGAGGCGCTTGGCACGCCTGATCGCTTCGATTTCCATGCCATTCAGGGCGGGAAGGTGGCGGAGATGGGCTCCGTTCTGAAGCTTCAGGAGGGGAATATCCGGTTGAATATCACCGCCCCGCGGCTGGCCGATGATGTCCCGGGGGGCGATAATGAACCCGAAATCCGGGCGGAATTGATCCGGGTGGAGGGCGGCAAGGCGGAAGTGATCGCCCAGTCCGGCGATGAAATTGCGTTTGATGTGCGGTCAGCCGGTGCTTACTATGTCCGTGTGATGATGACGCCGCGGCACTATGAGCCCTTCATGGGACCCCGGCCGAAAACCTTCATGAAGGAATACACGTGGATTCACTCCAATCCGGTGTATGTCAGGTAAGTTGAAGTGGCCCGGTATCAGGGCAAAATATCGGTTTCGTTGTCCTTTCTAAGTATCTCCGGCCTGATTTTGCGCCTGATCGGCCTGTATGCGATCCCCGTCGCGGTGATCCTGTTCTGGCTGCGCAAACATCCGGAAACCTCGACCCTTGGCCTGATCTTCTTCAGCCTGCTCATGGCGGCGCTGGCCGTTGGTTTGTGGCTGGCGGGCAATTTTCTGATGGCGTTTTCATCGGCGATTCGCGGCGATCCCAAGCGGTTGTTCTGGCTGGTGGGGTTGTTCGTGAAGATATTCATGCGCAAACGCTATCCGCTGCTGACCAGCCTGGCCCGCAATGAACTGCTGATCATCCACGGTCAGCTCAACCAGGTGGGCGATTTCTACGAAGCGCACAAACCGGAGGAATTCAGTCCGGCGGTGCGGCTGCATTTTCTTGCGGGCCGGGCCCACTGGCTGGCTGACAAGGATCGCATCACCGAGGCGGCCGCCCTGATGAACGGGGTTCCATCGGGCGAGGGGGAAACCACCCTGGAGCCGCTGATTGGCATCGCTCGCGCCAAGATCGCCCTGGGACAATCGGATCCCCATACCGCGGAGGGGGAGATCAACGCCGTCCTGCACCTGGCGCGCTCGTTTCATCCGCTGGCCATTCAGGCGTTGTATGTGCGGGGGATGGCCCGCGAATTGCAAAAGAAGCACGAGGCGGCCCTGCTGGATTTCCGGGAAGCCTCCTCGGGTCCGGAGGACTCCGAATACACCCTGCGCGCCCGCCGCCGCGTGGAAGAACTATCCGCCGGGTGAGCGGCCTCTCCACGGGTTGTGGGGGGATGCCAGGCATCCAGCGCCCCATCACTTGACTTCCCATCGGTCAACCGGTGGACTCCCATTGCAGGCCTTAGACAACCACACCACAACATGCGTTGGGCCTGTGTGAACCCCGTGGCGGCCCATAACCCGGAAATTGACGCCCTCGCAGCCGGTTTTGAACATCACCCGGAGAAGGTGATTGAAACCATCTACCGTCAATACCGGCGGCATATTTACGCCATCGCCCTGCGCATGACCGCCAGCCCCGCGATGGCGGATGACATTCTCCAGGATGTCATGGTGAAGATTTACGCCATCCTGCCCAAGTACAAGCCCCAGGGGAATTTCAGCGGATGGATAGGACGGGTCACCGTCAACCAGTGTCTGGACCATCTGCGCCGCCGCCAGCGATCCCTGCTGGTTCCCGATGAAAACAGCGCGGTGCGCCGGTCTCCCAGTGATCGCCGGGGGGAACATCCGGATTCCGCCACCGAGGATGAAGAACTGCGCGGCAAGATTGAGCAGGCTTTGCAGAAACTGCCGCCCAAACAGCGCGCCGCGGTGATTCTCCATGACATTCAGGGATTCGAGAAACACGAGGTGGCGGAAATGCTGGAATGCGCCGAATCGTCGGTGCGCACCCACCTGCAATTGGGGCGCGCCAAACTGCGGCTGCAACTCTCCCATTACCTGGAGCGCCCCACGGGGCCGGGAGAGAGCGATCCCGGAGATGGATTGTGATCGCGCCGGTGATTCTTTCCAGCGAGGAATTGATCCCACGCGGCGGCGGGACCCGTTTCCTCTCAGCCGGCGCCATCCTGGCGGGGATGGGGGCGCACCGTCATGGAAATGGCTGACGGAAAACGGAGAGAATGCGCGAAAGGGCGATGATTAAGGTAAAATGGGCGGGTATTCCCGCACCGCTGGCCTGGCGATAGGCCTACTTGCGCTCGAACTGGGCGTTTTTCGTATCCTGGAATTTGATGATGCCGCCTTCGTCTTCAGACGCCCAGATGATTTCCCTTTGGGATTCCTTGCCCGTGGCGAGAATATTGCGGTCAAAGATCCGGGCCACCAGTTCCTTCGACGGGAGTTTCACGACCTCGGTCAGCGAGATCGCCTCGTGGGTCTCTTCCAGGGTGGTTTTATCGGAGGACTGCGTGTTGGTGCGGGTGGTCTTGGTGATGGTGGTTACTTTCGGGGCGATCCGCTCTAGCTTGTTGATCGTTTCCACCTTCGCCAGCACGACCGGGGGGTCGTAACTGATAAACTCCTGGGTGGCTCCGCTGATCAACAAATCCTGTCCTAGCAAGAGCACCTCGTCGGCGCTGGCCTGGATATAGTCTGTTCTGCGCTGGAAGCCGCTGCCTGGCTTGCTTTCATCCACCCCGCCGCGCCACACCAGCGACAACGCCTGTTTGCGGAAACGGTTGGCGTCCGAGGATGGTGAAATTTCGATGGACCAGATTTCGTTCGTTCCAACCTTCTGGAACACCCAGCGTTTGCCCGCCTCCAGCCCCATGATGCGCTGCAGGTCCGGCCGTGAGGGCCCGGAACTGGCGTCGCCGCCGCCCGCATCCAGGGTGGCGGTTTCTTCCTCGCAGGCGCTCAGCGCCAGCGCGGGCAGGATCAGGGCGAATGCGGTCGCAAATTTGAACAACTTCATGCCGGGGGTATCCATTGCGTGATGAAATCAGCTTCCGGTTGCCTTGCGGAACTGCTCGATGGCCGCTGACGCCTCCTTCAATGGCGGGTGCCGTTCGCGCAGGGCGGAGGGAATGCGCGCCAGTTCATCCGACAGACGCTGCCCCGCGTTTTTGCCAATGATGCTTGCGAGGGCCTTGTCGGATGCGGAAGTCTGCAGGTATTTTGCAGCCCCCTTGATGGCCTCATCGGCGCCCATGAAAGAGCCATCGCCGAATTTGACCTCATGGACCACTTTGTCCACCCAGGCGCCGAAGCGCAACACCACCGCATTCGCGGCGGCGGGGTCCTTGTCCAGCGTTTTGACCGCGGCGGCTTCCAGCCGGAAATCGGTTTTTTTGCCGTCCAGCAGCCGCACCAGAAACTCGTTGGCTGGCTTGATTTGATCGGCGCTCCACCCTTTCATGGCGTGGATGAGCCAGAGCTGCCTGTTTTTGTCCGGCGTATGGGCCATCAGGTCAATCAGGCGCTGCACCTTCATGGGCGTGGCGGCGTCGCGGAGCGTTTTGCATACCGCGATATAGTTGTCCATGTCCTTGCCGCCGCCATTGCGGTGTTTGTACAGGTACGCCAGCAGGAAGCGGGGCTCCTGGTCCAGCTTCATGCGGGTCAGATAGGCCAGCGCCTTTTCCTGCCGTATTTCCGAATCGGTCTCCCAGATCACCTGGCGCAACACAGGCGCGGCTTCGGGCTTGAGCGAAGTCAGCGTCTGTTCGGCCTCGGCCTGGAGACCGGAATCGGCGGAGCGATCACTGACGATATCCAGCAGGCCGTCAATGGATTTTTTGTCGCCCTTGTTGGCGCCTTTCTTCAACGCGCCGATGCCGCTGGAGCATCCCGTGAAGATCATCAGCGCCAGAGCCAGCAGGAACCAGTTGCGCGACCGAACCATCAGGAAGACCTCCGTTTCGCCAAACGCCAATTCAGCAGGCGATAAACACCCCAAACCAGCGGAATCCAGCCGATATCAATTCCGGAATGACAACCGGCGAAACCTTTTGTCTCCGGGATGATGAAAGGGTAAGGGCTGAACAAGCGGCCCCACGCCATGATCACCAAGGCGAGCACGACAAAGGCCCACCCCACCCAGAGAGATCGGCTCAATTCTGAAATCCGATTGTATCCGTGAACCGGAGCAGGTGGCAAACTTTCCGCTTCAGTCCTTCTTGTCGAGGTCTTCCAGTTCCTTGTTCACATCCGGTTTTTTCTGTTCCGGCTCGGGGGATGGAGCCGGGGCGCCATATCCGGGAGAAGGCGCCGGGGCGGTGTACGCCGGAGCCGCCGGACCGCCCGCGGGATACGCGGGGCCAGCGGGATAGGCTGGTCCGGCAGGGGGGGGAGTATACGCGGGGGCCGGGGGTGGCGTATACGCCGGAGCCGCCGGCGCCATGGGCGGCGGCGCATAGGCTGGTGCGGCAGGCATGGCCGGAGCCGTATAGGCTGGTGCGGCGGGATAGGCCGGTGCGTTGTATGCGGGAGCAGGCGGGGCGTACGCCGGAGCGCCATAAGCCGGGGCAGGGGCGCCATAGGCTGGTGCGGGAGCCCCATAGGCAGGAGCGCCATAGGGCGCGCCAGCGCCTGGGGCTCCATATTGGGGGGCGGCCGCGGGGGCTGGCATGGCCGGAGCGGGGGTCAACCCGGGGCCAGAGGTCACGTTCACGCCGGGCGAGCTTTGGCGGGCCTGGCTCCATTCATTTCTGTCGGCGGTATAATCGCGGTGGGTGACTTCCCATTCGGTGGCTTCCTTGCGCATCTGGTCCTGGGCGCGGCCAATGGCGTTGCCTTCCAGGGCGTCGCGGCTCCAGTTCTGGGTGCCAGACAGGTTGTTCAGCGGGTCCGCCGCAAGGGCGATGACTGGCAGCAGGGACACGGCGCCGGCGGCGCCAACCTTCAGGATGAATCGTTTCATGGCGGATATCCGGTTCTCTGGCCGTTTGGGCCAGTCAAGGCCAAAATCTTATCGCGTCCGGGGCCGTCAGGTCAAAAGACAGGAGTCGTGCATTCCCGGTCTGGCTGTCCGGTCCGGAAAGCGGGCTGGATATCGCCACCACCCGCCACGAATCACCGCGGGAGCGGGTGGTTCACGCAGGGAATTCCCGGATGGAATTGTTTGCATTCGATAAGGCAGGTTGTTACTCTTTTTAGAAGATGGGTTCGTTGCCAACGATGAGGTGATCACATGCCCGTATTTGTTTACGAGGGAACGCTGCCTTCAGGAGAAGTCCGGAAAGGCACCATGGAGGCCGAGTCCAAACAGATTGTCATGGACCGGCTGGCGCAACAGCGCATCACCCCCAAGACCGTCCGGCCCAAGTCCTTCCTGGATGACCTGAATAATATCCAGATTGGTTCCGGCGTGGCGGCGAAGGACATCGTGGTGTTCACCCGCCAGTTCGCCACGATGATTGACGCAGGTCTTCCGCTGGTGCAATGCCTCGACATTCTCGCCACGCAGTCGGAAAACGCCTACTTCCGGAAGATTCTGTCCAAGGTGAAGGAAGACGTGGAGTCAGGCTCCACCTTCGCCGATGCGCTGGGGAAACATCCCAAGGTGTTCAGTCCGCTGTTCGTGAACCTGGTGGCCGCCGGAGAAATCGGCGGTATTCTCGACACCATCATGAACCGCTTGGCGCAATACATTGAAAAAAACCAGAAGATCATCAAGGACGTGAAAGGCGCCATGACCTACCCGGTCATCGTGTGTGTCATGGCTACCTTAATCATGGGCGTGCTGCTCACGAAGGTGATCCCCACTTTCGCGGACATGTTCGCCGACATGGGCGCCAAACTTCCCGCGCCCACGCAGATGGTCGTGGATCTGTCCAACTGGCTGGTCGCCAACCTGATTTACGTGATTATCGGCATCGTCGGCGCCGGGGTGGGATTGACCACTTTCTATAGGTCGGCCAAGGGCCGGCAGATTGTGGACCGGATTGTGTTGCACTTGCCGATCATGGGCCCGATCATCCGCAAGGTCGCCGTGGCGAAATTCACCCGTACCCTGGGCACCATGGTCGCCTCGGGCGTGCCGATCCTCGATGGCCTGCAGATCGTGGCCAAAACCGCTGGCAACTACGTGATTGAAACCGCCGTCATGTACACCCGCGAAAAGATCGCGGAAGGCAAAAACATCGCCGAGCCGATGATGGAAACCAAGGTGTTTCCCTCGATGGTCGTGCAGATGATCGCCGTCGGCGAAGCCACCGGCGCCATGGACACCATGCTCAACAAGATCGCCGACTTTTACGAAGAAGAAGTGGACGCCGCGATCGCGGGCATGAAAGCCGCCATGGAGCCTATCATCATGGGCTTTCTGGGCGTCGGCATCGGCGGGTTGATCATCACCATGTACCTGCCCATCTTCACCATGGCCGGCGCCGTCGGCGGAGGTTGATGAACAGCCCGGTTTCCCGCCGGAATCCGCTTACCGGAGTCCACCTCGATCTTTACAACAAGATCTGGTGGCTCCTGTTTTTCAGGGCGGTGGTGGCGTCCATCCTCCTGACCGTCACCCTGATCGTCAATTTCCGGTCGCCCAGCCGCATGCTCCACCCCGCGGTGAACTTTCTGTTCATCGTGATCATCTTCACTTACGGCGCCACGCTGGTCTCGCTGCCCTTTCTGCAGCGCGTATCCAACCTGCGTTTGCTGGCGTGGACGCAAATCGGCCTCGATCTGATGGTGGCGACCGGGCTGGTGTACCTGACAGGCGGCGTCGAAAGCCTGTTTTCGTTCATGTACACCCTCAGCATCATCAATGGCTCCATCATCTTTTACCGGCGAGGGGCATATACAACCGCCATCGCCTCCATGGTCCTGTTGTGCCTGCTGACCTGGCTTCAATACAACCGGTTCCTGCCTGATTTGGACGCGGCGGATTTCGCCGTCCATCAACAGCCGGTGGATCGGCTGATGTTCCGCATCGCCCTGAACGCCGGCGGGTTTTTCTTCGTGGCGGCCTTGGCCGCCTATCTGGCCGGATTGCTCCGGGAAAAGGGCGATCAACTCACGGAGACCCGCAAGGACCTGGCCAAACTCACCACGCTGCATGAAACCATCGTCGCCAGCCTGCCTTCCGGACTGCTCACCCTCGATTCAGCCGGACGGGTTCAGTACGTGAATCCCGCCGTTTCCGCCATGCTGGGAATGCACCCGCTGGGTCTGCTGAACAAATCCGTGGATGAACTGTTCCCCCATGACCCCAGGGCCGCCGGAATTATCACCCAACTGGTGCGGGGCGAGCGCATTCACGATGGGGACGGGATTTCCTATACCCGGCCGGATGGCGGGCAGCGCATTCTGGCGGTGCAGGCCATCGCCCTCGCGGGGCCGGACCCCAAATCCACGGGGCATCTGGTTGTCATGTCCGATGAAACCGACCTGCGCGCCATGCAGGCCCAGGTGATGGAGTCCCAGCGGCTGGCGGCCATCGGCAAGCTGGCGGCCGGCATCGCCCATGAAATCCGCAACCCCCTGGCTTCGGTGAGCGGCTCCATCCAGTTGCTGCGATCAAATCCCGGCGCGGATGAAAAACAGCGGCGCCTCATGGACATCGTGGTGCGCGAGGTCGAACGGCTCAACAAACTCATCACCGACTTCCTCCGGTATGCGCGCCCTCCCGCCCTCGACAAAAAGCCTTGCGAACTAAACGCCCTGATTCAGGAAACCGTGAGCTTCTTCCGCAACGATCCGCGTTTTCAGGAGCGGGTGGCGGTCGAGACAAACCTGTCCATCAACGCGCTGTGGGCGGACGTGGACGCCGAGCAGTTCCGCCAGGTGCTCTGGAATTTGCTATCCAACGCCGCTCATGCGATTCCCGCCGGCCGGGATGGACGGATCACGGTGGCCACGCGATCGGAAAAACGTCCGCGCGGCGGCGAATGGGTGGTGGTGGACGTGACGGACAACGGACACGGGATATCCAGCGAGGACATGACGCGCATATTCGAACCGTTTTTCACGACCCGCGAGGAAGGCACCGGACTGGGATTGCCCGTCGTCCGCCGGGTGATTGACGGCCACGGCGGAGAATTGTCGGTCAAATCCCGGGTGGGCGAGGGGGCGTCCTTCACCATCCGGATTGATCGCATCGAACTGGAGGAAGGCCAGAAACGTCCCGTCTCCGGCGTGGGCCGCGGGGTTTCAGCCCAGGTGGAGTAATGGCCCGGATACTGGTCGCGGACGACGAGCGCAGCCTTCGCGAGTTCCTGCAAATCCTTCTGGAGCAGGATGATCACGAGGTCCATCTGGCCAGCCGCGGAGACGAGGCCATCAAAATGTCCAACGAGACGGAATATGATCTCGTCTTCACCGACCTGCGCATGCCGGGAAAAGATGGACTGGAGGTGTTGAGGTCCATCCGCGATCTGTGGCCCGAGACCCAGGTCATCATGATCACCGCCCATGGCACCGCCCATGACGCCGTCCAGGCGATGAAGCTGGGCGCCTACGATTACATCACCAAGCCGTTCAACGTGGACGAACTGCGGCAGCAGGTGCGGCTGGCGCTCGACAAGCGCGGTCTGCTCCGCGAGAACGTCCAGCTCCGCCAGCAACTCAGCGAAAAATACACCTTCGGCAATCTGATTGGCCGCAGCGATCGCATGAGGCAGGTCTGCGCGCTGCTTTCCAAGGTGGCGGACACCCGCGCCAATATCCTGCTGACCGGCGAAAGCGGCACCGGCAAGGAAATGGTCGCCAAGGCCATCCATTTCAATTCCGCGCGTGCGAAAAAACCGTTTATTCCCATCAATTGCGGAGCCATCCCCGAAAACCTGATGGAGTCGGAGTTGTTCGGCCACGTCAAAGGATCCTTCACCGGCGCCATCTCCAACAAAATGGGGCTGGTGGAAGGGGCGGATGGCGGCACGCTGTTTCTGGATGAAATCGGCGAGTTGCCGCTGAACCTGCAGGTCAAACTGCTGCGGGTGCTTCAGGAACGGAAATTCAAGCGGGTCGGCGATGTGGAAGAGCGCGCCGTGGACGCGCGTTTCATCGCCGCCACCAACGTGGATCTGGAAGATCTGGTCAAGCGCAAGCTGTTCCGCGAGGATCTCTTTTACCGGCTGAATGTCATTCATATCCAGTTGCCGCCGTTGCGGGAGCGCAAGGATGATATTCCCCTGCTGGCGGACGCATTCGTGCGCAAATTCGCGCGAGAGTCCGGCAAGGATATCCGCGGATTCGACGCCGGGGCCATGGCCTGTCTGATGAATTACGACTACAGCGGCAACGTCCGGCAACTGGAGAATATTGTCGAACGCAGCGTGACCCTGGAAAGCGGCAACACCATCACGGTGGACAGCCTGCCCGCGGAAGTTCGCTCCGCCCGGCCCGCTCCCGCGGCCAGTTTTTCGGGCATGCCGGATACAACGGAGTTTCCCCGGTCCGGGGTGGATTTCGAGCGGGTGGTCGAGGATCTCGAAAAACGCATGCTGACCTGGGCCCTGAGAGAAACCGGAGGCAGGAAAACCGAGGCCGCCCAGTTACTCCGGCTGAGTTTCCGTTCGTTCCGGTACCGGCTGAAAAAGTACAACATGTCCGGTCCGGATGATGAGGGAGACTGAAGCCCCATGTTCCAGCAAATGGCGGCGGACCCCCGCACCGCGTGGATATTCCAGACCTACGCCTTTCTTCTCGGGGCGATCGTGGGCAGTTTTCTCAACGTGGTGATCCACCGGTTGCCGCTGGGGAAGTCCGTGGTTTCGCCGCCCAGTTCATGTCCGAAGTGCGGTCACCGCATCCGCTGGTATGAAAATATTCCGCTGATTTCCTGGGTGGCGCTGCGCGGGAAATGCTCCAACTGCAAAACCCCGATTTCTCCGCGCTATCCCATGGTGGAGTTGCTGACCGGGCTGCTCTCCCTGGCTGTTTACCAGTTGCCCATTCCACTGGCGGATCGCCTGGCGCTCTGGATTTTCGTGCTCAATCTGGTGGCGATCACGTTCATTGATTTTGACCATATGATCATTCCGCCCCAACTGAGCATTGGCGGAGCGGTGGTGGGATTTGCTTCATCCTTTTTCACCGGTACGGTGAGCTGGCAGTCTTCCCTGGCGGGAGCGTTGGGCGGTTTCGCGGTGTTGTTTGGTTTTACCTGGTTCTATGGAATCATCACCAACAAGGTTGGAATGGGCGGCGGAGACTTCTTCATGTTCGGGATGATCGGTTCGTTTCTCGGCGCCTACCCGGCTTTGCCCGCGATCATTCTGCTGGCCGTGCTGCAGGGCAGCGTGGCTGGCGGCGCCCGTTACCTCTGGGCATGGGGAACAGGGCAAATCGCCGAATACGAACGGCAAATGGCGGCCGCGCCGCCCCCGCCTCCCAAAAAGGAGGGAGCGGATGAAGACGATGACGGCGAATGGATCGAGGTTCCGGAGTGGCAGTTGATTCCCTTCGGACCATTCCTGGCGCTGGGCGCCCTGGAGTACTTGTTTTTTGGGCGTACCCTGATTGATTGGTACATGAACGCCAGCCGCTGGCTGGTTGACCGGGTCCTGTGACTCCTGTTTTCAACTGACTGGAATCCACCAATGGACCACTCCGCCGGACCAACCCTGACGCTGCCGCCCAGGCGGAAGAAGGTGCGGTTCGGCGTTCAGACCCGCATCCTGCTGATCCTGCTGCTGGTGATGTCGGCGAGCCTGGTGGGTTTCAGCGTCCTTGTATTGCCGCTGATCCAGCAATCCCAACTGAAAAGTTTCCGCGACAAGGCGCGCGACACCTCCCGCGTGCTGGCGGCGGGGGTATCCCGCGAATGGGGCGGTTTGGCGGAGGATATTCACGTCTTCAAGCGTTTCCCGGGGAAGGCGTTGAATTCGCTGCAGGTGCGCAACATGGCGATTCTGGGGCCGGGCGGCGCGTATGTGATTCCGGCGTTTCCGGATCAGGCGGGAGCGCGCGAACTGCTGACGGAAGATTCGGTGGCCATTCGCAACCGGGCGCAGACCGACGCCATGGTGTTCCCCCTGGAGGATCGCGCCGGCCGCATCCTGCGGGTATGGATTCCGCTGGAATCGCGGGTCGCCCAGGGCGCCTGGCTGCGTGTGGATTATCCCCTCGACACCATCACGCGGCAGGTGGCGGAAACCCAGCGCTACCTCATTTATTCCGTGCTGACGATGGTCGGCGGTCTGATGGTGATGGCGTGGTTTTTGTTTGGACGCCTGATTGTGAGTTCGGTGCGCTCGCTGGACGAGGCGGTGCGGCAGGTGTCAGGCGGCGATTACCGCGCGCGCGTGCGCATCGCCGGACAACATGAGTTCAGCCGCCTGGGCGAAGCGTTCAACTCGATGGCGGAGAGCATTGGCCATGATCGCGCGCGCATCCACGAGCAGGTGCGCAAACTGGAGGAACTGAACGACAGCCTCAAGCGCACCCAGGACGAGCTGATCCGCTCCGAAAAACTGGCGCTGGTGGGGCGTATGGGGGCAGGCGTGGCGCACGAGATCGGCAATCCGCTGGCGGCGGTGCTGGGTTACGTGCAGATGCTGCGCGCCAGCCAGCTCGACGAGGAAACCCGCAAGGATTTTCTCGCACGGATTGAAGGCGAGTTGAAGCGCATCGAAAAAATTCTCCGTGACCTGCTGCAGTACTCGCGCCCGCGCGAGACCGTGCTGGAGCCGGTTCCGGTCGCCGCCTCGGCCAGGAAGGCGATTGATTTGTTGCGTCCCCAGGCGCGGTATAAGCACATCCGCTTTTCCGTGGAGAATCCGGACGGCGAACTGTATGTGCAGGGAGATCAGGCCCGGTTGATGCAGGTATTGTTCAATCTGTTGATCAACGCCGCCGACTCCATGGGCGATCAGGGCGAGGCTGCGATCCGGGTGAACGCCCGCGACGCCTTCGTGGTGATTGAGGTAAGCGATACGGGCCCGGGCATTCCGGAGCACGCCATTCACTCGATTTTCGAGCCCTTTTTCAGCACCAAGGAAGCTGGCGCGGGGACCGGCCTGGGATTGTGGATTTGCCAGAGCATCATCAGTTCCATGAACGGAACCATCAGCGCCAATAACCTGCCGGACGGCGGCGCATGTTTTCGCATCGAACTGCCGCGGCTGGCGATGGGGATGGCGCCGTTCCAGGAAGCCTGATCAGGAGCCCAGGTTCCGGCGCCGCTGGATGTGGCGCATCCGGCCTGGTCTGATGCGAGGTTGATTCACGGTTGTCACCGGCTTGGCGTTGGGCCGGCGCAATCTTCCGCGAGAATGGGGTTTGACACGGTGCGGCAATCCGGTTGGACATCGCGCGGGACGGGGTGATATCCCACGCACGTCAAACGGCTAGAAAAGGAAAGCTCCATGAAGGCATCCACTCATTTGTTATTCGCCATTCTTCTGGTTTCAACGGCATTGGCCATGGCCTGCGGCACGGTTCGCGAAACCGCCCGGGATGGCGGCCTGACAGGTGCGGGCGGCGATGGAAGCGGCGGCGCCAGCGATGGGGGCGGCGCTTCGGGAGCGGAGAACACCAATGAACGCTGTTCCGATGGCGCGGACAACGATGGCGATAAGTATGTGGATTGCGATGATTTCGACTGCTCGAAGAACGCCGCCGTCACGGTGTGTGGGGCGCGGGATGGCGGACGGGTGATTGATCCCAACTGCCAGAAATCCGGCAACGAGGACAACGACGAACAGTGCGGCGACGGCAAGGATAACGATTGCGACGGCTTCCTGGACTGCGTGGACTTCTCCTGTTCGAAGAACCCCGGGGTGACCGTTTGCGCGGACGCCGGTGCGGGGTCCAGCGCCGAGAGCAATGATCAGGCCTGTTCGGACGGCCAGGACAACGATGGCGACAAGTTCGTGGATTGCGACGACTTTGACTGCTCCAAAAATTCCAGCGTGACGGTTTGCGGCTCCAGGGATGGCGGATCTTCCCGCGACGTGGATCCCAACTGCCAGAAATCCGGCAACGAGGACAACGACGAACAGTGCGGCGATGGAAAGGATAACGATTGCGACGGCTTCCTGGACTGCGTGGACTTCTCTTGCTCGAAGAATCCCAGCGTGACCATTTGCGGCGGCGCCGCCGATGGAGGAAGCGCGGATCGTCCAGCCAGCGCCGAAAGCGACAACCAGGCCTGTTCGGATGGACGCGACAACGATGGGGACAAGTTCATTGACTGCGATGACTTCGATTGTTCGAAGAATCAGAACGTCACGGTATGTGGTTCGCAGGACGCCGGAAGCACTGATCGTCCGCCGAGCGTGGAAAGCAACGATGCGAATTGTTCTGACGGCAAGGACAACGATGGAGATAAGTTCATTGACTGCGATGACTTCGATTGCTCCAGGAACGAGGCGGTCACCGTTTGTCCGCGCGAAAACAGCAACGCCCTCTGCAGCGATGGCAAGGACAACGACAATGACAAGTTCGTGGACTGCGATGACTTCGACTGTTCGAAAAACGCCAACGTCACGGTCTGCAAAAAGTAGTCCGGTTCAGGAGCGGGGGTGAAGTGCCCCCCCCGCCGGATGTGGAATTTCCGCCAGTCTCACGGCGGCGGAACGCCATGAATGGCGGGGATGACAGCCGGTCATGCGCCGCGCGGGGGCGAAGGGGCGGCAGTCCTTTCACCGGTCCGGGCATGATGCGGGAACAGGCGGCCGTGCGGCTTCTTTTCATTCCGGAATCAGCGGGTGCGCATGAGCGAAATCACCTCGGTCAACCGCCGCCAGTTGTGGTCATGGGCATGGTACGATTTCGCCAATTCCGCTTTCCCATTGGTGATGGTCACCGCGTTTTATCCGTTGTTCTTTCGCCGGGTGGTGGTGGGCGGAGATGTCGGGCGCCAGGATTTTTTCTGGGGCGCCGCGGTGGCGGCTTCCGCGCTGGTGACGGCGCTGATTTCGCCGTTGCTGGGGGCGGTGGCCGATCAGTCCCGCGCCAGGAAACGCTTTCTGATTTTCTTCGCCACGCTGAGTTGCCTGGCCTGCGGCCTTCTGTTCTTCGCGGGGAACGGCATGATTGCGCTGGCCATGCTGTTGTTCATCATCGCCAACGCCAGTTTTGAAGCCTCGATCGTTTTCTACGATGCATTCTTGCCGGAGATTGTCCCTGCTGATCGCATTGGCAGGGTTTCCGGCATGGCCTGGGCCCTGGGGTATTTCGGCGGCGTGATCTGTCTGGCCTCGGTGATGCCGCTGGCGAAGAAGCTGCCGGAAGCGGAGACCAGCATCGCCCCTTTTCTGGTTCCGCTGGTGGTGGCGCTTTTCTATTTTCTGATGTCCCTGCCCACTTTTTTTCTGCTGCGGGAGCCGGGGGCGGGCGCGGGCCGGCCGATTCAATGGAAAGCCGGATATCATGAATTGATGTCCACGTTGCGCGCGCTGCGGGAGCCGGAAATGCGGCCTCTCCTCTATTTCTTTCTCGCCTATTTTCTGTACATGGATGCGGTGGACACCGTCATTGCGTTCGCGGGCGCCTATTCGGTGTCCACGCTGAGGTTTTCGGTGGGCGAATCCATGGTCCTGTTGGTGGTGGTGAATACCATCGCCGCCCCAGGGGCCTTTGTGACGGGCCGCTGGGCGGACAGCTTCGGCGTGCGCCGGGTGCTGTTTGGCGTGCTGGGCCTCTGGGTGGTGGTTTGCGTGATGTCATTCCTGACGGAAAGCCGCGCGACCTTCTGGGGCGTGGCCGTTCTCGCGGCGCTGGGATTGGGCAGCGTGCAGGCGTTGTCGCGGACTTACCTCAGCCGCCTGATTCCGGCAGGGCGCACGGCGGAGTTTTTCGGCTTGCGCGCGATCTGCGGACGGTTCTCCTCGATGTTTGGACCGTTGACCTTCGGCGGATTGAGTTGGGTTTTCGGCCAGCGTTACGCCATCCTCTCCCTGGTGGTGTTTTTTGCGGCGGGGATGTGGTTGCTCCGGCGGGTGCGCGCGGTGTAATCACGCGGCATGGCGTCCACCGGGGCTTATAACGGACATCCCAAATCGAAGGAGCGCATGGGAAAAATCCTCGATGCGTTGGAAGCCGATCTGCCCGGCGCGCGCATCGCCCTCGACTTCGGAACGCCGCTGGAATTGTTGATCGCCACCATCCTCTCGGCGCAATGCACCGACAAGCGGGTCAATATGGTGACGCCGGCGCTCTTCGCCCGCTATCGCGGCGCCGCGGATTATGCGTCGGCCAGCGAAGCCGAACTGGAGGGGTACATCCGCACCTGCGGGCTCTACCGCTCGAAAGCCCGGAATATCATCGCCGCCTGCCGCCGGATTGTGGCGGAGCATGGCGGAGAAATCCCTGGAACCATGGAGGAGCTTTCCGCCTTGCCGGGAGTGGGGCGCAAGACCGCGAACGTGGTGCTCGCCAACGCCTTTGGCCAGCCGCGCCTGGCCGTGGACACCCACGTGGGGCGGGTCGCCCGGAGGCTTGGATTCACCACCCACGGCGATCCGGACAAGATCGAACTCGATCTATACAAAGTCATCCCGGTGGAGCGGCGGAGCGCGACCCACCATTTGCTCATCTGGCATGGACGCAAGACCTGTCACGCGCGGATTCCGGCCTGTGGAGCCTGCCCGGTGGCGGACTGGTGCAAAAAATCCGGGGTGTGAATCCGGTCGCGTCCAGCCGTGCGGTCTCCAGGCATTCGCTTTCCGCGGCCGCGGGCGGAGACAAGCGGGCTGTTTTCAAACGAAGGTCAGCCAGTCCTGATACCGGGGCTCCTGGCCGCGCACGATGCGGAAGAAGATTTCCTGGACGCGGCGGGTGATCGGCCCCGGCTTGCCCAGGCCGATGCGGCGATCATCCACTTCGCGGATGGGCGTGATCTCAGCCGCGGTGCCGCACACCAGCACTTCATCGGCGGTATAGAGTTGATCGCGCGAAAACAATTCCTCTGAAAAACTCACGCCGGGATTTTCCGCCATGATGATGTCGCGGACGATCCGCACCACCACTTCCCGGGTCACGCCCGCAAGAATCGAAGCGCCCAGCGGCGGCGTCTTGATCATGCCATCCCGCACCATGAAGATGTTTTCGCCGGTGCCTTCCGCCACGAAGCCGTGGGTGTCGAGCATGATGGCTTCCTCATATCCGGCCTTTTGCACTTCCCGCTTGGCGAGGATGCTGGTCACGTAATGCCCGCAGATTTTCCCCTTGGACATATTGGTGTTGACGTGGGTGCGCGCGAACGAACTGACCTTGGCGCGAATGCCATTCTGTATTCCTTCCTCGCCCAGGTAGGCGCCCCATGGAAACGCCGCGATGGCCAGCCGGGTTGGATTCACCGCACCCAACCCCATGGCGCCATGACCCAGGAACAGCAGGGGACGGATGTAGCAGGACTTGAAATGGTTGATGCGCACCGTTTCGATGATTGCGTTGGCGACCTGGTCGTGGCTGTAGGGATTGTCCATCAGCGCGATATGGGCGCTGTCGCGCAGCCGCCGGACGTGTTCATGCAGGCGGAAAATCGCCGTTCGCCCATCGTGGGTTTCATAGGCGCGAATTCCCTCGAAAGCGCCCAGCCCGTAATGCAGGGTGTGTGTCATGACGTGAACCGTCGCTTCGTCCCAATTGACGAATTCGCCATCGAGCCAGATTTTTTCGCCCTTGAGCATGGTGGTTCTCCTGCTGGAAACTGAAGGCGCAGTACATATCCGCGCCCCCGCCGGTGGTCAACGCGGCGGAGCGTTGTTCATCTCTTCGTCGCCGGATGTGTGTTTGGTATGTGGTTTCGCGTGTCCGGGACGTTCCCAGTCCAGGCTCCGGCGCCGTGCATCGGTTGATCGGGGCGATGCTTGTACCGGGCAAAGGCCCGCCGCCGCTGCCAAAGGCAGCGGCGGCCCAAGCCCCGCGCCAGCGCCGGGGATGCGCGCTTTCCGGATGAGACTTCCCCGCTTCGAGCGGACGCTGGCGTTTGTGACCCGTTTCGTTTTGTCCCCGCCACCCAGGTCACGCCGGTCTCCGGCAGGTGATCCGGTCTGCCGCTCCATTCCGCATGGACGCGCGCGTTCCCGGCGCTGCGCGCCCGCGCGCGGGGCTTGGCCGTTCCCCGGCTTCGCCGGGGAACGGCGGGCCTCCGGTGACTCGCACGGAGGCGGAGGGAACGGCTGCGGAACGCGGATCGGTGTACAGGTTGTCCACAGGAAATGAGACAACCCATGCAGACTCATGGACCTTTGCCAGGAATGAATGGCTGGGCTAAGTTGAAATCATCTCGCATGGGGAGGCTATTGTATGGTTTTGAGTGTCACCTCAATTGGCAGGCCGTGTGCGGCGCGGTGGGCGGCGTGGTTGCTGGCCGTCCTGATGGCCGGTACGGCCATGGCCCAGGATGCGCCGCCGCCGCTGGACGATGACAGCGATGCACCGGCTGCCGCGGGCAAAAAAGCCGCGCCCAAGGCTCCGGAGAAAATCAAGCCGTCCTCGATTCCCCAGACGGTGGTGTCGAAACGGCCCATGAAGGACAGCCAGGGCCGCGACCATGTGCTGGTTCTCGATTTGAAACCGCAAGGCGTGGCCGCCAATGTGGCGAAGAATATCAGCGGTCTGCTGGTGGTGTCGGTGGGCGATTTTTCCGACTACGCCATGATCTCGATGGCCGATGTTAACGAAATCCTGGACACCCGCGCGAAGGAGCAACTGCTGGGATGCGACAAGGCCTCCTGCTACGCGGAATTTGGCGACCGGTTGGGCGCCCGCTTCATGGTCTACGGAACAGTGGGAGAGGTGGGCGGCAAATACCTCATCAACTTGAACCTGGTGGATGCGGTGGAGGCGACGGCGGTCAATCGCGTGCAGGTGGTGGTGGAGGAAAAGTCCAAACTGGTGGAATTTGTGCGCCGGGCGGCGGCGCAGTTGTTCCGCAAGGAATATACCCGCGAATCGGAGAGCTTCATTGTTCAGAAGAAGTTCGTGTTCATCCAGTTCGGCGGATTGGGTCATATCCCCTTTGACGGCGCGGTGAGCGCGGGCATGGGCGGCAAGTTGGCCGCGTATTTCCGGGCCAATGATTTCCTGATGGGGCCCGAGATCAATTTCTTCTGGACGCGCCGCGAAACCATGCTGTCGCTGACCGGAACAGACGTGGAGAATACGCCGCTGGAAGATCATTTTTTCGTGACGCATCTCAATGCGCGCGTCACATACAATTTTCTGCTCGATACGGAATATATTTCGCCGTATGTGGGTCTGGCGGGAGGCGTGCAATTGGTGTTGAACGCCCCCGGCGGGTCCAAGGACAATGAGGAAATTTTGCGCGATATCGCGCCGCTCAAGGCCACGCGCGAGACCGAGGCGCAGGTTGGGTGGAATGTGCAGCCGGTGGTGGGGGCGATCTTCTTTCCCACCACGGTGTTCAGTTTCTACACCGAGGCGCGCATGGTGATGGGCGCGTCATACCAGGTGCGCAACTACCGCTTTGACATGCACCGGGGCGTCGGCGTCGAACTGGTGGATGTTTCTCCCACCGGATTGCAACTGGGGCTGGGCGTCAACCTGGCGTTTTGAGGAGATGGCCATGAACACCAATTTCCGTATTGCCGGTTTTGTGTCCCGGGCCGTTATTCTGCTGGCCGTTTCCGCCGCCATCGCCTCATGCGACAGCATCCTCGCGCGGCTGGACAAGGAAGCCGCGAAGAATATCAGCGCCTCAGGCACGCAGGAACAGCCGCTTCCGCAAACGCCGGTCTTCGCCGGCACAACCCTCATCAAAATGACGGCCCCGTTGCGTTGCGCCAGCAATCCGCCCGGCGGCGTCTTCGAGGCGGAGAAAACCCTGTTCGAATGGCAGCCGGCGGGCGATCCGCTGGTGTACGCCGCCATTATGAAGGATCAGCCGTCCATCCGCGGCTCGCGCATCGCCAATGTGGATCAGATTGTCTGGGTTTGGTCGAACAGCTTCGGACTGACCGGCAAGGATGGCATCATCACCTATTCGGATGGCGTCGCGCCGGACAGCACGGGCAATCCCGTTTTTACTCCCGAGGGCAAGGCCGACACCTCGAAGAAGGCCCCGCCGCTTGAACCGGGCAAATTCTATTACCTGGTGGTGTGGTCGCGGAACAAATCCTTGAATGTGGTGAAGTCATCGGAGGCGCGCGCCTTCTGCGTGGGCAAATGCCCCACCGAGCCGCCTAACGTGCTGTTGACCTTCTGCCGCAAGGATCCGGATGCTCCCCCCCAGCCCGGCGGCGGAACCCCCGACGCAGCGGCGGAAGCCGGTCCTGACGATGTGCTGCCGCCACCGCCCGACGCGGATACCCCCGACGCTCTGGACGCCGCCATCGAGGATACCGGCGCGGACAGCGGACCAGACGCCACGCCGGACTCCGGGGCCGATACCGGACCGGGAGATTCGGGCCCAGCCGATGACGCTGCCGCGGATGCCGGCGGATCCGATGCGACTCCGGACGCAGCGGATGCTTCCACCGATGCGGCTGTCCCCGATGCGTCTGACGCGGCGGCGTCAGACACCGCTTTGGATGACGGTAGCGCCACCGGTACGGACGCGGCTCTCCCCGATAGCGGAGACGGCGGCCCCGCCACAGCGTCCGACGCGGCGACGCCAGACAGATAATCAGGCGATCCAATCGCAAGATTCCACCCCGCGTTTGCTGGTCCCCATCCGGGGACCAGTTTTTTTGGGGGATCATTTCATGCGGCGGGAGCGGTGTTTTCTCCCTCATACGCATGAGAATCTTTAATTGACCCGTCCGGGGGCTGAATCTACAATCAGCCGGTTGGAGCCCATGGGTTGATGTTTTTGTCATGTCCTCCCTCAGTTTGACTCACGTTCATATCCGGCAGGAAAGCCGTCCGGCGTTCGGGCCCCTGCGTTCGCTGCTAATCTCCGCGCTGGCCGCCGCCGGGATGCTGGCCGGTGTCGAGTTTCTGCTGCTGTGGCGCGATCAGGCGGAGTCCCTGACCAACCCCTGGGATTGGGCGCGTATCGCCGTTCACCTGATTTGCGCCGCGTCGGTGGTCATGGCGCCCATTGTCGCCCTGGAGGCGCTGGCGGGCGTCGCCCTGCGGCAGTTGGATCGCCAGGGTTTTGGCGCCGCCTGGTTATTCGGTCTGTTTCGCCGTCCGAAAGAGGTGCAATTGCAGGCGGCGGCCAGCGGCAGCGCCATGATCGCCGCCGCGGGCGGTTTTTTCGTGGCGGTTTTCGCCGCCAACCGGGTGTTCATTACATCCTTCAAGAACAAGGATTTCGCCGCTTTCGTGCTGGCATTGTTGGTGTTGGCGCTGGTTGCCGCCGCCGCCGGGTTGTGGCTGCCGCTGCGCCGCCTGTTCGCCGGATGGCTGCGCCTGCTGGATGACTGGCTTCCCCGGTATATGTCCCCGGCCAATCTGTTCGTATGGTGTGGCTACGCGGTTTGTCTGGTGGCGCTGGGCATCGGCCTCGTGGTCGGGCGCTATTGGGATGAGTTCGCGATTGTCTATGAGGCCCACCAGACCCTGCTGGTATACGCGGTGGTGTTTTTCACCTCGCAGGTGGTGGCGTGGGCATTGATTGAGCGGATGCGCCAGCA
This sequence comes from Myxococcota bacterium, assembly GCA_022072125.1. Lineage (GTDB taxonomy): Bacteria > Myxococcota > JAJVIH01 > JAJVIH01 > JAJVIH01 > JAJVIH01. The sequence continues at coordinate 10,351 of JAJVIH010000070.1, read as the reverse complement.
CCGCAACTGGATGACCCATACCCTGGGGCGTTCATTGTCCGCCGCCGCCATTGTTCTGATGTTCTCCCTGCATGGCGCCGCCACCTGGCTGGATCAGGAGGGCGGCCACGCGGCTGTCCGCGCTGCGTTGCTGGAGAATACCGCCGTCACCAGCCGGGTGTTGATGGGCTTGCAGCGCGCCGCGGACTCCGACAAGGACGGTTTTTCGGGCTATTTTGCCGGCGGGGATTGCGACGACCACAACAGCGCGGTCTATCCCGGCGCGGTGGAAGTGGCTGGCAACGGCCTCGATGATGACTGCCTGGGCGGCGACGAAGAGCCATCCGTCACCCTCGAAGCGCCCGAACCCGCTGTGTTGACGGCGGCGCCCGCGTCTGCTCCCGCGACGCAATCCGCCGTGGCGGTTCCGCCGCGCAACGTGGTGTGGATCATCGTGGACACCCTGCGCGCCGACCGCATGTCCACCTATGGGGCGAAGCGGAAAACCTCTCCCAAACTCGATGAACTGGCGGCGGAAGGCGTGGTGTTCGATCGCGCCTTCGCCAACGCGCCAATGACCAAGATGAGCGTGCCCTCCATGCTGTCCGGACTCTGGCCGTCCGAAATTGATCTGAGCGATGCGCCGCTGTGGCCGGTGGTGCAGCCCGCCAACCAGTTCATTTCCGAATGGCTGCAATCCGCTGGGTGGCGTACCGGCCTGGTGGCTGCGCACTGGTATTTCCTGCCGCAGTACGGAATGAACCAGGGATTCGACGACTGGGATACCTCGGTCACCCATCCCGACGACAAGGTCATGCTCAACAAGGTGACCTCGCCGGATATCAACAAGGTGGCGCTGCGCTATCTGGACGCCCGGATGCAGGATCAAAAGCGCTTCTTTTACATCGTCCATTATTTTGATCCCCATCACACCTTCCTGGAGCACAAGGGCGTCGAGAAATTTGGTTCCGGACGGGTGGATATTTACGATCACGAAATCCTTTTCACCGATCGCTACTGGGGGGAAATTTTCGACAAGGTGCGGGGCGGCGAACTGGCGAAAAACACCCTGATTGTTTTTTCCGCCGACCACGGCGAGGCCTTTGGCGAGCATGGCTACCTGTGGCACGGCAACCAGTTGTACGATGATCAGATTCGCGTGCCGCTGGTGGTGTGGGGGCCAGGAGTGAAACCGGGACGCATCAGCGGGGTCAATGTCTCAAATCTGGACCTTGTTCCAACGATCCTGGAGTTTCTGGGTGTTCCAGTTCAGGAAAAATTTCGCGGCGTCAGTCTGATGCCGTATCTTTCCGGAGGGGAAGCACAGCCGCATCCGCCCATCGTCGCGGAGATGTTGCCCGACGCCAAGCGGTCATCCCGCAAGGCCATCATCGAGGGGGATTACAAGCTGTTATGGAGCGAGTCGTACAATTATTACAACCTGTACAACTTCGTGAGCGACCCCGTCGAAAAGAAGGATATCCTTGCGCAGCAGAAGGACATCGCCGATCAGATGAAAATGAAGCTCGCGGCGATGATGGCGTCCCGCCGCAAAACCACCACGCCGCCCGTGGCGAGGAAGAAGTAAGGGAATGAACGCGGCGTCAGGCCAGCAGGATCACAATTGGCCGGTGGTGCTGGCGGCTCTGGACGCCGCCGCCCAGCAGTCCGGGGCTGAACCCCTGCGCGCGGAAACCCGTTTCCGGGAAGCCGTGCAGGCGATGTTCGCGCTGCTGGAACAGGGGAATGACCCCAGCGAGGCCCAATCGGAGTTGATCGCGCAGGCCATGGCGCGTCTGCCCGCCGCCTGGCACGTGGAACTCATCCAGGCGAGCGTGCGTTTTCTGAACCAGCTCAAGGGGCTGCGCGACCGCAATCCGGAAGGCTTTGGCGCGGTGCTGGCTGGCTTCGCCGGACTGAATCTGTTCTTCGCCCGCGCCTGCCGGGCTCAATCCCGCGAGAGCGAAAGCCTGTTTCACTACCGCCTGCTGGTGCAGTTGAACGCCGTATTTGGACAATCCCTGCGCGAGGTGATTCCCAGCAACGCCGTGCGGGTCGAACTGGAACTGGCGTCCGACGCCCTGGTGGCAGCGGCCAGCGCCGCGAAGTCCAAGGAAGCCGCGCGCGACGCTTATAACCGCGAACTGGCCGAGGCGGCCCGCCGCCTGCAACAGATGGATGGTCTAACCCGTTTCCACCGCTCGATGGCCGATCTTCCCGTGTTGAACGAAGCAGCGGCCCAGGAGGTTTTTCACCCCAATGCCGTGTCCGTGACCGGGCAAAAACCCGCCCAGACCTTGCCCACGCCAGAGCCCGCGGCGTCCCGGTTCGCGGAGGTTCCTGACGCCATTGCGAGCACGGCCCCGCCGTCTCCCGCAAAGCCGGACAAACCCGCCGCGGTGGTGATTGGACGGATGGAATCCCGCGTCACCACGCCGGCCATCCGTCTCGATGACGCCCTCGACGCATCGGAACCGAAGGTCCGGCGCGTCCCATCCGTGGCGTCTCAACCGCCGCCCGGGCCGGTGAAAACAACCGCTCCGCCGCCGGAACGCGTGCTTCAATCCGTTGCGCCGGTATCCGCCCAGCGGGAATCATCTCCATCATCCAACCTGTGGGAGGACTTCAGCGATATCCCCATTCCGGCGCCTCGTCTGGATGTGGAGGGATCGCGCGCCGCCCTTGCGGGATCGGGCATCAGCGGCCGCCGCTCGGCTTTCTGGGAAATCCTGAAAATTCTTTCCGGCTGGAGGATCGTCTCGCCGCTGTTGTCGCTGTTGGCCTGGCCCTTGAAACTGCGCCGCCACCGCGAGTTGCACCTGACTTCCGGCGAATTGGTGGCCGTTTCCAGCAACCAGTTCATGGGCAAGACCATCAGCGAACAGAGCACCTGGTATCCGCTGCGCGATCTGGTGGCGACGGGGGAGGGGCGCAGCCACCGGGGCGCCTTTCTGATTCTGGGCTGGATTGGTTTGTTTGCGGGCGTGCTGCTGGGCACGCTGATGGCGATGGATGGCATCCGCAACAGCGACATCGGTTTGGTGGGGCTCGGGTTGCTCTTCGCCATCCTGGGGTTCGCCTGGGATACGTTGTGTTATTTCTTCTATTTGCGCGGCGGGGCGACCTCGGTGGTGACCTTCGAGTTCCGCAATGGTTATACGCTTCACGTGGAAGGGGCCCATGTGGTGGCCGCCGAGCAGTTCGTGCGCAAGGTGAAAGAGGCGCGGGATCGCGCGCAGGCCCGCAAACAGAGCGAGCCCGATGAAGCCTATGAAGGCGCTCCCGCTCCCCAGGGCGCCGGCGGGTGAGACCGGATCCGCTTCCGCGAAGCGTCACGGATTCAGGAACTTCATATTCAGGGCGGCGGGACATTCAGGACAGGCCGCAGGACGCCGGCCTGCTTCCCTGACGGGGGGCGAGAATGCGCATACTTTGGGTTTCCACTAGGTGGAAAAACCGCCGGGACAATCATGACAGGTGCGCGTACTCATATGCTTGAATTGTCCGGAATCCGGTATATACAGGCATGCGTCCGCCGCAAGGTGGTCCTGGAGCGGAGAAAATGAAAACCCCGTTTGTCTGTTTATTGCTGGTCCTGATATCCGGCGTTCCCGCCCTGGCTCAGGACGCGGCCTCGTCCGGTTCGCAAGCCTCCCCGGCGGATGCGGATTCAACTCCTGCGCCGGAGGATGATCCCTCCTCTTACCTCAACGATGGGGCGGCGGCGCCATCCGCAACGGATGACAAACAAGAATCCGTCTGGTGGAAACATTCCTATCGCCGCAAGGCGCCATGGCAGCAGGAGCAGAAGGAAGAACTGGATCAGACGGAAGACGCCAGTTCCTGGAAAAAGAGCCGGTCCGATGGGGATTACGGCCGCGAACGGGGACATGGGTTGTTCTTTGGCGGCGCGGGCGGATTTTTTGTCATCACCGCCTTCCCCGATGTCACCGATCTGAACCGTTACGTGGTGGATGTGCTGGGGATCCGCAACCGGTTCACCGGCGCGGGATATCCGTCGTTTGGCGGGCAGGGCTACGCCTACCTGACGCAGTATTTCCGTCTGGGCGGAGCGGGCACGAGCGTGTCCATGAGCACGTCGCAGACCGTGGGTACTGATCGCCGCACCGTCAAACTCAACATGGGAGCGGGCGGCGTGCTGATGGAAGGGGTGTTTCCGCATCGCCGCTGGGAGTTTTCCGCGGGCGCGTTGCTGGGCGGCGGCGGGGTGACCCTGCGCTACAACCGCACCGAAACTCCGAAGGCGGCCAATATCGCGGCGCCGGTTTCTCCAGTGACCGGAGCGGTGGAGAACGTGGTGGTCACCTATGCATCGCAAACCTTTCACGTGCAGCCGCGCGTGGGGGTGAAGCTCAAGCTGCTGCGCTGGCTGTCCATTGACGCTACGGCGGCCTACCTGATCAACAACGCGAACGAATGGGATATCGAGGGCTTTTCGGGCAATCCGCCGCCTGCCCCGGACTCCATCAACCTGTCGGGATTCGGCTTCCTGGTGGGGCCAACCTTCGGCTGGTTCCCTCCCTGGGATTGATTGGAAGTTTGGTTGCGCCGCCCGGGGCGGCGATCCCATCAGGGATCAAAATACGATCATGGAAGGGATGCCGGGCGGAGGATTGTTGCGAAGGCCGTCCTTGAGTTCGCCGGTGATTTGTCCGGCGGTCTCCTCGCGTGACGGCGCCTCTCCGCCCATGGTCTTCCCGGATGAAGAATATCCCGGCGTGGATGCCGCCGGCTTGCCGTCCTTTCAGGGGGTCTCTGTTCAAAACACCAGGACCCGGTCGGCCCACAACGTCCACTCCGTCAGTTCGTCGAGGGTGCTGCGCCGCGTTCCTTCGGCGAGTTCGCCGGCGGTGATGCCGCGCGCATCCATGCAGGTTCCGCACACGCCGATATCGCCATTCCTGTTGGCGACGGCGCGCAGCATGCGCTCGATGTTGTAGTAACCATTGGGGGTTTGTTGGCCGGCCTTGGCGCAACTCGCGGCGTCGCCCATGAGGAATACACGGACCTGCCCTCCGTCCTGCTTCGCCAGGGCGCCCGCGAGCCGCAGGGCGTTGTAGCTGCGCTCCGTGCCATAAGGCGGATCATTGAGAATGAGTAATGTCTTGCTCATATGCGAAGCTCCTTGTGGATCAAAACCTGGACCTGCCGGCGCGGATATTCCAGTCATGAAATCCAGCCCCCCGAATGGCATGCCGGGAAATCCGGCTGCAAAAAATATTTTATCATGGCGTTGGATCGCCGCGCACCGTCTTCGTTTAATTCCTGGGCGCCAGTGAAAAAGTCCAGGCGGGGATTGAACAGCCTTCCGCCCATACCGCCGGCGGCGGCAATCCGATCGCGTCCGGCGCTAGGTAAAACGGGAGAAAAATCGCATCGCCGCGAATTATCTTTGGCGGATACGTGTCTGAAGGTCTGAATATCAACGGAAAAGAATCCCTGCATTTTTCTGTTGACAATGAAAATCATTTTCAATATCTTGCACCCCGCCTAGGGGGAATTCCCCCATTTAACTTGAAAAACCTAGCACCCATGCCTTCAACCATTTCCCTGCGTTTTCTTTCCGCTGGCGTCGCCGCGGCCGCCGCCGCCAGCGCCGCGGTCATCTGGACCACTGCGTGCGGCAGCGAAAAACCGGTGATTGATCGCAACGCCGTGCTGCGCGGTCTCGCGGACGACGTGATTGTGCCCTCCTGGAAGAACCTGGAAAGCAGCGCCCAGGTGCTGGAGGACGCTTCAGGCAAGTTGTGCGCCGGTCCCACCGATGCTGCGCTCCAGTCCGCCCGGGCGGCCTGGCGGCAATCGCGCAACGCCTGGTTCGAGGGCTGGGCCTTCCACTTTGGCCCCGCGATGGATATGGACGCCAAGACGAGGCTGGACCGTTCGCCCATCGATCCGGAGCGCATCGAGAAGGATGAAATCGGCGGGACCCATGAGTTCAGCGATACCTACATGGAAACGCTGACCGCGCTCAAAAAGGGGTTTCTGGCGGTCGAGTATGTTCTCTACGATTCGGGGCAGCCCGCCAACGTGCTCGAAAAATTCACCGGAACCGCGGGGGCGCGCCGCTGCCAGTATCTGACCGCCCTCGCCAAATTCAACCGGACCACCGCCGCGTCCATCGCCGCGAAGTGGGCTCCCGGGGGCGGAAATTTCGCCAACGAACTGGCCGCGGCGGGCAATGGCAGCGCGCGCTACAAACTGATCCAGAACGCCTACGACGACCTGATGAACCACAACATCATGGTGGCGCAGAAGCTGTCGAACACCATGCTGGGGCGCCCCTCCGGCCTTCGGGACGGTGTGGAGCCCAACCCCAAACTCGTGGATGTCTGGCGCAGCGGCACGGGGCTGGATGACCTGCGATACGGACTCAAGGGATTGCAGTTGCTTTATGGCGGAGCGCCGTCCTCCGGAGCCCCATCACTGCGGGATTTGATCGCCGAGCGCAATCCGGAAGTGGACAAACTGGTGACCCAGGATTTCGCCGCCGCTTTCCGCGCGATGGATGATCTCAAGACGCCGCTGCACGATGCGGTGACCGAGGACAAGGAGAAAGTCAAGACGCTCTATGCCGCGCTGAAGGCGGTTTATACGCGCTTCCAGGCCGATCTGGCCTCGCTGTTGGGAATCACGGTGTCGGTGTTGGAGAAGGACAATGACTGATTATGATGGCGTGATGCGGTGGTTGAACCGCTCCGTCAGCGGCGCGTCGCTGGCGGCGTTCCGGATCATCTTCGGGCTGATCGGGCTGGCTTCCGCCATCCGTTTCGCCGCCAATGGGTGGATTCAGGAGTTGTTCATCGCTCCGCCCATGCATTTTTCCTACCCGGGATTCGAATGGGTGAAGGTATGGCCCGGGATCGGCATGTACGTCCACTTCGCGGTGATGGGGTTGGCGGCGGCCTGCATCGCGCTGGGGCTTTTCTACCGGCTCGCGGCGGCCGCGTATTTCCTGCTGTTCACCTACGCTGAACTGATCGATCAGACCTACTACCTGAATCACTATTACTTCATGAGCCTGGCGGCGTTCGTGATGATCTTTCTGCCAGCCGATTGGGTGTGGTCCCTCGACAACTGGCGCAAGCGCCGGGAACAATCGCCGGAAATGCCCTTCTGGCCGCTGGCGCTGCTGCGCGCGCAACTCGGCCTGGTCTACTTTTTCGCCGGAGCGGCCAAGATCAAGTCAGACTGGCTGTTCCGCGCCGAGCCGTTGCAGACCTGGTTGCAGGCGCGCACGGATTTTCCGCTGATCGGCGAGCTGTTTTCCTGGCCCGCCGCCGCCTTCGCGATGAGTTGGGCGGGCATGTTGTTTGACCTGACCATCGCCTTCTGGCTGCTCAACCGCCGCACGCGCCTGCCCGCGTACGGAGCCGTGATTCTTTTCCACCTGATAACCGGCGGCTTGTTCAATATCGGATTGTTTCCATGGATCATGACGGTGCTGGTGCTGGTGTTCTTCGAGCCGGACTGGCCATTGCGGGTGTGGAATTTCATCCGCGGGCCGCGCGCCGCCGCCGTTACAGCGCATGGACAGGCCGCCGCCTCGCCCTCCGCGTCCGCGCTGGCGCTGCCGCACTGGGGATTCATCGCCGCGGCGGTTTTCCTGTCCGCGCAGGCGCTGATTCCGCTGCGCCATCACCTCTATCCGGGCAATCTGCTGTGGACCGAGGAAGGCTTCAACTTCGCGTGGCACGTGATGATCATGGAGAAGTCCGGGCAGGCGGATTTCGTGGTGCGCAATCCCGTCACCGGCCGCCAGCGCTGGGTCAGTCCCGAAGAGGTCCTGACGCCGATGCAAGCGCGCGTGATGTCCTCGTCGCCGCCGATGATTCACCGCTTCGCTCACTGGCTGGCCGAACGGGAAAAACAGGCCGCTGGCGTGCGCCCAAGGGTATTCGCGCAGGTGCGCGTCTCGCTCAACGGGCGCGTCAGCCAGCCGCTGGTGGATTCATCCGTGGACTTGGCCGCGCAACCATTTTCGCTGGCGCCTTCGCGCTGGATTTTACCCATGCATGAACGGCCGGACGATCGCCTGGCCCATCGCTGAAAGATTCGAGTTTCACCCTCATTCCATCACCAAGGAGACAAAGCCCATGAAACTTCGCGGAATAATTTCAATGACCCTGATGATCGCCAGTATCCTGGCCCTGTCCGCATGCGGGGACAGCGGATCCAGCGATGCGGGAACGTCCAGCGACGCCAGCGCGGGCGACGGCGGAGCTACTGCGGACGCCGGAACCGGCGGCGCCGCGGGCCAAGCCTACCAGCCCTTCTCGGAATCCAATATGGCGGTCCAGAAGGCGCGCGTGGACGAATACGAGAAGATCAACAAGATCCGCAAGGAAGCCAAGGTCGAGAACGCGGCGGAGATCTTCAAGCAGATTCTCGCCGCCTATCAGGCCAATGATCTGCAGAACAAGGTCGCCGCGCGCAAGGGCGATCAGAAATACGCCCCCGCTGACGTGGGGGCCTTCCTGGACAAGCACATCAGCAGCGCCATTCAGATGGGCATGGCGGCGAAGTCGGATTCCGAAATCGCCTATGCGGGTCAGACCGCCGACAAACTGTTGCTGACCTTCTTCTACTACTATGTGTATCACGAGCTTTTCTCCCGCGCGGGGCCGAAGCTGGATGAAGCCTTTGGCACGTGGGGTCTGGATTTCAACGGCGCCAATCCCAAGGGTCTGGCCAAGATGTCCGCCGCCCGCGAGGATCGTTTCAAGGTCATTATCAACAAGACGGTTTTCGACGGCATGCGCCGGCTCCGCGACATCATCCAGAAGGAAACCGGCGGAGCAGCTGACAAGAAGGTTCCCGCCGATCACGCCGAATACAACGGCGTTATGGAGATGATCGAAAAGGAGATGGTGCGCGCCTTCGCCTATGGCGTGCAGTATGAATTCGAGGACATGAGCAAGAACCAGAAGCTCGATGTGTACCTGATCGAAGCACGTCTCTTTTGGGAGTCCGTGGAGCCGTGGGCCAAGGCCAACGCCCCGGACCTGGCTGCAAAGATCATCGCCCACCTGTATCCGTCGGGCGCTCCGGACCGCAACGCCGCCGACTATTTCCTGAAGGACCTGGACGCCGTGAAGAAGGGCGAAAAGCTCATCGCCTTTGATGAAGCAGCGAAACTCACCAACGAACTGGTGAAGAAGATCGAAGGCAAATAGCTGTTCTCCGGGCGCGGGCCCTTGCCGCGCGATCAGGGCGGGGCGGCCTCCGGGCCGCCCCTTTTTTCGCACTGGCGGATTGGTTTTCGCCGTGTTAAGCCATCGCCGGAATTCCGGACAGGCCGGGCGGGGAATGCATCCAAAAGCGGATGTGCGCTCTTCTGGAGCATTCGATCCCCGCAACCACGCGGATATTTCATGGAACGGCTGGTTTCACGCATTACCCCATCGAGCGCCGATTTCAAGGCCAACGACGCCCATAACCGCGCGCTGGCGGCCACGCTGCGCGAGCGCCTGGGCCAGGTCAAACAGGGCGGCGGCGCCAAGGCGCGCCAGCGGCATGCGGAGCAGGGCAAGCTCTTCGCCCGCGACCGTATTGAAAAGCTGCTGGATCGCAACACACCCTTTCTGGAGTTCTCTCCGCTCGCGGCGTGGGATTTGTACGACAAACAGGCCGCCTCCGCGGGGATCATCACCGGAGTGGGGCGCGTTTGCGGCGTGGAATGCCTGATCATCGCCAATGACGCCACGGTGAAGGGCGGCACGTATTATCCCGTCACCGTGAAAAAACACGTCCGCGCCCAGGAAATCGCGCTGGAGAATCGCCTGCCCTGCGTGTACCTGGTGGATTCCGGCGGCGCTTTTCTGCCCATGCAGGACGAAGTATTTCCCGACAAGGAGCATTTCGGGCGCATCTTCTACAATCAGGCGCGCATGAGCGCCGCCGGCGTTCCCCAGATCGCGGTGGTGATGGGATTGTGTACGGCGGGCGGCGCCTACGTTCCCGCCATGAGCGACGAGGCGGTGATCGTCAAGGGAACCGGCAGCATTTTCCTGGGCGGGCCGCCGCTGGTGAAGGCCGCCACCGGGGAAGAGGTTTCGGCGGAGGAACTGGGCGGCGCCGACGTGCATTGCCGTGTCAGCGGCGTGGCGGATCATTACGCCGAAGATGATTCCCGCGCGCTCGCCATCGCCCGCAATATCGTCGAGAACCTCAACCGGGTGAAAAGGGCGGCCATGGATTTGGCTCCGCCCGAGGCGCCTGCGTACGATCCGCGGGAAATCTACGGAATCCTTCCCCAGGACAAACGCAAGGCGTGGGATGTCCGCGAGGTGATCGCCCGCATCGTGGATGGCAGCCGCTTTCAGGAGTTCAAGGCGCGGTATGGCCCCAC
>JAJVIH010000033.1 GCA_022072125.1 Myxococcota bacterium | reverse complement strand
GGCGGCGGCGGATTCGGCGGCGGCCGCCCGGGCGGCGGACGCCCTGGCGGATTCGGCGGCGGCCGTCCCGGCGGAGATCGCCGTGGCGGCGGCGGCGGACGCCCGCGCTACTAATCGCTCCATCCGTTCCCACGAAACACCCCCTGCATGCGAACAGGGGGTGTTTTTTTTGGGCGGAGATCCGGCGCATGCGGGGACGCGGGCGTTGCGGATTGAACCGCCGCCCTGACCCCGCTTGACCTTTCCTGCCGTGCGCGGGAAAAGCGTCCGGTGGAAAGCGGTTGTTCATCGGGTTTCCCCAAAGCAGGCGCATGGGGATTGATCATCCTGCTGGCGGGATGCGGGACGGTTCCGGAAAACAAACCCGGCGGATTCACCAGCGGCGGACCCGGTTCTCCCGGTGGCGGCGCTGACCGCTCCTGCGCCAATCACGAAATCATCCCCAACGGCTGCGGATCGGGCCTGACCCGCGTCACCCTGTGCCGCGGCGCCGTGCTGACCGGCGGATTCTGCGCCTCGCCAAGCCAGCTTTTCGGCGCCCAGTGCAAGGAAGACCAGTTCGTGGCCGGCGGCTGCGCCCCCAGCGAATACCTGGTCATTCCCTGCGTGAACAATATCCTGGTGGACAATACGTATTGCACCGCGGGCGGGCTGACGCGAAGCGATGGCGGCGCCCCGGGACAGGATGGCCAGTCCCCGCCGGATTTTGGGGAGCCGGATGCAAGCCCGGGGCCGGATATCCAGCCGCCGGAAGATATTGGCCGGACAGACGCCGGTGGAATGGATGCGGAGCAGGACTCCGGCGGAGATCCGGACGCCGGACCCGATGATCTTGGATCAGATGACCCAACCAGTCACGACACTGGCCTCCCAGACGGCGGACTTGCCGATACCGGCGTCCCGGACGCCGGCGACGACACCCCGCCGCCGCCCGGATGTGTTCAGGATCGCGTCACGCCCAACGGCTGTCCGGGCGGCGACCTGCACACCCGCTGCGAAAGCGGACGTTATACCACTTCCGAATGCCGTAAGCGCCAGGTGGATTTGGAGGGCCTATACGCCAAATGCCGCCAGTTGCGGGATGGCGCTCTCCTCGCCTGTCTGCGCGATCTTGTCAGCGGTCACCGGGCGTTGGGGTATGACAACGCCAAGGAGAAACTCTTCGGCGTGGTGAACAACGACAACGGCTGGGTCGAATGCGTATACACCGGCCGGCGCATCCAGACGCGCACGGAGCCAGGCTCCAGCAACATGAACACGGAGCATAGCTGGCCGCAGTCCAAAGGCGCGGATGATGAACCGGCGCGCAGCGATCTGAATCACCTGTATCCCACTGATTCGGGAACCAACTCCCGGCGGTCGAATTATCCCTTCTGCGAAGTCGTCAATTCGTCGTGGACGGGAGGCGGCAGCAAATTGGGGTCCAGTTCCAACGGGACCAAATGTTTCGAGCCGCGCGATGTTCACAAGGGCGATCTGGCGCGTTCGATGTTCTATTTCTCGGTGCGCTACAACATGAAGATTGACGGCGAGCAGGAGGCGTTTTTCCGCCGCTGGAACAAGGCGGATCCGCCCAGCGAATGGGAGAAAGGCCGGCATGAACGGGTATTCCAGCTCCAGGACCGCCGTAACCCGTTTGTGGATATCCCTGACCTGCCGGATCTGATCGGCGATTTTTAGGCTTTCTGGTTGCGGCTGGGGTGCGGGCGGAGAAGCCGGCGTGACGTCACGCGGCCGCTTGGCATGCTGGTCGTGCCGCCGTGTTCTTGTTGCGCGGCGGACAAGCCGTTGTCACCGGTTCCGGATCATTGTAGACAGCGCTGGATTCCATCCTGCATGAAAGCCTTGTTCGCGCATACCGCCGCCGCGGCCCTGCTGTTCGCCGCCTGCACCACGGAAGGGGTGAAGACGGATCTGAAAGGCCAGGATTTGAGCCTGACCTTTCTGCACACGTCGGATATCCATTCCCGGCTGGTTCCCTATGATTTTTCTCCGGGGGCGACCGATCGGGCGCTGGGGTTGCTTCCCGAAAACGCCCCCTTTGGCGGGGCGGCGCGCATGGCCACCGTGCTCAAGCGGGAACGCGCCCGGGCGAGCCGCGTGGTGCATCTTGATTCGGGCGACTGCTTTCAGGGCGGCCCCATTTACAACCTGTTTTCCGGCGAGGCGGAGATCCGTTTTCTCGGCATGGTTGGGCTGGACGCGGCGGTGATAGGCAACCACGAGTTCGACAAGGGCGTACAGATCCTGTCCGAGATGTACACGATGCACCGGGGATTTCCCGTTCTGGCGGCCAACTATCTGTTCGACAACACCATCACCCGCCGCAGCAATCTGGGCGACTTCACCCGGCCCTACGTCATCCTCAACAAGGACGGCCTGCGCATCGGCGTGATCGGCATGGCCAATATCTCCTCGCTGAACTCCATCGTCGAGGGCGGCAATTCGCTGGGCGTCACCCCGCTGGAAGGGGTTTCCATCGTGCGGGATTATGTCCAACTCCTGCGGCCGATGGTGGATTTGATTGTGGTGGTCAGCCACCTGGGCCTGAACGATGACCGGGAGATCATCCGCCGTGTTCCCGATATTGATGTGTACCTGGGCGGCCATTTGCATATCGTGCTCAACCCGCCGGAGGTCATCAAAGACCCCTGGGGGCGTGATGTCATCCTGTCTCATTCGGGCGCCTTCGCGAAATACGTGGGGCGGTTGGACACGGTCATCCGCCTCGATAACCCACTCAAGGACAAGGGCGGCAAGCCGGTGGAGATTGACGGGCGTCCCGTTTACCAGCGGGTGCTCAGCCACAAATACCGGATCATTCCGGTGGACAGCCGCGTTCCCGATGACGGCGCCATCGCCAATATGCTGGAGCCTTTCCTGTTTGAACTGAACCAGCGCATCAACCTGGAGGAGCGTTTCGCCTACGCCCCGGGCATGGTCCGCCGCTTCGGCGACAATGGCGGGGATTCGCAGCTTGGCAACCTGGTGGCGGAGGCCATGCGCGCCCGCCGCCGCGTCGAGGCGGATTTCGGCATGACCAATTCGCTGGGCATCCGCGCGGATCTTCAGGCTGGCGCCATCACCCGAGAGGAAATGTTCGAGGTTTTCCCCTTTGAGAACTCCCTGACCAGCATTTTCCTGAGCGGACGCGAGGTGCAGGACCTGATGAACTTCGTGGTGGAGCGCAGCAGCGAACGCGGCTGCAGCACGCAGGCGCAGGTCGCCGGGATTAAATTCGTGATGAACTGCGTCACCCAGAAGGCGGAAAACATCACCATTGGCGGACAGCCGCTGAACCTGAACGGCTCTTACAAGGCCGCGGTGAACGACTATATCGCCGGCGGCGGATCGGGATTCCGCATCCTCCAGCGCAACACCACCAAGTTCAATACGGGCATCTCGCTGCGTGAAACGCTGATTGACCATATGTCCAGACTGCCCGCCTGCCGGAAAGAGGATTTCGCCCAGGAGAGCGAATGGCGATCCTACCTCTGCGAAAGCGCCCGCCGTGAGGACTATCACCTCAAGGACTGCGACGGCGGCGAGTTGCAGTCCTATTTGACCGGGGAGCGCCTGCCCCTGGGCGAACTGTTGTGTGGACGGAGCAATTTCCGGACCCCGGAGGCCTATTGCGCCTATGTCAAGAACTGCGACCGCCCGGAACGATCCGCGCTGCCGGAGTGTTCGCAACTGGAGCCCTCCCGTTATGACCTGCTGCCCTGCGTCAAAGGCTTCGAGGATGAGCGCATTGAACGCATCACCCAATAGCCGCGCCCGCGGGCTGGCCGTGGCGCTCGTGCTGGCCATGGGCGCCGTCTCCTGCGTCAGCGAGACCGCCGGACTCCGCAAGGGCCTGACCAGTATTGCATTCGTTCTCGATGGCGAGACCGGAACTGAAGCGCGCCCGCTGGAGACGGGCGGCAAGCCGCGGTTTTTCAGTATATCCCTGCAGGCGCTGGACGAGCGCAAGCAACCTCTCCCCGTCAATCGCAAGGTGCTGATCACCGCCCGCGGCGGCGTGCTGACGGGATCAGATGGCAAGGCCGTCGAATCGCTGACGGTGGAACTGAAAGACGGCGTGGCGCGCGGGGTGCAGGCGGGCCTTGTCCAGGCCTTTGGCAAATGCTTCATCTGGGCGGAAGAACTGGGGGAGGGCCAGGATGCGGCCGGATACGCGGTGGGCGTCAGTCCGCCCATTTATTTTCCCAATCCGCGGATCCGGGATGTGCAGGAAAGCGTTTCCGGCGAGTCTCCGCTGCTCGACCGGCGGATTTCGATCACCAGCGGAACCATGGTGGTCACCCGGGTGACCGTGGACGGGATGTTCGTCACCGATCTGGAAGAGCCGGAGGGCCGCTGGGCTTCCATCTTCGTGTTCAACTTCAATTCTCCCGAGGATGTGGAGCGCGGCATGCTGCTGCGGCGGCTGGAAGGCACGGTCTTCGAGTTCGGCGGCATCTCCACCCAGTTGACCAACCCGGCGTGGGAGGTTTCGGAGACGCGGGCGCCGGAGCCGCCGCCGCATGTCATCACCTCTCCGGAACTGGCCAGCCGCGACGCGCTGGAGGCGTTCGAGGGCGGGCTGGTGCGGGTGGAAAACGTGCGCGGCTTCGCGCCGGAGATGGAAGATTACAACCGGTACAAGCAATGGCCGGTGAAGCTGGATGGGGGGCAGGGCGAGACCATCAAGATCATCAGCGATGGAACAGTGCGGAATTTTGATCCGTCCACTCAGGCGGAGCGGAAGTTCGTCTCCATCACGGGCAATCTGCGGCAGATTCCGCGCGGCCAGGGGCGATACCCCACCCGGTGGGTGCTCCTCGTGCGCGACAGCGGCGATCTGCCCCTGCAGGAACGTTAATCTCCAGCGCGCCAACCGGGAGGCGCGCGAATGGGCGACTGAAATCCGGCGAAAGCCGGCGGAGGGGCTGACATGACTGGGCGAATTTCCCGCGCACCCGCGCGGCTGGCCGGATTCCTGTTGACAGGCGCGTTGTTGGCGGCGGGCGCCGCACGGGCGTCGGATTTTATTGACACCCGCGTGTCGTTTTCATTCGTGGATGAAAACGTGCTGGTCAAACCGGGCGAGACCAATCCGTCCAATCCGGGGGCGCGCATCGGCGGCGGAGATCGCAACACCCTCTTCTTCGACAACTACAACACGCGCTTCTCGGGATTTGAAACCCTGAGCCACCTGGTCATGTACAAGCGCATGCCCGCCTATTTCGAGGGGCTGGAAACCGAGGCCTCGCTGGTGCTCCGTTTCTTTCTGGTGTCGGACCGCAACACGGTGATCCAGGATTCGGGCAGCTATATCCGCCTCATTTGGTCTCCAGAGAAAGAAAAGGACGAGCGGAACCGCAGCAACATCAGCTTCACCGGTTTTCCGCTCAGCGGCGACCGTTTCCGCCTGGGATATTCGTATCGCATTTCATGGGGCGGATCGCCGATCTTCTTCAAGCCCGCCTCCGATCTCTTCCGCGGCGGCATTCCCTTCGTCAACAATCCGAACGCCACGCCCGCCTTCAAGTTCGAAATCAAGCAACCCTGCTGGTATTCGTTCATCGGCCTCAAGACCACGCAATTGCTCAATCAGGAAATCCAGGAAGAGCAGACCAATTACGGCCTGCTGGCGGGCTGGGGAATTGATTTCACCCGCTTCTTCCGTTGGGAGGTCAACGGCGGATGGTTCGAGCGCGGGGTCAATCCCAACCGCAATGTCCTGGGCAAACCGGTGCATGCCTTCGGCGGTTCCACGCAAATCGCATTCTTTGAAGGGATCGAGCCGGAGACCTCGATTGATTTCCGCCTCTATCGCAATGGTCCGGAGGACGAGATGAATTTCTTCGCTCCCACCAGCTACCGGCCTGGTTTTTCCTGGAAGGCCGCCAGCGAATTGACCTTGCTGGGGCAGACGCTGGAAGACCCCGGCGCCGCGGGCGGCACGGTGGTGCAGAAAGCCATGGCGGGTGACGTGAACCTGGAGTTCCGCTGGAACCGCTTCAGGCTGTTTGGCGACGCGGCCTTCCAGTCGCTGTCGTTTGTGCTGCACAACGTGCCCGGCTTCGTGCCCTTTCAGGATTTTTCGAAAAACAGCGAGCAGGGACCCGAGTTTTTCGCCGCCGTGGGGCTGGATTACTATTTTGAAAACCTGCACCTGACGCCGGGTCTGCAGGCGGGCTTGCAGGTTCCCGCCTGGTTCAAGGGGAAACTCGACGCCGGCAACAACCCGGGAACCGATATGGCGGGCGAGCGCAAGGTGGTGGTGCGGCGCGAAGGTGATTTTTCGATTCTTCCGCCCGGCGAAAACGCCACGCCGATCATCGCCTTCAAGGCGCCGGTGCGCTGGCAGATCTCCGATTTCATGGCGCTGCTCACCGAGGTGTATTTCCAGATTGACAACAACGAAACGCGGTTGACGGACAACGCCCAGGGCATCGCCATCCGGGAGTTCCAGAATCCCTACCGCTTTGGCTATAACCTGATTGTTCAGGCGCGGTTTTGATTCCTTCATTGCCCCGTGTCCCGGGGTTTGTTAGCTTGCCTGCGGGGTCCCGATGCAATCAGCTGGGTAATTGGTCATGCGCAATACACTTCTTCTTCTGGCCATGGTCTGGGCGTTGGCCGCCTGCGGGCGCTCGTTCGTGCCTTCCTTCAACCCCAGCGATGGCGGTTTGTCCGGCGGCGGCGATGCGGGGCTTTCCCAACAGGGGCCGGGCGGACCGCAACCGGGTTCAAAACCCGGACGTCCCATGCCTGGACGCGACGGCGGCATGGTGGATACCCCCCCTGCGCCTGCTCCCGATGCGGGTGTTCCAACGGATCCGGTTCCCCCTCCGCCAGACATGGATGGCGGTCCCGCCGAACCTCCCCCCTGGATTGAAGAAACCGCCTGCCCGGAGATCGCCGCCTGCCGCGCGTCCTGTGGCGACGAGTTCTGCCGCCGCAACTGCTCGAACAATATTGATTCGGACGAAACCTGCATGGATTGCCGCCGCGAACTGACCCGCTGCGCCCAACGGGGCGGGTGCGTCAACCGGCGCGGCGAATTGAATTACGATTGCATCGCGCGCCGCTGCGCGGACCAGTACAAGCAGTGCTATGGACCGCTCCCCGGAGAAACGCCGGTCGAGCCGGGGCCGGTGGAGCCCACTCCGCCGCAACCCCGCGCGGAATGTATGCAGGGCGAATATTGCCTGCCTATTGAGGAGCCAGGGTTCCCCTATGGGGGGGTATGTATTCCCAACAACTGGCGTGGTCCGCCCACGCCTCCCCCCAACGCCCCGAATACCCGCGGCGGCTCTTGTTCCATCAACAATGCGGAATGCAAGCAGAGCGGTTCAACCCAGGTGGAATGCGCCCAATATGAAGAAGACAAGCCCGATGGAATTTGCATCGGCTTCTGCACCCCCTGACTGGATGGGGTCAAATCTGTTCTGATCGGTTTTCATGGCTGCCAACCGGTTCACGATCCAGACCCACGACGGCTGGGTCCTCGCGGCGGAGGAATTTCTTCCCCCCGGGGAGCCCAAGGGGTTGATCGTCCTGGGTCACGCCATGATGTGCAGCCGCCGCACGCTGGACCGTCCGCGCGGCGGCGGCCTGGCGAGCCGTTGGGCCGAACTGGGGCATGTGGTGATCACCTGGGATTGCCGCGGCCACGGGGACTCCGGTCCCGGCGCCTCCCGTCAGAGGGACTGGACCTACGACGACATCATGATTGACATCGAAGCGGCGATCCGCGCCGGCGCGTCGCGCCATCCGGGGCTCCGGCTGGTGTTGGCGGGGCATTCCTTGACCGCCCATGCCGGCGTCGCCCTGCTGGGGCAAAAGCCGCATCTTCCCGTGCATGGAATGGTGTCGCTGGCGGGAAATGTCTGGCTGCGGCGTTTTGAGCCCGAACTGCGTTACTGGTTGAAAAAGCGCGCCCAGATGGAGTTTGTCTGGGGCATCACCAAACGCCTGGGGTATTTTCCCGCTCGCGCGCTGCGGCTGGGACCGGACAACGAGCCGCGCAGCTATTTCGGCCAGTTCATCCAGTGGGTGCGCCACAACCGCTGGACCAGCGCCGATGGCCAGGTGGATTACCTGGAAGGCGCGGGCAATATCCGGATTCCCATCCTGTCCATCGCCGGAGCGGGGGACGATCTGATGTGCCGGCCTGTATCCGCGGAGAAATTCATCCGTGCGGCCGTGCGCAATGCGCCTGTCTCCTGTATCACCGCCTCGCGCCAGACGGTTCCGGGTCTGAGCATCGCTCCCGGCCATATGGAATTGGTCACCTCGACCGCCAGCCGCCCCATCTGGGACCTGGTGGGGCGCTGGTGCGGCGAACAGGTCTTTCGCAACCAGTTATTTCCGCAGGGTGGTTATGGAACGTGAGGAATATCTTCGCCTGATCCGCGAATGGACCGACGAACTGATTCCTTTCAACAAATTTTTAGGCATCAGGGTGGTGGATGTGGGAAACGGCGCCTGCACCCTGACCATTCCATACCGGCCCGAGTTGATTGGCGATCCCTGGCGTCCGGCCATTCACGGCGGGTTGATCGCCACCCTGGTGGACACCGCGGGCGGCATGGCGGTTTTCACCGCCGTCACGCCGGGGGATCGGGTCTCCACCGTGGACATGCGGGTGGACTACCTGCGCCGCGCCCAGCCGGCGGATTTGCATGCGCGCGGCGAGGTCACGCGCATAGGCAACCGGGTCGCCACGACCAATATCCGCGTCTGGCAGGATGATGATAACAAACTGGTCGCCGAAGGCCGGGCGGTGTTCAATATCAAGCGCAAGCAGGACGAAACGGATCAGGGCGGAAAGCTGTAAACCATGCCCGCGGTTTTCATCACCGGCGTCACCGGTTTTATTGGCGGACAACTGGCGCGGAAATGCCTGGAGCGCGGCTGGGCTGTCAGCGCCTTGGTGCGCGACAAGGAAAAAGTCCGGGCGCTCAACAAAATGGGCGTCCAGGTCATCATGGGCGATCTGGGCAACGCCGAGGCGTTGCGGCGGGGCTGCGGCGAGGCGGATGCGGTGATCCATGCGGCGGCGCGCTCCAGCGACTGGGGCCAGGAAAAACAGTTTTGGGAAGACAATGTGCGTGGAACCGAGCGCCTGGCCAACCAGGCGGCCCGGGCCGGCGTCAAACGCTTTGTTCTGCTGTCCACCATCAGCGTGTACGGATTTCATCCGCCCGCGCGGGTGAACGAAGAAACCCCCGCGGCGGAGAAATCATACGTCTACGCGGAAACCAAACTGATCGCCGAGCGGGTCGCGGCGGAGGCCTTCGCCAACCAGCCGGATCGCCTGTGCGTCGCCCGGGTGGCTTCGGCATACGGACCGGGCAGCCATAACTGGACGGTCCGCCCGGTGAAGCTGCTGCGGGAAGGCCGCATGTTTCTGATCGAGGACGGCGAGGGCCTCAACAACCACGTGTATGTGGACAACCTCGTGGACGGATTGGTCCTGTGCGCCACGCATCCAGCCGCCGCGGGCGAGACGTTTATTCTGTCGGACGGCGTGGCGACGGCGTGGAAGGAATTTTTCGGTTATTACCAGCGCATGACTGGCGCGCCCCCCCTGCGATCCCTCTCGCGAAACCAGGCGCTGGCCATCGCCGCGGGGATGGAACTGGCGGCGCGCGTATCCGGGAAGCCGCCGGCGATCACGCGGGCGGCCATATTTCTGATGTGCCGCCATGCGGAGATGTCCTGCCAGAAAGCCCGGGATCGCCTGGGGTACAATCCGGAGATATCGCTGGAAGAGGGGATGTCCCGCACCCGCGCATGGCTCAAGGAGCAGGGTCTGGTGTGATCCGGCGATGCTGGTTGGGCGCCATCCTCATGGCTCTCCTTCGTTTTCACGCCGCCGTGGTTCATCGCGGGAGTCGTGGCGTGCGAGCGCCGCTCATTGAACCTCAATCGTGATTGAGCCAAAGTACGGACTTTAGGACTTTACCAGGAGGGTGCGATGGAAGAAATGCTGCTGGAGTCCGACAAGTCTGTTGTTTACGCCGATATTGATGATATTCCCGGATCGCCGGTGCGGGTCGTGGAGGGCGCGATTCCGGAGAATCTCAACGGTGTTCTGCTGCGCAATGGTCCCGGCAAGGCCACCGCGGGCGGCAAGCCGCTGCACATGTTTGATCGCTATGGCTACGTGGCGGCGCTGCGGTTGCACAATGGCCAGGCATCCTTTCGCGGCGCGCATGTGCGGGGCGGAGCTTATGTGGCGGAGAATGGCGGCCAGGTCTGGAAGCAGCGCCGCATCTTCACCAACCGGGATGGCTGGTGGTCCAACTTTCTCCACCTCGATTTGGCCAATACCGTCAACCATGATGTTTATTACTGGGGCGGATATGCGGTGGCCACTGCCGATCCCGGACAATTTCTTCTCGATGCGGAAACCTTGGAAACCAAGGGCCCCTGCCCGCTCAACGGCTTGTTGAAGAACAGGCAATCCAATCTCGGTCCGATGCCGCAGGCGGACACCGCCGCCAACCGGCTGGTGGCGTATACGGTGACGCCCGGCGGACTGGGTGATGACACCCTGCGTTTCGTTGAAGTAGACCCGGAATGGCGGGTCAAAGTATCGCGGGAGTTCAAATTGCCCGGCAAGGCGATCTTTGTCCACGACCTGTGTTTCACCCCCAACTGGTATCTCACCACGGAGTTTGGCCGCCTCAATCTGGGGGGCGCGCTCATGGGAACTCAGCCCCTTGTCGAATCGCTGCAATATTCCGCCCAACAGCCGTCGCGGCTCTTTCTCGCCTCGCGGACGGGTCCGGAAAGGCTGGCGGTGATTCCCTTTCCGGGAGAACACCAGAGCTTCCACTTCCTGAACGCCTTCGAGCGCGCGGACGAAGTCGTCGTGGATATGGTGGTGTATGAAAACCGGGTGGATTTTCGCGCCTTCTATCCCGATGAAATACCCCATCTGCCGCCGGGCCCCCTGGGCGGCCCCTGGATTGAGCGGCGGGTGATCAACCCGCAAACCCTCTCCTGTCAGGTCACGCGATTTCCGGAAGTCGCGGGCGAACTGCCGGAGATCAATCCGGCCAAACGGGGAAATTCCTACCGTTACGCCTGGATCAATTCCCGGATGAAATACCCGGGCTTCAATGACCATTGCGCCTTTGCGTGGTTCAATGGCGCCAGCAAGCTGGATTGGGATACCCGGCAAGCCCGCCGCTGGCAGGCGCCGCCCCGCACCTTCACCTCCATGCCGGTTTTCGCGCCGCGCGGCGGTGGAGCGGAGGATGACGGCTGGTTGTTGATCTGGATCATCCAGGCGGAGCAAAAGAAAAGCGGGGTGGTCATCCTGGACGCCGCCGCGCCGGACAAAGGCCCGGTCGCCCGTCTGGAACTGGATGTTCTGCTGCCCGCGGCCAGTCACGCCCATTTCGCTCCGCTCAATGGCTGATTGGTCCATCAGGATTGGACCAGAATGGCGCAAAAATTCGATTCAGGTCATGGCGGATTGCGCGGCGTTCAGGCGAATGGCGTTGCGGCCAAATCCTTCCGTGCAGAGCAGGGTGATTCCCTGTTCAATGCTCCGCCGCGCGTTTATACTGCCCCGGAGAAAGGTCCATCATGAATCTCAAGGGATCGAAGGGATTGAGGAAAACCGCCGCTGAGCGCGGCTATGAAGGCGCCATTCTGGACCGGCTTCCGCCCGGACAGGTTTTGACAACCAAATGGCCGGTGCTGCACGAGGGGGATATCCCGGAGTTTAATCCCGATACTTGGCGCTTCACCACGTCTGGTCTGGTGGCGAATCCATTGTCCTTGTCGTGGAGCGATTTCAACGCCCTCAAGCCATTCGAGGATGTATCCGATTTCCACTGTGTGACGCGCTGGTCCAAACTCGACAACCATTGGAAGGGAGTGGCGGTGAAAACCATCCTGGATCTGACCCGCCCGGCGAGCGAAGTAAAGCATGTCACCATTCACTGTTACGGCGGTTATACCACCAATCTGCCCCTGCATGAGTTTGCGGACGCCGATGCCCTGTTCGCCACCATGCACAATGGCCAGGCCCTGGAGCCGGAGCACGGCGGACCCATGCGGCTGGTGGTCCCCAAACTCTACGCCTGGAAAAGCGCCAAATGGGTCTCTGGGGTGGAGTTCATGGCCCAGGACCGGCGCGGTTTCTGGGAAGTGCGCGGTTATCACAACCACGCCGATCCCTGGAAAGAGGAACGCTACTCCTGGCAGGAAAGCGGAAATTCAGACGACAATTTCACACCTGATTCAAAATAGCACTTGATTACCGATAATCATTCGTTATAATCCTTCATATGTGGGAGACATCCCACGCGGTTTTTTTCCTGTTGCATGGAGCCTCTTGGTTTCCCTCCCGTACCCATCCCCCCGGGACAGGGGCTCCATGCATTTTTTCTTTCCTTCACTTTTGTTTCTGACTCCCGGTAAGTTGCCGTCATGAAACTCTATGTTCTGGCCAGCCCGGAACTTGTGGAGCCTTTTCTGGATCGCCCGGGGGAGGCGCTGGTGCTCGACGCCTCTCTGCGGGAAGTACAGGAAGCGCTGGCGCGATACTCTGGGCTGATGGTGGAAACGGCGGCTGTTCCAGACGCGATCACGGACTTTCCCTGTCTGGTGATTGGCGAGGAATCCTTTGTCAGCCGCGAATTTTGGGAAAGTTTTCTGAACGCCCCGGCGGAGGTGTCCGCCATCGCCGCCTTGCCGGATCGCCTGTTGACCTCCTGGTTCACCCCTTGCGCCCGGTATCTGGACCTGCCCGCGGAAGACCTGCGCGGCGTCCGGCTGTGCAGGCTCACCTCCGCCCCGCCTCCCGGATTATCCACGGAATCATTCTGGGGTTGGGCGGCTGGGCGGCTCTCCCCCTGTATCGTGGATCCGGGAGAGCAATTTGAGGAAATCAGCCAGCCCCTGCGCCCCGGGCTGGAACGGTCCGAACGCATTCCGGATACCTCCCGGATCGCCGTTCACCTGAGGCATTGGGTTCCCATCCTTTTGCTCAATCTTTTATTGCCCCGGATAGCCCGGCGTCAGTGGCTGGAAGAACGGGGTTGGTGGTCGCCGCACAATATCCTGGGCCGGTTTTCCTCCAATCCCTGGATGCGCCAGCGCGCGGAGAATGTTCTCGGCCGCGGCGTGCGCATCCACCCCACCGCGTATGTGGAGGGTTCGGTCATCGGGGCCAATGTGAAGATTGGGGCTGGGGCCATGGTGCGCGGCAGCTATATCGGCGACAACGTGACCGTGGGCGATTTCACCCGCCTGATCAACTGCGTGGTGGCGCGGGATTGCCATACTCTCAACGATTCCTTCTTCTCCCACTGCGTGTCGTATCCCGGCGCCACGCTGTCGAATTTCCAGATGCGTTATGTATTGCTGGGCAGGAGCGTCTTTGTGACTTCGGGGGTGATCTTTTACAGTGAGCGGCATGAAGGAACCATCCCCGTGCAGGATCGTGTGGCCGTTCAAGGGGAGGATGGGAAGGAGTCCGTTTCCATCCAGTCCGTGGATACCGGACGCCGCGTGCTGGGCGGCTGCATTGGTCATGGATGCATCCTGGGAACACGGGCGATTTTCGATGGGGGCTGCGCCTTGCCCAATGACTATATGATCGTCATGCGGCCCGAGGAGTCCGTCACCAAAATCCCTGTTGATATCGGGGGCGGGCCGCATGCCCCGGTCATCTGGCGGAATGGCCGTCTGGTTCCGCTATCCAGGGTCTTTCCGGATTACCACCCGCCCGAACTGGAGTAGAACGAGGGTGTGAGAAGCACACCGTTGCAGCCTTTTGGCTCCGGGGTGGGGCCCGGAAGGCGATTCTCTCGCCGGAGCGGGTTTGCACCGGAAGTCAAAATGGGGTTATGCTTGATTCTGCTTCCGGACGCGACAGGGTTTACCGCCGTTTGCGATAGAAAAATGTGATGGAGAGGCAGTGAAACTCATCGTCTGACGTCTGAGTGATTGTTTTATCCACGATTTCAATGTCGGGATTGTCCTTGATCCAGCGGGTGATGACCTCACCCAATTCTTCGCGCTCACGGGCTTTGGTGGCGGAAAACACCTTGACACCATCCATCATGACCGGAATCCCCCAAAGTTTGTTTGCAATTACAATGCAGCCACGTGAGGAAGTAAGATTCCCGGCTGATGGTGTCAATCAAAACAGACAATTCCGACTCTAACGGAGGATTCTTCGTGCTGCTTGATCTTCATGTGCATTGCGATCTTTCCGCCCGCGGCAAGTTGCCGGTTTCAGATATCCTGGACGTGGCGGCGGAGCGCGGCCTCGATGGTGTTTGTCTGACCAGCCAGAACAGCCTGATTGACGACTTCCAGCCCTTCAAGGAAATGGGCGCCGCCCGTAACCTGACTGTGCTGATTGGGGCTGAAGTCATCACGGACAATGGTTTGTTGCTGTGTTTTTTTCCGGACGTGGCGGAGACCCCTCCATTGGGCAACTGGCTGCTCAATGCCGATGGTTCGGCGCCCCCGGCCCAGGAAGCCATTGATCAAATCAATGAAAGCGGCGGCGTGGCGGTGGCGGCGACCCCGTTTTCGCGGGATATCCCCCCCTTCATGGGTGATCGCATCACCGGGTTGAACGGGTTGGCGGCGGTGGAGGTCTTTTGCGCCAGAGTCAACCGCAACGCCAATGACCTGGCCTTGCGGGCCGCTGAACGTCTGAACCTGCCGGGCATTGGCGGCAGCGGCGTGCATGATGATCTGGAACTGGTGGGCAAGGCGGCGACCCTGTTCAAGGACAAGGTGTCGAGTGAAGCCGATCTGGTTTACGCCATCCGTTCCGGAGAGGTCTGGGGCGTGTTGATCGGCGCCCAGCCGGGCGGTGGACAACCCAACCGCAAGCGGAACCAGCAGGGGCGTGGCGGCGGCCGGCAGTGGCGTTCCCAGGGCGGCGGCCAGCGCCGCCCCCGTCCGCGGATGGATTGAATTTCTTCTTTACATCAGGGGATGGTTTTGTTATCCACCGTCCCCCCGTGGGCGCCCGTAGCTCAGTTGGATAGAGCGTCGGACTACGAATCCGAAGGCCCAAGGTTCGAATCCTTGCGGGCGCGCCATTTCTCCCATCCTGGCACATTCCCCCAACAATTTCTGATTGTCAGACACAGGTTTATTTCTTATTTCTGACTGATTAAGCTATTAATAAGCTACCGGAACGGGGGAGTCTGGGTTCGGTAATGAAATCAGCTATTGGCTTGTCAGGTTGAACAGATGCCCCCGGAAGATTCCAAGAAAATTGAAACCGTTGTGACCAACATCAGCCGGGTCTATGAAAAGGCCCCCCGGACCCGGAACGCCGCCATTGTCACCATTTATGGTCCCGATTTGGGCCGCAAATATGAACTGTCCCAGGAACGGTTCGTGGTGGGACGTTCTTCCGAGGTCAATCTGACCATTGATCAGGAATCGGTTTCGCGGAAACACGCGGTCTTTGTATCGTCCAACAGCGGGGTCTTTGTGGAAGACCTCAAAAGCACCAACGGCACCTATGTCAACGATGTGATTGTGGATCGCCAGGAACTGAAGCACGGCGACCTGATCAAGATCGGACGGGCCATTTTCAAGTTCCTGTCCGGCAATTCCATTGAAAAAGATTACTACGAGGAGATTTACCGCCTCTCCACCTTCGATGGCCTGACCAACGCCTACAACCGCAAACATTTCCTGGACATGCTGGACCGGGAGTTGTCCCGGGCGCAGCGCTACAACCGCCCCCTCTCCCTTCTGTTCGTGGACCTGGACAATTTCAAGAACGTCAACGAGAGCTACGGGCATCTGGCGGGCGATTCGGTATTGTCCCAGGTGGCGAAGCAGATGCGCCGTTACCTCCGCCGGGAGGATGTCATTGGCCGCTTTGCGGGGGAGGAATTCGCCATCATTCTGCCCGAAAGCGGTCAGGAGGCGGCGGAAAACGTGGCGGCGCGCATCACTGACCTGATTTCCACGTATGATTTCCGCTTTGAAGGCACGGGTATCCGGGTGACCGCCAGCGTGGGGGTCGCGGTGGCGAACGGAGCGGTTCGTACGGCGGATGAACTGATTCAGGCCGCCGACGCCAGCCTGACCATCGCCCAGCGGCGGTCGGCTCACCGCCCTTCCACCCGTTAATCCTGCCGGCCTGTCAGCGGGAATGCGTGACAAGCGGCGCGTCCCCGGATAAAGTGCGAACCGTTTTCCGGAAACACCCGCGTCATGCAGGTCATTACCATCACGAGTCAAAAGGGGGGCTGTGGAAAAACCACGGCCGTGATCAACTTGGCGGCGGAGTTCGCCGCGGCGGGCAAGCGCGTGCTTGTGATTGACCTGGATCACCAGAACGCGGTCGCCTACGCGGTCTTTGGCGACAACATACCGGAGCCTCCCGCCGCGAAGAGCCCGCTGGATCACATCGCCAAAACCGGCATCAACGGCATTCATGTCCTGCCCTCCAGTTCGCGCCTGCCCGAAGCCATCCGCGAGAGCATTGACAACCCGCTGTTCGACCTGCTGGAGAGCATCCGCGAGCGTTACGATCTGGTGATGTTCGACACCCCTTCCGCCCTGGAACTGATCAGCTTCGCCGCCCTGGAAGTGTCGGGCGGAGCGGTGCTGGTGCTGCAGTGCGAACCCATCGCCGTGCGCACCTTTCACCAGTCCCTCGCCCTGGTGAAAACCATCCAGGAACAGATCGAGGGGATGAAATTCCTTGGCACGCTGCTCACCATGGTGGACGCCAAGGGCCTGAGCGCCTCGATTGAAGGCTACCTGTACAAGGCCTTCAGCGGGTCGGTGCTGTCGCCGTCCATTCCGCGGGATGACGCCGTGGTGCGCGCCAGCTACAAGCATATTCCTGTGCGGCTGCTCAACCAGGATTCTCCCGCCGCCAAATCCTTCGCCGCAGCCGCCCGGGCGCTGATGCAATCATTCTCCGAGGTGGAGTCTTTCGGCGGACGTTCCCGGCCCCAGTCGGTGCTGGAGAATCTCAATGTCATGGCTTCCAGCCTCAAACGCAGCGAGGCGGAGATCTCCCGCATCCGCGAAGAACTGGGCCATGCGGGCAAGGCGGTGGAAGCCGCCGAGAAACAGCGGTCCGAACTGGAAGCGGCGCGCCAGAACCTGCTTCAGGAACTCAACCTGACCCGCGAGGAAAAGCAGCGGAGCGAAGCGGAAATCCAGACCCTGCGGCAGAATGTCGAGGAAAAATCCAAGCTGCAGGAGACCCTCTCCAGCGAACTGGAAGAAACACGCCAGCAGAAGCAGCGCGGCGAGGTGGAGTTAAAAGTCCTGCGCGAGGATGTCGAGATTAAATCGAAGCTCCAGCAGGCCATTGCAAAGGACCGGGACGAGGTTCGCTCCCGCTTCGACCGGCTGGATGAGATCGTCACCCAGCAGCGCAACGAACTGAAGGATCTGCGCACGCGCACCCACGCCCTCGAAGACGAAAACCGCCTGCTCAAGCGCGAGGTGGAAAGCCGCCAGGAGGAACTGGACAGGCTGAACGGCGAGTTGCAGGAAGCCCGCGCGGAAACCCGCCGCATCCGCCGGGAACAGCAGCTTGCAGTTGAGGCCGGATCATCCAGGGACAATGTGGAGGCCGTCCAGTTGCGCGCGGAAATCGTCCGGCTTCGCGCGGAACTGGACCGTCAGGCGAAATCCGTCTCTCCTCCGGCCGAATTGCACGCCCTGATTGAGGATTTGCAGCGCGCCCGCTCCTCGCTGACCGAGGAGCATTTCGTGGCGAGGGAACGCGGTGAGCGCATCGTCGAACTGGAGGACACGGTCCGGCGCATGGAGACCGCCCAGCAAAAAGCGGCGGAATTGCTGGAATCCTATAACAAATTGCTGGATCAGCGGGATCAGCAGGTCAGTGGTTTGAGCCATAATCTGGAGACCGTGCTCAACAAGGTGGAAGATTACAAATCCGCCAATTCCAGCCTGGAGTCGCTGATTCGCGAGCGCCTTGGCTTGGTGGAAGCCCAGAACCAGCAGATCAACCGCCTCACCATGATGGTCAGCGATCTGCAAAACCGGCTCGATAAAAACAACTGAGCCGGTTGCGAGGCCCGCGTCTGCAATCATTCTGGCCTTTACCGGTCATCCTTCCATTGTGATCCCGGCGAGAAGCGGGAATCTTCCCCTCAACCGCCTGGATCCGGTTCGCGAAAGGGCCGGGGGGAGATGGTCATTCCACTACACCGGCGGCATGGAGATGGCGGATCTGTCCGTCATCCAATCCGCAGAACTCGCGCAGGATGGCGCTGGTGTGTTCGCCCAGCACCGGACTTTGCCCCGGTCTTTCACCCGGAGTCCGGGAGAAGAATCCGAAGGGAGAGCCCGCCAGTTCCAGCATCACGCCGGTTTTCGGGTCTGTATAGGGCGTGACCATGCCGCGGGCGCGGACCTGCGGATCAGCCATGACCTCCGGGATATTCTGAATGGGTTCAGCGGGGATTCCTCGTTCGCGGAATAACGCCAGCCAGTGGGCGATGGGCTGCGCGGCCAGCACGGCCTCCAGTTCGGACTGCAACGCCCGCCAGTTGGCCGTGCGTTGTGGATTGCCGGTGAATCGCGGATCACCGGCGAGTTGGGGCTTTTCCAGCGCCTCGCACAGTTTCCGCCACAGGTTGTCGTTGCCCGCCGCGATCACGAATTCTCCATCGGCGGCGCGGAAGGCCTGAAATGGCGTGATGGAGGGATGGCGCATGCCGATGCGTCCAGGCGGTTCTCCGCCGACCGAAGTGCGTGCGAAGGCGTTCTCCAGAAGACTGATCGTGGCGTCCAGCATGGCGATATCGAGTGTCTGGCCCTTGCCCGAACGCTGGCGTTCGATGATCGCGGCCATGATCGCCATGGCGGCGTACATGCCGCCCGCGAGGTCGCTGATGGCGCTGCCCACCTTGACGGGGCCGCCGCCATCGGGTCCGGTGATGGAGGCCAGCCCGGAACGCGCCTGAATGGTGATGTCATAGGCGGGCGACTGGCTGTCGGGCCCTGTCTGTCCCATACCGGAAAGCCGCGCGTAGATCAGCCGCGGGTTGCGGGCGCACAGTACTTCCGGGCCGAGGCCCAGGGCATCCATGCATCCGGGGGTGAAGTTTTCGGCCAGCACATCCGCCCGGGAAATCAACTGAATCAGCAAATCCCGCCCGCGCTCATCCTTGAGATTGATGACCGCGGATTCCTTTCCCCGGTTGACCGAAATGAAATAGGCGGATTCATTGGAGCCGGGAATGAACGGCGGAAAGGCGCGGGCGTCGTCTCCCCCGCCGGGCCGTTCGATTTTGATGACCCGCGCGCCCAGATCACGCAGGATCATGGTGCAGCAGGGGCCTGCGAGCACCCGCGTCAGATCGACAACCAGCAGACCATGCAACGGTGGTATAGATTCGCTCATTGGGTTTGGTTTCTCCGGGATTGCAACGGTTCCGACGTTAGGCGGCCAGCCATGCAAAGGCAATGTGGAGGTTCCGGCGTCGCCGGATACAGGGGCCCCATTTCATTTGCAGCGGACATTTGACCACCGGATAATCCCCGCCGATGAGCCAACCCAACATATCCAGCGGGTCCCGCGTCTGGAAATTCCGCGTCATGCTGATTGGGCTGATGATCTGCGGCGGAGTGGCGGCGGCCGTGCTGGCGGCGGAATTGATCTTCCGTGTTTTCGGGTTGAACCGGCCCGTGTACACCACCCACCCGGACAATGGTTGCGTGCGGGTGATCGAAGGACATCCCATCGGTTGGGTGTGGGTTCCCGGCGCCTGCGGAACCGATGGCCATGGCATGTTCGAGTGGAACGAGCCGCGCGCGAAATCCCCGCCGGAAGGCGTATTCCGTTATCTGGTGATTGGCGACTCCGTGGCGGCGGGCACGGGGGTGATGCGTCAGGAAACCTTTGAAAACGTGGTGGAGCGGAATTTCCGCTCGCAGGGGCTCAAGGTCGAGTCCTTCAACCTGGGCAGTCCGGGAAGCAATGCGCAGCAGTGGCTGCACTACTGGAAATATCACGGGTTCGAGGCGCACGCGGCGATCATCGCGGTCTGCCCCAACGACGCCGACGCCTCTCTGGTGCTGACCATCGCGGACAAGGAAATTTACTGGCCCTGGGTGGAAAACGGCTTCACGGTCTGGCGGCGCATTCCGCTGGGTCAATTCTGGTGGAAATTCCAGTTGTTCCAGACCTTCGCCACCCACAACGCCTGGCCGCGCGATGAATACGCCAACGATCACGCCATTTCCGCCCGTTCTTTCGCCGCCGCGGTGCAGACTCCGCTGTATCTGAAAAAGCGGGGATTGAAGGTGATGATGGTTCTGCTGCCCTATTTTGGCGAGGCGTCCCGCATTGAAGGCAATCAGTTGCCGCGCTGCCGGGAGTACCATCGCCTGCTCAAGGGAGAATGGGAGAAAAACGGAATCCCCTGGGTGGAACCGGCTCCGGGCTGCCTCGCCGGCGATCCGGATTTTGTCCTGGACCCGGCGGATGTTTATCATCCCAGTGCGGCGGGGCACGTCTGGCTGGCCGGCAAGATCGCGGAAGGGTTGGCGCGCCACGGCATGACGCCGGTATTTCCTCCGCCCCCCGCGGTGAAGGCGGAATAATCCGGCTCTCCCGGGAGCATAAGGTTCAAGCGGATTCGCCATGAAAACACTGCTGGTGTTTGGACAATCGGGGCAACTGGCGCGGGCGCTCGCGGCGGAAGCGCCCATGTATGGCTGCGCCGTGATTTGCGCGGGCCATGAACGCGGCGATCTGGCGGCCCGCCCGCAAGCGGCGGTGGAGATCATCGCCGCGGAAAAGCCCGGACTGGTCATCAACGCCGCCGCGTATACGGCGGTGGACCTGGCGGAAAAGGAGGAGGAAAAGGCCCGCGCCATCAACGCCCTCGCGCCGGAGTTGATGGCGAAGGAATGCGGAAACCAGAATATCCCCTTCATTCATGTATCCACCGACTACGTATTCGATGGCCGGGCCGGGCGTCCCTATGTGGAGAGCGACACGCCCCATCCGCTGAATGCCTACGGACGCACCAAACTGGAAGGAGAGCAGCGGGTGTTGTCGGTCCGCCCGCAAGCGATGGTGGTTCGCACCTCGGCGGTATATGAGCGCGGCGGTAAAAACTTCGTGGACACCATCCGGCGGCTGGTGAAAGAAAAAAACTCGCTGCGCGTGGTGAATGATCAGATCGTCTCCCTGACGCGGGCGCGCACCCTGGCGCGGCAACTGCTGGTGCTCGCGGAACAGCCGGAAGGTGGGCTGTACCACGCCACCGCTCAGGGGGAAGCCGCCTGGTTCGCCATTGCCGGGGTCATCCGCGATCATGAAAACGCCGCCTGCGAACTAGTTCCCATCACCACCGTGGAATACGGGGCGCCCGCTGATCGCCCGCGCTATTCGGTGCTGGACAACGCAAGGCTGCGGCTGCGCGGCCTTGACCGGATGCATCACTGGCGGGAAGACCTGATGGAATACCTGGACGGCGGATGATTCAGCCTGCCGGAGAGCGGCGGCCTTCTCTGGACAACATGATTTTCGTGATCGCTGATTTCACGAAGTCAAGAACGGCGGATGCCGGGGCAGGGCGGATGGAGCCGGCTCAGGCGTCCTGCTGGCCATGGCGGAGTTCCTCCACCAGGCTGTCCACCACGGCGCGCAGGTCGCCGGTTTTCTGGAAAACCCGGCGCTGGCGCGAGTAACTCGCCCCCCTGGACAGCACCCTTTGTATGCCCAACAATTCCTTTTCGCTTCCCAGACGGCGGGCGATGGGGTTGAGTTCGATCAGCAGGTTATTCAGGTGCTCGACCACATCCACCTGTTCCCCGCGCTCGTTGCGGATGATCCGCGCTTCGGTGGCGTAGCGGGCGGCCCGCCATTTGTTTTCCTTCAGGGTCCAGTTCATCAGCGTCGGCATCTGCATGCCCTGATCGTACATCTCGCCCAGATGCACCACGAGCGCCTGGACAAAAGCCGCCACGGTGATGGCCTCGGAAAGCGTCGCCAAACCATCGCAAACGCGGATTTCCAGCGTGCCGTAGTTGAGGTGCGGCCGCACGTCCCACCAGATTTCGCGGATGGACTGGATGGCCTCGGCGTTGATCAGGGTGCGCATCAGCCGGACAAATTCCGCCCAGTTTTCCAGGTGCGGGGGCAGTCCCGCCGTGGGCAGGTTTTCGAAAATTTTCAGGCGGCTGGAGGCCAGGCCGGTGTCATTGCCCATGAAAAACGGGCTGGACGCCGAAATCGCCATGAAATGCGGCATGTAGGCGGTCAGGGAATTCATGATGGCGATGGCCTTTTCGCCGGATTCGATGCCGATATGGACATGAGCGCCCATGATGAGCAGACGTTTGGCGGGCCATCCCATGCGGTTGACCAGGCGGTGGTAGCGTTCGTTGTCCGTGATCTGCTGATCCCGGTAGTCGGCGAAGGGATGGGTGCCCGTGCCGATAAAGGCCAGGCCGTTGGCGTCGCCGTATTCAAACAGCTTTTTGAGGTGGCCTTCGAGTTCGGCGCGGGCCTCGCCCACGTTGGTGCAGATGCCGGTCACCACTTCCACGATGCACTGGAACAATTCGGCCTTGAAATGGGGGGTGTCGCCAAACTCTTCGAGAAGACGGGGGGCGGCGGAGGCGAGGGCGCGGGTGTTTTTATCCACGATGCCCAACTCCAGTTCGATGCCCATGGTCGGATTGGGCGACCCTTTGAAGGTCAGCGGCGTCTGCGGGGACCCAGCTTCCACTCTCATCTCGCGCACCCTCGTGTGGTTTCTGACAGACAAACGATATCCGCGCCCTTGCGGGACGGTCAACAATACCGGGACTTTTCACTTCCGCCCGTGGCCCCGGATCCCGGGTCTTGGCGCCCGGATTGGGGGAAATTCCTTCCGCCGCCTCATCCCGCCTTTTCAATTCCGGGGCGGTGGATTATAATTCTTCCTTCTTAAGGATGCAGGTCAGGAATGAACCTGCAGGGCGGATGGATCGTGCTTCCCGGATATAATCACAACATCAAGCATAACAACGAGATTTTCCATGTGCAGACGGAAGACTCCGGGCTGAAGAATCCGCATGTGATCACCCACGTCTTTGTCGGCGGGAATATCGTCGCATCGAAAAAGACCAGCTACGCGGATATTATCAGCGAGGCCAATGTGGCCGACCTGGTTCGCGCCATCATGGAAAAACAGCACAAGGATGTGCTGCGGGATCTGATCAAGGGCTCTTACGATCAGAATGTCTCCCGGTTGCGCAGCGGTCTGCCGCCCCAGCAAGCCAAAGCTTCCGTCCAGACGCCGGCCGTTCCGCCACCCGGGCCGTCCAAACCGGAACCGGCGGAACAACCCGCCGCCAAAACCGCCCAGCCGGCGCCGCCTTTCGCACGGCCCAGCACATCGCCAACTCCGCCCCCCCGGCCGACCACGCCATCCATTCCCGGGGTTCTGCCTCCGGCGAGACCCGCATCCTCACCCTTGCCAAAGGCTCCGGCGCGGCCGGCCCCGGCCATGCCAGCGCCTTCCCTGGCCATGCCGCAGGCGGTGATTTCGCCGCCCAATCCGCCCCGGCCGACTTCACCGGCGATGCAGGCGGTTCCACCATCCGGTCAACCCCCCGTCCGTCCCTCCACCGCGGGGGCGACCATCACCGTCAATTCCCAGAACGCAAACGGGTTTTTCAATGAGCTTTCCAGCGACAAGTCCCTGGACGAAATCATTCTGAGTTATCTCGCGGAGGAATCCGCCAAGAAGTAGGGTGACGGACCTTGATCGAAGTCCAGTCACTCACCCGGGCGTTTGCAGGCTCTCCGCCGGTCCTGAACAATATTTCCTTTCGTGTGGAGCGGGGCGAGTTCGTGTTTCTGACGGGACCTTCCGGCGCCGGAAAAACCACCCTGTTCCGCATCCTGATTGGCATGGATCAACCCAATTCCGGAACCGTGCGGGTGGCGGATCAACCCGTGACCCAATTCACCCGTCACCAGCTTGCCCTGGCGCGGCGATCCATCGGCGTGGTCTTTCAGGATTTCAAGCTGTTGCCGAACCGCACGGTCGCGGAGAATGTCTCCCTTCCGCTGGAGGTATTGGGCAAACCCCCGGCGCAGATTCGAGCCCGGGTGTTCAAGGTGCTGACGCGGGTGGGCATGCCGCACCGCCAGCAGGCCTATCCGCGCCAGTTGTCGGGCGGCGAGCAACAGCGCGTCGCCATCGCCCGGGCGCTGGTGCATGATCCGCAGGTCTTGCTGGCCGACGAGCCCACCGGCAACCTGGACACCGAACGCTCGTTTTCCATTCTCGAACTGCTGCGCGAGGCCAACGCGCGCGGAGCCACCGTGGTGGTCGCCACCCACAGCGCCGAGTTGATTGAAAAATACCACAGCCGGGTGCTGGTGCTGGGTGATGGAGGCATACGCGACGCCGGCAGCGGAGGTTCCGTGTGAGCGAGACGCCCGCCGCCCGGCAGTTGCAGTTCGCCGCCCGCCTGGCGATGCAGGGCTTGGCGCGCGCGCCGCTCACCACCATGCTGACGATCCTCACCGCCTCGCTCAGTTTTTTCGCCATCGTCACCGCGTGGACCATCGCCGCCAATCTGGACATGGCCCTGCTGCGCTTCAACGAAGTGGTGCGCGTGTCGGTTTTCCTCAAGCCGGGCGCCTCCGATGCGCGAGGCAAGGAGATAGCCAGTCAGGCCGCCAGGAACGCCCTGGTGCGCGAGGCGCGCTACCTGCCCCCCGCCGATGCGGCCGAGCGGTTCCGGCGGCAGTTTCCCGATATTGGCGCCGCGCTGGATCAGTTTCCCGATCCGCCCTTGCTGCCCACGGTGGAAGCCGCCCTGAAACCTGGCGACACCGATCTGGCGCGGGTTCAGGCGTTCGCCGCCGGGCTTCAGAAACTGCCCGAGGTGGACTCCGTGGACTATGGCAAGGATGTCCGCGAGGCGCTGGATCGCCTGTCCGCCGCCGTGTACCGGATTGGCGGCGCGCTGGCGTTGCTGGCCGCGGTGATTGGCCTGTTCACCGTCGCCTCGGTGGTGCGGTTGTCCTACGCCCGGCGCGCCGGCGAGATGCATATCCTTTCGGTGTTCGGCGCCACGCCGGTGTTTCTGCGCATCCCTTATTTTTTCGAGGGCATGTTCATCGGCGCCGCTTCATCGGTGCTGGCGTTGCTGGCCGCCGCGTTTGGATCCTCCTGGGTGTTCAGCGAACTGGCGGTGATTCCCGAGTCCCTGTACAGCGGATTCGGATTCTCCTTCCTGTCCTGGGGCGCCGTCCTGACCTTCATGCTGGTTGCATCGCTGGTGTCGGGATTGATCGCCATGATCAGCGTGCGCCCCGGCGCCGGTTCCGAGTGGATTGAATGAATGGGGCCGCCGCCAGAATCGCCGGTCCGATCCTGTTTTGCATGGCCTTGCTTCCGTGGGATGCGCAGGCGCGGCAACCCGTGGGGGGTGAATCCAGCGATGCGGATCGTATCGCCGCCCAGCGCCGGTATCTGGATGAACTGGCGGCCAGCCGGAAAAACCTGATTGATGAACTGGAAGCCATGGAGGCGGAGATCGCTTCCATCCGGCGAAAAAAAGCGGATCTTCTGGTCAAAGCGGATGCGCTGCGTCAGGAGCAACCCGGAGTCGAGGCGAAATTCAACCAGTCGCAAACGCGGCTTGATGAACTGCTCTCCCGCTTCCGCGAACGCCTGCGCGCCCTGCAAAAAAGCCGGGGACAACTGGAGTGGGCCCCGGCGGTCATCCAGGGCGATCTCAATGATCTCGTGTGGACGCGGCGCCAGACCGCCGCGCTGGTGGAGGCTGACCGGCGGCTGGTGCGCACGGTGCAAAACGCCTGGACGGCGGCCCTGGAGCGCAAACGGGAGTTGGACCGGCTGCTGGCGGAGATCGGGGAGAACTACAAACAGACCGCGGATGCGGAACTCGACCTGAGCGAGCGGTTGTCCACCCGCAAGGCGTTTCTCGGCGAACTCAAATCGCGGGAGGACCTGGGCAAGCGTTTCCTCGCCCAGTTGACCGCTGCGCGCAAACAGGCCGAACAGCAGATCAGGACCATCGTCAAACCGGCGCCGGCGAAACCGGAGAGAAGCAATCCGCCCGCCGCGCTGAAACGCGGAGCGGTGTTTCCTTCCGCGAACGGCAGGTTGGAGTCGGTTTTTGGGCAAAAGCCCGCCGGCGCGGCGGGGGATGCGGAGCCATTGCGCGGCTGGATTGTACGTGGGGAAACGGAAAGTCCTGTTCTGTCCGCGTTCAAGGGGCGGGTGGTGTTTTCGGGGCGTTTTCGCGGGTACGGCAACCTGGTGATTGTGGATCATGGAGACAGCATCCATACCCTGTATGCGCACCTTGCGGAGTCCGCGGTGGAGGTGGGCGACGAACTGGCCGCCGGAGCCGTGCTGGGCGTGATGGGCGACAGTGGATCGCCCGATGGCATAAAGCTATATTTTGAACTGAGGCGACATGGAAAACCCGTTGATCCGTCCACCCTGGTTCCGGCGCGCAAGTGAATGGGCCGCCGGCTCCTGGTCCCGCGCCCGCCGCGCCGCCCTGCTGCTGGCGGTGTTTTTGCTTGGCGGCGTCACCTTCACCGCCGGGGGGATTCTGGCCAGCGGAAAATCCGCTCCCTACGCCAAGCTGGATATCTTCGCGCGGGTGCTCAGCCTGATTGAAAACAACTATGTCGAACAGGTGGATTCCGAGCGTGTCATCCATGGCGCCATTCGCGGCATGATGGGAGAACTGGATCAGCATTCCACCTGGATGTCTCCCGGCGAATACAGCCTGCTCAAGCAGGATACTTCCGGCGAACTGACGGGCATCGGCGTGGAGACCGCCATCCGCGACGGCGTGCTCACGGTCCTCTCTCCGGTTCCCGATTCTCCGGCCGCGCGCGCGGGCATTCTGGGCGGCGATCAGATTCTTGAAATTGACGGCGTGAAAACCCTGGGACTCGATCTCGGCGGCGCCTCGGAACGCCTGCGCGGCCCCGTGGGGACCCGCGTCGAACTGCTGGTGCTGACGCCTCCCAACAAACGCCGGAAGGTCATGCTCATCCGCGAGCAGATCCGCACTGTTTCCGTCACCCACCGGCTGCTGAAGAAGGGAATTGGATACGTACGCATCAAGAACTTCCAGGATCGCACGTGGCATTATATGCGCACCGCGCTGGAGGAGATGAAACGGGAATCCGGCGGCCGCCTGCGCGGTTTGATCATGGATTTGCGCAACAACCCCGGCGGCCTGCTGGATCAGGGCATCAAGGTGGCGGATGAGTTTCTGACCGACGGACTGATTGTGAGCACCGAGGGCCGCGGCAAGCGCCAGATCGAGCGCAACCATGCTCATCCGGTGGGGACGGAAGAAGATTATCCGCTGGTGGTGCTGGTCAACGAAGGCAGCGCCTCGGCCTCGGAGATCGTTGCGGGCGCCCTGCAGGATCAGGACCGCGCGGTTCTGGTGGGGGTGAACACCTACGGCAAGGGCAGCGTGCAGACCATCATGGAACTGGACGACGGATCGGGCCTCAAACTGACCATTGCGCGTTACTACACGCCCAAGGGCAAGCCCATCACCGAGGACGGCATCCCCCCCGACGTGAATGTTCCCGCGAAGGATACGCAGGCCGCATCGCCCCAGCGTGAATGGGAGTCATCTCCCCTCGATAAATGGCTGGCCGAGGATCCGCAGATGAAAGCCGGTCTCGGTATTCTGGAAGGCTGGAGCGATTTTGTGAAGGACAACCCGCGTTTCAGCGGCCTGGGGAAGAAGAAAGAGAAATCTCGCACGTCCCCGGCTGATTGATTCCGGTGGTCAACTGGCAGGCGCGCAGTTCCAGCGGAGGGTTGGCGCGCAGCACGTGAACCGGAGACATTCCTTCTCCCAGCGGATTGGGAAGCGCGCCCGCAAGCGCCGTATAAGTGTCTGGCGGCAGATTGCCGGCGGAAAAGACAGGCTGCTCAGCCAGTTGCAGCACGCCATCGCCGCCGTTTCCGGCCAGTTGGTCCAACAGGGCGCGGGTATCCGCCGCGCTGGTTTTTCCGCGCAGAATGACGGTGAAAATCATCTTCCCGCGCGGCGCTCCGGAGATTTCCACCCGCGCGCTCCCCCCGCCGGAGAAAGGCGGAAAATCCATGCGCCGATCCGCGCCGGGCGCGCTCCAGAACCGGCGCCAGGTCATCAGCCGCCAGCCATTGCGCAGGGGCGTGATCATGGCTCCGGCGTATTCCGCCCGCGC
The DNA here is from genome assembly GCA_022072125.1 of Myxococcota bacterium. Lineage (GTDB taxonomy): Bacteria > Myxococcota > JAJVIH01 > JAJVIH01 > JAJVIH01 > JAJVIH01. Next base: position 13,968 of record JAJVIH010000033.1, on the reverse strand, counting down.
CACCGCCTCGAAGCGGACGGACAACCGCGCCGTTTCGCCCAGCCGCCAGTACAGCGGAGCATTGATGGGCGCCAGCAGCCCCAGCGCCGGTCCCGCCGCTTCGCTCAGCGCCGAGACATGGCGGGATAGTTCAACGCCGCCGGTGGGATGCAGGTTCAGCACAGGGGTTTTCATGCCCGCCGGCGCGGCGGGCGGAGAGCCGGTTCGCGGAATATGCATTTCACTGGCGGCGGTGATCGGTTCCGTCCACAGGACGCCCCGGCCGTCCCGCGCTAGCAGGACCCAGGAGCCATGGGGCAATGGACCCAGTTCATAGCGCCCTTCGGAGTCCGTGGCGCCAAAATGGACTCCCGAAGCCGTCAGGCCGGTCACTCCCTGGGGAACCGGCGCCAGTTGACCGCCCGTCAATACGGGGGATGCGTAAACCACCGCGCCGCTGACCGGCTGGCCATCCGTGTTCTGAATGGTTCCGCGCAGCGCCGCCGCGGGGGAGATCACGATCTCGCCCAAGTCGAACGTCTGATTCGCCGCGATGGTGATTTTCTCCAGCCGGCGGGCGACAAAATCCGGTCCGGAAAACTCCAGCCGGTGCTCACCCGCGCCGATGTCCTCCACGGAGAAGGCGCCGGACTGGATATCCAGTTCAACCGGCGGCGGCAGATCATCCACCGTCAGCCGCACGCGGCGTGGCGGGGACCCGTCGCTGAAACGGATTTTCCCCCGCACGGAGCCTCGTCCCTGCATGTCCAGGGCCAGGTTTTCCAGGGGCGCCTCCACAATTTCGGCTTCGACATAGCCCAGCGTTCGCCGTTCCAGCGCCGGACCTTCCGACGCCCACACGCGAACCTTGCCAGGCGGCAGATTGTGGAATGCGAAATGGCCCTCCCGGTCCGCCACGGTGGATTCAATGGGAAGGCTGAAGCGCAGATCGCCATCCTGGCTTCGCAGCGGTTGGGCGTGTACCTGCGTCAGACGGCCCAGGGGCGGAACCCGCAACTGTCCGCGCAACGGCGCGCCATGTTGAAGCAGCAATTCGAGCGGCTTCCCTTCCTGGGTCCGCAGGTTCACGCGCACGGGCGCCGCCCGCAGGGTTTCCGTGTAGGCCTGAACCAGCACCACCCGCGCGGGCAGTTGATCCAGTTTCAACGTGGTTCCGCAGACGGCGGCGAACATGCGCCAGCCCTGGGGATCCGCGCCGATCAACTCCACCACGGCGGAACTGGCGGCGGCGTTGTCCGGCAATTTGAGATGGATCGTCAGTGAAGCGCCGCCGGTTTCCTGCGGCTGGTTTTCCGGCAGCGGGGTTGGCGCGTCCGGGTCCTCCGCCGCCGCAAGTTGGAGCGGAATTTCCTCCAGTTGCGCGGAATGGAGGGACAGCCGCACCAGGCCAGAGCGCAGGGCTCCGTGCTCCGCCAACAGGAAATAGGTCCTGGGGTACAGCCCTTCCAACTGGAACTGGCCGGCCGCATTGGTGATCAGGGATCGTTCCGGCCATTCATTGGCGCGCACCCGCACGCCCGCCATGGACGAGTTGTTGTGGCGGACGACACCGCTCAGTTTGATGGCGCCGCCGCAGGGGACGTGAAGCGCCTCCCCCGGCGCGGGCCAGCGATCAGTTCTGGGGCGCAGGGCCGGTTCGCGGGGGGGCGCGGCCCACTCCGCCGCGGGAACCATCTGGTCCATGGCAGGCGGGGACTGGCGTTCCGGAAGGGGGAATGCCGGACGCCACAGCATCCAGCCCGCCCATGCCAATGTCCCCGCGGCGAACAGGGCCAAGGCCGCCAGAACCAGTTTCCGCGAGGAAAAATTCATGGGGAGTCTATAGCCCCTGCGGCGCAGGGGTTCAAACGCGGGCGCAGGTGAAGAGCAGGCGTCCGGGGTACGGAAAATTGGCGTGGTTTGCAGTTGACTGCTGAACGATTGGACTTTTGCCGCCAGTCTTGGCGATGATGGTCTCATCCATCGTGGGCGAGGAAGAAAGCGCTATCCCCGGTCCCGGGCGGCCGCCAAATGGCGGGAAAGCCTTGACCCGTGACTGTGCGGCGTATATGAACCCTGCTCCCTGAAGGTCAAAGGAGGCCCGAAATGACCAAAAAACAGTTGGCCGAACTTCGGAAAATCCTCGAGGACGAGCGTGATCGCCTGCTCCAGCGTTCACGTGACGCTTTCACCACCGGCGTGGACCGCTTCGTGGAAGGCGGCGGACGGGATGAGTTGGACGAAGCCAGCGAGGATGGCCTGAAAGATCAGGAAATCCGCCTGCAGAACCGCGAGCGCACGTTGTTGAAGAAAATCACCGTGGCGTTGCAGCGCATGCAGGCGAATGAATACGAGCTTTGTGAGTCCTGCGGCGATGAAATCGGCTACGCCCGGCTCAAGGCGCGGCCCGTCGCCACGCTGTGCATCAAATGCAAGGAGGAGCAGGAACAGGATGAGCGCCAGACCGTTGAGGATGTAGAGGTCTTCGCGCCCTCCAAATTCTGATTCCCGGGGCGTTTTATTTTCCGTATGGCATCCGCGAGAGAGTGTGCGCATGGCCCGTGGGATGCGGGGGTCCCGGCCCGCGTGCGTCCGGTAAATTCATGAGCAATACCAAGAAAACCCATCCGCTCACCCAGGTCACCGCCATGTTTCTGGATGGCGAGGTGGATCGCGACGAGGTGCTGGAAGAACTCAAGCACCTGGGTGTCGCCAGCGACCGCGCCAACGGCCTGCTGGATCGCTGGGAGGAAGCCGCTCCCGAGGATTTGTCCCATCTGGATGTCAAGGCGCTGCAGGATTTTCCCGCCGAGATGCTCGACGCCGTCACCCGTCTGGCGATTGAATCCAACAACCTTCAGGCGATCACGGCCATCGCGGATTCCGCGTGGCCGCGCGACGCCCGCAAGGCTGCGAAAAAACAACTGGCCGTGCTCAAGGCCAAGGGCGCCAAACTGCCCGGAAAACCCGTCGCGCCTGCCTCGCCGGTGATCACCGCGGCCGAGTCCGACGACTTTCCGCCTTGGGCTTTCGCCACCGCCATTGACGCCGCGGGGGACCAGATGATCTGGCTCGGCCTCTGGAAAAAAGGCCAGGGCCTGACTGTCCATGACAGCATGCTCAACTGTTCCAACGGCATTGTGGATTACTATTACGCCTACGTCAGCCGTTCGGAAGCCCGCGATTACGAGCGCAAGCTGCAGGCGCGCACCGGAGAGGCCAACCCCATGGTGTGCCGGGTGACGCCGGAATGGGCGGCGGCCCGCCTGCGCCGGGCGCAGGCCGTGAACAAGGCGCGCCAGGCCGCCGTATCCCAGCGTTACCAGTTCGCCCAGCCGTGGCTTTGCCAGTTTGACGCCGCCGCTACCGCCCTGCCGGAGCCATCCGGTCTGGATGATTTGGTGAAGGAATCCGCCCGGCTGGCGGAAGACAATTATTTTCTGCGCTGGGTTCCTCCCCAGGAATGGCTGGTGCAGACGGAGCAGAAAATGATGGAAGCCTTCCTCAGTCCGCTGCTGGTGACTCCCGAGCAGAAGCTGGAGGAAGGACAGTCGCGCATGCGCAAGGCCATCGCCGATTTCTGGAGCGCCGATCGCCGCCGCGCCTACGCTGGCCGCCTGATCGAGAGCGCCTTCCTATTCTCCGTCATGCCGGACAGGAAACATCTGGTCGAACTTGCCCTGGCGTCCGCGCGGGCGCTGGAGGCGGCGGATACCGCGATTGAAAATATCCCCTTCGCCTTCGCCTTGATGAAGCGGTGGTTCCGCATGCCGAATCCGGAACAGCTACCCAGGGCCAGGAGCGATTCCACCTCGTTGCTGGTGGATGCTTCCGGTCAGTCCGCCAGCGACGCCGCTCCGGGTTCTGGCAAGATCATTCTGCCTTGATGGGGTCTTCTCCGGGTTTCACCTTTTGATCCGCCGGACCCGCGGCGGCCGGCGCCGGGGAAGGCGCCTCCGCCGTTCCAACAGTTCGCGGATACAATTCAAACCAGCGTTTCGCCGAGACATCCTGCACCCAGCATAGCGGACCGCCAGCCAACGGCGCCGCCCCCCCCGATGGGGACGCGGCTTGCCCATCCCCTGGAGACGCCAGTGCGGTGGGCGATGCGGCGGCCGTCACCCCCGCGGGCGCGGCGGGAGGCGGCGCGGTCCCGGATGGCAGGACGGGTATCCAGGAAAATCCCTGCGACTTTGCGAGGAAAGGATCATTGGCGGCCAGGCGCGGCAGACAGCGGTCGCCCAGCGCCACGCCGTCGTTCAAACCAACGGCGGTATAACTTCCCCCTGCGGCGGACTCGATGGGGATGAACACGGGGGTCCCGGTGGCGGGGAAATCCTCCGTCTTCCAGGCGGAGAAATAATTCTGATCCCGCGCCACCCCTGCGGCCGTCTGAATCCAGACGGGGAGCGCGCCGGAAGCGCCCGCGATGCGGATGCCTTTGAGAGTCATGGAGCGATTGTCATCGTATCCGACATATGCGGCGATGGTGACGGCCTCGCCGAAAGAGACCTCTTTTTTGCCGGGCCTGGCCAGCGGCACGAATCCCACGAAAGCGGAATTCATATAATTGTTGGTGGTGCCGGTCTTGCCCGCCATGGGAACGATGAACCGGCGTTCCGGAACGCCCCGCAAACCCGGTTCGGAATGGGTGGATGCCGAGACATCGAACAGCGCTCCGGCGGCCGTGCCATGCAGGAAGGTCTGCTGCAGCGATTCCGCCAGCAACTGTCCGGGTCCGGGCGGCGCGATGCGTTCGGCTGTTCCATTGCGCTGATACAGCACTTCGCCGTTGAGACGGATTTCCTTGATCAGCGACAGTTCGCCGGCCCCGCTGTTGGTCAGTCCGAATTTCCAGGTCTCCCCGGTCAGGAATGTCTGATAGATGGCCGCGGCGTCGGCCAGGGTGATTTCATTGGCGCCCAGGGTCAGGGACAGCACGGGCGACAGCGGAACCGACACGCCCATGCGGAGGGCCAGTCCGGTGACGTAATGCAGTCCCACCAGGACGCGAAAATCCTGATCGGCGATCAGCCGTTCGCGGGCGTGGCGCGGCAGTTTCTCCCGTTCCGCGCGCAGGCGATCCATCTCCATCCGCAACTTGCGGATGGTTGGGCCGCTGATCAGGCCGTCAATCAGCGCGCCGCGCAGCAGGTCCGCGGGTGCTTTTCCAGAGGCGCCCGCGAGGGCGGCGAGCGAGGAGGGCGTCAGTGCTTCAAATCCCTCCCTGCCAGAGGGAAACCAGAAAACGATTCCATCATCGCCAGGCCGGGTATAAAACCCGTCGAGCGCCGGGGGCGCGATCTCCTCGCCGGGCGTTCCGGCAAGCGGCTGCAGCTTCCGCTCCAGCGCGGCCTCCAGCTTCTCCAGCCGCAGAAAGGACCGGGCGGCGATTTGCGTGCGCACCGCCTGCTCCTTCCGGTCCGGTTTGGCCTTTGCGAAGATGCGGTCGAAGTTCTCTCCATAATGAATGCGCGGGAGAATCTCCTTTTCATGGATGGAGATCGTTTCCCAGGGCAATTCATCGGCGATCCGGCGGCGGGCGATGGCGAAGAGGCCTTCGGCGAAAGAGGCGCCGGACGCCGAGATTTCGTGTTTGTCGCGGAGCCGCTTGAACCAGTCCTCGCCGCTTTCTCCGGGAAGCTGGGCCAGACCCACGTGTTCGGCGGCGCGCCAGAATTCGTCGTCGCCGAGGCGATCGGTCAGGTGGTACAGCAGCCATACGCTCGCGAGGTTTTCCGATTTGGCCGCCGCCCAGACCATGGAGGGGAATGGCGGCGCTCCACCGTGGTCCGGTCTTGGAAAATAGGGTTTGTTGCGGAATACAAACACCTCGCGCTCGTTGAACAGGGTGTCCAGGTGGCTCCATTTGAGCAGCGACGCGGCGTAATACACCAGCGGTTTGAAGGTGGAGCCGAACTGCCGCAAGGCCACCGTGGCCCGGTTGAAGTTGGTGTTGTCTTCGCCGCCCACCATCGCGCGGATCAACCCCTTTTCGAGCACGATGACCGCGCCTTCCAGATCGCCGCGCGCTTCCAGATCCGCCTGGCAGGTCTTCTCGATGGTCTCAAAATTGGGCCAGTCAGCGTCCAGATCGGCCTCGCGCGGGGCCCTGGGCGGCGGTTCGGGCTCAGGCTGCGGAGCCTTGCCCCTGACCGTCTTCTTCGCGGGTTTGGGCGGGGCCTTGGGCAAGGGCCCCCCCTTGTTGGTCAGGCCCTTGGGCGGTTCTGGCGGACCCGGCGTACATGAACGGATGCTGAGATAAACCCCGGTTCCCGGCCCCAGGGCGTCAATCAACTCCTGCCGGTCAAAAAACTCGGCCTTGGGCCAGTTGGCTCCCGCCTGCGCTTCCATCAGGCGCTCCGCCACGCGGGCGAGCGCGGCGTCGTCCACAATGGCCGCCACTTTGGGACCCAGCGAGACCGTCAACTGGCGTTTCAGGTGGCGGCGCTGGTCCTGCTTCCACAACAGCGCCCGCTCCTCGCGCTTGATGAACTTCGCGGGCTCCTTCGCCGGATCGGCGGCGGCGCTGTAGTAGCCCCACTGGCGGCGGCGGATTTCCCGCAGGCCCAGCGAAGGCGGGAGACCGAGCCGCTGCCGCATGGCGGCGTCATCCTCCGGGCTGGTTCCGCCCATGGCGTGGATGACCTTGCCATGAAGGAACTGTTTTTCCTCCACCTCGTGGGGGTCAAGGGGCGTGGCCTTCTCCGCTGGCGTGATGAACGCCCCGATACCGCGTTTCTCCAGCTTGACGCTGACTTCCGTCAGGTGGTGCCGCAGCCCGTAAGTGGCCGCCAGTTGCCAGTCATGTTTGATCGAGGTGACGATCTCCAGTCCGGCCGTCGCCGGATTGTCAATCCCCTTTGCGTCGAGAATTTCCTGGAAGACCGGGCGGGTCAGTTCCGCGGCGACCGCGTCCACCAGCACATTGCGTTCATACTGGAATTTTCCTTCGTTGAAGGGCGGCGGCTTGTTCCAGATGGCGGCATGGGTGGGTTGATCCACCATCCCGAGGGCCAACATCCGGTCCATTACGTAGTTGACGCGGCGGGTGGCGCGCGCCTGGGCGGCGTCTCGTTTGTCGCCCGGCGGATGCATGAGCGGATTGTACAGGTTGGGTCCCTTGACCGATCCCGCGATGAAGGCGCATTCGTGCAGGCTCAAATCCCGGACTTCCTTGTTGAAGAAATAGCGCGCCGCGACGCCGATTCCCCGTCCGTTGCTGTTGACGTAAAACTGGTTGAAATAAAATTCGAGGATGTCATCCTTCGAGTAGAGTTTTTCCAGTTGCAGGGCGTTCCGGAGTTCGGTGAATTTGGAGCCCAGCGTCCGGTCCTTGCGGTTGAAGATATTCTTGGCGGTCTGCTGGGTAAGCGTGGAGCCGCCCGCAATGACCGCGCCCGCCCGGATATTCTGCCACATCGCCCGCGCGACGCCGCCCGGGCTGAAGCCGTCATGCTCGCGAAAGCCTGCGTCCTCCGCGGCGATGAGCGCATTCTTGCAGGCGTCCGGAATTTGGCCGATGGGCGTGTAGATGCGGTGCTGGTTGTCGAAGAGCACGCCCAGCACCCGATTGGGGGACTCGCCCCCGGTATCATAGTAAATCGGCGTCTCCGTGCTCATGGACGCGATGATATTCTCGCGTTTCAGGTGCTCGCCCGGTTCGGCGTTGCGCAGCCACCACAGGAAGCCATGGAATGCGGCGAATGGCGCCGCCGCGAGGATCGCGAGCGCAATCAGCCATTTTTTCCATTTCGCGGGCGGCGCGGAGCCGTTGCTTCCGCCGCCGCTGGATTTTTTCCGGCGGGCCATCACACCTGCCATCCGTTGAAGAAAGGAACTGTTGTCATGGTCTTGCGGCGCCGCGCCGGATTCCCGCGAACGGTCCGTGTCCGCGCCTTTGCCTGCTTCGTCCGGCTCGATCCGGGGCGAGGCCGGGCCATCACGGGTGGTTCCCCCGGGCTTCGCCGCGGCGCGGGGCGCTTCCGGATCGCTTTCATGGAGCGGGATGCTCAGGTCCGGCGCGTCAAGGCCGCGATCCTCAGCCGGTGAAATGGCGGCCAGCGGATCCGGACGCCGCGGCTGCTCCTGTCCGGCCGGGGCGGTCTCCGCTGGGGCGTTGTGTTCCGGTGATGTTCCGCCGGGCGCGGCCATGCGCTCATATTGCGATTGCGGGATCGTATCCGGCGCCTGGGCGGGCCCTGCCGGCCTGAAAACACCCGGCGTTCCATCCGGCGGGGTATCCTTGTGATCGCCCGGACCGCTCATGGCGTCTTCCGCGCGGCCGGGGATACGGCCTCGCGCTCCACCGGCAGCATGATGTGCAGGCCGGTTACGGGCCACTGGGGCGTTTTTTTGAGCCGTTCGATATAGGCCTCCATCGGTGCGTCAATCACCCGGTTCCACCAGACCTTGGTGGCGTGACGGAAAATCCGGGAGTTTTTTTCCCGTCCAGCCACCACGATGCCCAGATGGCTGATGCGATTGGGTATGGAATAGTAATCGGCGCGCACGATGCTCACAATCGCGCCATGAGGAATTCGCGGAAGCAGTTCCGGAAAGGCGTCCAGCGGAATCACCGGAATCCCGGCCACGCCGTGGGGAACCTGCTCCCATTCCAGCGGGATCAAGTGGGGATTGCGGCGTTTCTCCCATGCCTCGCGGGTGTAGCTCTTGGACGCCCAGATCACCCGGTCTCCGCCAATCTGCCGGGTGATGTCGCGCACGTATCCCTTTTTGATGTTGGCGGGGATCCACTGCGCCTCCATGAAATGGTTGCGCGAAGCGAATTCCGGCTTTCCGTTGGAATAGCGGATATCGTTCAGCAATTGCCTGGCCCCGGCGAGACTGCTGGCATTGGCCAGCGCCAGCACGGTTTCCACGAACGCCAGGCAATCGGTCTCCTGAACATTCCATAGCGGGTCCGGATCCACCCCGGCGGCTTCGCCCATGGGACTGAACCGGTATGGAGTGTGCCGGAGCCGCCCGCTGTATTCGGTGAAACGGTCAATCAGCCGCGGTTTGGCGCGGGTGATGGCGATGATGTCCTGTTCGATCGCCGCGTCATCGCGCATGAAATAGGGCAGGGGTCCGGTGATGCGCGGCGGCGGCGCGAAGCGGGCCGGGGCCGCGGCGCCCGCCGTGGTGGCGCCCGCCAGGTCGTCGTCATCCAGCGCCAGCGCGGGGACCGCAAGGCCGCCAATCCACGCCAGCATGGCGGCTGTCATCCAGCACGCTTTCATGGCGGAATCCTTACCGCACTCCGGCGGGGCTGGCGAGAAAGCGGGGCCGCGTTCAGGCGTTCCTGCACCGCATGTTGAACAGAGGCTGCCCCGGACCGGAGAAAACGCCTTGCCGGTCAGTTCCGGAGCAGCGCGGCGATGCGTTCGCCGTTTTCGCGGGCGGAAGTCAGGCAACGCAGGTAATCCAGGTAATCCTTGTGAACCCGGGACTCCGGCGGAGCCGGATTCATATGAAAATCACGCACGCGGGTGACGGTGAAACGCAGGCTCATTTTTCTGAACGCCCATGAAAATTCCTCCGCCTCCTCCGGAGCCGGAATCCGCGCGCGCCGGTAACCAGACGCGATCGCCCGGGTGCGCTCCCAGTCCAGATGATCCGCCCGCCACGCCCACGACGAGATGAAGGTGGCGAGATCATCAATAAAACGTCCGGTGCAGGCTGCTCCAAAATCAATGATTCCAGTGAGCCGCCCGTTTTCATATAGCACGTTATCGGGGAAGAGGTCGGCGTGAATGGCGCCCCCGGGAGTCTCCGCCGGTGCGTGCGCCAGCAGTTCGTCGCACGCGCGCCGGATGGCGAGGAAGTGCCGTTCTGGCAACGAAGTCCGGAACAGCGGCTCGTTGATCCACTGGTCCACCTGTTGGAGAGAAAAGAGATCGGGGCCGCGCAGGTCCAGCCCGCGCCCCAGCACGTGCATGCGTCCCATCTGAAACGCAGCCTGATCGCAGAGATCGGGCGTGAGATCAGGTGAAAGCACGTGACGGCCGGGCAGCCAGGTAAAAAACTGGATGGCCGCATTGTCCATCATCCAGAGCACATCGCCGTCCGCCATGTGTGCGACCGCCGGACAGGGAAACCCCTGTTGTTGCAGGTGATCCATCAGCGCGGCCTCATAACGCAGCGCCGCCAGCCAGGTTTCATCCGGCTGGTTGACGTATCGCAGCGCGAAGCGCCCGCGCGGCGTCACCACTTCATAGATGGTGTGGACGGAGCCCGCCGGCTCGCCGCGCGACGAGAGCACCTCACCCAGGCCAAACGCCATGGCGCAGCGCTGAATCGTTGCGGAACCGAGGGTTTGATAAATCGCCATTCAATCCGCCTTCACCATCATGCCGCCGTACAGGATGGCGTGGTCCAGGGAGGCGTGATCGGGGCAGCGCGCTCCATCCAGCAACATGGATCGGCGTACGCGGATATCCTCGCCGGCGATCACCCCGGGTTCGATGACCACATCCGGCCCGATGATCGCGCCTTCGCCAATCCGCGCGTCGCCAGCGATGGCGCAGGGCGGGATGACGCCCGGCGTTTCGCGGCCGGATATCCAGCGCCCGCCGGCGAGGGCGGCGAATTGCTCCGGCCAGTTCTCCCCAAAGGGACGGGCGCCGTGCAGGATATCCCGCGCCGCCGCCAGCACGCGGGCCGGCGAACCCAAATCAGCCCAGTAACCGTCATGCTTCAGCGCCGCGATGGTTTCATTATCCCGCAGCGCCGGAATATAGGCCTGCCGGATGATGCAGGACGGCCCCTGTTCAGGGAGCCGGCGGATAAAATCCGGCGTCACCGCATGGATGCCGGTGAACATGGTTTCTTCCGCCGCATCGCCGCCGGAAATTCCTTCCCCGCGGATGCGCAGCACCCTTTTCCCGCGGATGGACACCGCGCCAAAGCGGCTTGCATCCGGATCACTCCTCACCGCCATGGCCGCCGCCGCCCCCTGGAGAAGACATTGCTCCAGCAGATGCAGATCCAGGTCAATCAGGGTGTCGCTATTGATGATGAAAAATGGCTCGTTCCGGAAGTGCTCCAGCGCCTTGCGCACGCCGCCGCCGGTTCCCAGGATTTCCGGCTGTTCGTCGGACCAGACGGCGCCCAGGCCGAATGCGGCGCCATCGCCCAGCGTCCGCCGCAATTGATCGCCCAGGTGATGGGTGTTGATCACCACCTCGCGCACGCCGGAGCGGGCCAGCCAGCGCAGCGTCCAGGCGATCAGGGGACGGCCGAAAAACGGCAGCAGGGGTTTGGGAATCCGGTGGGTGATGGGGCGCAGACGTGTTCCCAGGCCGGCCGCCAGCACCATGGCGCGGCGAATGATCGGAGCGGGCGGATTCATTGGCCGCCGCCGCCCCGCAACTCCGTGATCCGGTTCCGGACGCGATCCGCCCCGGGATCATCCGGCTTGAGTTTGAGGAAGCGTTCGTATTGTTTGATCGCGTAGTCGGTCTTGCCCATGGCGTCGAAGGCTTCGCCCAGGGCCAGGTGCGATGGCGCGTGCATCTTGTTGTGTTTGAGTCCGGCGGCCAGCGTCTTCGCTGCGTCGCGGGGTTTGTTCTGCTTGAGGTACGCCTTGCCCAGGGCGGCGGAAGACGCCGTGAATTTGGGATCGGTTTTCAGCGCCTTCTGGAAGGCCCAGATCGCCCGTTCGATATCCCCCGATTTCTGGTACGCCACCCCCAGGTTATGCCACGCCTTTACATTCTTCGGGCTGAGTTTGGCGACCTTCCGGAACTCGTTGACCGCCTCGGAGTTCCGGCCGGCGGCCAGATAGGCCTTGGCCACGGAGAAGCGGATTTCATCGTCGCGGGGATTGTCGCGCAGGGCCATTTCCAGCATGGGAATGGCGCGGGCGGTGTCTTTCGCCTGCCGGAAGCAGTCCCCCAGTCCAAACAGGGCGCGGCTGTCCCGCGGCCGCGCCTGCAGCACCCGCTGGTATTTGGGGATGGCGGCGGTGCAGTCATCGGCGTTGCGGAATCGCTCACCTTCCTTCAGGAAGGTCTCCACTTCCGCCAGCAGCAGATCCAGTTGCGCGGGGGTCAGGTCTTCATGCCGGACATTCAGGGGAGGGAAACGCTCGGAACGGCCTTCCTCGATCCGCCGGTCCGGCGCCAGGGTCCTGTCGGCTTCCTGCACGCTGGCGGCCAGGGTGGCGGGATCGGGAACCGCCGCGGCCGCCGTGGTCGCCGCCGCAATCTCCGGGATATCCACCGTGGCCACTGGCGGATGCGGGTCCGGCTGGAACCACTTCATATAGACCAGCCAGATGATTCCGATGAACAGCGCAAAACCGCCGCCCATCAGGGCGTACATGCGAAAGCTTTGACGGCGTTCGTCTTCCTCCGGGGCGTCGGGATCCACCATCACCAGGGGACGCACCAGTTGAGGTCTGGTCGCCGGACGCATGGGGCCGCCGGTTTCCAGCGTGGAGAGCCCGGGGGCGGAGAAACCCGCCTTCAACGCCGAGAGAAAGGCGGAGGCGGTCTGGAAGCGGCCTTTGACATCGGGGGTGGTGGCGATGCGGATCACCTGATCCACATCCGCGCTGACTCCCGGAATCCGTCCGGCGAGTTGTGAGGAGTAATCCGCCGCCGGCGAGATGGACAGCAACTCGTGGGTCAGCACCGCCAGCGAAAAAATATCGGAGCGGGTGTCCGCGCGGGAGACGCCCTGGGCCATCTCTGGAGCGCGGTAAAAGCTGTTGATCAACGGCTCTTCGGACGATGGCGGCAAACCGAAGATCTGGGTGATTCCGATACCGATGACGCGGATTTCCGCGTTGTTGCCCACAAGGATCTGTCCCGCATGCAAGTTGAGGTGCAGATGGTTGGGATGGGCCGCGCCCAGCGCCGCGCAGACCGGTTCGAGGTAGCGCAGGACTTCATCCGCGGCGAAACGCGCGCCGCGCTTCCGCCGCTCCTCGATGAACACCGACAGGGGAGTTCCATCGAAATATTCCATGACCAGGAAGAGGGCCCGGTTTTCCTCCCCCACGTCCAGCACGCGGATGATATTCTCGTGTTGCAGCCCCTTCAGCGCGGTCAGTTGTTGTTTGGCCCGCTCCAGCACCTCGGGGCCGCCGAGCAGTTTGGGCGAAAACCATTTGACAACGCAGATCACCCCCTGCTGGATGTCCTGGCATTGCAGTTCCCGGGCGCGGCCGCGTCCATTGAGGACCTTCAGCACCTTGTAACGGCCGCCGATGATATCGCCGTCTCCCGGGGCTTTCGCTCCGGCGGCGGGCTGACCCGCGGAGGTGGGACGTCCGGCGGCGGAAGTCAGGGGCCGTTGGGAGGGGCTGGCGGGGGCCGCGGCCGCCGCGGCGGGCGATCCGGGCATGGGTTGGGGGCGGATCAGTTCGGTCGCGGCCGGGGGGGGATCGGCCAGCGCCGGCGTCTGGGTGGTGACCCATGGCGCATCAGGATTGAAGCCGGGCGGCGGCGCGCCCTGGATGGCGAACCCGCAGCGGTGGCAAAACTGTGCGTTATCCTGCAGGGAAGTTCCGCATTGTGGGCAGAACATGGCGCTCCTCTGTGGCCAAGCCCTGTGACGCTAAACCCAGGTTGAACCATACCCCCGGAATGGCGGTATCACAAGAAAGCCGCATGAAGAATGCGTTGAGGGGGAGCCGCCAATAGGACCGGCATCGCATCCTGCCAGGTTTGCGGATTTGACCGCTCCCATTGACCCCCTGATGTACCGCGCCTCTTCCTCCCGCCGTATTGAACCTCACCTCCCCCCGCGCTGCTTCGCCGGAATGTATCCCGGGCAACCAGGTCCGGTTCAGATGTGAATACGCCTGGGCGCGGAAAAGACAAATCCCGTTTGCTCCCTGGCGCCGGAGTCCAGTGAGCCATTTCCCAGGGAAAATTACTTCTTGCAGTAGTCCGCGCGGGGGCCGGTGCGGGTTCGCAGGGTCTCTTTCAGGCGATCATCCGCGGGATCAACCTGCGCCTGATAATATGTCTGCCGGTT
>JAJVIH010000040.1 GCA_022072125.1 Myxococcota bacterium | reverse complement strand
TCCCTGATTATGGTGATTTTCATGGGCATCCGGAGAAAAATCGGCTTTCCGCTGATTTTCCGCGGACTTGCACGCGACCAAAACCCGCGCCCTGTCACCTTTTGTCACCATTCAAGGTGACACGCGCGGGGAGCCAAAACCGTCCCTTCGCAGGGGATGAACGCGGGATGAACCGTCCCTTCACGGGGATGCGCGCAGGCGTGCGGGGAAATGCGCTGGTGAGCGGGAAAACACGAGGGAACGATGGATCGTCAGCGCCGCGCGCACCGCGCAGGCGCGCCCGCCATCGAGGTGAACTTCGCGGAGCGCGCCGCGGAGCGGGCAGGGACATCGCCCCGGCGCCTTGCCCGGGGTGCTGAAGAAAACGGTTTGAAGCCGCGGATGAGCCCTGAACCCGGAGCAAAACAGGCCGGTTGGCTAAAGCATCAGCTTCCAGGGGTTTTCCACGTACTCGCGGAAGGTGCGGAAGAAACGGGCGGCGTTGGCGCCGTCGGTCACCCGGTGATCCACCGACAGGCTGAAGCTCATGCGCTTGCCGGGCGCAATCTGGCCATCCTTCACCACGGGCTCTTCGCGCAAACGGCCCACCGACAGGATCATCGCCTCCGGCGGATTGATCAGCGCGGTGAACCGGTCAACGCCAAACATGCCGAGGTTGGAAATGGTCGCCGATCCGCCCGCCAGCGCTTCCGGCGGCAGGCGGTTCAGGCGCGCGCCTTCGGCGAGCAGTCCCAGTTCCGTGTGGATTTCCGCCAGCGAACGCTGATCGGCGTGGGCCAGAACGGGAGTCAGCAGTCCACGATCCGTATCCACCGCCACGCACAGGTCAATGCCAGGCCTGAAGACAAAGGTGTCTTCCTCGTAGCGGGCGTTGAGGTGCGGATGCTCCCGCAGGGCCATGGCGAACATCTTCACCAGAATGGCGGTGACCGTGACCGGCTTGCCATCGCCCCCTGGAGGAATCAGTCTGGGGCGGAGGCGCATCAGTTCCTCAGCGTCGGCATCAATGGTCAATACGAACTGCGGCTGTTCGGTGACCGAGCGGACCATGCGCCGGGCGACGGTTTTCTGCAGCCGGGTGGCGGCCTCGCGCCGTTCCACGCCCGGAACAAATGACGTCCTTCGCGGCGCGGCGGACGGAACGGCGGCGGGTTTCACGGCTTCCCCGGAAGCCGGCGCAGGCAGCGCGGCCGATGCGGGCGTGGTCACCACCGAGGCGCCGGCGCTTTCCACATCCTGCCGGACGATGCGTCCGTTGGGCCCGGATCCCGGATAAAGCCCGCCGAGATCAATTCTCCGCTCCGCCGCCATGCGGCGCGCCAGCGGAGAGGCGGGGATGCGCTCCCCGGGAGACAACCGTGTTTCAGCGTCCTGTTGGCGGCGGGTTGGCGGCGCGGGCGGTTCGCCCGGTCTTTCGCCTGCGTCCAGTTGCGGCACGGCCTTGGCCAGCACGGTCATTTGATCCACCCGCGAGGGACGGCGCTCCGCGAAGGGCGATTCCACCGGCGGCGGCGGCAGGGATGAGGTCATCGCCGGCGGCGGCGCTGGAGTCACGGGGGGCGGCGGAGCCGCGGCGGCGGGAGCGGCGGAAACCGCCTCGCCGGCGGAGCCGATCATGGCGATGATCTCGTTGGCCGCGACGGTTTTTCCTTCCGGATGAAGAATCCGCGTCAACACGCCGGCATGGGGCGATTCCACTTCAACCACCGCCTTGTCGGTTTCGACCTCGACGATGATCTCGCCCTGGCGCACCGGATCGCCGGGGGATTTCCGCCATTTGACGATGGTCCCCTCGGTCATCTCCGCGCCGGTCTTGGGCAAGGTGACGGGCTGGGCCATGGCGATCATCCCCGGTAAAGCGTTTTCTTCGCCGCCGCGATGATCTGCGGCGCCCCCGGAATGCACATGGCTTCCAGCGGTTTTGAATAGGGCAGCGGAACCTCGAGCGCGGCCACGCGGCCCACCGGCGCGTCGAGGTGGTCGAAACATTCTTCCTGGATGCGCGCGGCCAGTTCGGCCCCCACGCCAAAGGACAGCCAGCCTTCCTCCACGATGACCGCGCGGTTGGTCTTGCGCACGCTGGCCGCCACCGGCTCGAAATCCAGCGGGCGGAGCGTGCGCAGATCGATCACTTCCGCCTCCACGCCTTCGGCCTTGAGTTGTTCCGCCGCGTCGAGGGTTTCGTGGATCATGCGTCCCCAGCTCACCAGCGTGATGTGCCGGCCGCGCCGCTTGATGTCGCTCTTGCCGATGGGCAGCAGGTATTCGGCGTCGGGGACTTCATCCTTGCGGTTGTAGAGCTTGGAATTTTCGATGAAGACGACGGGGTCCGGGTCGCGGATGGCGGCCTTGATGAGCCCGCAGGCGTCGGCCGGAGTGCCGGGCATCACCACCTTCAGTCCGGGCAGGTGGGCGAACCAGACCTCCAGGCTCTGCGAATGGGTGGCGGCGAGTTGTCCCCACCCGGCGGCGGTGCGCACCACGATGGGGCAGGTGATTTGCCCGTTGAACATATGATGCAGCTTGGCGGCGTGGTTGCCGATCTGATCCAGCGCGAGGATGGCGAAATTGATGGTCATCAATTCGGCGACCGGCTTCATGCCCATCATGGCGCTGCCAATGGCGCAGCCGGCGATGGCCATTTCGGCGATGGGGGTGTCGCGCACGCGCTCGGGTCCAAATTCATCGAGGAAGCCGCGGGTGACGGCGTAGGCTCCGCCCCATACGCCCACTTCCTCGCCGAGGATATACACATTCTTGTCGCGCCGCATTTCCTCGCGCAGGCCGCGGGCCACGGCCTCGCGGTAGGTCATCACGCTCATGGCTGGCCTCCGGCGGATTCCACGTAAATATGGCGGTGGAGGGTTTCGCCGGCGGGGAACGGCGATTCATGGGCGAAGCGCGCCGCCGCCTCGACCTGCTGATCCACTTCGGCGTCCATGCCGGCGAACTCCTCCGCCGTGACGATCGCCCGCTCCTCCAGGCTGCGCCGGAAGCGGTTGATGGGATCGCCATGATCCTGCCATTCCTTGCGCTCCTCCTTGGTGCGGTAACGCTCGGGGTCACCCATGGAATGGCCCACGAAGCGGTAGGTCTCCGCTTCGACCAGCACGGGTCCCTTGCCAGCGCGAGCGTGCGAAACCGCGTTCTGCATGGTTTCGTACACCGCTTCGGGGTCCTGGCCATCCACATCCGTTCCCGGGATATTGTACGCCTGCGCCTTGTCGCGGATGTTGGTCACGGCGCTGGCCCTGGCCACCGCGGTGCCCATGCCGTAGCGGTTGTTTTCGCACAAGAAAATCACCGGAAGCTTCCACACCGCGGCCAGGTTCAGGCTTTCGTGGAACATGCCGATATTGCTGGCCCCGTCGCCGAAGATGCACAGCACCACGCCGTCGCCGCCCTGCTGTTTGAGTCCGAAGGCGATGCCGGTGGCGATGGGCAGATGGCCGCCGACGATGGCGTGGCCGCCCCAGAAGTGCAGGTCCTTGTCCACCAGATGCATGGAGCCGCCGCGGCCGCCCGTGACGCCCGTGGCCTTGCCGAACAACTCCGCCATGACGCCGTTGATATCCATGCCGCGGGCGATGGCGTGGCCGTGCTCGCGGTAGTGGGTGATGATGTGATCCTGGGGCTGCAGGGCGGCGAAGGCCCCCACCGCAACGGCTTCCTGCCCGATGTACAGGTGGCAGAACCCGCCGATATGCCCCTTGGCGTATTCCTGGGCGGCGCGTTCCTCGAAGACGCGGATCAACCGCATCTGCCTGTACCAGGCGCGCGCGGTATGGGAATCCAGCAGCATTGATTCACCCCGTGAAGTTGAAGCCGGGTGAATTTACCCGGAATCAGGGCGCAGGCAAGGTTTCCCCGCGGGGGAACCCGCCGTCCCCCCGGTTTTGGGGAGAGCGGACGGGGTTCGTCCCCGCCGCGCCCGGATGGGTCCGCAGGGTCCTGGCTGGCCTGGGAGCATGCGCGCGGCCCGCTCCCGCCGCTTTGCGATCCACTTTCCCATCCCGCTTCGCGGACCCCGCCTTCGACCCCATCGCCCTGGCCCGCGCAACGGGGAGGGGAGCGGCGATTCGATGCCGGCGCCGCGCCATGGCGGCGGGCGATCCTCTCCCGATCGCCCGCCATGAGGACGAAGGCGCGCATCAACCCGGGTGGGGAATCACGCCGCCGGTCACATCCCCCGGACGGCCAGCGCCACGCGGCGGATATTGGGCTGGATTTCTTCCGTGATCAGCTCGCCGCGCACCGATGGCATCAGGGATTGCAACGCGGTCCACAGCAATTCGCTGGTGGCGCGGGCGTGCGAACGCGAGGGATCCGCCTCCTGATTGCGCGCGGTGAACACCACCTCCAGATGCAGCACATCCGGCGCCGAAGGCTGATCGCGCCTCAGGTTGATTTCAACATTGGTTCCCGCCGAACGCTCCGCGGCGACATAGCGGGCGAGCAGGCGCACCACCGCGGATGCAAGCCCGGGGCAGGCCGGGGCGATCATGTCGCCCGCATGGATCACCAGCACCGGCACGGATTCCTCGTGGCATTCGATGCGCAGCCACCGGACGAAATAGCCGGCGAGATTGCCTGCTTGCAGGCCGGCGTCGCCCGCGTCCACCACATCCTGCACATCGCGCATCATGTTGGTCAGGGTCCGGCCCTTGCGCAACGCCTCCTGCATCATGCCGATCAGATGACCGGTGTCGGACGGATCGGTTTCCTTCTCCAGCAGGTCCACGCAGAATTGCAGCACCGCGAAGGTGTTGGCGTATTCATGGGTGGTCAGTCCGGCGAAACTCATCAGGATATCGAATTGCCGCACTTCAACAGGCATGGGCCGCGCGCCGGTTTCCAGTGGTGGGGATGTACTGCTCATGTCTTCTCCAGTTCGGAATCCGGAGAGGCGGTCGCAAACTCCATGCCAGATCATGCGGAAAACGGGCGGGTGATTCACCCTGAACCAGAATTGTGCTGAACAGATACGGGTTTGGGATCAATCCCGGTGATTTCCCCGCGGCGCGTGATCCGCCGCCCGGAGCGGGAATCCTGTTCTGGAGACATTCCTTGCAATTCCGGGACGGTTCTTCCCGGTTTGGGCTTCGCGGCGGCCGCGGCGGAAGGAAAATCACCAAACCGGTGAACCGGCCCCATCCCGCCATGCGATTGACACACCCGCGGCAGGGGGTTAAAAGCGGCCCGTCATGTTGCGGTACAGTGCGGACATCCGTACGCTCGGGTTCGTGGCCACTTACTTCGCCCTGGTGATTGGCCAATGGTTTCATCCGCCGGAAAACCTCTGGATCGCGGTTCCGCTGTTCCTGTTCACCTGCCTGATTTCATTCATCTGCGCGGTGATCACCCACAACACCCTGCACAGCCCGCTCTTCAAATCCCGCTGGATGAACCGGGCCTGGCAGGTGATTCTGACCCAGGCCTACGGCCATCCGGTGAGCGCCTACGTCCCTGGGCATAATCTCAGCCACCACAAGCACACCCAGACCCGCCGCGATGTCATGCGCACCACCAAGGTCCGCTACAAATGGCATCTGCTCAACGGGCTGCTCTTTTTCATCACGGTGGGCGGGGACATCATGAAGGGCGACCTGCGCTATTTCCGCGCCATGGTGGGCAAAAACCGCCGCTGGGCCCTGCAGTTCGCCATCGAAGGGGGGGTGTTCATCGGGCTGTCCATCCTGCTGCTCGTGCTGGACTGGAAAAAATGGCTGTTCCACTGGCAGTTGCCCCATATGTTCGCCGCGTGGGGAATCGTCAGCATGAACATGCTGCAGCACGATGGTTGCGATGAAACCACCCCGTACAACCACTCCCGCAATTTCGTGGGGAAATTCGTCAACTGGTGGTTCCTGAACAACGGCTATCACACCATCCACCATTTCGAGCCCGGGCTGCACTGGAGTCTGCTCCCCGCGGCCCACGCGGAGCGCGTCGCGCCGCATATCCACCCCAATCTGGATCAACCCTCCCTGGCCGGATATATTTTCAAGACCTTTGTCTGGCCGGGAAAGCGCCTGCGCTACGACGGAACGCCGCTGGTGCTGCCCGAGGAAGGCCCCGATGAATCCTGGGTGCCCGCGCCAGGCGACCCGGACGCCGCGGATGTCTCCTTCGGCGCGGCGGCGTAGCCATCGCCAACCCGGCCCGGCGGGCCGCCCCTTCACCCTGCTGGGCGAAGCTTACGAATTGCGGATGGCGGGTTTTCCCACCGGGGGCGTCAGGCGCGGGGCCGTGGCATCCGGATCGCTGCCGGATTCGCCCTGCTCCATGGATGGATCGCTGTCCTGCCCGCCGGTCCCCGGATTGGAGACCTGGGTTTCGGCGCTCACCAGCAGGGTATCCTTTTCCAACGTCAGGGCCGATGGAGGAGGCTCCACGCCATGAATCTCGGCCATCCGCCTCCAGCGGGCGGTTTCCACCGCATGCACCAGGCGGGTCAGGTTTTTCTGCGACGCGGCCATGAAGATGGTGGACTTCGCGGTATGCAAATGAACGCCATGGTGGCGGGTGAACAGGTAGCTGAACATCAGGATCAAGCCGAGCGCCGTCAATCCCAGGGAGCCGTCCAGCCAGCGTTCCGGGGTGCCCTGATACAGCCAACTGCCGAGACCGAACAACAGACAGCCGAAGATCAGTTGTCCGGGCTGGCTGTAGAAACGTTTCTCAATGAAATCAATATTTTCCAGCGGCAGGATGAGCGCGTCGTAATCCCCGAGGAGCACGCGCCAGAAGCGGACCACGCGCAGATTGGTGACGATCACCCGGCTGGTCGCCGAGCCGGTCTCATAGACGATGGATTCACCCGGGTATAAGGGAATTTTATTTGCCAAACCATCCCGTGGGTAAGAGCGCCGGACCCGGAAAGATTATTGCACGGATCGGCAAAGATCAAACAAGCTTGCCAGCCCCGGGGACGGCGCTCCAGCCCGCGGATTCGCCATCGCCATCACGGGCGGGGCGGCAGGGATTTGGCGGGTCAGGGGCTGCCCGCCGCCAACTCAGGGGCCGCCATCCCATTCCCACGTGTCGCCGAGGAAGTTGCTGCCATCATGCCCCCCGAACAGCACCACGCGCTGGCGTTGGGAGTCATACGCCATCGCGTGACGCCCACGCCTGGACGGGGAGGAGGACGGGGTGCGCAGGGTCCAGTTGATGCCATCCCATTCCCAGGTGTCGGCGAGGTAGTCGCCACTGCCGTCCCACCCCCCGAACAGCACGATGCGCTGGCGCCGGGAGTCGTACGCCATCGCATGATCCCGGCGCCTGGACGGGGATGTTAACGGGGTGCGCAGGGTCCAGTTGTCGCCATCCCATTCCCAGGTGTCGCCGAGGTCGCTGTTGCCATACCCGCCGAACAGCACCACGCGCTGGCGCCTGGAGTCATACGCCATCGCGTGATCACCACGCTTGGACGGGGAGGCGGATGGGGTGCGTTGCATCCAGTTGTTTCCGTCCCATTCCCAGGTGTCGCCGAACTGGACACCACCGTCACGCCCGCCGAATAGCACCACGCGCTGGCGCCGGGAGTCATACGCCATCGAGTGACCGCCACGCTTGGACGGGGAGGCGGATGGGGTGCGTTGCATCCAGTTGTTTCCATCCCATTCCCAGGTGTCGCCGAACTGGACACCATCGTCACGCCCTCCGAATAGCACCATGCGCTGGCGCTGGGAGTCGTATACCATCCCGGGATAAGCCCGCACCGTCGGGCTGGCGGATGGGGTGCGCCGGGTCCAGTTATTTCCATCCCATTCCAAAGTATCGTCGAAGTAGCCGCCCATGCCGTTCGTCCCCCCGAACAGCACGATGCGCTGGCGCCGGGAGTCGTACGCCATCCCGGGATAAGCCCGCACCGTCGGGCTGGCGGACGAGGTGCGTTCCATCCAGTTGCAATTTCCGCAATTGGCCGTGCGGCTGGCCCCGCAGTTGTCGTTCGCCGTGACCGGACCGCAATTCCTGCCCAGGCGGGCGCAGATATCGCCGTCGCTTTCCGGCGTGCAATTGTTGACGCATTGATTGCCGGCGCAGGTGGTCCCCGGCGGGCAGGGTTCGCTCTTCATGATCAGGCAGCCATCGGCGTTTCCGGCGCAAACCCGCAGCCGGTCCGCGCCGTCGCATGATTGATCGCCCAGGCGGCATTCTCCCGCGCAGGCGTCCACGCAGCGGCCATCGCCGTTGCACGCCATGCGTTTGGGGCATTGCCCGCATACCCCTCCCCGGCCGTCGGGGCCGCATTCGCGCTCCACGCAGAAATCGGGGGCGTCGCGCGGCGTGCAGCGGTTGTTCTGGCATTCCATTCCCGCCGCGCAGGTTTCCGGCGGACCCAGGGCCGTGCAGCCGTTGGCGCCGCGCGCGCATCGCCGCATCGCGGTCACGTCCACGCAGATGCTGGTGTCTTCGGCGCATTCGTCGGAGCAGTTACGCTTGACCTCGCAGCTCAGGGAAGGCCCGCAGAAGGTGTTGTCGAAGCAATGGCCGCAGAACCCCTTGCAGCCGTCGGAGCCGCAGGACCGGCCGGAACAATCCGGCGTGCAGCCGATGGAGACGCATAGCCCGCCCGCGCATTTTTCCCCGCCCCGGCAATCGCCGTTGGCCGAACATTGGCGTTTCCGGCATATGCCCGCCTCGCAGAAGCGGTCCCTGGAACAATCGGACTCCGTTTCGCATATGGTGACGCAGCCGCCGCGCGTGCAGCGCTCCCCGCCCTTGCAATCCGTATCCATGCGGCACGAGGGCGCGGCGCCGGACGTGCGGGTGGAGGAGCCGCCATCCCCCGTCGCGGCGCCCGGATCATCGGGAAGAAAGACGTTGGGATCATCGAGCAGGGAGGTGTCCGGCGAACAGGCGCTCAAGAGCAACGCGATACCGGCGCAAAGGACCACGCGCCGACGCATGAACCGGCTGCAGCCCCGGCGGATTGAGGAAACGGCCAGCCACGACGCGCCGTGCAAACAAACCATGGTGTTCACTCCAAAAACCGCACCCAGTATGAACAATTCTCTAACAAAGGCATGCAGCGCGCGCAACCCGCCGCCAATCCCATGACTCACCAGCGGAACAGGAAGGATTTGGCGGGCCAGGGCGCTGCCAGCCGCCGCTCAGGGAGGCTTCGGCCATGAAACCGGAGCCGGGGTGGAAAAACCGGAAAACCAGGCGCCGGCTCCCCGTCCATCGAATTGTTGGCGACTCATTGGCGAATCGCTGGCCCGCGTGGAGACGCGGATTGGCCTGGCGGCCTTCAGATGCGGTTGTGCGTGCCGTCGCAGAACGGCTTGTTGGCGGTCTGCTTGCACTGGCAGAGGTAATATTTCTTCTTTTCCGTGATGGTCACCTTCATGGGACGGAAACCCTGGGTTTTGCCATGGGAGCCATCACAGAAGGGTTGTTTGGAAGAGTGGCCGCAAACGCACCAATAATAATCTCCCGGCTCCAGTTCGATGGCGGCGGGACGTTTCTCGGCAATGCGCGGGGTCTCGCTCATGGGTGTTCTCCGGATTGGATTCAGGGGGCGTGTTTTCAGGCCACGGAAAAAATATAGGTGACAACCCCGGCGGCCGCAATCCGTCCGCCGGGGTTGTCCGCATGTCCGTTCAAAACAATCCCCCCCCTCGCCTCGCGGCCTGGGGGGGAGAGCGGATGGCTTCCGCCACGCTTACGGGCGCCACCCCGCCGGGGGGCGGGCGTGGCGGCGGTCGCTTTCGATGAACGGCTGGGGCGCTTCCGGCTCACGGTGACCGCATTTCGCGGAGCCCGCATAATACACCCCCGCCGCGCACAGGCCCTTCGCATCGTCGTAGTACAGGCTGATGGTCCGCGCCGGTTGGGACGGGTTGGCGCGCACGAAGCGGGAGGTCACCACCTGCGAGTGGCGCGACTCGCCAAATTCAGTGCCGAGGCGGTGCTTTTTCCGCCCGGGTTGATAAATCCGGCCCGCGGCGTTGTCAGAACGATCGCTTTCCTCGCGGGCGCCCGCCTTGGGCAGCGCGGAATCGGCCATGGGTTCGTCACTGGGCTTGCCGGGGGCCGTGGGGGCCGGGGCCGCCTCGCCCACGCCGGAGCGTGCGAAGTCTCCGCCTCCGCTTGCTCCGCCCTGGCGGTGATCCTTCCACGTCCACTCCTCCTGCTCCCGGGGAAGAATGGTCACGGCGGGGGGTTGTTCATGAAAAACCGCCACGCCGATGACCCCCACGTTGCGGGCGTCTCCGGTCAGGGCCGCGTAGCTGGCGGGCACGCTGGTGAAACGGAAGGCGGCCACCTGGGACTGGTTGAGCCGCCAGCCGTCAATCCGCACTTCTCCCCAGGGGGGCAGGATATAGCCGCGTTTGCGGAAGCTGGCCCGTTCGCCATCCACCACATCCAGGCCGTCCACGCTGACCACGGCTTCAACGCGGCGGTTGGAGCGGTTGGTCAGCACGATTTCATAGCGGTCGCCCTGGGCGCCTTCGATATAGCGCTGTCCGCGATGCCAAACCTGGGGCAGGGTTCCCCGCGCGGTTTCGACCCGCACATCCACCAGGGAGTCCGGATGACAGGGGGCGCTTCCGCAATGGCGTTCATGGCCATCGGCGATAACGGGCGGCGTGGCGCAGGCGGTGAGAACAAGGGGAAAAATCCAGAATGATGGTTTCATGGCGCGGTCTCCGGTTGGGTTGTCATGGATGGAGACGCGCCAGGGGGCGAAAGGTTTTATCCGGCCGGATCTTTTCGTTGTGCGGGGACCGTCGCTCGCGGGGGCGGAGGCGGGGCTTGTTTCGCTGTCCCGGGGATTTGGATCCCGTCAAATATCAATCAGGCCCTGGCGGATGCCCTCGGTGATGGCCTCGACGCGGTTGGAGACCGACAGCTTCTGGTAGATATGCTCCAGGTGCGTCCGGATGGTCGCCCGGCTGATGCCCAGCATGCCGGCGGCTTCGTTGTTCGACATGCCCTTCGAGATGATCTGCAGGATTTCAATCTCGCGCGGAGTCAGGCGGCTTTTTTCCTCCTCGGGGGCCATGCCGGTCTGGAAATGCCGGAGCAGGCTGCGCGCGAGGCCCGGCTGAATCACCGATCCGCCGCCATGAACATCGCGGATGGCCTCGATCACCTTTTCCACCGGCGCGCCCTTGACCAGATAGCCCGCGGCGCCCGCGCGGATGGCGTCCAGCACCTTGTCCTCCTCATCGAAGACCGTGAAGATCAGCACGTCGGGCTTGGGGCCCATCGCCCGCAGTTTCTGGGTCACCTCGATACCGGAGATGTCGGGCAAACCCAGGTCCATCAGCACCACGTCGGGTCTGGGCTGGAGTTGCTCCAGTTCCTTGAGCGCCTGCACGCCGGACATGGCGCTGCCCACCACGGTCACCTCGGGGTGGCTGGACAGGACCTTGATCTGGCTTTTCAGGATTTTGGGCTGATCCTCGACGATAAAGATGCGGATGGGCGTGCTCATTGTGTTGACCCCGGGTTCCGGGTTAGTAGCCATATATATGGATTGTAACCGGTTCCTCACCGGAATGTACACGGATTTTCAATGGGCGTGGTTACGGTCAAGTGGATGGGTGGAAACTTCCCCGAAAGGCTTGCCATGAATCCGGCGCGTATGTTGGTTCTTTTCTCCCTGGTGCTGGTCCCCGCGGCGGCCCAGGCCCAGAATATCATCATCAATGAAGTCTTTTACGACTCGCCGGGCGCCGACACCGGAACCTTCGTCGAGTTGAAAGGCCCGGCGGGGACCTCGCTGAACGGCTACTCCATCGAGGCTTTTGGCGGCGATGGGGCCAGCATCAGCACCATCGCCCTCGACGGTTCGGTCATTCCCGCCAGCGGATATTTCGTGGTGGGACAGTCCAGCGGGGTGCAGAACGTCAACCTGGTGAGCGCCAAGACCGATTATGTGAACACCGCGGCTTCGCTGGTGCTCCGGCAGGGGGCGTCCACGGTGGACGCGATGGGTTATGGGGTCTTCTCCAATTCCGCCAATTTCAAGGGGGAAGGTTCTCCAGCCCGCGGCGGCAGCGGATTCTCCACCGGGCGCATGGATGATGGAACCGACACCGGGAACAACCGCAATGACTTCGACGTGCTGGCGGTGATTTCCCCGGGCGCGTCCAACGGCGGCCATTCCGCTGGCAGCCCGCCCGCCAATGTGCTCATCAATGAAATTCACGCCAACGGTCCCGGCGACGATGGCTCGCAGGAACGCGAGTTCATCGAGATCGCGGGGCCGGCGGGAACCAGCCTGAGCGGTCTGCACCTGCTGGGCACGGAAGGCAATGGCGGCGACGGTTACAAATACATCGCCCTCACCGGCAGCATTCCCGCCAGCGGATTGTACGTGGTGGGCGACGGCGCCGCGGTCACCAATGTCAACCAGGTTTCTCCCGACGCCGATCTGTCCAATGGACCGCATAATGTGCTGTTGCGCTGGGGCAAACAGGTGGTGGATGCGGTTGGCTATGGAAGTTTCGGGGCTTCCGATGTCTTTGACGGCACAGGCACGGCGGTGGCCGCTCCGGCGGAAGGACGCTCAATCGGGCGCATCCCCGACGGCAAGAACACCAACAACAACAGCGCCGATTTCGCCGCGCTGAATCCGCCCACGCCAGGCATGAAATACGTCGAGCCTGACGCCGGAACCGATGCGGGGGCCGATTCCGGCGACGACGCCGGGGATTCCGGAGCCGCCACGGGCGCGGATTCAGGCGCCCCGGACACCGGCGCGGATGGCGGATCCGATGCGGGCGTGACCGATACCGGGTCTGACGCCGGAACCGTGGATGGTCCGGTGATCATCAACGAGGCGCTCTATGATGAACAGGGCAGCGAGACCAGTTCCACCACGGCTTTCGTGGAACTGAAGGGGCCGGCCGGACTTTCGCTGTCCAACTACAAACTGCTGCTGATCAACGGCGCCAACGGGCAGGTGTACGCGACCATCCAGTTGACCGGCGTGATTCCGGCGTCCGGATATTTCGTGATTGGCGAGGCCTCGGTGGCTTCGCGCAACCAGAACCTGTCCGTGGATATCCAGAACGGCCCCGACAATGTGGTGCTGCTCAAGGACAACACCACCATTGACGCCGTGGGATACGGTTCCTTCGGGTCAGGCGAGACCTTCTCGGGCGAAGGACGCGCGGCGCCAAACGCGGCGGACGGCAAATCCATCGCGCGCACGCCGGACGGCGCCGACAGCAACGACAACGGCAGGGATTTCGCCGTGGAGAGCAGCCCCACGCCGGGCGCCCCAAACCGCGCTTCCCAGCCTCCCGCCGACGCAGGCGCGGATGCGGGAAGCGGCGACGGCGCGTCAGACACTGGCGCAACCGATACGGGCTCCGCCGATGCGGGAACTTCCGATACCGGAACGGACGCGGGCGCCGGCCCGCCGCCCTTCACATTGATCATCAACGAGGCTCTTTACGACGAAGTGGGGGATGACGCCTCGGGCCAAAATTCGTTCATCGAGTTGAAAGGCCCGGCGGATTCCGATGTCACCGGATTCCAGATCGCGCTGGTCAACGGCGCCGACGGCAAGACCTACGCCGCCATCGCCCTCGCCGGAAAAACCAACGCCTCCGGTTATTACGTGCTGGGCGAATCCGGCATCGCCGATGCGCGGCAGGCGTTGCTGGTGGATATCCAGAACGGACCGGACAATATCCAGCTTGTTTACGGCGGCAAGGTGGTGGATGCGCTGGGCTACGGCAATTTTGATTCCGGAGATTTCTTCCGCGGCGAGGGTTCGGAAGCCGCCGCGCCTCCTTCGGGAAAAACGGCGGCGCGACTGCCCGACGGCACGGATTCCAACAACAACAAAAACGATTTCAAGGTGGGGAGACCAACCCCCAACAAGGCCAACGAAGCGGATGGCTCCCCCGCCGACGCGGGCGTGGCCGACGCCCAGGACGCCGGTGACGCGGCGGCGGACGCCGCCACCGATGCAGGACAACCAGACGCCGCGGACGCGGGCGATGGCGGCGTCACTCCGCCGGCCCCGATTGTGATCAACGAGGCGTTTGTGAATCCGAAAGGCTCCGACGTGAACTGCTTCGTCGAATTGAAGGGGCCGCCGGGAACCGACCTCACGGGTTACACCCTGTTTGGCGTGGATGGCAGCAACGGCCAGTCGTACAACGAAATTTCCCTCGACGAAATCGTCATTCCGGACAATGGATACCTGGTGGTCGGCCAGTCCGCGAACGTCCCCAACGTGGATGTGGTCAAGGGAGACGTGAATTTCCAGAATGGCCCGGACAATATCCTGCTGGCGCGGGGTTCCGTCATTGTGGACGCACTGGGCTACGGCGATTTCTCGAAGGCTGAATTTCGCGGCGAGGGTCAGCCGGCTCCGGCGGTGGACGGGCTCTCGCTCGCCCGCTCGCCCGACGGCGCCGACACCAACAACAACAAGGCGGATTTCATCGCGGAGGAGAAACCCACCCCAGGCGAACGCAACCGCGGCGGCCCCGTCGCAGATGGCGGCGTGGACGCGGGCGCCGATGCTTCAACAGACGCCTCCAGCGACGCCGGAGACGCGGCGCAGGATGGCGGAACAGACGCTGGATCTGACGCCGGAAGCGATGCTGGCCCCGGCGGCGGCCCGGGCGATTCCGCCGGCGGGGATTCCTCCGCCGATGCGGGGGACTCCGGCGCGGCCGGACCGCCGCTGGTTTTCCTGGACCCGGATGGCCGCGGCGACACCGCCGATGATATTTTCACCCTGCGCTGGACCGATGGCGACAACGATGACGGCTCATCCATCAATTTCTTTTACGACACGGACAACCAGGGATTCGATGGCAAGCCCATCAACAGCCAGCCCATTCCGCGCAAGGACCCTGGCAACAACTTTGTCTGGAAAACCACGGACCTGCGGAACGGCCAGTACTTTGTGTACGGCGTCATCAGCGGCGGCGGCGCGGCGGAGCACCGGGTCTACGCCGGCTTTCCGGTGGAGGTGAAGCACGGCGGGGAAGGCCGCAACACCGCGCCCAGCCTGCGCATCACCCGTCCGTCATCAGGCGTGGACGCCGCGGGCGCTGACTATGTGATCATGTGGACGGACGATGATCCCGACGACAACGCCTCTATCGCGCTGTACTACACGCTGGACGCCAACGATCTGGGAACGCCGATCATCAGCGGCCTGCCCGAGGACAACGAAGATGATCGCTATGTGTGGAATATTTCGGGCGTTTCTCCGGGCGAGTATCTGATCCGCGCGGTCATCAACGACGGGATCAACCGGCCGGTGGTGGTGCTGAGCCAAGGCCGGGTGGCGGTGGGCGGCAACGCGGGCCGGGCCGATGGCGGATTGTCATTCGACGCGGGCGGCGGCGGCGATGACGGCAAGGGCTGCTCCTGCTCCACGGCGCCGCGGGCTCCAGCGAACAGCGGGGCGGCCTTGCTGCTGGGCCTCGCCGCGGCCGTGGTCTTCTTCCGCCGCCGCCGGTGAAGCGGGAGGCTGGAAAACACCTGGGTGAAGACCGGGGCCAGGTGAACCGGTGAAACCCGGCCTTGCCCGCCCGCCGGGGCTTATTCCGGCGCGGCGTCCACCGCCTTGCGGATTTCCTCGCGGATGCGCACGTAGACAGGCATGACATCCTGCAACCTGCTCTGCACCGCCAGCACCCCGGAGATTTTGCGCTGGCGATCAATCCACGGGCTCCAGCCAAACAGGCCCTGACTGCCGTTTTCAACGGAGCTTCCATCGGGCTGGATGAACTCGACCCAGTTGCCCACGCCATAGCGGTTGGCGGCCAGCCCGCCCGCCCGGGCGTAGGGCGTATCCACGATCTTCGCGCCGCGCGTCTGATCCTCATGCATGGTCCGCACCGCCGCGGCGCTCAGCACGCGCACGCCATCCAGCTCGCCGCCCGCGGACAACATCCGCACGAAACGGAAATAGTCCGCCCCGGAGGACGCCGCGCCGCCAGCGGCCTGCGGATTGGCGCCGCGGCCGAATCCCGAGGCCTTGAGCTGGAGCGGAACAAACACCTTCCGCACAAACAGATCGCTGAACCCCGTTCCGGACGCCTTTTCCGCGATGGCCGCCGCCACCTGCATGGGGGCTCCGCCGTAATGCAGTTCCGTTCCCGGAGCCGCTATCAAGGGCATGGAAAGGATATCTTCCGCGCATTTCCGCACCGTGGACGCCCGATCGGAAATGCAGGCGTTCTCCGGCTTGATTCCAGAGGTATGCGACATCAACTGCCGCAGCGTGATGGCGGATTTGTCCGCCGGCCGGCCTGGAAAATATTTCCCCACGGTGTCGTCCAGGGAGAGTTTCCCCTCGTCCGCCAGCGCCATGATCACCGCGCCGAGGCACCATTTCGAGGCCGAGGCGATGGGGACCGCCTTGTCGCGGGCGAAGCCCCCATATTCCTTCTCGAACAGGATTTCGCCATTGCGGGCGATGAACAGCGCGGCGCCGCCCCATTGGGGCGCGTTGGCCGCCATCAGTTTATCCACGGCGGAAAAATCCGGGCCGCCGGGACCCGCGTCCGGCGCCGCGTTGTCTGGAACGCCGGCGTCCGTTTCCGTGGCGTCCGGAATCACCGGCGAACGGGCGGAGTCTTCCTGCGCGCCGTCGCCGGGCACGGGAACACCTCCGCTGTCTGTTGGGCTGGATGATTCATCTCCCACCGCCACATCGGATAACGGAGACGAAGCATCCGCGCTCTTCTCCGGAAATCTGCCGCCGCTTTCAGCGCCCGAACAGGCCGCAATCCCCAAGGCGAACAGGATGAGCAACGGCGCGCGCATGATCAAATTCCTTTTTCTCATCACGGGGCGTGAGACACCATGATCCGTCCCGGCGTTACACGCCGGTTTTCACCGCGGCCACGAAGGTGACGGGGATCAGTCCGTCCAGCACCTGCGTCATCCGCACCTCGAAGCCGTTGGTCCGGATCAGTTCCACCAGCGTGGCGTCCGTCAGTTTGCGCTGGGCGGGAAATCCCGTCAGGTCAAAGATGCGGGAGGCCGCCAAGGCCCGCCAGTTCTGGCGGTGGCAAAACGTGGGCGCCAGCAGCATGCCCCCGGGCCGCAGCACCCGCCGCAAACCCGCCAGCGCATCCTCCACCCGCGGCAGCAGGTGCAACACATTGGCCGCCACCACGGCGTCGAAACTGGCGTCCGCATAGCCCAGTGAAAAGATATCGCGTTGCTCCACCCGCACGCCGGGCAGGGCTTCCTGCTCCACCCGCCGCTGGAGAATTTCCAGCATGCCGGCGGAATAGTCGGTCGCCACCACCACCCGCCCGGGGCTGGCGAGATGGACCGTCGCCAGCCCGGTCCCCGCCGCGACTTCCAGCACCCGGCGGGAGCCCGCGAGGTGCGTGCGCAACAGTTCGTACATATGCGGAAACGGACGCCCCAGCAGGCGCCGGATGGATCGGTCGTAACCATTGGCGAAGCGGTCCCAGTAAGCCCTGGAGCGGTCCGGATCGGAAGCAGGGAGTTGGGTCATGGCGCGGCGTCCTTCCAGATAGAGCGGAAAATCCGCGCTTGTGGGGCGGAATTTTCCCATGATATCCGTGCGCGGTCCGGTTTCAAAGGATATCCGATGAACAGATATTCGCCCCGCCTCTGGTTGATTCCCGCGCTGTTGATCATTCCCGCCGCGGCGGCGGCGCAAAGCCTGAACGACATGCCGGTTCCCTCGCGGTCCGTTTCCTATACGGGCGACGCCTTCAGCATGCTGATCAACCCTGCCGGCATTGGCGTGAATGAGGGCTTTGAATTGCGGCTCGCCCATTTCGAGCCCACATCGGGCGGCCCGCGCGCCGAAGGTCTGTTCATGCAGTTCACGCCTTTTGGCCTGGGCTTTCAGTATCACTTCAACGATCCCATGCGGGGCGGCGGAATGAACGCCCGCCACGCGGGGGCCGCGCGTTTCCGCGATGTGGATTACCTCAAGTGGACCATCCCCTTCGCCTTTGAAGCGGTGGACAATGTGCTCTACCTGGGCGCCGCGCTGGATGTCACCGCGCCGCTGGACAGCCGTGTCAACAACTCCGTGGACTGGCACGCGGGCCTGCTTTTGCGCATGGGCGGGCTCTTCAGCATTGGCGTGGCGGGAAAAAATCTTTCCAACGCCGCACCCATGGGGGTGAAGGCCAACCGCGAATTGCAAACCGGTCTGTCGTTCCGCCCCTTCACTGATCGCGTCACGCTCTCCGCCGATTACCGCTTCGTGCAGGACGCCGCCGACCCCGCGCCCATGTTCCGCGCGGAGATTGTTCCTGTGCGCGGCCTGAACCTGCTGGGCTCTCTCAACACCGATCTGGATTACGGCGTGGGCGTCGCGCTGGATTTGGCCAATGCGGGACTGGGGGCCTTCTTCAATGTATCGGACGCCAACGGCTACGAAGGCGTGACCGTGGACGCCCGTTTCTCCAGCGTCCGTTATCCATCCGTGGTGCAGCCA
Source organism: Myxococcota bacterium (assembly GCA_022072125.1). GTDB lineage: Bacteria > Myxococcota > JAJVIH01 > JAJVIH01 > JAJVIH01 > JAJVIH01. The sequence continues at coordinate 23,858 of JAJVIH010000040.1, read as the reverse complement.
GGCGGCGGGGTGATGGTGGTGGATGTGAATGATCGCGTGGCCGCGCAGCCGGGCGGCGGATTTCTCAACCTCGATATCTTCTTCGGCAAGCGCGTGCTGCTGGCGGATCTGATCGCCGCCATCGATCGTTCCGCAAGCGATGACACCATCAGCGGCATGCTGTTGCGCATTCAGGACAACGATCTCTCGCTGACCGACCTGTCGGAATTGCGGACGGCGATCGAGCGCTTCAAGGCAGGCGGAAAGAAAGTGGTGGCGTACTTCGAGACGGCGGGCAACGAGGATTATTACCTCGCCTCCGCGGCGGATCGCATCGCCATCAATCCGGGCGGCGGGGTGCGTCTGACCGGGCTGTCCTCGACCTCGCTCTTCTTCAAGGACCTGCTGGACAAGATCGGCGTCAAAATCCAGTACGTGCGCGTCGGCGAATACAAGTCGGCGGTGGAGACCTTCACCCGCGACAGCCCCTCGCGCGAGAACCTGGAGGCGATCACCGGCCTGCTCGACACGCGCGGGCGCCTCTTCGTCACGTCCATCGCGTCCGGACGCGGGAAAAGCGTGGATGAAGTCAACCGCTGGATGAATGAACGGGGCGTGTGGTCCGCGCGCAAGGCCCGGGAAGACGGCCTGGCCGACGAGTTGAAACACCGCGATCAGATTGAAGACTATGTAAAGGAAACCATCGGCCGGGCCATCCACCTCGATGAGGCGTACATGGATCGCAAATACAAAAACAACGCCTGGAAAAGCGACCCCGTCATCGCGGTGGTGGACGTGCATGGCACCATGGTTCCCGGCGACAGCGGCTTCAGCCTGTTTTTCGGGCCGACCGTGGGCGCCAACAACATCGTCAAAGCGCTGGAGAAGGCGCGCAAGGACCCCTTTGTCGAGGCGGTGATCCTGCGCATTGACAGCCCGGGCGGCTCGGCGCTGGCGGGAGAGAAAATCCTGCGCGAGGTCGAACTGACCAAGGAGGACAAGCCCGTGGTGGTGTCCATGGGCGCGGTCGCGGCGTCGGGCGGTTATTATATCGCGTCCAAGGCCAACACCATCGTGGCCAATCCGGGCACGATCACCGGCTCCATCGGCGTATACGCCATGAAATTCGAGGTCTCCGGACTGGCCCGCAAGATCGGCGTGGCCACCTCGACGGTCACCACCGCCCCGCGTGCGGACGCCGATGGCGTGTGGCGGCCCTGGACCGATGGCGAAGCCGCCAGCGTGCAGGACGCCATCAACGACATCTACAAGGACTTCACCGGACACGTGGCGCAGGGCCGCAACAAGACCACGGAACAGATTGACGCCATCGCCCGCGGACGGGTCTGGAGCGGCGAAAAGGCGAAAGAACTGGGCCTGGTGGATGAACTGGGCGGCCTTGACCGCGCCATCGAGATCGCCAGGGAAAAAGCGGGAATCGCCAAGGATCGCCGCATCCGCCTGATGCGCCTGGGCCGCGGCCGGGATTTCCTGTCCAGCATCGGCGGCACGGTGGATGCGCTCGCCAACTGGAAACGCGAGGTGCGGGATATCCTGACCACCGGCGCGATAGACAAGGAACTGGCCGCCGATCCGGGAATCTGGATGCTGGCCCCCGAACTGGTGAAGTAGAAGGCGATCATCCTGCCCGGATTTCCGGCGCGCTGTTCGTGAAGAAGCGCCGCCGGAACGCCGGACACAGGCGTTCGCCGCCGCATCCGGAGACATCATGGCTGAACCGCTGAAACATTTCTTCAACCGGGAACTGACGGAACGGCTGGCGGACAGCCTTTCCGCCGCGTGGCCGCAATTCCCGCGCGCGGAGTTTGTGCTCCAGGCCGCCGCCGGTCTGGAAAAACTGGAGTTGCTGGACAGGGCCCGCCACATCAGCGCGGCGATGGAAGCCTGCCTGCCGCCGGAGTTTCCCGCCGCCGCGAAAATCCTGGAACGGTCTCTCGGCCCCGTCCTGGAAACCACGGGGAAATGGGGCATGGCGCCGTTTTTGTATCTGCCCCATGTGCAATACGCCGCCCGCCGCGGACTGGATCATTTCGAGGAAGCCATGGCCCTGCAACATGCGTTGACCCAGCGCTTCAGTTGCGAGTTTTCCATCCGCTTCTTCATCGAGAAATATCCCGCGCGGACCTTCGCCGTGCTGGAACGGTGGACGCGCGATCCCAGTCCGCATGTACGCCGCCTGGTGTCCGAGGGAACCCGCCCGCGCCTGCCCTGGGCGATGCGCCTGCGCGCCCTGCAACAGAATCCCGCGCCGGTGCTGCCCCTGCTGACCGCGCTGCGCGACGATCCATCGGAATACGTGCGCCGGTCGGTGGCCAACCACCTGAATGACATCGGCAAGGATCATCCGGAACTGCTCTTCCGCATCTGCCGCGAATGGAAGGAAGGCGCGGCGCCGGAACGGATGAAGCTGATCCGCCATGCGCTCCGATCCGCGGTGAAACGCGGCGAATCGGGCGCGCTGGAATTGCTGGGCGGGGGCGCCAAACCCCGCGTCACGGTCTCCGCGGAAATCAGCCCGAAGAAGCCCAGGATCGGAGAGCGCGTCCGCATTGACGTCCTCCTCGCCTCCGGGGGCGGGAGGCCCCAGAGGCTGATCATTGATTTGCGGATCCATTTCGTAAAGGCCAATGGCGGAATATCTCCCAAGGTGTTCAAGCTGACTGAAGGCGAACTCAAGCCCGGCGCCCGTCTGAACGCGGGAAAATCCATCTCGCTGGCGCAGCAGACCACGCGCGCCCATTACCCGGGAAAACACCTGGTCGAAGTGGTGATCAACGGCTCCGCTTTTCCTGTTGGCTCATTTGACTTGCGTCCGGCGTAGCGAAGCACATCCGGGACCGCCGGAAAGTTGGCGCGGGAAGCGGGCGGCGTTAGCATGAAGGCTGCTCAACCCCAATCCGGGACGCCAAAACCATGCCTGCCTGCTGGAATTGTGGAACCGAGTACCTCGTGCTGGGCCCTGTCAGCCGCGGCGAGTCCTGCCGCAAATGCCTGAAGGACATCCGCTCCTGCCGCAACTGCAAATGGTGGGACTCCAACGCCCAAAACCAGTGCCGCGAACCACACGCCGATCCGGTGCAGGACCGGGAGACCGCCAATTTCTGCGACTGGTTTTCCCCCGGCGGCGCGGCGGCGGGAAAAACAGATGAATCAGCCGCCCGCGCCAAACTGGAAATGCTGTTCAAAAAGTAGGTCCGGAGCATCCGCTCACCCGTCTTGCGCGGGCGATCCCCGGACGGCATAGTGATTGCGTTTGCATCAGGAGTTTCCGCATGAACAGGCTGTCCGGATTCATGTTCGCATTCGCCGCCTTGTGCCTGGCGGCCGGCTGTTCCAGGGAAACGCCATCGCAGATCACGGACGCCTCAACGGCGGGGGATTCCGGCGCTTCCGTTCCCGCGCCATCCATGCCGCCGGCGGAAGCGGATTTTTCGATTCCCGCCGGCGCGGGGGAGCCGGGTTGTGAAGCGGCCGATCCCGCTCAACCGGAAAAGGCCCGCTGCAACACGGGCGCGGGCGCGTTCGGGTTTTGGCATTCCGGCGCCAATGGATTGCCGGCTTACGCCTACAACTTCGATGACCTGGGCGATCCACGCGCCGAATGGACGTTGAGCGACGGCTCGAAACGGCGCGACCACTGGTTCCAGTTTGGCAATGACCATGTCATCGCCATCGCGGACAACCGGGGCTTCATCCAGTTGTTCACGCGGGAGCGCGGGCCGGTCTTCTGGAACAAGATCAACATGGAGAACCAGCGCACCGGCGGCGGATACAGTTATATCCGATCGGAAAACGGAACCTGGGCGTCCGCGCGCGGACTTGCTATTCCCGGTGCGGAAATCCGCATGTCCGCCGGATCGGATCATGTGAAATCCGAAACGAGACACGATGGATTGATGATCCGCCGCACGGTTTTCGCGCCCAGGGGAGAGCACGCCCAACTCCAGTCCGAAATCGAAATCTGGAACCTGAAGCCGGAGCGCCGGACCATCCGCCATGTGGAGTTCTGGGACGTGAACCGCCATCCCGTCGAGATGCAACTGGCGCGCTCTGGCAAACTCGACAAGGGTCTCCCGCGGCGCGGCGACCGCGAACGCGACGGCGTCAACCGCCTGTTCCGCATCCGGGCGAAGCGCGACGGCGGAATGCGCATTTCCCACGTCTACGCGGGCGCGGACGCCAAACCCGCGGATATTCCTTCGCCCCGGGATTTTTACCCGCGCGATGTTTTCCTGTCGCGCGTGTCTCCAGCCGGGGTGGCGGGAAAATTTCACACCCAGCGCGCGGCGTTTTTCGGCGGGGGCGGCGTCAGTACGCCGTCAGCGGTGGGCGGGGCGGATGATCCCGCGCTGCTCCCCGAAGGCTCCGCGCAGGGCGAACCCGCCATGCTCGCCGAAGAAACGGAACTGGAGTTGCCTCCCTTTGGGGTGGCCCGGCTGCGCTATGCATTCGGAATCCTCAAGCCCGATGAACCCATGCCCGCGGCCTGGCCGGACCAGCGCCAAGAGGCCGCCGATCTGGCGTGGTTCGTATTTCCCCGCGCGTCATTCCTGACGCGGGAGATGGCCTGGCACGCCGGTCAACTGCTGGCGGCGAGCATCCGCGAGGATTATTTCGGCGCCCGCGCGGCGGTGCAGGGTTCCGCCTATATGTACCTCCACGGCCTCGACGGCGCCGCGCGCGACTTCGCGATTTTCGCCGCCCCCCTGGCGTATCTGCGGCCCGATCTGTCCAGGGACCTGCTGCGTACGCTGATGCGCATGACCTATGCGAAGGACAAACAGATCAGCTACGCGGTCCAGGGCTTCGGCGTGCTGGAGAACGCGGAAATCCACTTCAGCCCCTCGGACATGGACCTGGCCTTTCTGTGGGCGCTGACCGAATACATGGCCGCAACGGGGGACCAGGAATTTCTGCGCGAGAACAATCCCTACTGGCCGCGCGGCGAGGGACGAAGCGACACCACCCTGGGCCATGCACGGGCCGCCCTGCTGCACCTGATGGACGCCATCGGGCTGGGCGCCAACGGCCTCATCCGCATCGGCACCGGGGACTGGAGCGACGGCGTCACCCTCAACGCAAAGGATCGCGGCCAGGCCGAAAAGATCGGCGAATCCATTTACAACAGCGCCATGGCGTTGTGGGTCCTGCCGCGGGCGGCGGCGCTGGTGGAGCAGGACGACCCGGCCCTGGCCCGGCGTGCGCGGGAGTTCGCCGCCGCGCTGGGACCCGCCCTGGAAAAACAGTGGGTGGGAGAATGGTACCGGCGCGCGTGGTTTGGTCCCGGCGAACCCTACGGAGACAAACACCTCGATCTGGAGGCGCAGGTATGGGCGCTGATCGCGGATCATCCCGCGCCGGAACGGCGCGATGCGCTGATCAAGTCCATATATGAGCGCGTGGACAAACCTTCTCCTGTGGGCGCGACGCTGACCAAAGGCGGAGACATGTGGCACGCCATCGCGGGGTTGCTGACCTGGGGATACCTGCGTTCGGATTTTGAAAAAGCCTGGGGACATTTCACGCGCCAGACCCTGCACGCCTATGCGGAGGCCAACCCCAACCAGTGGTATGGAATCTGGTCGCAGCCCGACGGCATCGGCGTGAAGGGAGGAACCTGGGCGAGCATCGTCACGCCGATGACAGACTGGCCGGTGATGAACGCCAACGCGCACGCCATGCCCCTGCTGGCGGCGCTGCGCGTCAGCGGCGTCGAGCCCGCGGCCGATGGCGCGTTGCGCATCGCACCGCCGCCCGCGCTGGGGGATTTCTCCATGCGCACGCCGGTGCTGGAGTTGAGCCGCAACAACAACCGCCTCGCCGGCGCCATCCGCTTGCAAGCCAACAGCCTCGTGCGCATCCGCCTGGCGGTTCCCGCGGGCCACGAAGCCCGGCTGGACGGCGCGGCGGTCCCGGCCGGCAATGGCGAAGCGCTGCTGGAGTTGCGGACAAATGAAAGTCGCGCCTTCGCATTCGCGGTCGCACCCGCGCAATGAGAAAAAGCACGGCGGCGCGGCGAGAGAACCACCGCCTGTTCCGGAGAACAAATACTAGGGCCTGGCTGGCGCGGTGACCGTGGCGGGAGGACCGTCACGGTACTCCGTCAGCCAACCATCGCCTTCCACAAACAGGGATGATGCGTTGTCCGTGCGGAAATAGAGGACCGGTTGCAACGCCCTTTCGAACTGGTAACGCAATGGACTGTATTCCTTCGCAAACAGTTTTTGCCGGGTGATATATTCGTTCCATTTGATGAACGCGGTGGATGGCTCAAAACCATCAAACACAATCTGCTGAAAACCGGGACGGACGGATGGACCGGCCGTGCAACCAAATTCCAGCTTCTTTTCATCCTTCTCCAGGGGCTCCCGCGTGCTATTCCGGGCGACAAGCACGGACGCCGAGATTTTGCACGATCCGGCCCCCGCGGAAACCGGACGATCAAACAGCAGGCGGATTTCCGTCTCCTCCCACGAAAAATATCCATTTTCCGGGTATTCCATGCGCTGGGAGTAGCGGTTCCGGAAGGATTTGCCGCCGCCGTCCGGCGCCGCCACGAAACCGCGAACGTTCAGGGCGCGTCCGCCCGGTTGATAGCCAAAGGGATGTGGCGGCTGTTTATCCCACCAGCCATTGACCACCACGGGCGTCCATTCCGCCGCCATTTGAACGCCGTTATTTTCATAGCGGATTTGGATGAGCGCGCCGGATTGAAAGCCGCCGGTTCCTTCGACGGGTTTGACAAACCAGTTGGCGCTGCAGGCGTTCCGGTCCACCATGGTGAAGGTGAATCCGAATGGATTGCCCGGCCTGAATGAAAACCATTCCTCCGCCTGTATGCAGTCGCCGATCACATCCCGCATCCAGTGGCCCGCGAAGGGCAAATCGCCGGGCGGCGGAGCAAGATCATCCGGGGGCGGACTATCGGACAGCCCCGCCTCTTCCGCATCACCGGCGTCCGTTATCGCGGAATCTCCGGCGCCGCTGTCCGGCGGCGCGGAATCCGCGGCGCCAATGTCCACTGTCATGGCGTCAGGACCCGGCGGCGTCCGTGCATCCGGGTGGATGGCGGGGGCGCCGCTGTCCGCTCCTTCCGCCAGGCGGTCGAGGGGGCGGTCCGCCGGGTTGCGGGAGGAGCATCCGCCCCACGCCAGCAACAACGCCAGCGCGGGAATCCACACGCCCTTCCGCAATTCACGTCCCATGGCGGGATTGAAACGCAAGGCCATGGCCGCGTCAACGGCGGCGGGGAATATCCCGTATCACCCGGAGAGATACGGTCAGGGGCCCGCGGACGCGCCGGTTCCCGGCTTCTCGAAGGCCGGTTTCGCCTGCCTGGTGATTCCGTGGGGTGGTTTTATCCGGATAACCAATAAAAATCAGCGGATGCATTGACCTGAAGGTGGCTCGAATTTAGAGTATCGGCGATTCATCCGGGGTGCGGTCCATTTCTTCTGTCACGCAAGGGACACTTTCATGTTCACGCTTCGTCATCTCTCCGCGCTGGCTTTGCTGGCGTCCGCCCTTTTTCTGGGTTGCTCCAGCGATCCCAAGCAGGAACCCGTGGACGGCTCCACGCCCGGCGCGCAAGACACGGGAACGCCGCCGGATACCGGTGCTTCGTCCGGAAGTGATGGCGCAACGCCCGGCGACAGCGGCGGCGATGACGCCGCCACCGATCCGGATGGCGGCGGCCAGGCCTGTCTTTTCCCCGGCGATTGTCCGAAGCGTTTTGACTGCGAAAAGGGTCAATGCGTCCGCGTGACCGCCTGCAACAGCGTCAACGACTGCAAGGACGAAGACCGGACCTGCTTCAACAACGCCTGCGTGAAGGTCTGCCAGACTGACGCCGACTGCCCCGTCAATGGCGAATGCTATAACGGGGCCTGCCGCCCCTATCCGGACATGTGGACCGGCAAGGCGCCGCCATCCGGCCAGCGCGGCAAGATCAAGGCGGGCGTGGGCGTGACCAACTACGATTTTCCCGTTGGCGTTTCCATGGCCGGATATGGCGGACGCAAGGGCGCCAAGACTCCCTATCAGGTGACGCTGGGCGGATCCGATCGGGTTTTCGAGCGCCAGGAAGCCAAGGTGCTGGCCATCGAGAACGGCGAGGATACGGTGATCTTCCTGCGCATCCCCGCCTGCTGGACCAGCGACGACACGGTTTCGATGATCGCCCTGAAGGTTCAGGAGGCGACCGGCGTCAACTACGTGGACAAGATCGTCACCGACGCTCCCCATTCGCACTCCCAGCCGGCCCGCTACTGGAACCTGGTGCCCGGCAAGGGCTTCTCGGTTTTCGGCTACGATGATTACAACCGCGATCTGCACCAGCGTTACGTCAACTCCATGGCCGATGCGGTGATCATGGCGCTCAAGAACATGAAGCCCGCGAAGTTTGGCTATGGCGTGAAGAAGGATTTCGATCCGGACGATCTCATTTTCTCCGACCGGCGCGGGGAGAATCCCAAACTCAAGGACAATACCCTGACCGTTCTGCGGGTGGATGACGCCGCATCCAGTCAGCCCATGGCGGTGATCGTGAATTTTGGCATGCACGCCACCCATTTCGGCGAAACCTGGGTGACCGGAGACGCCGCGGGGGGCGCGGAAGTGGAAACCGAGATCGGCTTGGCCGCCAAATACGGAAAGCGCGTTCCGGTGCTCTTCGCCAATGGATCGGGCGGCGACCAGTCCCCGCGCGGAGACGATCGCGGGCACGCCAATCCGGGCAAAATCCAGTTGCTGGGACGCCGCACCATGGAACATGTGACGGGCCTGATGGACAGCATCACCACCGCCGACGAAATGTCGCTGGAGGTGGTGTCGCGGCGCATCCCCATCCGCTACGACAAGCTGTACAAGGAGGGCGAATACTTCGACAAGGCGGGCGTGACCCCGGGACGGCCTTATCATTTCGGGGCCTTCCAGTGCGTGGTGAAACCCAAGGAGAAGGAAGGCGAATATTATGTGGACGGCAATCTGAGCTGCGCCTTCGCCATCCAGTTCCTGTTCCGCGCGCCGGTGCCTCAGTTCCAGAAAACCCGGCTCTCCGCCGTGCGCATGAACGACCTGGTGATTTCAACCCTCCCCGGCGAACCCCACGCCAGCCTCGGCCTCAAACTGATCGAGGATGTCAAGACTTCGGGGGCCAAACACGCCATCGTCTTTGGTTATTCACAGGATCACCACTTCTACCTGATGGAGAAGATGGACTATCTGCGCGGCGGTTATGAGCCTTCCATGGATATCTGGGGCTACAATTTCGGCGATTATATCCGCACCGAGGCGGCCCTGCTGGCCAAGCAACTCTTCACCTCCGACAAGGAAAAGAACGACACCGGCATCAAGCCGACCTACTGGCGCGAAACCGATATTCTGGACCAGAAAACCGTCGCCCCCACCAAGGGAAGCGTTCCAGCCGGTCAGGTGGCGGCGGACATGAAGGACAGCATCGAACGCCTGGAACTGGCGGAGTTCTCGTGGAGCGGCGGACACCCCGGCGTGGATTTGCCCATCGTCAGGCTGGAGCGGAAGGACGGCGCCGGTTTTGTCGAGCACACCCGCAAGGGCGGCTTGCCCGCCATCGGCTGGGGCTTTGATTCCGTGCTGATCTACAAGGGCGACTACGAGAAGAACCACACCTGGGCCGTGGAATGGGAACGGCTGGAGGACTTCCCTGAGGGCGCCTACCGCATCGCCGTGGAAGGCAAGGAATGGGATGGCGCCGCGGCCAAGCCGTACAAGGTGATGTCCAAGGAGTTCGTGGTGAAGCCTTCGTCGAAAATGCGCGTGCGCGAGGTCAAGGAATCAGGCGGCAAACTGACCCTCCACATTAACTATGCGGATGGTCCGGAGGTCATCAGCGGCAAGAAAGGATTCCTGCTGCGCAGCGTGCATAACCCCGACGCCTATGGCGCCATGGTTCCCGAAGATCGCGACCTGACCCTCACCATCACCCGGGACGGCAAATCGCAGACCTTCGAGAAACTCAAGGGCAAACGGGCGTCCATCAATGCGCCGGGCACCCGCGGCGGCCTGGTCACCACCCGCGTCGAGGTGGATTCGCCGGGCAAGGGCGAATTGACCATCAAGGTGATGGATTCGCTGGGCAACAGCGGCGAGGAAAAGGTCAAGGTGGAATAGACCCGCGCTATTTTCCGATCAGATTGACCCCCGGTCGGATGCGCCATCCACCGGGGGTCGGTCATTTGGGGGATTGAACGGCGGCGGCAAAACTGAAAGCCTGCCGCGAATCCGCCAACTGGCGATGTTTCCGGGGGAAATCCATGCAGTCCAACTCCACGCCCGTCCAGATCATGGTCTTGTTCGCCATGGTTCTGTTCGCCGCCTGCGACGCCAGTTCCGTCATTCCCGCGGCGCCGGATGGAGCGATCCGGCGGGACACTGGCGCTTCCGTGGAGACGGACACGGGAACCCCGGTTCCAGCGGATACCGGAGCAACCGATCAGGGCGGCCCCACTGATACAGCCCCCGCTCCCGGCGAGGATGCGGAAGAGCCCGCCGATGGCGGCGAGGAAGCGGATGGCGAATTGATCGTCCGCCGCGACGGCTCGATTCCCGATAGCGGCAAAGCGGACGCGGGACGGGATGCGGGTTCCGCGGACACGGGCCCCCGCGACAGCGGAACCGCGGACGCTGGACGCGACGCCGGTCTTTCCGATTCGGGCTCCACGGACGCCAGCCGGGATGGCGGGGCCGCCGATGCGGGCGTGAAGGACGCCGGTCCCGCCGACAGCGGTCCGTCCGACTCGGGAGCCAAGGATTCCGGACCCAGCGATTCCGGACCAACGGATATTTCCCCCACCGACTCTGGCTTGACAGACGCAGCCCCTGGCGACGCCGGCAAGGACGCCTCGGTCACGGACAGCGGCGGCGACGGCGGATCGTGCGTCCAGCCCGAGCCGCTGGCTGCATGGGTTCCCGCCAACACCAAAGGTCCGCCGGGAGAAACCATGTCCGCCTGCCTCACCCGCGTGCGGAACCAGGGCCCCACGACCGACAACCGCCTGCCCGAAAACCAGGAATACGTGCTCACCACCTTCGGCGGTCCGGGCGACGAGCAGCCGGTCGCCTGCGGCGGCCCCATCGCCGACGCCACGTGGTACTACGCGGCCAACAAACAGCGTTTCGCCTGCAAGGCCCGTGTCCGTCTCACCAACGACAAGCGGGACAAATGCGTGGTGGTGAGCGTGGTGGATACCGGCCCCAATATCTGCGTCGAGGAAGCCGCGAAGAAGGCCATTTGGGATGTGTCTCCCCTCGCCTCGAAGGCGCTGTACAACATCACCTCGGCGGGCTGGTCCCAGAAGAAAATTGTCTACGGCGCCCCGGTCGAGGCGAACACGCCGTTGGGCCCCTGTGATCACACCGGCGCCGGCGTGCAACGCCAGGCCGGAGTTGCGGGCGGCTCCTGCACCCGCGCGGCGGACTGCGGCGCGGGCGGAGCCTGCCTGACCGCGGCGCAGGGTTATCCAGATGGCATGTGCACCCAATCCTGCACGGACGCCTGCCCTGACAAACCGGGCGCGAACGCCCTGACCTCCTGCGTGAAATTCGATGACGGCTCGTCGCAATGCGCGGCCCGCTGCGACTTCTCGCTCTACGCCGCCGGCTGCCGCGCGGGATACGGCTGCTACAAGCGCACCCACGCCAAAACGGGCTCCTCCGTGCGCGTTTGCATGCCCAACCTGTGCAAATGAGCGCCGCTTGAGCAAGGAACCGCTCAAACCCGTGGAAGCGCCGTCCCAGGCGGCGGATGGCGCGGGCGCGAAATCCAGACCGGCGTTGACGCTGGACCAGGCGCGGGCGCGCGTGCGGCGCATGGCGGAGAAATACGTGGAGCGCGGACCCTACGGATTTTATCCGGACGAACACCGCGTCAACGAGGTCATCGAGGGTCTGGCGCGCAACCTGGCGGAGCATGGGCGCATGTACTGCCCCTGCCACCCCATCGAGGACAGCCTCAAACGCGGAGCGGAAATGGCCTGCCCCTGCACGCCCCACCACGAAGACATCGCGCGCGACGGCTATTGCGACTGCGCCTTCTTCGCATCCCGCGGGTTCATCGCCGGCGGCAAGGGCAAGCCGCCGCAAGGGTGATGGGTGATTTTCGCCGCCGGAGCCGGGCGCGGGAAGCAAACCGGAACCATCCCCGCGCTTGACAAGATGCGCGCCGGGGCTAGTGTCGGGATATTGACTGATCATTCCGGACAAACGGCGGCGGGGCGGTTCGACACCCGTCCCGGCCGCGCTGGCACAGGGGCAGACACCATGGCGGACCATATCGAAAGCGTGCTGACCGAGAAGCGTTCCTTCCCGCCCTCCGATGAATTCGCATCCCGCGCCCATATCAGGAGCCGCGCCGAATACGATGCGCTGGTCAGCCGGGCGCGGGAGAATCCGGAAGCGCACTGGGAAGCCATCGCGCGCGAACTGCACTGGTTCAAACCGTGGAGCCAGGCGCTCGACTGGTCCAATCCTCCTTTCGCCAAATGGTTCACCGGCGCCACGACCAACCTCAGCTACAACTGCCTGGACCGCCATCTCACCACCCACCGCAAAAACAAGGCGGCGCTGATCTGGGAAGGCGAGCCCGGCGACATCCGCATCCTGACCTACCAGATGCTGTACCAGGAGGTCTGCAAATTCGGCAACGTGCTGAAAAAGCTGGGGGTGGAGCGCGGCGATCGCGTGGCGCTGTACATGCCGCTCGTGCCCGAACTGGCCATCGCCATGCTGGCGTGCGCGCGCATCGGCGCCGTGCACACCATTGTCTTCGGCGGCTTCTCGGCGGAGGCGTTGCGTGATCGCATCAACGACGCCAAGGCGAAACTGGTGGTCACCGCCGATGGCGGCTGGCGGCGCGGTCAGGTTGTTCCGCTCAAGGCCAATGTGGACGCGGCCATCGAAAACACCCCCACCATCACCGGCGTGGTGGTCTACCGCCGCTGCGGCAACAGCATTGTCATGAAAGCAGGCCGCGATCACGACTGGGGAGAGATGATGGCCGCGGTGGATGCGCGCTGCCCCGCGGAGGAACTGGACAGCGAGCATCCGCTTTTCATCCTGTACACCAGCGGCACCACGGGAAAACCCAAGGGCGTGCTGCACACCACGGGCGGATACATGACCGGCGCGTACATCACCACCAAATGGGTGTTTGATCTGCGCGAGGAGGACACCTACTGGTGCACCGCGGACATTGGCTGGGTGACCGGCCACAGCTACGTGGTGTACGGGCCGCTCGCCAACGGCGCGGCCAGCGTGATGTACGAAGGCGCGCCGAATCACCCGGACCCGGGGCGTTTCTGGCAAATCATCGAGCGCCACGGCGTCAATATTTTCTACACCGCGCCGACCGCCATCCGCGCGTTCATCAAGTGGGGCGAGCAATGGCCGGCGAAATCGGACCTGAAATCGTTGCGCCTGCTGGGCACCGTGGGCGAACCCATCAATCCGGAAGCGTGGATGTGGTACCGCGAGGTGATTGGCGGCGGACGCTGCCCCATCGTGGACACCTGGTGGCAAACCGAAACCGGGGCCATCATGATCACGCCCATTCCGGGGGCGGTTCCCACCAAGCCCGGCACCGCCACCCTGCCCTTCCCCGGCATTGACGCGGAAGTGGTGGACAAGCAGGGCAAGCCGGTTCCGCCCAATTCCGGCGGCTACCTGGTGGTGCGCAAGCCATGGCCTTCGATGATGCGCACGATTTTCGGCGACGACGAACGCTACAAACGCCAGTATTGGAGCGAATTTCCCGGATGCTACTTCACCGGCGACGGCGCCCGCCGCGACAGCGACGGCTATTTCTGGATCATGGGCCGCGTGGACGATGTCATCAACGTGGCGGGACACCGGCTTGGCACCATGGAGATCGAAAGCGCGCTCGTTTCCCATCCGGCGGTCGCCGAGGCCGCTGTCATTGGCAAGCCCGATGACCTCAAGGGCGAGTCGGTGTTCGCGTTTGTCACCCTCAAGCAGGGCCAGGAAGGAACGCCCGCGCTGCGTGACGAATTGAAAGCCTGGGTGGTGAAGGAAATCGGCGCCATCGCCCGTCCCGACGACATCCGGTTCGCGGACCTGCTGCCGAAAACCCGCAGCGGCAAGATCATGCGCCGCCTGCTGCGCGAGATCGCCTCCGGCAAGGCGACCGGAGACACCACCACGCTGGAAGACCGTTCGGTGCTGGAAAAACTCCGCGCCCAGGAAGAAGAAGAGTAATGCGCCAGGAGGGTTCCACGCCGCGTTCCATGCGTTGCGGAGCGCATTCGCGCTGCTCCGCGCCGCCTGCCCGCCATCATGCTCCGCGGATATCCCCCGGCGCGATGCAGGGGGTGTCCGCGCGGCGCGTCACGGGGGAATGGCCGCCGCCAACCGCGGGGGTTGGGATTCACGCCATCCATTCCGGTTGAAACAGGCCTGATCCAGCCCTCCGCTCCCGATCTTCGCAAGGACAACGGCGGCGCGCGCCGCCGCGGACAATCTGTCATGGTGGGACAATCCGCAAGACCGCATATCCGCCCATCGCCAGCCAGGCTGGGGATGGCGCCGCTCTGCGCCCTGTGGGCCGTGGCGGCCTGCGTATCGCCCACGCCGCCCGCCCTCCCCCTCCCGGAAGCGGCGCCGCGCGCGTTGGACCAGGCGCTGGAAGCCGTTTCACCCGTGGACAGCGTGGTGGTGATCCTGCGCATCGGCGATGGCAAGGTGCTGGCCTCCACGCACGGCGCCGCGGCATGGACTATTTCAGAACCGCCGGGGTCCCTGCTCAAACCGCTGATCGCCATCGCCGCGTTGCGCGCGGGCGCCCATCCGGACCGGGAATGGACCTGCACCGGCCGGCAGGCGCCCAGGGAAAAATTGCGTTGCTGGCATCCCCGGGGACATGGAAAACTCGACCTGCTGGGCGCGCTGGAGCGTTCCTGCAACCATTATTTTTACCGCATGCTGGAGACGCTTCCGCCTGACGCGCTGGCGCGGGTTCTCCGCGAGGCTGGATTGGGCGCGCCCACGGGGATTGATGCGGCGGCCGAATCGCCGGGCGTGCTGCATGTGGACAGCAGGCCGGTGGAGGGACTTGCATCCGCGCTGGGCCGGACGGGAGAAATCCGCGTCACACCCTTGCAGGCCGCCGTCATGGCCGCCTGGCTGGCGACGGGCGGCGCCCGCGTGACCCCGCGTTTCCACGCCGCTGGAACGGAGAAACGGATCGCCGCGCAGCCCGGCCCGCTGTTTTCGCTGGTGCGCGAGGGATTGCGCCGCGCCGCCGGTCCCAAAGGCACCGCCGCCGCCCTGGGCGAAGCCGGTTTCGACGCGGCGGGAAAAACCGGTACGGCGGGATGGGTCAACGGCTGGAAAACCCACGGCTGGTTCGCCGGATACTGGCCCGCCGGCAGGCCCGAAATCGCCATCTCGGTATTCGTGCGCGACGGGACGGGACGCCGGGACGCCGTTCCACTGGCCGTGCGCGCGCTGGAAGAATACCGCCGCCGGAGGGACAGCCTGTGAACGCGTGCTTCCAGCGCCGGGTTTGCTTGCTGGCTTGCCTCATCGCGCCGCCGCAGGCGGCTTTCGCCCGGGACGCCGGGGAGGATCCTCATCCATCCGCGCAACCACGGGTGGAAATCCTCGCGCACCACCAACTGGAGAAAATCACGATCAGCGGACGGCGGCTATCCATCCAGGCGCATGGAAAATCCCCGCGCGCGGCGGAAGTGAAATTCCGCCGCGATGGCGATGAGGTGCGCATTGTCCCTGCCGGGCAGCCGGAATGGCGAGCCGGGATAATCACCATGGACTTGGGGAGCGGCGCCCGGATCCGGGCGGGCAAAGTGATCAGGAAATACGCGGGGCGGCTGGAGGCGCGGGCGCATCCGCAACGCCCGGGCCTGCTGCTGGTCCTGACGCCGCCGCTGGAGGAGTACGTGGCTGGCGTGGTTCCCGCGGAAAGCCCGGAGGACGCGCCCGCGGCGCTGCTGGACGCCATGGCGATTGTCCACCGCAGCTTCGCGGCGCGGGCGATGCGCGCGCCAAGGCACGCCCACGCCGATCTCTGCGACCTGACCCATTGTCAGGTGTTTCATGGCGGCCGTGAGGGCGATCACCGTGGGGTCCGGGCGGCCCGCCGCACCCGAGGGCGCATCCTGAAGGAGCGATCCGGCGGACCGATTTCCGCCTGGTTCCACGCGGATTGCGGCGGACAACTCTCCAGCGCGGCGAGCGTATGGGGAGAAGAACCGGTCGAGTGGTCGCGGTCCGGCGCGGATGATCACCCCACGGACGAATGGCGATGGCGCGTGGACGCCCGCCGTCTCGCCGCGCTGCTGGGAGCGCCCGCGGCGGTGGAAGACCTGCGCGTGAGCGTGCGCGATCCCTCGGGGCGGGCGAAGGAGTTGGCGTGGCGCGGCGGAGGACGTTCCGGCGTTGTCAGCGGCGTTGCATGGCTGAGCCTTGTGGGAAAATCCGAAGGCTGGAACCGCCTGCGCAGCGCTCTGTTCGATATCCGCCGCGACGGCGCGGACTGGATATTCACCGGACGCGGGCATGGCCACGGCGTGGGGCTTTGCCAGCGCGGCGCCCGGAAGATGGCCCTGGACGGCGCGGCGGTGGAGGATATCCTGACACGTTATTTCCCCGGCGCGCGGGTGAGCCGCGCCATTCCGGCGCGGGAGACTTTTCCGGCGTCCGTGCTGGCGCAGGCGTCCGGGGGGCCCGCGAATGTTTTTGCGCACGAGGTATCCGCCCATGCCGGCCGCGTGATGGCGCGTTTCGGGCTGGAGTCATCCCATCTGATATTGCCGGAGCCGCCGCCAGGGCCGCGAATCATTGGCGAGGAGTGGATGGATCGCCCGTTCAAATTCCGTGTCCTGGCGTCCCGGACGGTGGAGGATTTCATCCGCGTCACCGGCCAGGGCGGCGATGTCATGGCGGTGACCACGCGCGGGTCCGTGGTGGTTAACCCGGCGGTTTTCCGGCTGCCGCCCGCGCGGCGGATGGCCATCGCCCGGCATGAGGCGGTTCATCTGGTTCTGCGCGCGGTCATCCCCGATCGCATTCCCGCATGGCTGGATGAAGGCCTTGGCTGCCTGGAACAATCCGATTGCCACCGCAACGTCCAGTTGCGGGATGCGCTCCGGCGCGCCAGCCAATCCGGCGTGCGCATTTCCACCCTCGAAGACCTGTCACGCGGATTGCTGGCCGCCGGAACTCCGGCGCGCGCCGCCATGCTCCAGCAGGCGTCCGCGGCGGTGGTGCGGCGGCTGATCCACGCCGGCGGAGAGGCGCGGCTGGCTCAATTGGCGCGCGGTCTCGCGGAAGGATCGAATTTCGCCGTGGCGTTTCAGCAGGCATACGGCCGCAAGACAGATGGCCTGCTGGACTGCCTGATCAACATCAAATGCGCCATCGCCGCCCCGGAATCCCCGGGAAAATGACGGGCGCCTCACCCGGAGCCTGATTCCCGGGCGGCTTCCACATCCATGCCGCTCATTCAAACACGGCCGCCAACGGCGACAGCAGATTTCTGGCGAGATAACGCGCCACCGGGGCCGCCACGGCGTCCCCCATGGCCTTGTAGCCGTCGTTGTAACTGCCCGGAATCCGGAAGTCTGGCGGAGCGCCCATCAGCCGGGCGGCCTCCCGCACGGTCAGCAGGCGGGTTTTCAGGTTTTGTCCATCGCGGATAACCAGAATCTGACGGCTGCTGCCGCCCTCCGGCGTGCGCAGGCAACCCGCCGCGCCATCGAAACGCAATTCCAGAACCTGCCTGCCATCGCGGATCCGCCGGTACCCCGGAAAAACCCGCATCCGCGGGAGCACGCGCATCTGATCCAGGTGCTTTTGCGGGATCAGGCTCAACAGACGCCTGGTTTTCTCTTCCGGGTCGCACGGCGCATTGTCCTCCAGCACATCCTCCAGCGTGATTTCTCGGGGAGGAGGTTCGGGGATTCGCCACCAGACCCATCCTTCCATTCCCCGCGCCGCGGCGGCGATGGCCTTGCTATGGCACCACCCCGGCCCGGCCTGGGTGAATGCAAGCGCCTTTGCATCGCGCCGGGCCGCGATCACGAAAATCCGCTTGCGTGACTGGGGAATCCACCGGATGGCGTCGAGTTCAACGGCGCCAACCAGGCAGCCGCGCGCGGTGAGCGCCTGATGCAACCGGCGGTAATGCGCACCGCCATCCGCGGAGACCAGTCCCGTGACATTTTCCCCCACGAGGACCGGCGGGCGCTTTTCCATTTCGTCCAGCACGCGGAGCCATTGCCAGACCAATCCGCTGCGCGCGCCGCCGATGCCATGCAGATTCCCCGCAAGCGACAGGTCCTGGCAGGGGAAACTTCCCCAGGCGAGCACGGCGTCTGGTAAATCGCCGCCATGGATGGATTCAATGGGTTTCAGCAGAAACGGTTTGCGGGGATGATTCGCACGGAATACAGCGGCTTTTTTTCCGGAAATGTCGTTGGCCCACACTGTCCGGAAACATTCGCTCAATCCGGCGGAGACCAGCCCGCTGCCGGCGAAAAAATCCAGCACGGCCGGTTTTCCCTGGCTCTTGGCGGGCGCAGGTTCAGCGGAATCCCGCACCCGCGGATCCATCAACAACGGATTGTGAACAATCACGGCCATGAACCTTTGAACCAGGGAGGGACCGGAAATCAAGGCAATGCATCGCCCCCGCCGCCTGCCCAGTCAAGAAAACGATGGCGAAAGACCGGCCCCCGCGCTCATCTGGAATGGCCCCACCCGCCTGATTTTCACCCGCGGCGGGGCGGCGGATACGCGCTTGCCTCATCACACCGGCGCAATGATCCGCCGGAACGCGCGCCAACTCCGTGGTTATTCCAGGCCGTCTTTTTTCATGCGGGCGGGATCGGCCGGACCAGCCACGGTTCCCTCCGGATGCGCATACCATCCCGCCGGATCGCTGTTGTCCGGATCATCCCGCACCTTCAGCACGGTGAACATGCCGCCCATGTCAATATAGCTGAAAGGGCCAGGTCCGCCGCGCATGGGCAGGCTGTTGGGGGGAATGGGCATGTCCATTTCTCCCATGCCGCCCATGCCGGTGGTTCCCATGGTCATGTAGGCGGGCATCACGCGCGCCATTCTGCGATCCAGCCGGCTGGTGTCCGCGCCGATCATGATGGGTGAACCGTGCCCCATCTGTGTCATCACGTGATGGGTCATGTGGCAATGCATCGCCCAGTCCCCCGGCTCCTCGGGAATCAATTCGATCACGCGGGTGCTTCCCACTGGAACCAGCACCGTGGTCTCCGGGCGCCGGGCGGATTCGGGGATGTACCCCCCATCCGTGGCGGTTTCATGAAAGAACACCCCGTGAATATGCACGGGATGGTGATCCATCGGGCTCAGGTTGCCCAGCCGGATGCGCACGCGCTCGCCGGTTCCCACCAGCAAGGGCGCGGTTCCGGGAAAGGCGCGGCTGTTGAAGGTCAGCAGGTTGAAATCCTTCATTTCGTTGGGGTCGGGACGGCGCGCGCCCACCGCCACGCGGAACTCATGGGTCATCAGCACGAAGTCGCGATCCACCCCGGGGCCGCGCGGCTGTTTGGGGTGAACAATGAACATGCCCACCAGGCCCAGCGCCATCTGGGTCATTTCGTCGTAATGCGAGTGGTACATGAACGTGCCCGGATATTTCACCGTGAATTCGTACATGAAGGTTTCACCCGGCGGAATGGGCTTCTGGTTCAGCCCCGCCACGCCATCCATGCCGTTGGGCAGGATGACGCCGTGCCAGTGGACCGAGGTGGGCTCGGGCAGCCGGTTGGCGACATAGATGCGCAGGCGATCTCCTTCCATGGCCTCAATCGTGGGACCCGGCGTGGAGCCATTGTAGCCCCAGCATTCCGCGCGCAACCCGGGAGCAAATTCGTGGTCAACCGGTCCTGCGATCAGGCGGCCGACCTTGACGCCATCCACGATTTTCCAGGGGAGGGTCGAACCATTCGGCGTGACCACCGCGGGCTGACCCGTGGTGATCATCGCTCCGGGTTTCGCGCGCTTCCGGCCTGGAGCGGCGCGAACGGAGGCCGGCGTTCGCGCCTCCGGATTTCTGGGCAACAGGGCGGTTCCAGCCGCCAGTCCGCTGATTTGCACAAACCTGCGACGGTCCATTTCAGTGTCCTCCCACGGAATCGGTGGGCGGCCCCACCCGGACATCCGGACTATCGCCCGCTGGCGCCGTTGCGCGGCCGGCGAGCAAGGCGTTCATCGCCGCCTCGGCGATCCAGTATTCGCGCAGGGTGTCCACCAGGGAGAGCCGCACGTCGAGTTGATCGCGCCGCGCCTGGAGAAGCTGGAAAACGCTGACCTGCATGGCGTTGTATTGCAGCAGGGTCTCCCGTGTGACGCGATCCTGCGCCGGCGCGATGACTTTCTGGTACTGCAGAGCGCGCGCATGGGCGGAGATCAGCCGGTTCCGCGCGTCGCGGGCGGCGGATCGGATTTCCACGGCCTTGCCGTGATAGCGTTCCATGCGGGCGTCAAACTCCGCTTCCAGCGCGGCGGCGGTCCCCTGGTTGCGATCAAAGACCGGCAACCCCATGGTCACGCCAAATCCGAACCGCCAGTTGGGGGCGTTGGGCGTGAGATGGGATTCATCCGGAGTCCCGGCCAGGCTATGCACGTCCACGGAGACATCGGGAATCCAGCCGCTGGCGCGCTCGAAGCCGGCCCGTTTCGCCAGCCCTTCGAGACGGTGGCGGCTTTCCAGCAGGTCCAGGTTGCTGGTGATGGCTTTTTTCTCCAGTTCATCGGGAAAGGAGAGTTTGTCCGGCGCGGCGGCCAGGTCTCCGGCCAACTTCCAGGCGGTTTCCCTGCCATGAAGATTCAGCAGGCGGTTGAGTTTTTCCCGCCCGGTAAACATCTCCAGTTCCAGCCTGGCCACGGCGATGCGCGCCTTTTCATATCCGGCCTCGGCGTGCGCCAGTTCCAATTCGGGGATATTGCCCGCCCGGGCCAGGGCGCGCGCGGCGTCGCGAACAGCGGCCAGCGCATCCAGCATCTGCTGGGCGACGGCCAGCCGCTGGGCGGCCGCCTGGACATTATGAAACGCCACGCGCGTCCGGTAGGCCAGGTCCACCGCCGCGGCGGCCGCGCGGGCGCGCGCGGCTTCGAGATCCGGCTCCAGGGCCCCGCTCCGCCGTGGCGCGAGGATGGCGTGGGTCAGATCAAATTCCAGGCGCAACTCCATCGTGGTGTCGCGCTCGGGAAGAAACTCCACTTCCACCTCCGGATTGGGCGGCAACCCCGCCTGCAATATCTGGCCGCGCGCCACCCCTATCTCGCGGAGCGACGCCCGCAGATCGCGGTTGTTGAGCAATGCAATCCGGACCGCCGCATCGGCGTCCAGCGGCTTTTCCAGCAGCGTATGCGTGGCGGATGCGGAAAGCGGGTCCGCTTCCATATCCGCCACCGGCGCCAGTTCTTCCGTCCTCGCCAGTTCGCGCACCCGCTGGATGTCCTCCCGGATGGATGTGGACGCGCAGGCCGCCAGCAGAAGGGCGGCGAAACCGGTCGCCAGGCTGGAGACGCGGAAATTCAACATCGCCTTCATGGCTGGGGCTCCAGTTTCATGCCGCAGATGGAACAACGCCCTTCGTGGTCAGACGTTTCCCGGGGATGCATGGGGCAGACGTAGCGGACGGCCTTGTCATCCGCGCCGCCGCCGGAAGTATCGTGTTGATGCGGAGAGGCGGCGCCATCGCCGCCGTGGTGGCCGTGGTGTTCGTGATCCTCCGGTTCTTCCTGTTTCAGCCCGGGCCAGCGGCTGGTGTCTTCTCCGGGCAGGGGCGGATCTTCCCGCAGGGAAACGGTGATATCGGCCCGCGGCGCTTCCTCCGCGAAGGCGGAGGAAGCGGACTGTTCCGGAAATTGATCTGGAACCACTCGCGCGGCGCATCCGGAAACGCCGGCCGCGAGCGCCGTCATCACAAGGAACCCGGTGATTTTCATTTTATCCCCTTCAGGGCGCCATGCGCATGGGCGGACAAGGCGCATAAGAGCAATAGGCGGCGGTCTGGCGTTTCGTGACAGCAGTCCGGAGCGGCAGGCGCAGAGAGAGGAAAGCCAATCCCGGACTCCGGACAAAACCGGAACACAGGCGGGTGTTTGCCAAGCCGGAGAGGCGCATCCTATCATGACAACCTCCCGCATGCGGATGGGCGCCCGTCCGCCCGCCCAGGCGATGAAAAAAAATCGCGGCTGCCCCCGTCAGAATGGGTGATGGGAGGCCGCTCCGGAAACAACCATGATTCTCAACCCCGGTATTCAGGATTATCTGCTGTCGCTGCCGCGCAAGGAGAACCAGACCTTCCAGGACATGGAGGCGTTGGCGCGGGAAAAATCCTTTCCCATCGCCGGGCCGGACGTGGGCGCCCTGCTGCACATGCTGGTCTCCGTCATGTGCGCCCAGCGCATCTTCGAGATGGGCAGCGGGTTTGGCTATTCCACCTGCTGGCTGGCGGAAGCCGCGGGTGCGGGCGGCAACGTGATTTACGCCGACGCCTCGCTGGAGAACTGCCGCCTCGCCCGTGAATTTCTGCTGCGCGCCGGGCTGGAATCCCGTGTCAGTTTCCGGGTGGGCGACGCCCGCGACATCCTGCGCGAGTATCCGGGACCCTTTGACCTGATCTTCGTGGACATCGAAAAAGAAGGCTATCCCGATGCGCTGGAACTGGCGATTCCAAGGCTGCGCATCGGCGGCCTGCTGGTGGTGGACGACGTGTTGTGGAGCGGCAAGGTCATCGAGGAATCGCCGGACGACACCACGCGCGCCATCCTGCGCTTCAACAAGATGGCGGCCACGCGCGACGACATAGACACCATCCTGCTGCCGCTGCGGGACGGCGTGTCCATCTCGCGGCGCCTGCATTGAGGCCATGGAACGCGGGAAGGGAATCGCCGCCGCGCTCGCGGCCATTCTGACGGCGGCCTGGCTGGGCGGATGCGCGCATCCCTACCGCAAGGAGGCGCGCCGCCTGATGCAGTACCAGCAGCACGATCAGGCGGCCAACTATTACCTTGCTTACCTGCATGAGAATCCCGGCGACGCCGAAGAGGCCGCCGTGGCCATCGAGGTCTACCGGGGCGCTTTCGAGAAGGCCCGCAAGCGCTTCGAGGAAACCCGGGATCGCGGCGAATGGCTGACCGCCCTGGGCCACCTCGACCGGCTGGAGGCGCTGAACGCCGCCGCCGCGCGCGCCAATATCCCCGCCGTGGAGTTCGACCTGAGAAGCGCCCGCAAGGCCACGGAAAACCGCGCCCTGCAGGCGTCCTACCACGCGGGGAAAGAGGCCCTGTCCAGCAAACAATACCGGGAATGCACGGAACTGTTCCGTTTCGCCGACGCGCTTTCCCCCGGCTACAAGGATGCGCGCGCCCGCTTCGAGGAATGCAAAAACCTGGGAACCATCACCATCATCGTCTCGACGGGAAAACATACCGCCCCGGCGCTGGATCAACGCGCCCGCGCCATCGCCCACAAGCTGGTGAGCCAGGCGTTGTCCTCCCAGTATGATTTTCTGCGCTTCGTGGACCGCGAGGATATTGACCGGGTCTACGGCGAACAGGCCAACAGCGTGAAGCTCGCCTTTGAAAAGGATGATTTCATCAAGCTGGGCAAGCTGCAGGCGGCCCATGTCATCGTGCGCATCAAGGTGCTGGACGCCGCCGCCAGTGACTCCGGCTGGGTCCCGCAAACCACCTCCTCATCGCTGGAACTGGACAAGAAATGCAAGGACTCCAACAACAAGGAATATAATTGCGGCAAGGAAACCGCGGTCGCACACATCACCCGCAACTCCCGC
>JAJVIH010000008.1 GCA_022072125.1 Myxococcota bacterium | reverse complement strand
CTACGACATCATAGACACCAACACGGCGGCGATCGTGGATTCGGCGGATCTGCGCGACGCGCTGGAATCCACGGCGACCACCGTCTCTTGCACCGGCGACCAGCGGGCCTTTCACTGGGAATGTTACAGCACACGCCCCGGCGACCCGCTGTCAAAAGATGAATTGCTCGGCCGCCTGACGGAAAACCTGGGCTCCCGGCTGGCCCGCCAGGCCGCGGAATTTCTGGAGCGCCGCTATAACAAGCGCGGAACCGGGAGGCCCAATGGCTAGGGCCGCATCACGCGGGAGGCGGCCCATTCTGGCCGCGGCGGCGCTGATGGCCGGACTCTGCGCCTGCCACCCGAACACCATCGGCGCGCCATTTCACGCCGGGGAGGCGCGGGCGCTGCGCCTGGGCAAGGAAACCGAACAGGAGGTCATCCGCAAGCTGGGGACGCCGCACCAGACCATCGAACTCGATGACCGGACGCGCCTGCTGCACTACCTGTTTCAGACACCCCAGGGCGTTTCGGAAGCGCTGGTGGAAATCCGCGACGGCGTGGTCATCAACACCACCGTGCGGGATGGGCGATAAGTCCGGTTTTGTCCGCTCCACGGCGCGCCGCGATTCCGGCCTGACTGGCGGGGGCGGAGGGTCCGTCACTGACAACGGTTGATCTCGAAGGCGTCAATCTGCCTGGCGTCTATGTCAATCACCTTGAAGGACGCCGTGCATTTGGTGATCAGGCCATCCATGTAGTGGTAGGCCTTCACCCGCACCGGAATGATCTCCTTTTCGGGGCCAAAGTCATACAGGCTCTTCCCGCCGCCCCCGGTCACGATATAGGTCACGCCGCCCGTCTTCGTGGTGGTGATGTTGAGCCCGATCAGCGGATGGCTGCGCTCATACAGGTGGTTGTGGCCCTGCAGCACCAGCGGCACGCGGAATTTTTCCATTACGGGTGAAAAAACCGCCGCCGCGGGCGGGTGGCCGCCCCGTTCCGCCGTGGAATGGGCCGGTTTGTGCCAGGCCGCGATCACGAATTTGTCCTTGACTTTCTCCAGCACGCGCCTGGCCCAGCGGTCCTGCTGCTGATCGCGGTCCGCCTTCGGGCTCAAATGCTGGAGGAAGTTCTGATCCAGAGGGTCTTCGCTATCCAGTCCCAGCCAGAACAGGGGACCCCACTCCAGGTAGTAATAGCGTTCCTTGTGTTCGGGACGCTCCGCGTTCTCCGGCAGGATATAATTCCTGAGGGAAGGCTGGGCCTGGTCGGTCCCGTAATCATGGTTGCCGTGGGTGACGTAGAGCGGGATCGTGGTCCACAATTCCTTGTAATACTCAAAACCGCGGGTCTGAATCTCCCCATAGGTCCCCGATCCATAAATATTGTCGCCGGTGGTCAGGAAGAGATCGAAGGGCTTTTCCCTGTGCGCCACCGCAATCAAATCGCGGATTTTGGCCTCTTCGATCTGGCCGCTGCCCCAGTCGCCAATCACCACCACATGCACGGGCTGGGCGTCGTCCGCGGGCGCCGTCTTGATGCGGAATCCGCCCGCCGCCACCTTGCCGTCAATGCTGACCGCGTAGCAATAGCTGGTTCCCGCCTTGAGGCCGGTCACCCGGCCCTGCTGAAACCACAACCCGTTGGTGAATCCCGCCGGCAGGTATTCCACCGAAGCCGGGATATCCGTGGTGTCCGCGGGCGCATGGCCCACATGGATGGTTCCCTTGGGCGGCGTCAGTCCCTGGTATTCCAGCGGCGCCTTGCTTCCAAAGGCGATGGACAGGGCGTTCTGGGTGACATTCTGGATATAAGGCCAGCGGATCAAATCCTTGTTGGCGCCCGGGTCCACTGCAACACAGGGGTCCACGCTGGAGCCTTTCGGCGGATTCGCGGCCGTGGCGCCATCCGCATCCGCGGCGTCCGCCGCGGGGTTGGATCCGCCGCTTCCTGTGGCGGGATTCGCTCCGCCGTTTCCAGATATGTCATCCGCCGGGGAGCCGCCGCCAACGCCATTGCCGCCCGCCGCGCCGTTGGGATCATCCATGCGGGTGGGCAGCTTCTGGCCGTTGTCCGCATTCTCCCTGGAACTGGAGCAGGAGGAGCATCCAAGCCCGCTAACCAGGGCCGCCGCAAATAGCAGAGCGCCCCATTGATTTGATTTGAACGCCATCATCCGCTCCCAGAACAGTAGGCCGGTAATCTGGCCCGCCCATGTTTGGATTGTGCGTTGATCCTGTAACATGGCGATGAACTTTGGGCCAGAAGCGGATCCGGGCTCCACGTTTTTCGCGGCGGAGCCATGGCGATCATGGGCGGAACCGGGAAGTCCAAACCTAAACCCCAGCCGCCCACAGGGCGGCTGGGGCCGGGGGTGGAACCGGACCTTCCCTCAGATGGTCAGCGACCCCGTGCGCAGCATATGGGCCAGCTTGGTCCTCTGTTCCGGGGTCAGCAGTTCATGGGTGCGCCCGAGCGCCCGCACGACGGCGTCCCTCAACTGCTCCGCGGATCGGACGCGGATCTGCGCGACATCCTTGACCTTCGCTTCGTCGAAGGATGCCGCCTCCAGCACCTCGGCGAAGGCCGAACGGGCGCGGCGGTCATCCACATCGCCCTGGGCGCGCTCGGTCCGCAATTCATCCAGAATGACGGCGAGCCGGGATATCTGCTCTTCCGTCAAATCGAGATGCCACGCCATGTAGCGCAAGGGGCGCCGGATGCCGAACTCGCCATGCCGCCCATGGGACGCGAACCAGCCGCCGTGTCCGGTTTTGCAACCGGACCTGACGCCGCCGCATGAAGAAACAGATGGTTGGGATTGATCTCCGGAGGCGGACGAGCCGGTCCTCCACCACGCGATGAAGCCTGGATGCATGATGTTGTCTCCTTCGCCAGGGTGTTGAACTCCCGGCGGGTGTTGAAACGCGGGCGATATGCCTCGCGCCCTTTTCCAATGTGTCACCTGACTTTTCAAAGTCAATGGGGACGCCGGAAAAATCCCGCTGGAAAAACCAGGGCCCGGTTTCCCGGGCCCTGGTTGTCGTGGATGAACGCCGCCGGCGCGCCGATCAGAAGTTGGTCGGACGCCAGTAGATGACGCGGGTGAAGTCAGGCGGCGCGATGCCTCCCAGCGGACCGGCCGAGATGCTGGCCGGTTCAAGGAAGGTGTGCAGTTCGCCCGTGCTCGACAACGCCACCAGCTTGTTGCGGCTGCGCGAGTTGGACATGGACGGATTCTCCGCCGCCGCGTAGGTGCGGAAGTCGCGCACGATCGGGCTGGAGATCATGCCGCGTCCGCAGGCGGTGGATTCACGCGCGTCGCTGCCGCCGGTCTCGATGACGCGCATCTGCGTGGGCATGAAGTTGCCCGAGCTGATATGCGCCTGCCACATCTTCGAGCAGCCGATGGTCGTGCGGGTGGTGAACTCCGCCTTGGTCAGATCCTGAGCCGTGGACAGGTCGGCGTCGTTGTCCGGAATGAAGGTCGTCCACAGCAGGCTGAAGCCGAAGATGGTCGGCGAGGTGAGAATCTTCTCGCCGTTCCGGTTGGTGCCGCCGAAGGTCATGTACCAGCCCACCGGGTTTTCACCCGAAGCCGGCGTGGTGCGGTTGCTCAAGTCGGCCAGGTTCAGTTCCTCGCCGCGGATGTCGTTCATCAGGATCAGGCGGCCCGTCTTGTTGTTGGAAGTGGAGAACATGTCGTTGCGGTCGCCGGTGCCCCACGCAATGACGCGGGTGCCTGCGACTGACAAGGTGCTCGCCACCTTATTCCACACCGGGTACCACAGGTCGGTCGGACCGGGGACCTTGGAGTTGGTCTCGGCGTCGAAGACACGGCGGACTCCCCAGCAGTTGGCGCTGGTCGTGGTGGCGCAGGTGGCCACGATGCCCGCGCCGCTCTTCACACCGAACAACGGCATATCCACGCGCCACATGTTGCCGCCCAGGTCGCCGATGTAGCCGGTTTCGGTGAAGCCGTCGCCGTTGGCGTCCATCAGCTTCATGCTGGAGGCCATGGAGTACTTCATATTCCTGTTGGCGCCCGAGCCGCTGGGGTCATAGATGACCTCCCACAATTTCTTCATGGTGCGCAGGTCCACCGCCAGGATGCCGCGCGACACCGTCGTGGTCGTACCCGTATCGTAACAAGGCAATTCGTAATCCTTGTACGGCGAACTCGGGCAACTCGTATGGGACGGGTCGCCGGACGGATGGTAACCGGCGCCGAAGATGGCGTACCAGAATTCCGTCGCGTCTTCCGGAGAGCAGGCGGTGATGTCGCAGAACATGTTGCGGCCGATGGCGGGCTCGGAGGTGGTGTAGCCCAGCACTTCGGACTCGTACACGCTGTCGAAGGTGTCATTGAAGGCGCCATCGCCCGTGCCGGTGGAGTTGTTGTACCGGAACTCACGTCCGATCACCTTCGGCGCGGTCGGGTCGGTGATGTCGAGGGCGTAGATGGCGCGGCCGCCCATGCCCATGCCGCCGACCAGAATGGTCTTCCACTCGCAGGTCGCGGCGTTGAACGGCGACGGACAGTCCTTTTCCTTGTCGTAGTCGGCGTCAATCCACGCATCGTTCACGTGCGGGGTGGCGTCAATGCCGGTGTAGCGGCCAGGCACCCACGACGAGTAGCTGCGGCCGGCCAGCCACGAACCGAACTGGGCGCCGCCGGTATACGACCACGAGGCGAAGCGATCGCCCGACTCCCACGCCGGCACGCGGTGCTTGAACTTGCGGAGCTGCCAGTTGGGGACGAAGGCCCACAACTCGTTGCCCGTGCCGTTGTCGTACTTGACGCCGCTGTGCGAACCGGCGTCAAAGGCGTGCAGCACGCCGTCGTTGGTGGCGGCGTAGACAACCTTGCGGCGGGTCTTGTTGCCGGTGAAGAAGGAGGCCCATGAACCGTTGGATTCGCCAGGCACCAAGCCCGAGTCAATGAAGAAGGGAGAAGGCTGACCGACCACGATCGGAGTTGAGTAGCTCATATCCGCCATTTTCCACGAGGCGAGAACCGACGCGCCGATCCAGTAGGAAGGCACGCCATTCAGAATGCGGCTGACAATCGAGTAGGTGCGGGCAAGACGCATATTGTCCTCGGTGGTGCCCGATCCATACACGTCCACTTCCATGTCGCTGGCGGTAAGGCTGGTATGATCGTAATTGACCACCGTGAGCGTGCTGTCGCTCATGCGCCGGTGGGTGTACACCACGCGGTTGTCGGCGGTCTGATAGCCGGATGAATACAGGCGATGGCCGGCATCCCACAAAAAGTCGGCTGAACTATAGGATTTCAGCGTGCCGCTGGCCTGGAACAAGGTGCGTTCCAGACCGGAGGATTCCGTGTCGAAATTATCGGCGCCGCCATTCACCGTGCGGTTGGTGCCAAAGCGGAACGCCACCAGGTGACCTTCATACATGCTGCCTGGCGTCGGCACGAAATGCGGAATGATGATCTTGTTCCGGGTGTCGTCATCCGGATCGGCGAAGTCCATGTCAATCGTTGGGCGGGACAGGTAGAACGGACGGCTGATGTCCACGTTACGGGCGGCCAGACGGGTGAAATAGTTGTTCATCGCGCGGGCCAGCGAGCCATAATCCCAGCAGCCGCCCGGGTTCGCATTGTGGCCGCTGCCATTGTTCACATCGCAGTTCTGGCCAATCGAGGTGAACAGGTAATGGGTTCCCTGGGCCCAGCGGGCGGTTTCACCCAAGAGGTCGGGGTTATCCGTGAAGGCGGTGTTGGCGTAGGCCGCGAAAACGTCGGTCGCCATGGACTGGCGGCGGCAGTTGGCGGTTTTGTTCGTGCCGATGAACACCTTGGAGCATTGGGTCGCATACCCGAGACCCGATGTGTAGGCGGCGTCGGAGTCGTCCAGGAAGTCGCGCCGCCAACTCAACAACGCCATGTCGTCGGCATGATCGGAGCCGTAATAGTTGAAGGCGATGGTCTCGCGTCCGTCGGCGTTCTGGTCGCCCTGGTTGGTGACCACGCTGCCATCGGGCAGATAACCTTCCTCGGTCAACAGATCCGGGTCATCATCCGCGGTGGAGGATTCCGCCGTGATCAGCAGGGTGAAGTTGTTCGCCACAATGTAGGCGTCGTTCGCCGATACGTCCTGTGGGTTGGTGATGCTGCGATTGCCCATCGGGTTGGAATAGGTGGGCACGCCAGAGGTTTCCAGATCGTAACAGTAACGGCTGGACCTGCCCCGGAAATAATCATGAATTTCCCCCAGCATCTCACCGATGGGACTCAACCATTTGGGTTCGTTTTCGTAGGATGCGGACGGCCGGAATGCATCCCGCACCGTATTGGTGCCGGTATAGAGCGCCGTCCAGGGCGTGGTGGTGATGTCCTGCGCGAGGCAGGCGCCCACGCCGTCGTGCGAGGTGCGGGACTGCGGCGGATTGATGGCCGGCGGATTGGGAACCGCGCCAACCGCTGGCTGGTTGGTGTCCGCGTTGGTGTTGTTGAATTTGAACAGGGACACGCGCGCTTCGTTGCCGTAAACCCAGGATGACAGATAGCCTTTGTTCTCGGGCTCGCCGCCGCTGATGGAGCTTTCCTTGGCCAGCATGTCCGCGACCACGGACTGATAGGTCGCGACGGCGGCGTTGAACTCGTTGCCGGTGTAGGTGCGGTAGTAGATATCCCGGATGCCGCCGTAACGGTTGTAAATGCGGCAGTACAGGGCGCTGGCGGAGGAATCAATATAGATATCGTTGTTGTAGGACCCGCCTTCCACGTTCAGGTGGTACATCAGCGAGTCGGAGGTGGTGCAGTTGGCGGATGAAAATGAGAAGGTGGTTCCCGGCTCGACCGGACCGTAATAGGCCTTCGGGCAGTTGTAGTTCGGGGTCAGTTCATTGGCGCTGCGGTCGTACACCTTGCCGCAGAAACCCGGACAGTCGGTGCCGTTGTAGCAGTTGCGATCATTGTAGTCGGTGGGGCCCCAGGAGTACGCCCACTGGGTCATGTAGCGTCCGTCGGCGAAGGCGATGATGACGTTCGGCTCCACTTCCTTGTCGAAAGTAAAGATGTCTTCCTCGCCAAAGGTCGCGTTGGCGCTGCCGGGTGCAAAAACGGCGGCGGCCAGCAACAGGACCAGCGAGGTCAGCCGTTGCAATACGCCTGCTCGCCTGGAGGATCGCGGTTGGATGCGCGGGTTCATGGGAGCCCTCCGTCCTTCACTCGTCCGTGTAGCTGGTGCCGGTGGACCCCTTTTTGGGCAGGGGGCCAGAGTCAACGCCAAGCTGGAATTCGCGGACCGCGGTGCGAACCGCGGCGGTAATCGTGATCTGGTGGCGGGAATAGGTCAAACGGTCGTCGCCACGAATGGGAATATTGGGAATCGTCAGGTCATGACCAATGATCTGCGGACCGCGTTCAATGATCTGGGTGTTCGAGATATTCGGATCCGTGTGGTCAAAGGCGATCAGGGTGAAATTGCTGTCGAACGCCGGTCCGGTGCGGCAGCAGCAGTAGGTCTCGGCGACGCCGTCGCTGTTCAGGTCCGGGGAGCCGGGAGCGCAATTGCTATTGACCGCGTAGCAGGATCCGATCAAGGGGTGGTTGCGGATGATGCTGGGGTCCATCAGGGTGTTGGGGATATACTTGTTGGTTTCCGCGTTGGTTCCAAACACGCGAAGCAAATCCACCAACTGGGAAGCGCAGGATCGGGCGGTGGTTTCCAGCAAGCCAGTGTCGCGTTCGGCGGCGGCCATGGCGTGCTCCAGCCGGGCGATGGAGAGCGAGGCCATGGCGATGCCGGCGAGAATCAGCGAAACGCCCATGGCCAGCATCAGCGCGAATCCATTATGAGCGCCGCGGCGGAGCCGCCGGATGGTGAAACGATTTTTCATTGGCAAACTCCCAGGTCGCCGCTCTGGCGGCGCAGCAGTGAGGGCATTCCATACACCTGCTCGCCAAAACCGGAGTTGATGATGTCCTGAAACACCGAAATGCCGCGGTTGTAATAATCCTTCGCGCTGTCTGTTGGATAGACGTAATCGCCAGCCTTGAGGGGAGTGCCAAAACCGGGCAACGCTCCGGATTCTCCGCTGGACCGCTCTTTCTGGCGCTCGGACAACTGATGATAAGACCGGGTAATCAGATTGATCCGCGTGGAGCGGATGCGCGAAGGCTTGGTCGTGCCCAGGTGAGAGGTCATCGCGCCAACGGTGGGATGGCGGGGGCCTATCGGGCTTCCCGCCCCGACCAGGGTCGCCAACTGCGCGGTGGTGATGGGAATGGTGGCGGTGTCGTATCCCACTTCCACCTGAAAGTTCTGGACATCGTCGGCGATCACATTGTCGTCATCGTCGGTTCCGTACTTCTTCATGATCATATAAGGATGATCCTGCGTGGCGGGATCTCCATCGTCATCGGGCTCCACCTTGAAATGTTCGATATTGGCCTTGGCTATCCATGTGGTGAAGCCGCCAGAATAATTGTACACGGCCTGTTCATCCGTCTTGCTCGTGTCGGACCACAACCGGTGAAGAGCGGGACTGTTCTGGGAGTCGCCGGCGTCCACGACAATGGTGTCGCTGTCAATACCCGTCACCTTGAACAGGTCCGCGTTCAGAAAATCGGTGACAATCACATAATCGCCGATGCAAATTTGCAGATAGCTGGGACAGTTGCTGGTGTTTGCTTCCAGAAGCGACGGATAGAGCAGCGGAAAACGCCATTCGCCGGAGCCGGTTCCGCCGGAAGCGTTGAAAAAATTGGAGTCGGCGGTGGTGGCGTGGGCCAGCGGGCTCGACCGGTAGCCATCCATGTAAATGCTGACCAGTTCATCATAATGAGAACCGGAAGTGGTATGATTCCGGTTCACCACCAGCAGGTTGCGCAGTTTGTAGGTTCCGGTCAGACCAAAAATACCGCCGTTCACCTGAATGCCGGAGGTGATCCCCTCCGAGCCGCCGCCCAGAACGCACTGCGCGCCGGGCATGCCCACGCCCGCCTGTGAGATGCTGTAGGTCAGCAGGGATATCGCCGACCGGAGGTGCTGCTGGGGCTCCCGCACCACCCGCAGGTCGCCAAAACTGCGCTGCTGGGCGCTCATCGCCTCGATGACGCCCAGAATCACCAGCGACATGATGGCGACGGAAACGATCATCTCCGAGACGGAAAAGCCGCCCTTCGTCCTGGAGACCCGGCGGATGGCGTGCGCTGTACGTTCCATGGCGCTCATTCCCTTCATCACGAGGTGGGACAACCGTCCGCGTCGAGGGTGGTGTCGCCGCGGGTGGCGTAGTCACCCATATTGCAGGTGATGATCGTGTTGACCTCGACACTGTCGCATTTGTCGGTGTCTTCCTCGTTGGTGCCCGCCTTGCCCTTGGTTTTCCAGTAAACCACCACCCGGACGGAACGCTCGGTGCTTCCCGACCCGCTCACCTGCCAGATACGGTAAAAGGTGGTGTTGTTCATCTCCATGGTGGTGATGATCCGGTTGGTCAGATCATTGCCCTCGGAGGGGGCGGCGCAAGAACTGGAAGTATCCACGAACGGATTGGGTACGGAGCGGACGTTCGGCCAAGTATACGTCTCGAACGCCTTGGCCTGGGACCGCGCCAACTCCAGGGCGATGGTCTTCTGCCAGGCGTTGGTGGTGGATTTGACCGCCATCAACTGGGTCAGCGCCGATCCGCCGAGAATGCCCACGGCGAGAATGACAAGAGCGATCATCGCTTCAATCAGGGTGAAGCCGCCATGACGGCGATGAAGAAAACGGGTTTTCATTTGTCGCAAACTCCCGTCCAGCCGCGGCAAACATCCGCCCGGCCGTTGATTCCACGTACGATAACCCGGTAACGGTACTGGGAATAATCAAACGTGGTGGTCGAACCGTCTTCCTTGGACGAGGTGATGAATATCGTCGAGTTCAACTCCTGCAAACCGCCGTTGTCAAAGGACATCGTTCCGGACGGACGGACCACAAAGACATGTTCTTCCGCCGGGTTGGTCAGCGGCGGGCTGGCGCAGGTGTCGCTGGCGGTGGGATAGCGATCAATACAAGGCTCCGTGCCCACCACGCGCCAGTCGGGCGAAGCCTCGTATTTCAGCATCATCAGGTTCACGACCGGCTGGTTGACGTTGCCCGATTCATCCTGCCAGCCGGTCGGATAAACCGGATTGTTCGCCCGGTACACGAACATGTTGGCGCTGGTCGTGATGTAGGCGACGTAGGCGAAGCCGGTGGTCACCGCCCGCAAACGCATCATCGTCAGCGTCGAGGCCATGTCGCGGGCCGCCCGCGCCGTGTTGATGCGGGTCACGTTGTCCGACATCGCGGTCACGGCGATGGTTGTGCCCAGCGCGATCATGGCGACCACCACCAGCATCTCGAGCAGGGAGAAACCAGAATCATGCCGTGTGGTGTGGATTTTCTTCATGGCGATGCTCACAACCTGTTATTCCACCCGTTGGTGATGCAATTTTCATACCAAAAACCCGGTTGTTCACCTTTATATAAACGGTCACCCAGACGGTTGATTTCCATGGCGTTTTCCCGCAGCCTTCCGGACAGGTCAGGAATATCCCTTCCAATGCGCGCACCTTTTTGCGTAGTGAGAAAGCTCATCCTTACCTTTTTGCATCCCCGGCCCGCGGAGACCCGCAACCCTTTCCCTCGCCCCAAAACCCAACTCTCCAACAGACAGAGTGCCCGCGAGCGGACAAAAACGCCAGTTTTTCTTCCCCGCCAAGGTCCCTTCGCCTTGCCTGACCCCGCCGCGGCGGTTAGAGAGACGATGGGGGTTCCCCCGCTTCACCGGCGCACAGCCGTTCATCCACCACCCGAAAACCTTTCTTTCCAGGATGTGATGGAATGCCACCCCTGTTCAACCAGTTCTTTTTTCTGCTGATCGGCGCGGTCATCCTGTACCTGGGCGCGGAGTGGCTGGTGAAGGGGGCGGTGGGGCTGGCGTTGCGGCTGGGGGTTAGTCCGCTGGTGGCGGGACTGACCGTGGTCGCCCTTGGCACGTCGGCGCCGGAAGTGGTGGTGGCGGTGCAATCCACCCTGGAGGGGCGGGGCGGCATCATCGCGGGCAATGTGATCGGCTCCAATCTCATGAATATCGGCCTGATCCTGGGCCTGAGCGCGATCATCTCCCCCATGGGGACGGACGTGGAGGTGATCAAGCGCGACATGCCCGCCCTCGTCTTCATGCTCGGTCTGTTGGCGCTGTTGCTGGCGGATGGAGAATTCAGCCGCTTCGACGCCGCGATTCAATTGAGTTGCATGGCCTTTTATCTGTACATCGTGCTGGTGCTGAAACGGGGCGGCGCCTCCCAAGCGGACGCGGAGGAAATCGTCCACGACACCGAATCGGCGGGCGCGCCGCAGGGCTCCAGCGTGGTCCGGCTGATCCTGATCACCATGGGCGGGGCGGCGCTGCTGATCGGCGGCGGCAAGCTGTTTTTGGGCGGCGCGGTGGCCATTGCGAAGGAGTTCCAGTTGAGCGACGTGGTGATTGGCTCGGCCATCGTGGCGCTGGGCACCGCCACGCCGGAACTGCTGACCTCGGTGATCGCGGCGGTGCGCGGGCACGGGAGCCTGGCGGTGGGCAACGCCATCGGCTCGGTCACCTTCAATTCCAGCGTGATACCGGGGGTAGCCGGCATGGTGGCGCCCTTCGGCGTGGACATGCAGCCGGTCTGGCTCAATTTCGGCGTGCTGGGCTTCACGGTGGTCTTCGCCACGATCGGCCTGGTGACCGGCCAGCGGCTGGAGCGCTGGGAGGGGATTGGCCTGGTCCTGTGCTGGGCGGGATTTTTCGCCATGCAGTGGGGGTTGTAGGCGGACGCGCCGCCGCCATGCTTGTCCGGCGGACTCAAAAGCGGAATGGGGATTCCCTTGGTTTGCGCGGCTCCTGGATGGCGTCTGAAAGCCCGCGGTTTCACAGCGGCCGGCTGAATATTCCGGCCCCGCAGGTTCCTCAGCCGAATATGCGGGAGGTTGCGCGGCGCGCCCATTCGCCCCGCTTTCCATCCATCCGCCGCAGTTTGCCAAATTCGCTCATCAGGCCGCCCACGATGAAGCCCGCGAAGGGTTCGCCTTCAATCCGCACCCGGTTGGAAATCAGCGCCGCCGAAAAATCCGTCTTGCCCGCCATCATGTCGAGCCAGAGTTCCGCCTTCATCGTCACCACCGAGGTGGGCGGGCGCGGAACCCCGAAGCCAAACCCCAACCTTCCGCCTTCCACATGGATACGGATATCCCCGCCCTTCGGTCCTGTCAGGTGGACATGGACATCGCCGCGCAGGTTCTCCAGTTCGCGCAGCGGCGGCCGGCGTTTTGAAGCCAGACCGGCGAGGCGGATCATCCAGGCGATGCGCGGGTCCAGTTGGTACGGAACGGTTTGGAGAAAATGGGAGAAGACATCGCTCTGCCCCGGGCATTTGGGCTTCCAGTCCAGCATTTCCCGCGCCTTCGCGGAGGAGGCGATCATATTCACGCCGCCCTGCTTCATCCACGCGGGATCAATACTCTGGCCGATTCCCACCCCGGCGAGGGCGTTGCGCGCAACCAGGGCGGCCCGCATCAGCGGTTCGGGCGGGCGGATGACCCGGAAACCCAATTCCCGCCCCAGTTCCGATCCGGTCTTTCGTCCCTCGGCGGTCAGAATGAAGGCGCCATGGGCCTTCCGCCGGAAGCACGACATCGCCGCGTCGGCCACATCTTCATCCCACACCACGGGAACCACCGCGCCATTGGGATCGGGGAAGATGCGCTTGCGCGTCAGTTTGCCGAATCCATGCTCCATGTACTCGCCCACCAGAATGGTGGGCCGCAGACGGGCGACGCGGATATCTGGAAAATTGCGTTCATATTCATCCAGAAAGGCTTCCACCTCGTATTTGCAGGCAGAGTAGGGAAACTCCGGCTGATGGCGCCGGGGCGTATCCTCGACAATGGGTTCGGGATGGCCGGGAACCACCCCGTACGCCGCGATGGAGGAAGAATAGATGAACTGGTTCACTCCGGCGGCCTGCCCCTGCATGAACACATTTTTGGAGCCGCCGACATTGACG
This sequence comes from Myxococcota bacterium, assembly GCA_022072125.1. Lineage (GTDB taxonomy): Bacteria > Myxococcota > JAJVIH01 > JAJVIH01 > JAJVIH01 > JAJVIH01. The sequence continues at coordinate 32,025 of JAJVIH010000008.1, read as the reverse complement.
GACCGGAACTGCTCCGGATGGGCCTTGACCACCACCAGAAAGGCGAAGTGAAACATCGCCTCGTATTTCTCGAATTATTGGCGCAACTCCTCGTCGCGGATATCAATGCGGACATGCCGCAGCTTGCCGCTGACCACCTGAGGCGGACGCAGGTCAATACTGACGATCTCCTTGATGGTCCGGTCGGCGATCAAGCGACGCAACACATGGGTTCCCAACTGGCCGGAGCCTCCGGTGACGGCGACTTTCAAGGTTTTTCCTCCTGAAATGGTCCGGCGATGGTGAAGCAAATCCGCCCGGGCGGCAAGCCGGGCCAGGCCCCCTGTGTTCCGTGCGCCAGCTTTGACGGCGAAGGGCGGGAAATTCAGAATCGCCCCCGATGATTATTGCGATCATGAATATTCAACCCCGGTTTGCCGTTCCCGTCTTCGCTCCGGAGAGGGGGGCCGCCAGGCGGCGGAGGCGAGGTTCATGAACTTCCTTCCACGCGGAAGCGGACGAACGCCCCTGTTCCTTGCATGGCTGCTCTGGTGTTTGGGCGTGCCCGGCCCGGCGTTCGCCCAGCCGCCGGATGATCTCGCCGCGCTGGATGATCCGCTCCTGCGCGAGGCCAGAAGGCTGATGGCCGTGGATCAGCCCGCGGACGCGCTCGTTCTGTTGCAATCCGCCACTGGCGCGGACAGCGTGCTTCCCGCCCTGACCGGCATGGCGAACCTGCAGGCCGGGCGCTGGAGCGAAGCCCGGAAGTGGTGCGTCCGCGCGGGGAAAACGGCCCCGGCGCCGCTGCGCCCCTGGCTTGTCTCCTGCGAACTGGAATCGCTGGCGCGCGAACAGCAATGGCCCGGGGCCCGCAAACTGGCGATAAAGGTCTCCGTCCAAAACGCGCCGCCGCGCTTGCTGTGGTGGGCCGCCCGCGCCTGGCTGGACGGCCCCGCCGATCCGGAGAACGATCCGGCGCTCAAGGCCATTCCGTTGCTGGAGAGGCTGGCGGCCCTGGAATCCCGCCACCGGCCGGAAGACGCCGCGGAGTTCCTGGTCGCGCTGGCGCGCGCGCAATCCCGGGCGGGACGCGGGCAGGACGCCGCGAAATCGTGGCTGCATGCGTGGAGCCATCATGGTCACCTGCCCGGAGTGCGGGGGACGGACGCCGGCAAGGAAGGTTTGTTCGCCGGTGATCCGCACGCCGCGGCGCCGCTGGAGATTCTGCGCGTCCGCGCCGGACGCATGGCGGATGAAAACGCCAACGAACTGGCGCTGATGGCCATCGAAGCCCTGTTGCGCCGCAAGCTGGACGCGGCCGATCAATGCCGTTTCCAGTTGTTGCATGGGGTGACCCAGCGCAAACTCCGGCGATACGGCGCCGCCCTGGCCCCTCTCATCGAAGCCCGGAAATGGTGCAAGGACACAACCGATCTGGCGCGCGCGCAATACCTGCTCGCCTTCAATACCGCGCTGGCGCGCGGCTGGAAGGCGGCGATTCCGCTCTACAGCGAACTGGCGGAGAAATATCCGTCGAGCCGCTTCGCCGACGACGCGCTGTTCCAGATCGCCGAACTGCACCGCCGGAAGGGCGCCCCCGGGGATGCGTTGCAATGGCTTGATCGCCTGATTGAGAAATTTCCCGCGGGCGACATGCGCCACGAAGCGGAATGGCGATCGGCATGGGCATGGAGGCTCAAGGGCGACTCCGCCGCGGCCGCCCGCCGCCTCCGCGCCATCGCATCGGACAACTCGGCGCCGCCGCCGCAACGCAACCGCGCGGCGTGGTTTCTCCGCCACTGGAAGCTGGATTCCACCCCGTTCACGCCGCTGCTGCTGGATTATTATACGCTGTTGGCCTTGCGCGGCGGAGAACTGGCGCATCATCCGGTCAGGGAGGAGGGATTGTGCCGCCAGCGCGATCTCGCCCCCTTCGTCCGGGAACAGTGGCGCGGCGGAGAGGCCGTCTGGCGGGAGTCCGCCGCGCTCATCGCCCATGGTTTCCTGCAGGAAGGGGCGCAACACGTGCTCAACCACATCAACGCCATGAAACAGCCTTCGCTGGCCGGGGCCAGCCTGGCCGCGGCGCTGCTCGCCTGGGCGGGTCACGAGCCGGAAGCCCAATGGTTGCTGCGCCGGAAATTCGAACACGAACTTCAGCGCATCCCCACGCGGGACTCGGCGGGACTGTTCTGCCTGGCCTGGCCGCTGGCGTGGAGCCGTCTGATCTTCGCCTTTGAAGACGAACGCAAGCTGCCTCGCCATTTCCTGATGTCCCTGGTGCGCGAGGAAAGCGCCTTCGACAAGGACATTGTGAGTTGGGCGGGGGCGCGCGGACTGTCGCAACTCATGCCCGAAACCACCGCATGGGTGGCGCCGTGGCTGAAGATGAAGCCGCCCACTCCGGATCAGTTGCTGGAGCCCGCACTGAACCTGAAGCTGGGCTCATACCTGCTGTCGCGCCTGCTCAGACAATTTGATGGCAATCACGCGCTGGCCCTGGGCGCTTACAACGCCGGCGCCAAAACCATTGAGAAATGGACGGCTGAACGGACGGAACAGGATTTTCCGGATTTCATCGAAGGCTGGGGAATCGAAGAGCCGCGCGAATACGTCAAGCGGATTTCCGGGACCTGGCTGGTCTATGAAAGCCTGTACGGCGAAGGCGCGCGCATTCCTCCGGTGCGGCTGACTTTCCCGGTTCCGGAGAAAAAACCATGAACGGCGCGGCCGGAAAAAACCGGATTGTCGTGGCGGCGGGATTGATCTTCCGCGGCGGCCTGTTGCTGATCTCGCAACGTCCGCCCGGCAGGCACGGCGCGCTGCAATGGGAATTTCCCGGCGGCAAGGTTCACGAAGGCGAAAGCGTGGAATCCGCGCTGGCGCGGGAACTGGAGGAAGAACTGGGCGTCCGGGTCCGGGTGCATGAGCGCATGGAACTGATCCAGCACGACTATCCCGGAAAAAGCGTGGAGATTCACTTCCACCGCTGCTCCCTGCTGGAAGGCGAGCCGCGCCCGCTGGATGTTCACGCCATCGCCTGGACCGGGCGGGAAGAACTGAACTCCTACGATTTCCTCGAAGCGGATCGCGCCTTCATCGCCGCACTCGTCCGCATGACCTGGCCCGCGTGAGCGGCGCATGCCGCCGCCGGCGTTGGCGCCGGAAACCGCATTCCGCAACGCCGGAGCCCGCGCATTCACCGTTTCCAGCAGCCCACGCCGCGCCGGGCTGGTAATGTCTGTTTGGCACAAACACCGGCAATCTCCCGCTGGAAGCATCCTGTGCAAAAGAGTACGCTTGATGCAGAAAGCTGTACGGAGGGAATGAATGTCAGCGGCCACGGAGCAATCACTTCCCCGGCCCGACATGGAGTTTTTCGAGCAGCGGTTTCTGCCCGCCGCGCGCCTGCTCATGGGGTGGCACCGCTTTTCCATGATCGGATGGGAAAAAGCTCCCCGCGAAGGCGGGATGCTGGTGCTTTCCACCCATTCCATGGCCACATACGAAATGATTCTCGGCATCGCGCGGTTCTATGAACACACGGGGCGTTTGTGCCGCACCGTCGCCGACCGCATCCTCTTTCAAAACGAACCTTTCCGGACCTTTTTCACCAATATCGGTTCGGTCAACGCCAGCCCCGGGATGGCCCGCACGCTGATTGAGGAAGGCTGGCCCGTCGGCGCGGCCCCTGGCGGAATGCGCGAGGCCCTCAGACCCTCCAGCCAGCGCCACCAGTTGTGTTGGGAAGGCCGCAGCGGCTTCGCCAAACTGGCGCTGGAGGCCCAGGCCCCGGTCATCCTCATCGCCACGCCCTCCGCTGATGATATCTACACCGTGTATGACAACGCGCTGACGCGGAATCTCTACCGGCGCTTCCATGTTCCCTTGCCGCTGTTCCGGGGGCTGGGCCTGACGGCGTTGCCGCGTCCGGTCAAATTGACCACATGGGTGGACGGCCCGGTGATTCCGCCCAAACCCGCGGGCGCAGCGCCGGCTCCGGAAGAAATCGAGGACTTCCGCCTGCTGCTGGTGCAGCGGATGCAGGCGCTGATCCAGTCGGCCGTGAAGGCGGAAGGACTGCAATAGCCTCTTTCGATGACTGACGGCTTCTTCGATCACCGCCTCCCGGGTTTTCGTGACGAAAAACCAAACCGGGCCGGACGCCTCCCATCCGGAAACGCCGGATCACCGGAACATCATCAATGAATCCCATGATTCAGCGGGAAGAACGCCAGGGGTTATTCCTGCCATGCTCCTTGCTGTCTGTTCCAGAACAGACTCAGGGATATCCGGAATGCGCTTGCCGCTCATGCCGTGTCTGGCGGGAACCCCGTTGTTCCGCGGATCGAACTGGCCGCTGGAGATGTGGTCATGCGGCGGGAATGAAACCGGAGAGCGGAACTGGAAGCCGGACGCTGGTCATGGCGCCAGCCCGCAGGCGTCGAGCACCTCCCGGATTTCACCGGCGGACAGCTTCTCTTCGAGACGGGGATAAAGGATATTCCGCTCGCGCAGATCGTGGTGTTCCAGCAGGTGCATGAAAACACCCTCCTGATGCAGAAATTCATGGGCCCGCCTTCTTCCGGCGGAAGGATCATCCGCCAGTCTGCGCAACGCCTCCCTGATGACCTCCAGATTCCGCAGCAGGTTCTTGTGCTCCAGCCGGAACAACTCCGGCGCGCCGCCGGGAACACGCCCTACCCGGCTTTCGTACAGGGGCAGGATGCTGCGTTCCTCGTCCTGCATATGCTTCAAGAGATCGCGTTCAAATTCATCGAGCGCTTCCAGCGCCCGGTGGAACTCCAGTCCCACCACCCAATCACGATGCCGGGCGAATTTTTCCCGGAGTTGCTCATGCGCATTCAGGAAGCTGGAGACAAATTCACTCATCCGCCTTCTCCGGTGGAAGGATATGTTCTCCAGCCTGACCTGACCCGGCGTCCGCCGGGGGAGATGCGGGCCGCGCGGCAATCCACAACACCAGCAGCGGCGGAATCAGATAGCCGGGGTGAATATTCGCGGTCACCAGCCCCGGCGCCGCCAGCAGGAGCGCGCTGTCGGAATGCAGGGCGAACGGGCGTTTTTTCCACCACCCAAAAATGGACGCGGTCACCGCCAGGGGAATCCCCAGCAGGATCAGCCCGCGCATCACCCGCACCGCTTCCGGCCCCACGATCTCCGCCGGGATGAGCCAGACATTGCATCCCTCGCTTTCAAACGCCCGCCACAGCAGGGCGTCGAAGCCGCGAAAACCGGGCGTCCGCGACATCTGCGCCAGCCATGCTCCAATAAAGACCGCGCAGGACAGCACCGCGCCGCCGGTGAACAGGAAACGGTGTTTCCATGACCCATGCCATCCCCAGAACGGCAACAACGGGGCGGGCGTGGGCTTGACCAGCACGGCGCCCATCAGCAGAACGCCGCTGAGCGCCGGCCGCTCGCGCAGCAGCAGAAGCCCCCAAAGCAGAAACGGCAGTTGCCACAGTTCGTTGGGCGCCAGCGCCGTGCTGTGCAGCGCGATGGGATTGAGATTCCACAGCAACAAGGCGGCCGGCCAGGCCGGCCCCGCGGCGCGCGCCAGCGCCGCCATGATCGCCAGGTCCAGCGCCGCCACGGAAGCCCGCGATCCGGCGGTCAACAGATGCAGGTTGGGCATTTCCGCCGTGGTCCAGGCGCCGTCGCCCCAGAGCAGTTGGGATAACCACGGCGCCAGCGGCATGAACGGAAAGGTGACATACGACATCACCGGCCCGTAGATGCCAAAATCGTCGTTGCCCCAGATTTCGGGGTAGCTGTGGAGGGTGTCGCCGCGCCACCAGAAGGCCGCGTCGAGCGGCGGCACATATCCGCTGTCGAGTATCCGGCCGCCCAGCGCCAGAAAATTTTTCACCAGCCAGGCGGCCGCGCACGCCCAAGCCAGCCAACGCGCGGTTTGGGGCGGCGGAGCGGACGCGGAATGCGCGAGCGGGCGCCGCGTGAACGCCGCCAGCGCGGCCAGCGCGAGAAACAGGGTGACTCCGGACGCCAGGGGCAGCGAACAGGAAAAAAAATTCCCTTCCCGCCCAATGATGGACAGCGCCCACGCCGATCCGCCCGCCGCCGCGCAACTGATGGCGACCGCCAGGGGCGTCAGAACGAACCACGGGCGCAACAACCAGGCCGCCGCCGCGAACAGCACGCATAGGATCACGGTTCCGGCGATGGTCGTCAGCACGCCGCCATAATGCACCGGGTACATCACCGGCTTGGCGGTGAGGATATCCAGATGGGCGGCGATATTGGGAAGGGGAACCTGGCGCAGCGGCGTCAGCACCGGATTTCCCGCGCTGTGCGCCTGCATGCACAGGAAACTCGCGGCCCCCGCCGCCAGGCTCCATTTGCGCTGTTGCAGCCGGAGGCGTCCCAGCCCGCCCGCGTCCCCCCGCAGGCGGTGAAAACGCCAAGGAATCCACGCGCCGGATACAGCCGCGATCCCGCCCGCGAGCAACCAGTTCCAGCGCGCGGCCGCCAGAGCCGAACCCAGCGCCGCAGCGGCGCCCAGCCATAGCGTGGCGGTATGTCCAAAGCGCACGAAAGTCGTGCGCGCGCCGCCGCGCCGGTCATCGTCTTCATCGGCGCCTTCGTGAATCAACTGGTTCTGCACGATCAACCCGGAGAAGATTGCGGTCAGAATCCATAGACCTTCGGGCATTCGCGGACGATTCAGCCCCATCGCCAGCAGAGGAGCGAAGATCGCGACGTTGGTCAGCGTGCCCGCCACCGGAAAGGCCTTGAGACGCGGCCGCTGGGAGTACAGAAACCCGCCTGTCAGGCTGATCAGCGTGGCGATGAAGACAGGCTGGGGGGAGTTCCACGCCAGCGCCAGCGCCAGCGCCGCCATGATGGACAGGGCGTTGCGGATGGCCCCGGCGCGGACCGTGCGGACGGCCAGCAGGTTTTTTTCGGCGCTGGAGTCCAGCGTCCTGTCGGCCCAGTTGTTGATCAGGTAGGCGAATCCCAGGCAACAAAAGGAGATGATCGCCCCGCGCAGGGGCGGCCACAGGCTGAAGTCCGGATCGGCGTCCGAACTCATGCCGGCCAGCGGCAGGAGCAAAAAATGCGCCCAGTCGCGGATGCGGATCAGCCGCGCCCACTGCGCAACTCCGCCGGACGGAGGAGCGTTTTCCCCAGTTGATGTCACGTCAATCTCTGGCCCTGCCGCGCCGCGCGTCAGGCAGCGCGCCCCTCACCCGTCATCGGCCGGCCCGGGCGCCAGGGAGAGGCGTATCATCGGAATCAGAAAACGATACCTGACACTTTGCACGGCGGCTTGCAAGCAATCGCGGAGGCGGGAATCCGTCCGTGATGAAACTCCCGCCGGAGCAAAAAAAACCGGGGTCCGAAGACCCCGGTTCAATGCGGGCGCGGGACGCCGGCTCAGGCGGTGGGAACGCCGCCTTCCGCCAGGGCCGCCTTGCGCGACAGCTTGATCTTGCCGGTCTTCGGATCAACCGCCAGCACCTTGACCACCACTTCGTCGCCCTCGTGCAGCACATCCGTGACCTGGGCGATGCGCTTGTCGGAAATCTCGGAGATATGGCACAGGCCATCCACGCCGGGAAGAATCTCGACAAAGGCGCCGAAGTCCATGATCTTGACCACGGTGCCCAGGTACAGCTTGCCCACCTCGGCTTCCTGGGTCAGGTCCTTGATCATCTTGAGCGCCCGTTCGGCGTTCTCCCTGTTGGCGCTCGCCACGTTGACGCGGCCGCTGTCGTCCACGTCAATCTCCACGCCGGTCTTGGCGATGATGTCCTTGATCACCTTGCCGCCCGGGCCAATCAGATCGCGGATGCGTTCCGGATTGATGTGGATGGTGGTGATGCGCGGGGCGTACTGGCTGATGTCCGCGCGGGGTTTGGACAGCACCTTGTTCATCTGCTCCAGCACGTGCAGGCGCGCTTCCTTCGCCTGCGCCAGCGCGTTGGACAGAATCTCGCGGTTGATGCCCTTGATCTTGATGTCCATCTGCAGCGCGGTGACGCCCTTTTCAGTGCCGCAGACCTTGAAATCCATATCGCCCAGGTGGTCCTCGTCGCCGAGAATGTCGGTCAACACGACCATCTTCTCTCCCTCGGCGATCAGGCCCATGGCCACGCCAGCCACCGGCGCCTTGATGGGAACGCCCGCGTCCATCAGCGCCAGCGCGCCGCCGCAAACCGAGGCCATGGAAGACGATCCGTTCGACTCGGTGATGTCCGAGACCACGCGAATGGTGTAGGGGAACTCCTCGTGTTTGGGAACCACGGCGAGAAGCGCGCGCTCGGCCAGGTTGCCGTGGCCGATTTCACGGCGGCCCGGACCGCGCATGGGCTTCACCTCGCCCACCGAGAACGGCGGGAAGTTGTAATGAAGCATGAAGCGCTTCATTTCCTTGTCGTGCAGGGTTTCGATGAGTTGCTCATCCACCGCCGTGCCCAGCGTCGCCGAGACCAGCGCCTGGGTTTCGCCGCGGGTGAACAGCGCCGAACCATGCACGCGCGGCAGCACCCCGGCTTCAACGGTGATGGGACGCACGGTCTTGGTGTCGCGGCCGTCAATGCGCCGCCCTTCTTCGAGGATGCGGTTGCGCACGATCTCCGTCTTGACATCCTCGATCACCGCCTTGATGTCGCCTTCTCCGGTGGGGAAGCGCTCGGCCAGAGCGGCGGCCGCCTGCTTTTTGATCTCGCTGTATTTGTTGTAGCGGAGAATCTTGTCCGTCGTGGAGGTGGCTTCCAACAGACCCTGGCGGACAATCTCGCGCACCGCGGAGACCAAAGCGGCGTCGCGGGTCAGCGGAACCGTCTCGCGCTTGGGCTTGCCCGCCTCCCTGACCAGTTCAAGTTGGGCGTCAATCGAGGCTTGCAGCGCCTGGTGGGCCGTCAACAGGCCGTCCACCACCAGGTTTTCATCCGCCTCGTGGGCCGATCCTTCCACCATCACGATGGCGGTGCGGCTGCCCGACACGGTGAAGTGGATGGCGCTCTCCACCCACAGCTTCGGGTTGGGGTTGATGACAAAACGCCCGCCGATGTAACCGATCTGCACGCAGCCAAGCGGACCATCGAAGGGAATATCCGAGATCATCAGGGCGGCGGAGGCGCCGTTGAGCGCCGCCACCACCGGATCATTCTCCGGCGCGGCTGAGATCACCTGGGAGATAAGCTGGGTTTCATAGGGCCAGCCATCGGGAAAGGTCGGGCGCAGCGAGCGGTCAATCAGACGCGACCCCAGGGTTTCGCGGGTGCTGGCCCGGCCCTCGCGCTTGAAGAAACCGCCGGGAATCTTTCCCGCCGCCGATGACCGTTCCATGTATTCAACGGTGAGCGGCAGAAAATCAATGCCGGGAACATATTTCTTGTCGGCGCAGACTGTCACCATGACCCAGGTGTCGCCGGTTTTGGCGATGACCGATCCGTGGGCCTGGCGGGCCACATGGCCGGTTTCCAGAATGAGTTGTTGATCGCCGAGGGTGGCGGTTTTGACGATGGCTGCCATTGCTTCTTGCTCCTGAGTGAAGAGGTAACGAGGATGGACGGAAAAATTCCGTCCGGTTTCGCCTGTCTCGCGCGCGCGCCGTGACCTGCGCGCGTTCAGGCTGGGTTGGGCTTGGAGCGGATGGCAGGCGGCGGGAGTGGGTTCAGTCTTCGAACTGGGCCCGGAACGGGTCCGGGGTCTGTTCCAAGACTAAAACCAGCACACCGCCTGTCGCCCGCGTCCAGGCCCGGAAAAAACGCGGCGTCCCAAGGACGCCGCGAATCCATTACTTGCGGATGTTCAGCTCGCCAATCAGCTTGCGGTAACGCTCGATATCCTCGCGGCGGAGGTAATCAAGCAGTCCGCGGCGTTTGCTGACGAGCATCATCAGCCCACGGCGGGAATGGAAATCCTTGGGATGCTTTTCAAAATGGCCGGTCAGTTCGTTGATCCGCGCGGTCAACAGGGCGACCTGCACTTCCGGGGAGCCGGAATCGGTCTCGTGACGGCGGTACTTGGTGCGCAGTTCCAGTCTGCGGACGGCGGAAACGGACATTGTGCAAACTCCTCGGCGGGTTACGCCTCAAAACGGGGCGGAAACATAAATGACCGCGGTCTCCCTGTCAAATGCGGATGACCATGATCCATTCATCCGCTCCCGGCGCCGGGAAAACGCCCTGAAATCCGCCCGGCAAATCCCGCAACCGGCCCCGGCGAGGCGGCCGCCAAACGCGCTGCGCCGGCGGCTTCCAGCGCGGACTGGCGGCGGATTATTCCTGCGCCACGGGTTCCAGGACCAAATCCACCAGCATGTCGTCGGAGTCGGGCGTCAGGTCCAACTCCACTTCCTGGGTTTTGTACCCCTCGGCGCTGGCGGTCAGCACATATTTACCCGGGGTGGCGGCGCCCAGGGAGCCGGCGAAGGGCGTCGCGCTGTCATAAATTTTCCAGGAGCCTGGCGTCAGGGTGATTTTGGGGTCCAGATATTCGCCGCGGCTGCCCTGGGCGCTGACCACGAAAAACTTGAGGGTTTCCGGACAGCCATCCTCATCCTGGAAGCCGTTCGGGGTTTCGGCTACCGCGATGCAACGGTCCTGGGCGTCTTCCACGCCATCGCCGTCGGAATCACCCGCCGTGAGCTTCACTTTCTTGAGCATGGCCAGGCTGGCGCGGGCGTTTTCGTAGGACCGCTGCCCCTTGAAAAAATCCTTCTTGCGGGAATAGGCGGAAGCGAGTTTGATCTCCGCGCGCACCAGGCTGTTGAGTTCAGGCGCGGCGGACTTCAGGTTTTCCGGCGTCTCGTTGTACTCATCGCGCAAGGCCTTGAGGTTGAAATCCAGTTCGCCCAGATACTGCTCCATCGCGCCCTCGGACTGCTCGTTGGATTTGGACAGGGCGTCATCCTTGCGGGCGGATGCGCAGGCGCTGACAACCAGCATGAAGGCGGCGAAAAACCAAAGCGAACGCTTGACGGACATGCAATCCCCTCCGCGGGAAACAGGAAACGGCCCATAATATGCCGCAATTGCCCATCCAGGGCAAACCCAGATGGAAAAAACCGGGGCCTTTTCCAGCGGCAACTCCACGCCTCCTGACCCGGTTTCCAAACCCATCCCCCCCCCCGCTGACGGCAGGAATTGGGGCCCGAAAATCTGACTGACGCCTTTGGGGGACCAACCCCCTGATTTCTCATGGGATTGTATCAAACCGGTGAGCATTTGGTGACGGTTTTCTTCTTTTGATGCGCTGGTTTTGCATAAACCGGCGTCTCCGGGCTTGCTGGAGCCTTCCCAAAAGGTGTAACCGGGCCCGGTTTTTTTTTCCCGGGACATGGCGGAATCACATGGGTTTTCAGATGGGTGGCGGATACAAACGCCTGGCTTTGGGCACCGCGGCGGCGGCCTGGACCGGGTTTCTGTTGATGGCGAACGCGGCGGCGGCTGGATCCGCGACCATGGCCGCGCCCGCCGCGCCGGTTGAATGGGTATCCGCCACGGCGGCGTCTCCCGCGGCGCCGGCTCCGCCAGCGCCGGCCGGCAGGTCCGGGAGGGTGGTGTACGAAGACTGGATGGCGGTCGAATCGCCCAATGGAAACTACCATTTCCGCTTTAGCGTCAACATCCAGATAGACGGCCATTTTTTCATCCACGATCCGGAGGAGGCCCTCACCAGCACCTTCCTGCTGCGCCGCGCCCGCCCCCAGTTTTTTGGCCGCTTTTACCGCATGATCGAATTCCGGCTGCAACCGGATTTTGGGCAGGGCCAGGCGCGGCTGTTTGACGCCTGGGTCAATTTCCGGTTGCTCTCCTGGCTCAATATCCGGTTTGGCAAAACCCTCTCGGCCTTTGGCCTGGAGCGTTTTCAGCCGGGGACGGTGATGATGTTCATCGAGCGCGGGTTTCCGTCATCCATCGCTCCCAACCGGGATATTGGCGTGACGGCGTTTGGTCCCATCGGCGGCGGCTGGCTGGAATACTGGCTGGCCTTTGGCAACGGGGCCGTGGACAACGGCAACACGGATTTTTCCTTCGACGACAAATGGGAGGGATCGGGGCGCCTGCTGCTCAAACCCTTCGCGGCCTTCCCGCCGCTGGGGGGACATGATCTGGCCATTGGAGCGGCGGCGACCTATGGGGAGCCAGAGGCCGCCATTCACAATGGCAAGGTCGCGGACGCCTCCCTCGCCGGATACATCAGCCCCGCGCAAAACAATGTCTTTTCCTGGCTGAACAGCGGCGATGCGGCGGGGACCACGCTGGCCTCCGGCCGCCGCATGCGGCTCGGACTGCATGCCCATTATTACGGCGGCCCCGTCGGGTTCATGGCGGAAGGTTATGAGGTCAGCCACCGCATCCGGCGCGGCGGCGCGGCCATGCACATCACCAACCGCGCCTGGCAGGCGCAAATCCAGTGCGTTCTGACGGGAGAACGCCCGCAATTCCGCGGGCTTCGTCCGCGCCGCCGGTTTGATCCCGCCAGGGGAACCTGGGGCGCCCTGGACGTTCACCTCCGGATTCACGAGATGGATATAGACCCCAGGGTGTTTCCGGTTTTCGCCGACCGGAACCGTTCGATTGACAGCTCGTTCGGCATGGCGGGCGGCCTGACCTGGACCCTCAACCGCTTTGTCCGCCTGATGGCCGACTATTCCTGGGCGGGTTTCAGCGGCGGGGCGCGCAACGGCGACCGCCCGGATGAAAATGTGGTCCTCACCCGCCTGCAATTGACGTTTTAGCTTCCGGTTGCGCGAGGGAAAGGGGGCGGAAAGCCCGCGCCGGCAGGGCGCCGGGATCATACGCCCTGAAGTTCCGCGAATTTGCTCCGGGAGGCTCGAATGGCGGGCGCCGGCTCCCCGCGGATCCTGGGGTTAACGGGATTGGGCTTGTCCCGGCAGGGAATAGTGGAAGGCGTAGAAGTGTTTGCCGTCCACGATGTCAATTTCCATGCGGCCCGACAGACCGGTCAATTCGCCATCGGCGGAATCCGGGACCACTGTAATGGTCTGGGATTTTTCACCCCGCGTCATGGCGGCGGAATGCTGAAGCACGAAGCCGCCCCGTTTGCCATCCAGTTCGCCAACCACCCGCTCCAGCGCCACGTAGGCCATGCTGCCCGGGGTGGTGGCGACGGCGCCCAGCATTTCCACTTGACCGGAACCGCTGAGCGGCCCTTTGTAGGTCTTGTCGAACCGGGAACGCGCCAAGGTGACCACGCCGCTGGAGTCATAAGGCGGTTCCGCGTGACGGACGATATCAAACTCTCCCCTGACGGTTTGATCCATGGCCACACAGCTACCACCGGGCCGCAAGGCCCGTCAAAACCATGCGGAATTCCGCTTGCGGGGCCAGTCCGCGGCATGATATCCACGGTGTCAAATTCCGGTCAGCACCCTTCACCAGCAGCACCGCGAGTCGCGAATGTTCCAGCGTATTGCCTTTCCGTGGATGCCTTCGGCCGCAGCGGCCCTGATCCTGTGTATCGCTTCCACCGCTTCGGCGGGCGGACTGTTCATGCCCGAGGTGGGAACCCGCACCATGCAGCGCGGCGCTTCGGGTCTGGCCGTTGTCAATGATCCTTCGGCGCTATGGTACAATCCGGCCGGCCTGGTGAGCGGCAGCGGAACCGAACTCCTGCTGGACGTGTCCATCGTGGACACCATCATCACCTACGAACGCACCAGAAGTGATGGAACCACCCCCTTCTGTGCGCGTTCGGATGCGGCGGGCAGCCAGATTTGCAAGGTGCGGAACGACGGCTTTCCCTTCATCATTCCGATCCTGGCGGCGGCGACGGACTTTGGGCTGAAGAACTGGCGTTTCGGCGCGGGCGTCACCGGCCCGATGGGGTACGATTACGCCTTCCCGGCGCGCGGTCCCCAGCGTTACGTGGTGATTGATTCCCAGATTCTCCAGATCAAATACATGCTGGGGGCGGCGTGGCGTCCGGTCCGCTGGCTGGATGTGGGCGTGACCGCGCTGCTGAATCAGTTCGACATCAACCAGCGCATGATCATCCCCAATTCCGCGGACCTGGAAAATCCGGAAAACCCGGCCGCCGACGCCTTCGTGGAAATCGCCACGCGCGGTTTCACTCCCTCCGCCAACCTGGGAATTACCGGCGACCTGCCCGTTTTCGATGAAAACTCCCCGTGGTTTCTGCGGGTCGCCGCGGGCATGACCACGCGCGTGCCCGTGCGCACCAAGGGCAAGCTGGGTCTGAAAGCCCCGGATACGCCCGAGTTGAGCCTGGTGGGGGACGAAATCAACCTCAGCACCGAACTGCCCTGGATGTTTCGCGGCGGGGTCGCCTTCGGGCGGGATGAAGTCTTCGATCTGGCCCTGGATTTCGTCTACGAAACCTGGAGCCTGCACAAGGAAATCCTCATTGAACCGCAGAATGTGGACGTGAAGCTGGGCGACTCCATCATCATTGACAACCTCAAGCCGATACCGGTGGCGCGCGGATTCACCGACGTCTGGTCGCTGCGTTTTGGCGGCCAGTATACCCTGCCCTTCAAGTGGATGGGCGTTCGCGCGGGGGTGTACTACGAAAAGGGCGCCATCCCGGATGAATTTTACACGGTCGGCAATATTGACCGGGACAAGATCGGGCTGGCGGGCGGCGTCACCTTCAGCGTGTCGGCGTTTGACATTGATCTGGGGTTCGTGCGTACGCTTATCGGCGACGTGACGGTGAAGAACGGGAAATATCCCGCTCTCAACGTCCTGCAGCCCAACGTGACCAACTACGTCAACGACGGCCGGTATACCGGCCTGGGGGCCAATGTGATCATGGCCGGGTTGCGCACCCACTTCGACCGGTTCGGATCGAAGGAGGATGACGGCGCCAGGGAAGGTGCGGCCCCGGCCGGCGGTAACTGAAATCAGCTTTTCCCGGATGACGCCCATGAAACGCACCTGTTTGTTTTCCCTGTTCCTGGCGCTGGCGGCTGTCACCGCCTGCACCCCGGGCCTGACCGGATTTGATAACCTCAAACCCGAGGCGGTGGGCGAGGCCCCCATGACCGCCGCTGATGGCGGAGCCACGGACACGGACGCCTCCCAACCCGCCCCTCCAGGGCTGGAAGCCTGCAAGGGCCTGACCTCCGCCCCCACGCCGGAGACCGACACCTCGGGTCATTTCCGCGCCGCCGGAGAAGTGGTCCTGGAGGAAAAACTCCAGAAACTGGTCAGTCCCAAGGACCGCCGGGTCAAGCTGGACCTGTACATCTTCAATAAGCAAATCGGCTCGATGAAGGATGGCACGGCGGCCATGGACGCCACCATCCAGGACCTGACGGTTCCGGATTCGCCCACCGCCAAATTCGATGAACCCGCCAAGCTTGGTCCAGACGGCTCCTTCACGGTGGTTGTGTCGTCGTTCGTGATTCCGAAATCGTTCAATTCCAACCTCAAGACCGACGCCAACGCCAAGGTCACCATCAATGGCTTTGTCCGCAACAGCAACTGCTTCGATGGCAAGATGACCATTGTTCTCGTCAAGCCCGAACTGACCCTTCCCGTGAAGCTGGAAGAAATCCGGCTGGATGGCGAGTTCACCGGCTACCGCGTGGCGGAAAAACCCACCGCGGGCGGAGGCGCAGCCACGGGCGACGCCTCCGCGGATGCGGGCGCCGGGGGCGGTTGACCCCTGCTGCAAACAGGCTATTGTGTCCTGAACCGTGGGGCGTGGGCGCCGCCTGCCGGTCAAGCTTCAACATCATTCTTTCCAAGGGTCGCGGTACATGTCCCGTATTCTGATTTTCGCGCTTCCGGGCGCGGTGCTTCTGGCCTCCTGTGGCTCCTTCGATCGGCAAAACCCTGATCCGGCGCGCAACGCCTATCCGCCAGGTTTTGAACAGATTCTGCAGAATCCGGACGCCGCCCTGGCCCAACGGGATCGCTCCGATCCCGCCGGGGAAGATCGCGGCGGGGACACGGACCGCGGACGCGATGATCGCGGCGGGACTGATCGGGGGCCGGCCGATTCCAGCGGGGAGGACGTTCCGGAGCCGGACAGCGGACCAACGGATACCTCCACCGGCGGCGATTTGCCCGTGACCTGCATTGATTATGAAAAAGATGTATGCCGGTGTCATGGAACATCATCGGACAAGTGCAAGGCCGCCCAGGCCGAGTTGAACGACATCCGCAAGGGAGGGGCGGATGCGGCGGGAACCGAAGCCCGCTGCGAGCGCCTGAAAAAGGAATTCAAATGTACGGTGGTGGAAGAGGACGCCGGACCAAAAATCCCCTGTTCGCAGTTGTCCATCTGTCTGCTGGCGTGCGGGCGAACCGATCGCGGCTGCGCGGATACCTGCCTGAAGAACGCGGTCACCGGGGATTGCAAGGCCTGCATCAGCAGCTACGAAACCTGCCTGAACCAGAACGGTTGCCTCTCCGGCGGCCGGGTCAAGGATGAATGCGCCATCAGCAAATGCGGGGAGGACAGCAAGGCCTGCTTCAACGACGCCGGCGCGGGCGTGAAAATTTATCCGCCTTCCGCGGACACCCCCGTTCCCCAGAACTGCGAGCAGGGAGAACGCTGCACCCGCATCAGCGGCGCCCCCACCGGCGGAGTATGCATCAAGGAAAATTTCGACGGACGTCCCACCGGGCAACCGCAGGAAAAACTGGGCCCGTGCACACGGGAGCAACGCTGCAAGAACAACCTGTTGTGCGTGGTGACCGCGGGGCGGCGCGAAGGGGTCTGTCTGGTGGGATGTTCGCCCTGAGTGAAAAAAAAATGGAGCGGGTGAAGGGATTCGAACCCTCGACTTCAACCTTGGCAAGGTTGCACTCTAGCCGCTGAGTTACACCCGCTCATGGGCGCCGCGACGGGACGCCCTACATAGAAAACTCCCCAGCCCCTGTCAAGAAGATTTCAGGGCGCGCCGCCATGTGGACGGCCGCTCTCAGGTCCGGCAGGAAACCTGTTCGCGCAGGCAGGTGGCGCAGGCGCTCCACTTCAGCCGGAAGGGACGGGACGCCTCTTCCAGCGTGTCACCAAGACGGGCGTCATCCTGGTTGATCAGGATGGGGCAGGTGTAGACGCCTTTGGAGGTCACCATCCGGCTGGACGCGCATTGAAGGGCCGCGACATCATCCGGAGACGCCTCGCCTTCGCGAATCACATCAGCGGCGTCATACGGGCCGGAACGGCGGGCTTCCCGCCCGATGCGGAACGGCGCCAGGAATTTGATGCGCGGGCGCGTCAGACCGGCGTCCCGCAGCAACCGGAGAAAATCATCCATGGCCAGGTCCGGCGCCAGTTCGCCGCTGACTTCCGTCACGGTCAATACCGGATTCACGCCCTGACCGGCCAGCAGGCGCAGGGCCTTGATCACCGCATCGAAACAACCCTTGCCGCGCACGGCGTCGTTTTCCGCCGCGTTGCGCCCATCGAGGCTGATGCGCAGATCAAACGAGTACCGGGACGCGCGGAAAACCTCTCCCAGACGCCGCGCCGCCGTTTCGTCAATCCGCATGCCATTGGTCAGGATGGTCAAAGGCCCCACCGCGAGGGCGGCCTCGATCATCGGAAAAATCTCCGGGTGAAGGAAGGGCTCGCCCCCGGTGAAATAGATTTCCTTCACCCCCATGGCTCCGGCGCGGGCCAGGTTGCCCCGGACTTCCGCGAGGGACAAAAATTCATGGGCATGGTTTTTGGGGCCGCATGAAATGAAGCAGTGGCGGCAGGCGATATTGCAAACCGTTCCCGTCACCTGCAGCCACAGGGTGTCCAGATGCGCGAACGGCAGCCAGGGATGACCGCCGGATTCCGCGGGCGCCAGGCTCATGGGCGGCGGATTCGCCGGGCCGTGAAACCGGCGGCGCCCGTTGTCATGAAACCCGCCGCCTGACGTCCGGGCGGCTCGAATGAGATGACGCCGTATGCTGACCAGGACATGCCGGAACCTCCATGCGCGGTATGTTTTCAGGCGGAACGGCGGCGCGATCCTTTCACCGGGGATTCTTCAGGTCCATCCGCATTCACGATACGTCTTGGCGGCGCGGATGTTTCACCCCGGGAAATATTTCCCGGGGTGAAACGCCGTATGGCGTCAGGGAACCTTGATCTGCATGGGCTCGCCGGTGATGTGGCTCCAGAACAAGCGGCGGATTTCGTGATGCCCGCGCGGCGTGGGATGGATGCAGTCGCTTTCAAACCAGTTGGTCGGGTCGGCGGGATCATAATATTTGTTCCGGCTCTGGTCGCCGGACAGGTATCCGTGGCCCAGGAAATGCTCCCACAGCGGCACGACCGCCACGTTGTCATAGGTTTTCGCCAGTCCGGTCAGTTCCTTGCGGTAACGCTCGAAAATGAAAATGGCGTCGGGCCAGTTGATGGGCAGGCGCGGGCACAATTTCACATCGCCGGTGTTGTCGGTGAATTCATAGATATTGGCCATGTAAACGAAGGCGCCGTCCGGGAAATTCTTCTTGTCGGCGAAGAAATCCAGCATGGTCTTGAGGTCGGCGGCGTAGGCGTCCGCGGCGCGGGCGCCGTCGGCCTTGGATGATCCCAGAATCGCCAGCAGGTTGTTGCCGCCAATGGTCACCGTGACCACGGTCTTGCCTGGCTTGCCGCCCTGCACCTTGGGCATCTGCTTGCTGAGCAGGGTCTTGGTGGTGGCGCCGCCTTCGGCGTAGTCCAGGTATTCAATGCCCGGGTATTTGGTGGTCAGGTCCTTGCCCTTGAAACCGGGCCATTCGCGATCGTTGTTGTTCTTCAGCAGCCCGACGTAGCTCTGCGCGAAGGTGCGGCAGCAACCATCGCTGATGCTGTCGCCCAGCACGATCCAGCGTTTCACGCCATCCATGGGCGGCAACCGGGGATATTCCGCCGGGCCGCCGCCGGGGACGGAGGCGTCCAGTTGGCCGGGATCGCCGCCGCCATCGTTCTCCGTCACGCCGCCGTCAAGGGAGGGGATGGCGGCGTCATTCCCCCCAACCGCGCCCGAATCCGTGGCGGACTGGGCGCCGCCATCCGCCGGATTCTGTCCGCCCGGGCCTTCCAGTTCCGTGCCGCCGCATGCGGTCAGGCCGGAGAAAACCAGGAGCACGCCAAGAAACGCCACACCGCTCGACGGGATTCGCCGCATGATTGTCACCTGTTGTTGGAATGAACGCCGTGCAACCGCCAAATGCTAACAGCAGGGGCGCACGACGGGCAACCCCATGCGCGCGCAAAAGCCCTGTGCGGCGGCCAGCAATATGCCGGTGCGAGGGGCCGTGCGGTGGCCGCGGAAATGACCTTTCCCCAGGCGCCGGATTGGAGCACGCCCATGTTTATCGCGAGGGTTTGCCGCGCTTGCCGGCGGCGAAGGCGGCGCGCCGTCCGGGGCGGGAGGGCGCCCGGTCTGTTCCCGGCTTTCCGCCCCGCCCGCGTGACGGATGCGCGGCGCGGACCGCCTTGCCCGCATTCGGTTCCGGCTTCCCGCCGCGCTCCGTTGTTGACCGGCGCGCCGGTTCACGAACCGCGGCGGATGGCTTCCCCGGCCGCGCGCCCGGCGGCCGCTTCGCGTTTCCAGACGGTCCCGCGGCGGCGGCGCGGGATGGCCGCGCCGGTCCGCGGGAAGAAAAATACTCGGCGGCGGAAAGTTTGCGCCCCTCGGGCCGCCCGGATTTTCGCCCTTCCGCCGTGCGGGGGGCGCGCCCGGCGTCCTTGAAGGACTGGCGGCCCGCCGCCGCGCTTTCCGGCTGCGTTTTGTCCGCCCCGCGCCGCGCGCCGGCGTCTTCCGGCTGGCGCGGAACGGCGGCGCGCGTCTGGCCCTTGCGGCCCAGGCTTTTGCGGGTCTGCCGGATGATCACGCCATCGCCTTCGCCGCGCCAGGAGTCTCCCGGTCCCATGGCGAACAGGCGCTTGATTTCCTTGGGCTTGAGCGGCCGGTATTGCCCGGGAGGGAGGCGCCCCAAATCCAGGCTGCCGATGCCCACGCGGCGCAGGCGTTGCACCTCCAGCCCCACGGCTTCGCACATGCGCCGGATGATCCGGTTCTGCCCGGAGGACAGCCGGATGCGCAGCCAGGTGCTTTTGTCCGTGCCGGTCATCACCTCCACCCTGCAGGCGGGCGACTGCTCGCCATCGTCAAGGGAAACGCCGCCCGCCAGCTTCCGGGTCAGGCCTTCATGGACCACGCCGCGCACCTTGACCTCGTAGGTTTTTTCAATGCCGGTGGAGGGATGGGTCAGGCGGTGGGCCAGTTCGCCGTCGTTGGTGACGATCAGCAGCCCTTCCGAATCCCAGTCCAGGCGTCCCACCGGATAAAGCCTGAGCTTCAGGTGATCAAAGGACTTCATCACCGTCGGGCGCCCTTCCGGATCACTGACCGTACACACCGTGCGGATGGGCTTGTTGAGCATGAAATACGCCATCTCTTCCCGGCGCGGGATGACCTCGCCATTGACCTCGATGGTGTCGCGCGCGGGATCGGCGCGGGTCCCCAACTCGCGCACGGCCGCGCCATTCACCCGCACCTTGCCCCGGGAGATCAGTTCCTCGGCGTGGCGGCGCGAGGCCAGCCCGGCGGCGGCGATGATTTTCTGCAGCCGTTCCAGCGCCATCAGAGTCCTCCGCCCGCGGCGATGACCGCCTTCATGTCGCGCACCGCTTGCTCCAGCCCGGTCAGCACAGCCCGCGAAATGATGGAATGGCCGATATTGAATTCCACGATGGGTTCGATCTCCAGCAGCGGCTGGATATTCCGGTAATTCAGGCCATGGCCGGCGCAAACCACCAGATCAACCGATTGCGCCAGCGCCGCGGAGTCAATGATGCGGCGCAGTTCCCGGCCGCCGGGATTGTGACACCACGGTCCGGTGTGGATTTCAATGGCGTTGGCGCCGGCGGCCTTGGCGGCGCGGACCTGATGTTCCTCCGGGTCCACGAACAGGCTGACGTGAATGCCGCCCTCCCGCAGTTTATCCACCGCCAGCCTGATGGGGCCCAGCGCGCCCGCCACATCCAGCCCGCCTTCGGTGGTCAGTTCCTGGCGCCGTTCCGGAACCAGCGTCACCTTGTGGGGTTTCACATCCAGAGCGACCGCCGTCATTTCACCGGTCACCGCCATCTCCAGGTTGAGGGTGGTCTGAACGGTCTGTTTGAGCAGGCGCAGGTCGCGATCCTGGATATGCCGCCGGTCCTCGCGCAGGTGGATGGTGATTCCATCGGCCCCGGCGGCCTCGCAGATGGCGGCGGCATGGACGGGATCGGGTTCGACCCCGCCGCGCGCCTGACGCAGGGTGGCGACATGGTCAATATTGACGCAGAGCAGTTTTTTCTTCGCGGCGATCATGCTCTCTCCAGCAAAAGATGGGGAAAACCGGAACCTGGCGCCCTTCTTACCCGTCCATGGCGCAAAGCGCCACCTGCTCTCCGGTTTTCACGCCCTCCCCCGCGCCCGCCATCGCCAACCCGCAACACCGGCGGGCGGGGGCTTGTCCGCGGCGCATTCCAGTTCCCGCTTCTTCCTTGTCCGCTGGCTGCCCCGCGTTCGCGCCGGACCGCGGAATACGCGAAAGCCGGGGAGCCGCGGGGCCGGAAAAGGGCTGTGTTTCGTCCCGCGATCCCGCTTGACCCGGTGGGTCTCACGGGCTATAGACGATGCGCTTTAATCGCCCCGTTTTCATCCGGTTCACCGCCCTGCTTTTTGGGAGCGCACCATGTTTTTGACCCCCCGTTTCAAGTGGATGACCGCCGCCGCATGCATTTGCGCCATGCTGGCTTTGGCGGCCTGCAATGACACCGATGGCGTGTTCGACGTCGCCCAGTGGAAAACCTGGAAGGACAATCCCTCCCAGAACCCCGACAAGGCGGAAAAGGCCGATAAGATCCTGCGCGAGGCGCTTCCGCCTTATTGGGCGGACAAGCTCAAGACCGATGAAAACATGCGGCTGGACGCCATCAAGCAGCTCGGCCTGCTGGGCCAGTACGGCTACCTGCGCGAGGAGGACAAGGCCGCGCTGGTGGAGATGTTCAACAACAACAAGTCCCTGCGCTCGGCCATCGCCGACCAGTGGGGCCTCATGGGCAAGGACGCCAGCGGCAAGCCCGCCGCCGGCGAGGCCGCCACCGCCGCCATGCTGGAAAAGCTTGACCCGGCCAAGGGCGCCAACCGCAAGGAGCAGGAGGAAATTGACAGCGCCAACCGCTCCATCATCTCCGCGCTGACCAAGCTCAAGCACACCCCGGCGGGTCCGAAGATCATCTCCTTCCTCGATACGGACAACGTGTTTCTGGCGGGCGCCGCCGCCAGTTCCATCCCCGCGTTCTTCGAGGTCATGAAGGACAAGAAGGCCGAAATGGAGAAAGGCCTTTTGCGGGTGCTCGGCCAGGCGCGCGGCATTGAAGACCCGCAAAAGGCCCGCAAGGAAAAACAGAACTGGAAAACCGCCCAGCTCAACTCCATCGAGGCCCTGGGCAAGCTGCAATCCACCGCGGCGGCGTACGACATTCTGTTCTTCCTGTTCAGCGATACCGGCGGCTCCTACAAGGAAGCCGCCAACACCGCTCTCTTCCGCATTGGCGAGGCGGCGGTGCAGCCCATCAACGACACCCTGTACTGCGGAACCCTCGAACCGAAGAAACGCCCCGGCGAGGACCGCTGCAAGAATCCGCAGGTCAAAAAGCTGGTGGATGAACTGGACGCGGTCATCAAGCAGCAGCGCTCGGGCACCCTGCTGTGGGCCCACATGGAAGCCAAGGCCATGGAACTGCTGGGCGACCTGGCCAACCCCAAGGGACTGGAAGCCGTGCTCCGCACCATCGAACGGGAGTACGAAACACCGGATGACGCCAGCCGCAAGGGCCTGTTTTTCGCCCAGGCCTTCGCCGCCTACGCGGGCGGGCGCATCTGCGCCATGGAATGCGACCCCAAGGATCGCGACCGCCTGGTCAAGCGGATTGTTGACCTGATGGGCAAGCGCGGCGATGTGGGCATCTTCACCTACTTCACCGACGCCCTGCAGTGGATCGCCGATGAAAACGCCCTCAAGGCCCTGATTGCCGAAGCCAAGAAACCCGAGGAGGAATCGCTGCAGACCCGCAGCATCGCATTGACCGCGCTGACCCGCGTCGCTTCCGCCTCCATTCAGGAAGACGCCAACAAAATCTTCGAGAGCATGACCAAGCTGATCAAGGACAAAGGCGGTCCGGAGCCCACGGAGTATGACGCCTATGTCAAGAAGTGGAACGAAGAGATCACCAAATCCCTCAAGATGAAGGTGGCCGAACGCAAGAAATTCCAGGAAGAAAACAAGAAGACCCTGGAATCGCTCTCCTACGTCGCCCTGGGCGCCGCCATGCAGAAGGACCTGCTCCGCCTGGAACTCGCCAAGGAATGCGTGGACAGCGAGGACTGCTACATCAAGGCGCTGGTGCAGACCAATCCGCAGCAGAAGCGGGACCGCGCGGCCTTCTCGCTCGCCCGCGTGGGCAAGGCCGCCGCCGCCAAGAAGCTGGTGGAGCACGCCACGGGGCTGCTCAAGAACAAGAATGTGGACAAGCAGGAGGCCCGCTCCCTGCGCGTGAACTACCTGAACGCGCTCAGCTTCATCGTCCGCAAGCCCGGCGGCGTGGACGCCGAGCTGATCAAGATGCTGGAGGAGCGCATCGAAGACAAGGACGAAGAGAAGGCCGCGCGCTCCAGCTACGAGCGCCTGCTGGCCGCGGCCCGCGCCACCCTGGCCAGGTCCGGCGGTAAATAATCTCCTCCGGACAAGGCTGAAATCCTCGCGGCCGCGCAAAACGCGGCCGCTTTTTTTTTCGTGCGGCGGCCCGCCAGTCCCTGCATGCCAGGCCATGCCGGCGGGGCCAGGATGTAAAACGTCATACAAAACGCTTGAATTTGCGCGCCTCATTCAATAAAGATCGCTGGTTGCCTTTTTGGCCAGGTCCATGACGATCCCAGCGCATATCAAAGAACAATTTCCAGCCATGGTGCAGGCGGCGGGTCAACAACTGCGCGCCCGCGAGCGGTTCACCGTGAAGCACGACAACGCGAAACTGCTCTACCTGGAATGGGGTCCGGGCGAATCCACCGTGTTGTCCGTCAGCCAGTTTCCGCCTCACCGCTCGCGAATCAAATGTTTCTGCTCCGGATTTCACAACTCCGGCGTCTGCGCGCACGCCTGGGCGGCGTTGCGGCTGGCCAGCGACAGGGAATACGGGGAATTGCTCGACCATCTCGATATTGAATCCCGGAACAACGGGAACATGGACGATCCGGCCCCCGCGCGGGACACCCTCTCCGCCGCCAATGATGATGGCGAGGCGGAGACCCCCGCGTCCCGGCGCTGGAGAAGACGCCCGGCGGCGAAAAAACCGGGCGCGCCGCGGGAGCCTTCCGCCGCGAAATCCCGCGAGTCCCCGGCGAAGGCGGACAACGGGCCGGCCCCGGCGGCGCATTGGGAAGACATCATTGATCCGCTGCCATCCATTTTCAGCTCACGCCGCCCGCCTTCCGGCCTCGCGAACAATGAAGAGCGCACGGTTTTTGTCCTGGATCTGGCGTCCACGCGGCGCGACGGCCAGTTGACCATCGCGCTCGCCCGGCAGCGCCGGAAACTGGATGGCGAATGGGGGCAGCCGCGTTTCGCATCCATTCGCGGCGAAACCGATCTGATGGATTTCCCGGAAGGGGAAAGGAGCATCATCCGCCTGCTCTACAATGCGAATCTGAACCGCGCTTTTTATGGAGATTATTCCCGCCACTTCCGTTTGACCCCGGACCTGGTGATGCTCGTTCTGCCCATGCTGGCGTCGTCGGATCGCCTGGTGCTGGCCGAACATGCGGAAGATCTGCGCGAACCGCTGCGGCTGCTGCGCTGGGACGGCGACGAAACCTGGGAATACCGCATCCGGATGCGTCCGGAAGAAGAATCCGGGGAATACGTGCTGGAGCAGGGCATGGCGCGCGGCGAGGCGTTCATTCACGCGCGGGACATCGCCCTGGCGGTGGATGGCGGCCTGTTCGTTCATGACGGCCAGCTTCGCATGTTCAATCCGCATGGGGCGTTCCCCCTTTATGTGCATTTCAGATCGGAGCCGGAAGTGCGGGTTCCCCGGCAGGACGCGCAGCGCCTCCTGTCCAGGCTCTATTCATTGCCCGCCCTGCCGCCGCTGGACCTGCCGGAAGAACTGAAAATCCGCTTCGCCGAAGATCCGCCGCGTCCCTGCCTGACCATTGAATCGCCGCGGCAGGATCGGTTTGGCGGACATCCCGCCACGCGGCTGACCGCGCGGCTCTCGTTTGAATACGGCCACGTGCAGGTTGATCCGGACCACGCCGGCCAGCGCCTGTTCGACGAGCAGGACGCCTGCTGGCGCGTCCGCGATTTTGCTTATGAGGACCGCTGCGCCTCCCTGCTGTACGAACTGGGTCTGCGCCGCCACACCCCCGAATTCACCTGGCGGGCCAACCGGGAGAATCCCCCGGGATACGAACTTTCCACGAAGGACCTGCCCCGGGTGGTGTCCGGCCTGCTGCGCGAAGGCTGGAAAATCCACGCCCAGGGCAAGGCGTTCCGCCCGCCCGGCAAGCCGCGGCTTTGGATCAACTCGGGGGTGGACTGGTTTGATCTCAAGGGCGGCGTGGATTACGGCGGCCAGGTGGTTCCCATCACCAGCATCATCGAGGCCATGAAGCGGGGCCAGAACACGGTCACCTTGGGCGACGGTTCGATGGGGTTGTTGCCCGGGGAATGGCTGCGCCGGGCGGGTCTGCTGCTGGAACTGGGAGAAGCGGAGGGCGAAGGTCTTCGTTTCAAGCGCAGCCAGACCGCCCTGCTCGACGCCCTGCTCGCCGCGGAAACGGATATCGCGCCGGACGAGGTCTATCTCAAGGCGCGGGAGGAGTTGCGCGGCTTTGAAGGCGTGCAGCCGGTGGAGCCGCCGCCGGGTTTCCAGGGCGAATTGCGCGCCTACCAGCGCGAGGGCCTGGGTTGGATTTATTTCCTGCGGCGCTTCGGGCTGGGCGGCTGCCTGGCCGATGACATGGGTCTGGGCAAAACCGTGCAGGTGCTGGCGCTGCTGGAAGGACTGCGCTGCGAACCCCGCGGAAAGAAAAACGGCCCGCCGCGGCCCTCGCTGGTGGTGGTCCCCAAATCGCTGATCTTCAACTGGATTGAGGAGGCCCGCCGTTTCACGCCGCAACTGCGGGTGCTCAACCACACCGGCAAGGATCGCCCGGACAACGCCGGGGCGATGGCCGCGTACGATGTCGTGCTGACCACCTACGGCACCCTGCGCCGGGATATCGAATGGATGCGCGAGATCGAGTTCGCCTACGCCATTCTCGACGAAGCGCAAACCATCAAGAACGCCGGAAGCGCCTCCGCCAAGGCGGCGCGCCTGATCCGCTCCCAGCGGAGGCTGGCGTTGAGCGGCACGCCGATTGAAAACCACCTGGGCGAATTGTGGAGCCTGATGGATTTTCTCAACCCGGGCATGCTGGGCAGTTCGACGGTTTTCAACGCGGGAATCGGCTCCGGCGCCGCGGAAGACCCCGGCTCCCGGGCGCTGCTGGCCCAGGGATTGCGCCCCTATATCCTGCGGCGCACCAAACAGCAGGTGGCGCGCGAACTGCCGGAGAAATCCGAACAGGTGCTCTACTGCGAACTGGAGGAGGAACAGCGCGCCTTCTACAACAAGCTGAAGGAGCATTACCGCCACACCCTGCTGGGCAAGATTGATTCCGAAGGGCTGGAGCGCAACAAAATCTTCGTCCTGGAGGCGTTGCTGCGCCTGCGTCAGGCGGCCTGCCATCCCGGTCTGGTGGAGCCCAGGCGCGCGAAGGAGTCCAGCGCCAAGCTCGATCTGGCCATTGATCAGATCCAGGAAGTCATCGAGGAAGGACACAAGGTGCTGCTGTTCTCGCAATTCGTGACCTTCCTCTCCATCATCCGCCAGCGTTTTGATCAGGAAAAGACGGTGTACGAATACCTGGATGGCAAAACCCGCGACCGCAAGGCGCGGGTAGACCGCTTCCAGAACGATCCGGAGTGCAAACTCTTTCTGATCAGCCTCAAGGCGGGCGGCCTGGGCCTGAACCTGACCGCGGCGGAATACGTCTACCTGATGGACCCCTGGTGGAACCCGGCCGTGGAGGCGCAGGCCATTGACCGCGCCCACCGCATCGGCCAGACGCGTACGGTCTTCGCCTACAGCGTCATCGCCAAGGACACGGTCGAGGAAAAGGTCCTGGAATTGCAGCGCACCAAGAAAAACCTGGCCGACGCCATCATCACCGGGGACAACAGCGTGCTGAAAAACATCGGCCGCGAGGAGATCGAACTGCTGCTGTCCTGACCGCCGTTTCCGGCGGCTCGCCCGCGCCATCCCCACCGGCGCGTGGGAATTGAACCGGATGGTTTGGCGCATCCGCCCCGCCATGGTATCTTTTTCCCACACTTGCCCCCGGGTGCGGGCCCGCCGGGACTTGGCGGGAGAACTCCATGCGTATCGCCCTGGTACATACTCCTCCGTGGACCATCGCCTCCCCTCCGCTGAACGTCACCTACCTGGCCGCGTGGCTGAAGAAATCCGGCCTGGAGGCGCGGGTATTTGACCTCAACGCCGAACTCTTCCACAGCGTGGGCTGGGACCTGCGCGATCTGTGGGTGCGCGATCACCTGCTGGAATGGCAGGCCGACTGGGCCTATGGCCGGGTCATCCGCCCGCAGGTGGTGGACAACTACATCGGCGGGTTCGTGGACCGGGTTCTCGAATACGCCGACATGGTGGGAATCTCGGTCTACTCCCCCGTGGTCGCCAAACATCTGGCGCGCCTGCTCCGGGAACGCAACCCCAATCTGCCCATCGTCGCGGGCGGCCAGTGCTGCGAAAAAGACTGGTATGGCATGAAGCTGGCCGAAAGCGGTCTCTTCGACGCGGTGGTGTTCGGCGAAGGCGAGCAGACCCTGCTGGACCTGGCGCGGATCTATTCCAAATTCAAACGCTTCGAGGCCGTTCCCGGCAGTCTGGTTCCCCGCAATGGCGAGGTGATCGACGGCGGGCCGCGCACCCAGATTGAAAACCTGGATGTGCTGCCCATCCCCGACTACTCCGATCTGGACATGCGAAATTACGGCCTGGTCTCCGACCGCGAGATCATCGCCCGGGGCAAGGTCTATTCCGTGCTGGGCTCGCGCGGGTGCGTGCGATCCTGCGATTTCTGCATCCAGCAGACCATCTGGCAAAATTTCCGCATCCGCTCGCCCAAACACGTGGACAACGAACTGGCGTGGATTCAGGCCCAGGGCGCGGAGCGCGTGGTCTTCAATGATCTGCTGGTCAACGGCAACCCGAAATTCCTGAGCGAACTGTGCGACCTGCTGATCGCGCGCCAGAATCCGCTCAAACTCGCGGGGTCGGCCATCATCACCAAGCGGCTGACGGCGGATTACCTGCGTCACATGCAGGCGGCCGGATTCTATCACCTCGATTTCGGCATCGAGCACGCCTCCAAACACGTGCTCGCCGAGATGGGCAAGAAATACGATGAGGAACTCATCGCCGAAAACCTCAAGGCCCTGAAGGAAGTGGACATGCCCTTCGTCAGCAGTTGGGTGGTGGGCCACCCCGCTGAAAAATGGCCGGATTTCTTCCAGGTGCTCAACCTCTTCTACAAATACCACGGCTATTTCCCCAAGGCGCCGCAGTTCTCGCTGTGCGCCATCCATCCCGGTTCGGATCTGTACCGCAAGAACGAGCAATACGGCGTCGTCATGAACGGCCACGACGCCATCGGCTGGCGGCTCAAGGACAACTCCAACACCCTGGAAATCCGCCGGGAGCGGGGCCGCATGTTCGCCCGCTACATCGAGGAATACTGGGGTGAAAAGAGCGTGGTGGTGGATGACAAGGCCACCCGGCGCATCGAAGTCGTCAACAAGGCCGACCGCGTGGCCGGCCGCCACGAAAAGCGCGTGGTCAAGGGCGCGCTGGACGAAGGCGCCGCGCGCATGGAATTTCAAGCCGCGCTGGTGGAAGGCGTGGGCGAGGAGGATTTCAGCTTCAACAAGACTCCCGCCTCGCCGGACCAGCCGCTCTCCGGCGCGGGAATCTCTCCGCAGGATCGCGGCGAGGTGCAATACCTGGCGCGTTACGCCGCCGGGCAACTGGTGCAGGTCACCGCCAGCTATCAGTCGCTGATCTCGGAGCAGGGGCCGTTGACCCAGGATCACGATCAGCGGGCCATGGCCCTGGCCGCCCAGCTCCGCGACCGCCTGGAAAAAGACATGGAGCCCGAATACGCCCTCGCCGCCGAGGAGTTGAAGCAGCGGCTGGACGAACTGGGGCGGCAAACCCGTTGGAGCCTGCTCGCCAATCCCCGCCTGTGGGACGCCGCCGCCGCGGAGGAGTCCGCCGCGGGCCGCCAGGCCCTGCTGGTCCGCAACAGCGGCGATTTCCTCGCCGGCGCGGACGCGGCGGCCGCCGCGCTGGTGGACCGGCTGAACGCGCGGTTTGACTGGCATCTGCGCGCGGCGGTGGTTTCGCAGGGCATCGCCGTGGCGCCGTTCCGCATGCCCATGTCCGGCGAGCAGGGCGCTTCCATCTCGAAGTGGATCACCGGCGTCCTGCCCCCCTCAACCCCTTCGCGCGCCGCCGCCGCCGCGGATGAAGCCCTGCGCTCCGCCAAACGCTGGCTCAGCCCCGGCAGGCCGGAACTGGATTCGGAGGCGATGGCGCGGCTCACGGATGAAACCCTGGACTGGCTGGCGGCCGCGGCCCAGGCCCACGGCCAGGGCATCATCCACACCTGGCAGGAACAGATGGCCGCCATGGTGGATGCGCAGGTGGGCGAATTGAATTTCGCCATCATGCACGAACAGCAGCGGCGCGAGCGGGCGCGCTCCTCCGCGCACGCGGCCCTGGCGGAACTGTCGCCGGTGCTGGCGGAACTGGAATCCCTGCGCGACCGCCTGATGGCGCTGGCCGGACGCATGGAAGCGATGGACCAGACGGCGCCCTTCCCGGCGTCTGGCGCGCCCGCGAAAGACCACGGCGAGGAAACCGGCCCCGCCGCCGCCGTGGCGTGAGGATATGACGGACGGAAAGCGGGTGCGTGTTTCCCTCCCGGAGGACCGCCGCCGGAAAATTGACTTTCGCGGTGAATTTGGCTACGCAGCGCGGCGTTTATTGGGAGATCGTCTAACGGCAGGACAGCGGACTCTGACTCCGCGAATCTAGGTTCGAATCCTAGTCTCCCAACCATTTGATCCGGCCCGCCCACGCGGGCCGTTTTGTTTTCCAGCGGTTCCGGGCTGTCCGCCGCCATTTGACGCGGAGCGGCAAGCGGGAATAAAAACCGGCGTTCCCCTGTCCATCCACACTGCTCCCCAAGGAGGCGTCCGCAATGTCGTTCCCCAAAACCCCCAAGGAAGTATTGGCGTTCGCGCGCGAGCACGACGTCAAGATGGTTGATCTGCGCTTCACCGACCTGCTCGGCACATGGCAGCATATCTCCCACCCCATCCACCAGCTCACCGAGGATTCCTTCGAGGATGGCTTTGGCTTCGACGGCTCCTCGATCCGCGGCTGGCAGCCCATCAATCAATCGGACATGATCATCCGCCCGGACCCCAGCACCGCGCGCATTGATCCCATTCTCGAACACGAAACCCTGGTCCTGATCTGCAACGTATTTGATCCGATCACCAAGGCGCCCTACTCCCGCGACCCGCGTTATGTCTCCCAGAAGGCCGAGAATTACCTCAAGTCCACCGGCATCGGCGACGTGGTCTACGTCGGACCGGAGGCGGAGTTTTTCGTGTTCACCCACGTGGCCTACGAAGTGGGACAGCGCCGCTCCTTCTACGAAATTGACAGCGACGAAGCCCACTGGAACAGCGGCTCTTCCGAGCGACCCAACCTCGGCCACCGCGTCCGCGCCAAGGAAGGCTACTTCCCCTGTCCGCCCGTGGACACCCTGCAGGACCTGCGCACCGAAATGTGCCTGAAGCTCGAACAGGTCGGCATCACCGTGGAAGCGCAACACCACGAGGTGGCCACCGCCGGGCAATGCGAAATTGACATGCGCTTCGACACCATGACCCCCATGGCGGACAAGGTGCAGTGGTACAAATACATCGTGAAGAACGTGGCGCGGCAGTATGGCTACAGCGTCACCTTCATGCCCAAGCCATTGTTCGGCGACAACGGTTCGGGCATGCACACCCACCAGTCCATCTGGAAGGGCGGAACCAACCTGTTCGCCGGCGACGGCTACGGCGGACTCTCCGCCATGGCGATGAATTACATCGGCGGCATCCTCAAGCATGCTCCAGCCATGTGCGCCATCACCAACCCGACCACCAACAGCTACAAGCGCCTGGTGCCGGGGTACGAAGCGCCCGTGAACCTGGCCTACTCGTCCCGCAACCGTTCGGCGTCAATCCGCATTCCCATGTTGTCCAGTTCGCCGAAGGCCAAGCGCATCGAGTTCCGCACCCCTGATCCGTCGTGCAACCCCTACCTGTCCTTCGCCATCCAGTTGATGGCGGGTCTGGACGGCGTGCAGGGCAAATTCGACGCGGGCGATCCGCTCGACAAGGACATCTACAGCCTGTCGCCGGAGGAACTGAAGAGCGTGCCCAAATGCCCGGGCGCCCTCGATGAGGCGCTGTCCAACCTGGAGAAGGCCCACGGATTCGCCCTCAAGGGAGACGTGATCACCCAGGACCTGATTGACATGTGGCTGGAGTACAAGCGCGAGAAGGAAGTGGACGCGGTCCGCCTGCGCCCGCATCCCATGGAATACCACCTGTACTACGACTGCTGATCGGCGCCGGACTGGCGCGGCCTTCGCGCCTCCCGGTTTTCATCCCCGCGTGGAATCACGCGGGGATTTTGTTTTTGAGCGGAGCATCCGCGCGTTTCTGGCGCGGCGCTGACGATTCATCGTTCCCTCGTGTTTTCCCGCTCACCAGCGCATTTCCTTGCTCGCCGGCGCGCATCCCCGTGAAGGGACGATTCTTCCCGCGTTCATCCCCCTCGGATGAACGGTTTTGGCGGCCGGGGCGTGTCACCTTGAATGGTGACAAA
>JAJVIH010000065.1 GCA_022072125.1 Myxococcota bacterium | reverse complement strand
CTAACATGGCATGAATCCATGACCATATGCGCCGGATGTGGTAGGACGCGCGCGCCATGAACCTCACCGCCGCCGGGCGCAGGCTGATCGCGCCCTTTCATCCCGTGGACGATCACGATCGCGTGGCGGCGGAGGGGTTCTTCTCGGAGATTTACTCTACCCTCACCTGGAACGGGCCCGTGCTGGTGGGCATGGCGCTGTTGCTGGGGGCGGATGAACTGACGCTGGCCATCCTGTTCGCGCTGCCATGGCTGGCCCAATCGGCCCACTGGCTGGGCCCCTGGCTGGAAGGCCGGGTGCGGTCGCGCCGCCAGTATGTTCTGCCCTTCTTTCTGGCGTGCAGGGGGTTGTGGTTGCTGCCGGTCCTGCTGGTGGCGGCGGGAGCCCGCGGGCCGTTGGCGCTGGGCCTGGCCATGGCGGCGGTGGCCGGCGCGGTCATGTTTTCCATGGCGGGAACCAACGGCTGGCTGGCTTGGATGTCCGCCGCCACGCCGAAACATTCCCATGCGGAGGTATTCGGACGCCGCGCCGCCGCGGTCGCCTTGGGCACGCTGCTGGCTGAACCGCTGGCCGGGTTGTTGCTGGATGAATTCAAGCGCAACGGCATGGAACGGGCGGGATATGGCCTGGTCGGAACGGCGGCGGTGATTTGCGGCGCCATGGCGGGGTGGGTGTTGCTGCGCTATCCGGACGCGAGAATCGAGCGGCGGGACGAACCGGATGTGCTGGGCTTGGCCATGCTGGAGCGGCCCGCATACGGAAAGCTCATCCACTGGTTTCTGGCCTGGAATATCGCCACCGGGATCGCGCGCCCGTTCTGGATGTTGTACATGCTGCGCCACCTGGACATGAGCTTCACCCAGATCGCCCTGCACAGCGTGATTGAAATGGGCACGCGCGTGGCGACCAGCCGCTGGTGGGGCGGGGTGATCGCCCGCCGGGGAAGTTCCCGGACGCTGGCGGGCTGCGCCGCCGCGGTCAGCTCCATTCCGCTGATCTGGTGGTTTCCCACGCCGGATTTTCTATGGCCGATCTGGTTTGAAGGCGTGCTCACGGGTTTCTTCTGGAATGGTTTCAACCAGGCGGCCTTCATGGAGCCCATCCGCCGCTTCGACCCGCCGGATCGCAGCCGCGGCCTGGCGTGGATCAACGCCGGCGGAGGAATTTGCGCCTTCGCCTCCATGCTGCTGGGCGGCGTGCTGATGAAATTCCTGGGCGGAGAGACCGCCATCTCCTTTGTGACGCTGTTTCTGGCGTCGTCGGCCCTGCGGGCTTCGCTGGCGATCTGGGCGATGCTCAACCTGTGCGAACCGGAAGCAGGCGGAGACAACCATCCGGCCGGTTCTCCCGCGGCGGAACAGACATGAAGACCAAAGGCGGAAGCAAAAAACCGGCAACCGGAACCACGCGCCGGAAAGCAACCCCGGCTGCGAAGCCTGGTCCCCAATCCTCGTGGGGCGGTCGCTTCGCGGAGGAGACAGCACCGCTGATGCAGCGCTTCAACGCCTCCATCGGCGTGGACAAGCGGCTGCACCGCGAGGATATCGAAGGCTCCATCGCCCATGCCCGCATGCTCGCCGCCCGCGGCGTGATTCCGGAGGAAGACGGGCGTCTGATCGAAGCCGGACTGCGCAAGATCGCGGGAGAAATCGAAGCCGGAACCTTTGTCTTCCGCGAGGATCTGGAAGACATCCACATGAATATCGAATCGCGCCTGCGTCAGGATACCGGCGACGCGGGCGCGCGGCTGCATACCGCCCGTTCGCGCAACGATCAGGTCGCGCTGGATATCCGCCTGTATTTCCGGCGCGCGGCCGGCCGCACGGCGAACCTGCTCACTGGGCTTCAACTGGCGCTGATTGAAGCCGCGGCCGGCGGCCTGGATGTCATCCTGCCCGGATACACGCACATGCAGCGCGGACAGCCCGTGCGGCTGGCTCACCATTGGCTGGCGTATGTGGAAATGTTCAGCCGCGACACCGGACGCTTTCTCGACGCCCGGGCGCGCGCCAATGAATCGCCGCTCGGATCCGGCGCGCTCGCCGGTTCGACCTTCCCCATTGATCGCCAGGCGGCGGCGCGCGAACTCGGTTTTGATCGCGTGACCGCCAACTCCATGGACGCCGTCAGCGACCGCGACTTTCTTCTGGAATACATGGCGGCGGCCTGCATCGCGCAGACCCACCTCTCCAGACTCGCGGAGGAACTGGTGATCTGGAGTTCCGCAGAGTTCGGATTCATCGCCATCGGCGACGCCTTCAGCACCGGATCATCCATGATGCCGCAGAAGAAAAACCCGGACGCCGCCGAACTGATCCGCGGAAAAACCGGGCGCATTCATGGCAATCTGATCGCCCTGCTCACCGTCCTCAAGGGGTTGCCGCTGACCTACAACAAGGACATGCAGGAAGACAAAGAGCCTTTCTTCGATACGTCGGATCAGTTGGACCTGTGCCTGGAGGTCATGACCGCCATGCTGCCCCATGTCCGCGTGCGTGCGGACCGCTGCGCGGCGGCGCTGCGCCAGGGTCATCTGACCGCCACGGATCTGGCCGAGTGGATGGTCGCGCGCGGCGCGCCCTTCCGCGAAGCCCATCACGTGGTGGGCCGGCTGGTCGGCGAGGCCGAAAGGCGCGGGCTGGATTTATCCCGGATGCCGCTGGAGGAAATCGCCCGGGAGGTTGGCGGAGACGCCGGGGAACTCAAGGCGGTGCTGGACCCCGTGCTGGCGGTGGATCGGCGGGATTTGCCTGGAGGACCCGCACGGCGCCGCGTGAAAGCCGCTCTCACGGCCTCAAGGAAGCGGGCGTTGAAGCAGCGGCGAATGATTTGAAGCGCTCCATCGCCGGAGTGGGCGGCGCGCCCAGAAGATCGGCCAGCGTGCGGGCGGCGGACCCGAAATGCCGGGGCTCATCCATGACTCCCTTGAACACACGGCCCGGCGCGCGCGCCAGCAAGGGAACCGCGCGATCATACAACCACGGAGTTCCATGGCTGGCGCCGTGGTTTTCCACCAGTTCCGGATCGAAATACCAGCCCGGGCGCGTGACGAGATACAGATCGCCTCCCCGCCCCGGAGATGTGGAGCGGCAAACCAGCGCGCGCACGGACTCATCCTCCAGATCCGGGCAGTCTCCACTGAAATCCCCGGGGAGGAATACCGCTTCAACGCCCGGAGTGCGTTCCAGCCGCCGGATCAGCGCATCCATCAACAATGAACGCCCGCCCGGCTCCATCCCACGCACCTGCGGCGACAGGTAGAGCCAGGGATCCACAATCGTCTGAACGGCGGGAGTCGTGTTGGGAAAATCCTTCGCCAGTTCCTGGTTGAGCGCGCCGGCAAGATGCTTCGCCTGAATGCGTCCGCCTCTTTCGCACGGGCGCCGCCAGCGATCGGGCTTGTCTCCGCACCACGGCGGAGCACCGGCGTCAAATGCTTCCGGCATGGGAGAAACCCCATGATCACCAGTCAGCACCATGGACCAGCCTTCCGGCCCAAACTTCCCGTCGAGAAATTCCATGAATCGGCCCAGCGATTGATCCAAGCGGAACAACATATCCCACGCCTCCCAGGAATTGGGGCCAAAAAGATGGCCCGTATAATCGTGGGCGGAGAGCGACAGGGAGAGAAACACGGGAGACAAAGGAGATTCCCTGGGTTCGTTCAGGGCGGCGCGGGCCAACTCCAGCAACAGATCATCCGACGCGGGCGTCGCCCGGAAAACCGCAAGGGACTTGCCGGTGGCCTCGGGCAGATGCGGAAACACCTTTCCGAATGCGGGAAAATCCCCTTCGCCGGGGGCGTCATCGGCGATCCCGCTCAACTGCTTCAAGTTGTTTCCAGGCAGTGGGCTCCACGCAATCCGCAACCACGAATCCAAGGGATATTTCCGCAACACCTCCATCGCAAAGGCCGGAAGCCGCGAATCCCTCGCCCACTGCGTGGATGACACAGCCCCGCCCTGATTGTAATCAAACCAGATGGCGTGCGCGGGCCCGTTCCCCGCCGCGAACGCCGCGCCGCGATCCTTGAGCGAGAGCGCGATGACCCGTGCATCCGGCCGCACACGGCGGAGTTGATCCGCCACCGCTGGACACAACAGCGTCCGCGCGGATGATCCCGGAACCGGCTCGCCATCCTTGCGGATGACGCCCTGATCATTGACCAGCGCGGCCTGTTCATCCAGCACAATCGCCACGGAGCGCCGCCAATCCTCGCGCCAGATTTCATTGGCCACGATTCCCGACTCCCGTGGGGTGCAGGCGGTGAAGATGGCGGCATGGCCCGGGGCGGTGTCCGTCGCGGCGTGCTGGAAATGCATTTCCTTCACCCACAGACCTTCGCGGCGCAGACGCGCGAACCCGCCATCGCCGGGAAACAGGGGAAGGCGTTCGTCCGCCGCCCACGCGGAGAGTTGGTCAATCACCACGGCGATCACCACAGGGCCCGGGGGCGAAGGTTCGGGCCGCGCGGGTTGATCGGCCGCGGCCGGGCTCCGCCGCGCGCAGGAAAACAGCCCGGCGGCCAGCAGGATGACTCCCAACAACGGAAAGGAACGATTCTTCATGGCTTGATCATGGATGGGCGGCGTGACATTGCGGTGACAGGGACGGTATTCACGCGGGGATTTTTTCTTCTACCATGAAACCGCCGGAACATAGCCAATTGGTCATTGCGGGCGCGGGAGCAGCGGGCCTGGCGGCGGCGATTTTCTCCGCGGAAAAGCTGCGTGAATCCGGAATCCAGGCCGGCGCATCGCGCATCGCCCTGCTCGATGGGGCGGCGAAGGTGGGCCGGAAAATCCTGATTTCGGGAGGCGGCCGGTGCAATATCACCCACGATGTGGTGCGGCCCGCGGATTTCAACGGCAACCCCAACGTGGTCCGCAATATCCTGGCGGCGTTTGATGAACAGGCCGCGCGCCGCTGGTTTGAATCGCTGGGCGTCCGGCTCAAGGTGGAAGAAACCGGCAAGCTGTTTCCCGTGCGGGATCGCGCCAGCGACGTGCTGGGGGCGCTGCTCAACCGCGCCCGCGACCTGGACGTCAGCCCAATCACCGGCGTGAAAATCACCGGCGTATCCCGCGAGGCGGGCGTCTTCCGCCTGACATGGAATGGCGGCGTCATGACGGCGGAGCGCTTGATGCTCTGCACCGGCGGCAAAACCGTTCCTTCCACCGGCAGCGACGGCGGCGGATACCAGCTTGCCCAAGCCCTGGGCCATACCGTCACGAAAACATACCCGGCGCTGGTTCCCCTGCTGTGCGCGCCGGAGTTTTTCCACCACAAGCTGTCAGGCGTCAGCACGCCCGCGGAGTTAAAAGTCATCGCCGGGGGAAAAACCATCGCCGCATACAAGGGCGATCTGCTGTTCACCCATTTCGGAATCAGCGGGCCTGTGGCCATGGACATCAGCCGCCACTGGATCATCGCCCGGGATGAATCGGGAACGGCCGCGCTCACCGCCAATTTCGCACCGGGGGAAGATACGGCGTCCCTCGATCGCCGGCTCGCGGGCGAGGCCCGTGCGCAACCCGGAAAATCCGCCGCCGCGATAATATCCCGGCGGCTGCCGTATTCGTTGTCACAGGCGCTGGCGCTTCACGCGGGCGTAGACCCGGAACAGCGCGCGGGACAGCTCACCCGGACCGCGCGCGCGGCGCTGGCGAAAGCCGTGACGGCGCTGGACATTCCGGTCACCGGACCGCGCGGGTGGAACCATGGGGAGGTGACGGCGGGCGGCGTGCCTCTCCATGAGATCAACTTCCGCACCATGGAGTCCCGGATCGCTCCCGGCCTGTATTTCGCGGGGGAAATCCTCGATGTGGATGGCCGCATCGGCGGCTACAACTTCCAGTGGGCGTGGTCCACGGGTTTCATCGCCGGGCGCGCGGCCGCGGCGGCCATCGCCGCCGGATGACCAGCGCCGCGGCGGCGGCCAGCCACCACCACGCCCCCGGGTCCCCACGCCGGGGCTGGAGATCGCATCCGCACCCGCCGCCGGCGGTTTGTCCGGAAATCGCCGCCGCGCCCGCATCCGTCCGCGCCGCCGGACGTTGCTGCGAAGCCGCCGGATCCGTGCAAACGCCCTCGATGCAAATACGCGACCCCTTGCAATCGGTGTCCTTGATGCAACCTCCCGCGGGAGGGGCTCCATCACTGTCCGCCGCTGGAACGTCATCCACGAATGCATCGCCTTCCGGTGGAGGCGGCGGACCGCCGCTGTCCGTATCGCGGAGCACGCACACCCCCAAGTCAATGTTGCAAAACTGATCCTCCGCGCATTCCTGATCGCTCCGGCATATTCCATCACCAGCGTCTGGAGCCTGGGAATCCGGCTCCGCTCCGCCATCCGGAGTTTCTTCATCCGGCTTGCCGCCATCGGGGCCGTCTTCATCCGGAAGCCCCGCATCGGGAACTTCGGGGGGAGCGCCGCAGGAAGCGGGCGGGGTGATGCTGAACGGCCCCAGCGCATCCAGGATTTCCATCGTCGTGTTGGCGTGGCGGGGTTCGTAATTCTGCGATTTCCAGCTCGCGCCGTTGATATCCTTGTCGAGGATTTCCAGGTGCGCATGACCGGTTTCGTATTTGCGATCAAAAGCCGCGGCGGCGAATCCGGCGATGCGTCTGGCGCGATCCGCATTGCTCAGGGCGCCAAAACCGTATTTCGTGGAGGTCTGGGTGTCATCGCCGTCGTTGCTGATGATGACCGGCTTGCCCAGCGCCAGAAAATCCGGGATGCGCGACACGGGCATGGAAGGCCCCAAGTGCATGGAGATCACGTCCACCTCGTCCACATCCATCGCGCGCATGGTGTGATCGTTGGCGGAAATGACGCGCGAGCCCGTGCATTGCGGCTGGCGGAACGAGGCGCGGATTTCCGCGGCGGCGGCGTCCACGAATCCGCGCACGCCGATTCCCGGTTCGGCGCCGGAGCCGTCGGGCTCGTTCATGATCTCGTAGATGACATTGGGTTGATCGCAAATCGCGCTGACCGCCCGGGCGATATAGGGCTGGTGAATTTCCTTCCACACCGGCGGATCATCCCTGCCGGGGAAGCGGTTGAACTCTTCCTTGTTGCGCGGCCAGGGGCTGATGTGGTTGCCGGGGCGATAGAAGGAATTGATCCAGCGGTTGCCGGATTTGTCGTCCCCCTCCAGCCCCACGCTGTCGAAAACAGTCACCTGAACCACGATATTGCGCTGGGCGGCGGCGGCCACGAAGGATCGCAGGCGCTGGATGAGCCCTTCATTGATCCGGCGCAAATCCCACGATCCCTTCGCGCCCGCGAAGGGCGCCAGCGACGCGGCGAACTGGTAGGGAATCCAGACGCGCACCAGGTTCAGCCGCTTCGTGCGGAGTTGGTCGAGGAAGGGGTTGAAATCAAACGCCTCCTCGGCGAGCAGGCCGTAGTCTCCGTATCCCACCAGCCGCACCGGAGCGCCGCAGAATTGCAGTACGCCGCCCACGCGCCGGAGCGCGCCGGGCTGCTGGGGCGGGGGCTCCGCGGGACCGGTATCGGCGGAACCGGAATCCGGCGGGGCATTGTCCGGAGGCGAAATATCGGCGGGACCGGCGTCGGGCGGGCCCACGTGCTGGCATTCGCACCAGTCGGAGAGATGGCCATTGCTGGCGCCGCAGGGAATGGGATTCCGCGGCTCTTTCTGGCAACCTGGTTCGCCGCCGAAACGGGCGGTGCATACCATGCCCGCGGCGGCGCAGTATTTCTCGCAGCCCTCGCCCTTGGCGAACACGCCCTGACAGGAGTTGGCGGTCTCTCCGCAGACCTCATGGGAGGCGATCTTGCGGATGCCGTCGCAGGCGCCAGCCCCGCTGTCCGGCGCGCCGGCGTCCGCGGGGGGCTGCCCCTCGCAGCGCGTGAGCGTGAAGATGGTCATGTCCGCCGCCGCCGACTGGCCGTTGTTTCCATCCAGCACCACGCGGCACTGGCCGCCCGCCTTGCAGAAATGCTCGCCCAACTCCACGTATTTGCAGCCGTCGCCGCGCTGGTCAATCGTGGTTTTTCTGGTGTTTCCCAGATCGTCGTACACCAGGTAGGCGACCGACGAGGCGCGGTTTTCGGTGGCCCTCCACCCGCTCCGGATCGCGTACCAGCCGGATACCGTCACCTTCGGCTTCCAGATGGCTTTGCCCTTGCGCGTGCGATCCCCAATATACTGGCTCAGATACCGGTAGGTCTTGTGGCAGGCGCCGACGTCGCGGCTCTCCCAATTCTCCGGTTTCTCCTCGGAATAACCCGAACCGGCGATATCATTGTCCACCCGCAACTCGGCTTTCGGACAGGTCTGCGCCCGCGCCGCCGCCGTCCAGACCGATATTGACAAAAAAACAACAATCATCCCGCCTGAACTGGATTTCATGACCACCCCCCTGAATTTCCGGCGAGCCGGCGGAACACGCCGCGCCGCAGGCCCCACAACACCGCGATCATCCCCAGCATCCGCCAGGCGGCGGGGGGTGAGGTCCGGTCTTGTGAAAACGAGCATCCGCAATCTCCGCGCGGCGGCGGAATCACCTGGTCCGCAATCAACGAGGCGTCCTGCCCGCTCCGTGAGGGCGGCGGCGGGGGCTCGCCTCCCGTGTTCCAGGGCGGCGGAAAGCCGTCCGCATCCATCACGGGCTGGATATCAGCCGCACCGGAATCCGGGGCGCCCCCATCCCCGGGCGGCGGGTCCTCGACCACGGCAATGTCCTCGCCGTACACCTCCAGTTCGCTGATGGCGATGACGGCGGAGTTGTCGCCACCGGCGACGGGTGTCCAGCGGAGGAATCGCGCGACGGCGTTGGGCGTATCCACTTCGATATTTAGTTGCGCGGGCTGGATGCGGGCGACCGGTTTCCAGGGGCCATCCACGCTTTTGGCGACCTCGAACAACTGCGGCGTCGAGGCCTCGCCCAACAGTTGCAGGCCGGTCAGTTCGCGATCGCCGCCGAAGTCAATCACGATGGGCTCGGGCTCTCCAGCCCGGGTGAGCGAGGTGGCGGTGGCGCCGTCGTTGATGGGCGATACATCCAGGCCCGCCTGCCGCGCCAGCGCCGGACGGCCCAGCGCCAGGTTGTCGCCGTGGATTCCATCCAGCAGATCCAGGCGGGCGGTCAGGATTTCGCGCGGCAGAAACGGCCGGCGCAGTCCATCCACGGCGGAGGCGGGAAGCGGGGTTTCGTGGTGGCGCCGCGAACGCACCCATCCGGCTTCGTACAACTCCTCGCGCAACACCCTCAGGTAGCGGCAGGGCTGGCGCTCCCGTTCCTCCATGGCGCAAGGCTCCAGCGCCGATGAATCGCCCCAGTTGTTGAACGACTGAAGAAACAGCACGTCGGGATCGCCGCGCAGCGCGGCCCGCACCATGGCGCGGAACAAATCCTCCGACGGCGGCGTGGTGGGGGCGGGCCAATCCACCGGATGCGCCGGCGGACCGCGCCAGTAATCATCATCATACCCCGGCGCGGCGGAGGCGATGGCGATCAGCCCGGCGTTGCGGCTGGCGAGGGAGTAAAACCGCCACATCCGCTCCAGACTGACCGGGCTCAGGCGCAGGGCGAACCAGGGATCGGGGGAAAACAGGGCGCGCATCGCGACCGCACGGGACAAGCTCGTATCCGGTTCGCGGGCGGCGTTGGGCTCCGCCGCCGTGGCGCGCATCACCGTTTCCCCCCCCGCCTCGAAATTGCCGTTGAGATACCCCCCGATCCAGACGGGCCCCGCCAGTTCGCCCACCCGCAGGAGATAATCGCCCATCTCCTGGTTGCTGGCGTCTCCGCCGAGGCGGCGGATCAACCACACGGGCTTGCCCTCCATGCGCAGCCAGGCCGCCCGCCCGCCGTATTTCTTCAGGAAGGACTCGGCGCGGCGCGCGGCGGTCTCCACCCGCGATCCCGAGCGATCCAGCCCCATGCGATCATCCAGGATGGCGATGAAAAACCGTTCGCTGGAGGCCACATCCACCAGCGCCTCGAAGCTGTCGAGGGGAATGGAATCCTCGCCGAGCCGCACGATAAACGCGCCGATGCCCGCCGCCCGCGCCAGCCGGACGTGGTAACGCAGGGTCTCGCGCTCGCGCTCGCCGCCGCCGGTCAGGTCCGCGGGACCCATCAACGGATACAGTTCCGGACGGCCCACCTTCAGATGACGGCGCCAGCGCTGATCCGATCCGGGCGCCCGTTGGGCGGGATCGATCACCCCTTCGTAATCACCTTCCGACCGGTTCAGGGACCAGCCCGGCCAGGCGTCTTCCGGACCGCCGTAGCCCAGGGTGTACAGCGCCCATACCCGCTCGGTTGAAGCGGTCTGCGCGAACGCGGGCGCGGCGGCGAACAGCGCCGCCAACACCAGCGCATGAACCGGACGGACTGCCATGTCTGGATTGTGCCACAACAGCGCTCACGGGCAACCGGACAGGTGGACGATGGGGCGCAAAAGGTTCCGCGCCGCGGGTCTCACCCTGGGCCATGAAGCGCCCCTTCTCCCCGCCTTGCGGAACGGCGGCGGACGGCTTCCCGGATTTACTTGAGCAGGCGCGAACGGATGCGATCCACGGCGGGCAGGTATGCGGCCAGGCCCAGCGCCAGCAAGAAGGGGACTCCCCAACCGTGCGGCGGCGGGGTTCCAAACGCCGCCGCGCGGGAAAGGGCCACCAATTGCCCCAGCGGCATCCATTCCGAGGCGGCGCGCGCCGCGGGCGGCAGGGTGTCCAGCGGATAGAAGATGCCGGAAAACAAAAACATCGGCGCGAGCCCCAGCGAGATATAGTAGTTGAAAAAATCATAGGACCGCGCGAACGCGACCACCAGCATGGAGAGCGCGCCGAAGACCAGTCCGGTCAGCAGACCCAACAGCGGCAGGAAAACCGCCGCGCGCCACACATCCGGCAGCAGGCCCGCCGACGCCACCACCAGGGTGACGGCCGCCGACGCCTGCAATCCCTTGATTCCGCAATAAAGCACCTCGCCGCCCACCACATCCGCGATTCCCAGCGGGGTGGCGAGAATGGCGTCGTAGGTCTTTTGCGGAACCATGCGGGTGTAGCCGCCATAGACCGCTTCAAACGCC
This sequence comes from Myxococcota bacterium, assembly GCA_022072125.1. Classification (GTDB taxonomy): domain Bacteria; phylum Myxococcota; class JAJVIH01; order JAJVIH01; family JAJVIH01; genus JAJVIH01. The sequence goes on along the minus strand of JAJVIH010000065.1, from coordinate 34,807 downwards.
GCCGCGTACATCGCCGCGCTGATCGCCAGCCCCGGCGCGATGAACTCAGGATAGCTGCGCCCCTGCACGCTGGAGATCAGGCTTCCCACGCCAAACCCCAGCGACAGCAGAAACAGGATCGGCTCCCCCAACAACCCCGCCAGAGAGGAAACCCAGTAGCGCCGCCACATCCGCAGGTTGCGGGCTGTCACCAGCCACGCGCCGTATCCGGGAATATAGCCGCGCAGGTTTTGCATGACCGCCTTCAGTCGCGCAGTCCCCGCCCTGTCAGGCCGAGAAAAACATCTTCCAGGGTCCGGCAGCCGGGCGCGCCGGCGATCAACTCCGCGGGAGATCCCCTTTGCAGGATGCGCCCGTGATCCATCATCAGGACGACGCCGCACAGGCGCTCCGCCTCTTCCAGATAATGCGTCGTCAGCAATACGGTGATGCCCGCCTCGCGCAGGGCCGTGACCTTGTCCCACACCATGCGGCGCGACTGGGCGTCGAGGCCCGTGGTGGGTTCATCCAGGATCAGCATGCGCGGCTCATGCAACAGGGCCCGGGCGATGACCAGCCTGCGTTTCATGCCGCCGGACAGTTCATCCACCAGGGCGTCCGCGCGGGCGGTGAGCGCCATGAGTTCGAGCAGTTCTTCGATGCGCGGTTTCAGCCGCGCCGCCGGGATGCGGAAATAATTCCCGTACACCCACAGGTTTTCGCGGACGCGCAAATCGGGGTCCAGGTTGTCCTCCTGCGGAACCACGCCGATCATTCGCCGCACCCGCGGACCTTCGCGCGCGGGATCCTGTCCGAACACGCGGAGTTCGCCGCCGTCGCGCGGGCTCAGGCCCTGAATCATGCGGATGGTCGTGCTTTTTCCCGCGCCGTTGGGGCCCAGCAGCCCCACGCATTCGCCCGCCGCGATTTCAAAACTCACGCCGTTGACCGCTTCGACGCCGCCAAAACGCTTGACCACATCGCGCGCCCATACGACGGGAGAGCCCGCATCCGCCGCCGCCCTGGCGCTTGAAACATCATGACCGGAGAACGAACTCACTGTGTGGGGGCCAGACGCCAGAGTTTGCCGGAGCGGTGGTCGATCGCGATGATCTCGCCATCGGCGTCCTCGCCAAAAGCGCTGATGCTGGCCGGGCGCATGGCCGCCAGCGCCTGGGACCAGTCGAAGGCCGCGGTGACGCGGCCATTTTCAATGCGAACGGACCACACGGCCCCCGAACAATAATCGCCGAAGAAATAATGTCCCTCCAGGCGCGGCGAGCGTTTTCCCCGGTATACATGCCCGCCGGTGATGGAGCAGTTGCCGCGAAATCCGGTATTCCGGTAGGTCAGGACAGGCGGGGTCAATCCCTCGCTGGAGCATTCGGCCGCGGAAAAACAATGGAACCCCTCGCGGATCACCCAGCCGAAATTCCTGCCGCCCGCGCCGGTGGGAACCACATCCACCTCTTCCCAGGTTCCCTGCCCCACATCGCCAATGAACATCTCGCCGGTTTTGCGATCAAAGCTGAAGCGCCACGGATTGCGCAGCCCCCAATGCCAGATTTCCGGGCGCGCTCCCTCGCGTCCAGCCAGCGGATTGCCGGGCGCCGGCAGCGCCTGCCCGGGTTTGGATACATCGAAGCGCAGGATTTTTCCCAACGGCGTGGAGAGCTTTTGCCCGTTGCCTTCCGGATCGCCCCCCGATCCGCCATCGCCCAGCGCCAGGTAGAGAAACCCATCGGGACCAAACGCCAGTTTGCCGCCATTGTGGTTGGGATATGGCTGCTTCACCTGAAACAGGATACGCCGCGTGGCCGGGTCAACGGCGCTGCTCCCGGCGGCGGCGGAAAACTCGGCGAGGACCGTGCCGCCGGCCTGGTCCGTATAATGCGCGAACAACCTCCGGTTCGATGGATAACCGGGATGAAAAGCGAGACCCAGCAGCCCCTGTTCGGAGAAGCCCTCGAATTGCGTCACCATGCCGCTCAAATCCAGAAGGGGCGTCTCCGCCCTGCGGCCGTCGCGCAGCAGCCAGATTTTGCCTTTCTGTTCGAGCACCGCGAGGTCGCGGCCGCCGGGGATCGCCTCCAGCCCCAACGGAAAGACAAACCCTCCAGCGGCCAATTCCGCCTTCAACCCCGTTCCGGGAACCGTCTTCAGGCTGCCGCTGGCGGTGAAGAACTGCATGGGCGGGGCGTCCGGTTTGATCGCCGCCGGATTATCCTTGCGCTCTCCGGATTCGCATGCCGCCGCCGCCATGAAGAACAGGACAAACAGCGGGAGAGGGTGGCTCCATCGCGCCCCGTTATTCCACTTCGCCATGGAGTGAATCGCCATGATCAGGGATCGGGCGCCGCTTCAAAGGCCGCCTTTTGCGTACAGAGCCCCTTGGCGATCCAGGTCGCTTCACCGGTCGCCTTGGCCGCTTCATTGAAGCAGCCCTGCACCTCGATCTGGGTGTATTTGATGCTGAAGCCGTCCGCGGTGAAATTGGCGGTGGCCCCCTCTTGTTCCGAACTGAAGGAGATGCGCGCGTTGTCGGAAGAAGAGGCGCCTTCGCACAGGGCCGACCCGCTCAGCAGGGTGACGGAACTGGAGCTGACCCGGAATTTGAATACCTTGAACTCGCCGTCAATGGACGGCTTCACGGATTTCGCGGTCCAGATTCCCGTCTTCGGATTGAGAACCGATTTGCAGGCGCCGCTGGCGGCCGCTCCCGCGTCTCCGGTTCCGGCGCTGTCGCCGCATCCGGCCAGCACCGCCACAGCCAACACCGCCGCTGTCTGAAATTTCACCAACATGGTTCCTCCCGGGCTGGACGCATCAAGGAATGCCCAGCAGTTTGTGGGTCTGCAGACCCAGTCTCCAACGTGGATGGTCGAGGCAGTATTGCACAGCCAGGCGGGTGTTGCGCAACCGCTCCGGCCCGTCCATCGGCTGCAGCACGAAATGCCGGAAGCCGAGGATTTCAAACCGTTCCGGCGGGGCGTCCGGCTGCGGATATACCAGCTTGAGTTCGTCGCCGGTGGTTTGCGCCAGCGGCGCGGCGGACTTGGGGCTGACGCAAATCCAGTCGATCCCCGGAGGCGCGGGCAGGGTTCCGTTGGTCTCCACCGCGATGCGGAAACCCTCACCATGCAGGGCGGCGATGAGGGTTGGGTCCAGTTGAAGCAGGGGTTCGCCGCCCGTGCAGACCATGAACGGGTGGCTGGCTCCGTCCGGCCAGAGCGCGCGGGCGCGCGTCGCCAGTTCCCCCGCGGAATAACGCCCGCCATTGACGCCGTCCGTTCCCACGAAATCGGTGTCGCAGAAGCTGCAAACCGCGTCCGCCCGATCCGCCTCGCGTCCGCTCCACAGGTTGCAGCCCGCGAACCGGCAGAAAACCGCGGGCTTTCCGGCGTTGATTCCTTCTCCCTGCAGGGTGAAGAACAATTCCTTGATGGCGTATGGCCGCTGCATCGCGGAATCTGTACCACGTGATCCAGGCCGGGGTGAAGACGGGCGTCATCATGCGCGCGGCTGGACCGGTGGCGGCCCCGGATTGAACCGGACGGAGCAACAAGGCCTTGCTCCCTCTGGCTTTGACCGCTTTTCAGCCGCCATGCTACACATCCGCGCCCGCCGCCGCCCATGGTTTTTTGTACGGCGGTCTGGCGATACTGGAAGGACTTCTATGGCCGGCCATAGCGCATGGAAAAACATCAAGCACCGCAAGGAAAAGGAAGACGCCAAGCGGGGCAAGGTCTTCACCAAGCTGATCCGCGAACTCACCGTCGCCGCGCGCGCCGGATTGCCCGATCCCAATTCCAACCCGCGCCTGCGCCTGGCCATTGACAACGCCCGCGCCGCCAACATGCCGCGCGACACCATGGAGCGCGCCATCAAACGCGGCTCCGGGCAGGGCGATGACGCCAACTACGAAGAGATTGTCTATGAAGGCATCGGTCCGGGCGGCTCCGCCATCATGCTGGAGATCATGACCGACAACCGCAACCGCACCGCCTCGGAAATCCGCAAGATATTCTCCAAGCACAATGGCAACCTGGGCGAATCCGGCAGCGTCGCCTGGAATTTCAACCGCAAGGGGCTGCTGACCTTCCCGCTCTCCGCCGGCTCCGAGGAAAAGATGATGGATCTGTCCCTGGAATGCGGCGCCGAGGATGTCATCCTGGCGGGAGAGGAATGGCAGGTCACCTGCGATCCGGGCGATTTCGCAGCCGTCCGCGACGCCTTCGTCAAGAAAGGTCTGGAGCCCAAATCGGCCACCCTGGCCCGCATTCCGGCGAACACCATCAAACTGGACGCCCACGATTCCGAAATCGCCATGAACCTGATGGACGCGCTCGAAGACCACGACGACGTGCAGAACGCCTTCGCCAATTTTGAACTGGATGAGGGATTCCTGAAATCCCAGGACGGCTGATTCCATCCCGGGCTTGCGCCCGGCAGGGCGAAAGCGGGTCCGCCCCAAGGACGAAGCGCTGCTGTCCTCGCATGCGCGAACAGACTTCCGGCTGACCTGTTGGGGAATGGCCGTTTGACCGGCGATCAGATGTGGACTTTGCCGGCCAGATCGCGGAGCAACATGGCGATCTTCTCTCCGGCGCGGCCGTCGCCGTAAACCGGCGGCGGCGCTTCCTTTGGCGGGTGAGACAAAAACCGGCGGGCGGCGGCCTCGATGCGAACGGCGTCCGCGCCGACCAGGATATTCCATCCGAGTTCCACGGTCTCCACCCACTCGGTTTCATCGCGCATGGTGATGCAGGGAACGCCGTTGAACAGCGCTTCCTTCTGCACGCCGCCGGAATCCGTCAGAATCAGCCGGGCCCCGCGTTCCAGGTCCAGCATGTCCAGATAGCCAATGGGATCGATCACGCGGACACGCAGCGGATCAAAGGCCAATCCCAGTTCGCCCAGCATCTTGCGGGTGCGCGGATGCAGCGGCAGCAGAACGGGAATCATGGCCCCCACCGCCGTCAATCCGGTGATGATCCCGCGCAGCCGCGCCGGATCATCGGTGTTCTCCGCGCGGTGGAGCGTCGCCAGGGCGTATCCGCCGTCTTCCAGCCCCAGACGCCGGCGCGCGCCGGAACGCTCCGCCGCGGGCCGGAACAAGAGGGCGGCGTCGTACATGGTGTCGCCGACGGTGTGAACGCCCGTGGTGATCCCCTCATCGGCCAGTAACTTGCGGGGGTGCTCATGGGTGAGCAGTTGCAGCGATGCGGCGTGATCGGTGAGCACGCGGTTGATCTCCTCCGGCATGCGCCGGTTGAACGAACGCATGCCGGCCTCCACATGAGCGACCGGAATATGCAGCTTCACGGCGGCCAGCGCGCCCGCGATGGTCGAATTGGTGTCGCCGTATACCAGCACCCAGTCAGGCCTGGTTTCCAGCAATACCGCTTCGATTTTTTCCAGCATGCGGCCGGTGGCGGCGCCGTGCCCCAACCCGCCGGCTCCCAAATGATGCGCGGGAGGGGGCAACCCCAGTTCCTGGAAAAACACGTCGCTCATGGCCGCGTCATAATGCTGGCCTGTATGAACCAGGGTCTCGCGCACTCCGGCCGCGGCGAGAGCCCGCGAAACCACGGCCGCCTTGATGAACTGCGGCCGGGCGCCAACGATGGAGACGACGTGAGTCATGGTCCCAAAAAACGGTCAGCCCCGGAAAAACTCCGCCAGGGAATCCACCACGTAGCGGATTTCCGCTTCCGTCAGTTCGGGGAAAACCGGCACGGCGAAGGTTTCGTTGGCGGCCCGCTCGCTGTGCGGCATGTCGCCCGGCTTGTGCCCAAGCTGGGCGAAGCATTCCTGCAGGTGCATGGGGCGGGGATAATAAATCTCCGTGCCGATCTTTTTGTCCTTGAGGTGTTTCATCAACGCATCGCGCACGCCATCGCCCGGCGCGCGGATGACATACTGGTTATAGATGTGGCGGTTGGCGAAGGCGACCGGCAGAAGCAGCTTCGCCTTGTCCATCGCGGGCCCCGGCTCGATTCCCTGCGGCAACTGGGAGGCCGGGCAATTGTGCGCCGCCAGCCCGGTTTCCAGCAGGAGGCGGGTGTACAGGCGGGCGTTGCGCTGGCGGCCCAGCGTGTATTCATCCAGCCGGCGCAGCTTGGGCAGCAACAGGGCCGCGTTCAGGGTGTCCAGCCGGAAATTTCCGCCCACCAGCTTGTGGAAATACTTGGGCTTGGAGCCATGCGCGCGCAGGACACGCGCCTTTTCGGCCAGCGTATCGTCGTTGGCCGTCACCAGGCCGCCGTCGCCAAATCCGCCCAGATTCTTGGACGGGAAGAACGAAAAACAGCCAAAGGCTCCCATGCTGCCCGCCGCGCGCCCCTTGTATTCGGATCCGATCGCCTGCGCCGCGTCTTCAATGACGGGGATATTGAACTCCCGGCCCAGCGCCAGGATCGGGTCCATGTCGGCGCATTGGCCGTACAGGTGAACAGGCATGATGGCCTTGGTGCGCGGCGTGATCTTCTTCCGGATGTCTTCCGGGTCGCAGTTGTAGGACCAGGGATCACTATCCACGAACACCGGTTTCGCGCCGGTGCGCCAGATGCAACCGGCGGTGGCGAAGAAGGTATAGGTGGGGCAAATCACTTCATCGCCCGGACCGGTATCGAGGGCCATCAGGGCGAGCAGGATGGCGTCGGTGCCCGATGACACGCCGATGGCGTGCTTGCAGTGCGTGTACCGGGCGCACTCCGTCTCCAGTTCCTTGACCTCGGGTCCCATGATGAAATGGGCCTCGCGCAGCACCTTCTCGAACGCCTCGCGCAGTTCCCCTTCGATGGGCTCGTTGTTGCGCTTGAGATCGAGCAACGGAACCGATGTCACCTTCCGCGGCGCCGCGGGTGCTTTTGATTTGAAGGCGTCGTAGCTGACTTCTCCCTTCGACAGGTTCTCCGGCAGGGGAGCCTCTTCATCCAGATCAAGGCAGCGCATCACGCCCTCCTGGACTTTGTAACGGAACCCGCTTTCGGGGCAGGTATACACGCCATCCGCATCGTGGTGAGTCAACCGGTGCCCATGACGGCTCATCCAGCCGATCTGCCGGGCGGGAACGCCCGCCATCAACGCATAATCAGGCGCATCCTTCGCCACCACCGCGCCCGCGGCGATGAACGCATAACGTCCGATGGTTGTGCCGCAGACGATCGTCGCATTGGCGCCGATGCTGGCGCCGCGCCGGATCAGCGTCTTCTCGTACAGCGAATGACGGTTGACCTGGGATCGCGGGTTGGTGACGTTGGTCAGCACGCAGGAAGGCCCCAGAAAGACCTCATCCTCAATCACCGTGCCGGTGTATACGGATACGTTGTTCTGGATTTTGACACGGTCGCCAATCACCACGCCGTCGGCGATGGAGACATTCTGCCCCAGCACGCAGTTGCGGCCGATCCTCGCATTCTTCAGGACATGGCAGAAATGCCAGATTTTGGTGCCCTCGCCGATCTCGCAAGGTTCGTCTACATACGCGGATTCGTGGGCGAAATACGGGCGGTTGGGATTTGACATGGATGGACCCTGGTTGGAGTTGGAAGAAATCAGTCGAGGGGAAGCATGACCGGGTGGCCCTGCGTGACCAGCGAACGCTGGCTCGCCTGCAACACGCGGAGCACGCGCAGCGCGCTGGCCGAGTCGGTGATGGGCGGTTTCCGCGTGGCGATGGCCTCCAGAAACGCGCGGCATTCCCGCTTGAGCGGTTCATCGGCGGCGTATTCGATCAGCCTGCCCTCGCCCTTGACCGGCGCCGGCTCTCCCGCTTTCCAGTCCACGCGCTGATCGTGGAGCATCAACTCCTTGCGGACATCGTCAAAGGTGACCATGCGCTGGGAGCCGATCACCACCAGCTTCTGCTCCTTGAAAGGATTCAGCCAGGACACAAACACATGGGCCGCCACGCCATTGTCGAACAGCAACTGGGTGACCGTCACATCGGCGATATTGGGCTGCAGGTAAGAGCCGCCCGCGCAGATCACCTGAAACGGCGCCGCCCCCACCAGCCGCAGGATCACCGCGATATCGTGCGGCGCGAACGACCACAGGATATTTTCTTCCGTGCGGATTTTCCCCAGGTTCAGGCGGGAGGAATAGATATACTGCACCTTGCCCAGCACGCCTTCGCGGATCAGTTCCTGCAGCTTCAGCACCGCCGGGTGATATTCCAGAATATGCCCGACCATCAGGATGCGGTCTTTTTCCTCCGCGTTGCGGGCCATGAACCGGGCGTCTTCGTACCGGAGGGCCAGCGGCTTCTCGCACAACACGTCCTTGCCCGCGTCCACGGCGGCGTTCACCATGGGCATATGGGTTTCGGCGGGCGTGGCCACCACGACTCCTTGAATCGAGGGATCGCGGAGGACCGCGTCCGGGGTTTCATGAACCGGAACATCCGGGGCGATGCCCGCGGCGGTTTTCCGTCCCCCTTCCGAGGGGTCCACCACGGCGGCCAGGGCGCCGAGTTCCTTCATATTGCGGACGAGGTTCTTTCCCCAGTAACCGCACCCGAAAACAGCCACTTTCACTGGTGATGACATGGATTCTCCGTTGAAACCGGCAAAAGGAATTTCGGTTCAAATCCCTTCCACGCGGATGTTCTTCTTGCTGATGAGAAAGTCCCCCAGCGCCAGGTTGGGCAACCCGGACTGGTCGAACACATCCATCGCGTATTTGGGCGTATGCACAATCGGCAAACCGTGCAGGTTATAGGAGGTGTTCAGGATCAGCGATTCGCCCGTCAGTTCCTTGTAGCACGAGAGCACCTCGTAATATCCGGGATTCCAGTCCTTGTATACCGCCTGCACCCGTCCGGTGGCGTCCTGCGGATGAATCGCGGCTTCCATTTTGGAGCGTTTTTCCGGACGGCTGTTCAGGGTGAACGTCATGTAGGGCACATGCAGTTTTTTGGGATTCTCGAAGTAGACTTCCACATTCTCCGCCATGACGGATGGCGCGAAAGGCATCCAGAAATCCCGGTTTTTCACCATGTCGTTGATCACACGGACCACCTGGTAGCTGTTGGGACAGGCGAGGATGGAACGGTTGCCCAGAGCGCGCGCGCCAAACTCCATGCGCCCGTTGACCCGCCCGCAAATTCCGCCCCGGGCGAGAATGGCGGCGACCTCCCGGTTGATGTGTTCGCACCGTTTGACCTCGACTTCATTCTGGAAGCGGTAATTTCCGACCGCGTGTTCCACGTCGTAGTCGGCGATGTCATCGCCAAGATAGAGTGAGCCCAGCGGCTGGATGTCCAGCGGATTCCCGTTTTCCGCGGCCGCCAGGTAGGCGGCGCCGAAAGCCAGGGTCTCATCGCCGGAAGAGGGCATGATAAAACAGGCATCCACCTCGGGAAGCTCCGCGATCTTCTGGTTGGCCTTAACATTCATGAAGGTTCCGCCCGCGGCGCAAACCTTGCGGATGCCGGTTTTTGCGATGGCGTTCTTCACCCAGCGCAAAAGCCACTCCTCCAGAAACTCCTGGGCCGCGGCGCCGATGATGTCGAAACGTTGAAGCTTGATCATTTCTCCCAGTTCCGCGCGCGCGGTATGCACGGAACGCTGGGGACCGGTATATCGCCAACTCATCCCATCAGGGTCCATGGTGAACCATTTGGCGAATTTCTCCTTGAGGGCGTTGATGCGTTTTTCATCCTTGCAGTAGGGCGCCAGCCCCATCACCTTGTACTCATGTTCATGGGGTATCATCCCCATGAGAAAGGTGATGTCGGCGAAGAATGCGCCAAGAGACGCATTGTGCCGGATCTCCGAAACGCGGCGCAGTTTTCCTGCTTCGCCCACGCAAACAGAACCGGACAGACGATCTCCCTCTCCATCGCAGGTGAAAACCAGCACCGGCTCGTTCAGAACGCCCCACGAGTAATACGCGGACGCCGCATGGCACAGATGGTGATCCAGCGAAACCGTCCGCTTGCCCTGAAGCGGCGGGTTCAAACGGGCGGGCCTTTTTTTCGACCTGATCTGATCCCGCAGATTGTTGATGACGGAGACATCCTTCAATGTGCCCCGCAGCATCTGGATGGGGTGACGCTCAAATCCCTGTTTGTAGCGCGCCACGTAGGTATCCCGGTTCTCATAGTCGTTGAACGTCTGTTTGCCCGCGTAGGCGATCAGATCGATTTCCCCCGGTGAAATCCGGTTTAACAGCCAGTCAATCGATCTCCTTGGGTGGCCCATGTAATTCTTTTCATAGGCCAGCCTCTCCTCCTGGATGGCGTATTTCACCTTGCCTTCCGTGAAGTAAACAATGGAAGCGATACCATCCGCGATGGCCAGAATATTCATGTCAACATCTCCCGTTTTTTACCGGGCGGAGCATTTCCGCCAATTCAGTTTATGTGAAAAACCCGCATCCACCGGTCAAACATGAATAACCGGAACAGGATTTCGCCATGCTCCGTGTTATTGCGACGACTCCATGCTCCGTTCGCCACGGACCGGACATCATTGGGTTCAACCAGACTCCACAGCGGTGAATCGGAATTGAGCCAGCTTTCCAGCGTGGGACGGAACTCCTGTTGCAGCCAGCGTTGCTGGGGGACGCCCCAACCCAGTTTGTCCCTTCTCCACAACACTTTTTCAGTTAACAGCCGGCCCATGCCCAGACGGAGCGGCCATTTGGTCCAGCCGCGATGATATAAGACCCGGGGCGAAAAGCTCAAACACAGTTCGATCAGTTCGTGATCGAGCAGCGGATAGCGCCCCTCCACCGAAAACGCCATGGAGTTCCGGTCGTCCCACTTCAGAAGACGGGGAAGGTACATGGCCCGGATATCAAACACCCGGCGGTTTTGTTCATCCGCTGAAAGCGCCTGTTCAAACATCCCGGAAACCCCGGATCCCCGCTCATGATTCTTGACCCGGATCAGGTTGCTCTTGCGTTTCCGGTGTTTGAATCGCCGGGCGAAGCGCGGCAACTCCCGGAGCAAATCCGGATTCCCGCCCGGCAACAGGGCTCCGGCCGAATGTTCCAGCAATGGAATCAGTTGTTTGCGGCGGATGGCCGCGCGGAGATACATGAGAAACGACTGATAGTATCCCCCAAGAATTTCATCGCCGCCCTGCCCATTCAGGGTCACGGGCACGCCCGCCTCGCGCGTCATTCTGGAAAGCCTGAAGCCGTTGTAGATGGATGCGGAGCCAATCGGTTCGTCCTGGTGCCATAACAGCAGATCGAGATCCCGAAGGAACTCCCCGGGACGCGGGCTGACCATATGCGGCTCCGCCCGGATTCCGCTCAACGCGGCGTCAATGAACTCCCGCTCGTCAGCCTTGTCGCCGGGATATATCGTGCTGAAACAATGGAGGGCCCCCTGGGGTCCGTTCAATTCGTGAACCAGCGCGGCGATGGAACTGGAATCAAGTCCTCCCGAAAGCGCGCATCCAACCGGAACATCGCTGCGCAGGTGCAGGGCCACGGACTCACGGAATTTGTCGAGAAACAGCCGGGAGGCTTCGTTTGCATCCGTAACCGAGACGCTTACACGCTCCGGCTCCCAATAGGATTGGGGCGCGCTGATGCGGGGGGATGGGGCGGCCACATCCATCTCGATCCAGCAACCGCCGGGAACGGTTTCCACCGTATCGAACAGCGATCGAACAGGGTTTTCATATCCCTGACCCAGATATTCCGCGGCGGCCTGCGGATTGACCCTGGCCCGGAAGGCCGGGATTTTGGAGAACTGTTTGATTTCGGACGCGACAAATACGGAGCCCTGATATTTCCAGTAATAAAGCGGCTTGATGCCAATCCGGTCACGGCAGAGAATGACCTTCCGTTTGTGGAAGTCCGCGATCATCATCCCCCACATGCCGCGGAATCGCCGGAAGCAGGAAGTTCCCCACTGCGCATACGCCGCCAGGATCACCTCGGTATCGGATTGTGACTTGAATTCGTGGCCTGCTTTTTCCAGTTCGCCGCGCAATTCCACGAAGTTGTACACTTCGCCGTTGTAGGTGATCCAGACCTTCCCGTCGCGGGTCATCGGCTGATGGCCGGCCGGGCTCAAATCGAGAATGGACAGCCGCCGGTGCCCCAGGGCGACGCTCCAGTCTCCATCCCCGCCCACGGCCCCGCCATCGCTTCTGAACCAGGCCAGCCCCGAATCATCCGGTCCGCGGTGCGCGATGACATCGGTCATGGCTTTCAGCGTTTCCGCGGAAACCTGTCCACCCGCGGAGCGTACAATACCGGTAATTCCACACATCAGTTCTTCAACCACCGGTCCGGTGAAACAGAGGCGTTCCCCCGCTCAGGACCCCATCACTTCCAGCAGGGAATCCGCGAAACGCTCATAATTGCGATCCGGATTGCTGTTTTCCCGCCAACTCTCGCGGGCGGCCACCCTGCGCGCTTCCCGGCTTTCAGGGGGCATGTCAATGATGGACTCAATCAGGCGGGCGGCGGCCTCCTCGTCCACATCAATGGAGGGCAATATCCATCCGGTTTTTTCATTGACCAATTCGCTCATTCCGCCCGCGGGCGTCGCCAGCACGGGGATGCCGAAACTCTGGGCTTCCGCCACGGCCAGGGGCAGGCCTTCCGTGTCGCTGAGATTGATGAACAAATCAACCGGGTTTTCGCTGTAGTACCGGTAAATCTCCGGATTGGGCATCATCCCGGTCAATCTCGCCTTGAAGTGACCGGGTGAAGATGCAATCTCCTGTTCGACCAGGGGACGGTCGTCGCCGTCGCCGATATGAGTCCATTCAATAGGCCGGTTCACCTTCTTCAACACCCTGGCGATCAAATTCACCCGTTTGTAGTTGGCGATATAGGAAACCGACACCACCCTGAACACCCCGTCGTTGCTGGGCCGGGACAGTATTTCATCCGGACGTTTTCTTGCGGCCAGGCGATTGACCTCGATGCGGCCGGGATTCAATCCCCAGCGGCGAATCAGATAATCGGCCCCCACGGCGGAGTCCGGATAAATTTTGTCCAGGTTCCATACAATATTCCACTGGAAGGGCTGGTACCCCCCTGGAACAACGAAATCGTAATCAAACAGGTCCGCATTGTGGGTCCGGGCGATGGCGCAGGAACGCGCGCCCATGCTGCGCAACATATCCCGCATGCGCAGCGCCGCCAGGGCGGCCTGATCCGTCCAGTAGCAATAGAACAGGACAGGCCCTCTGGCGCTTTCCTCCCTGGCGAGTGTGCGGACGGATTCCTCTATCGCCCGGGTATTCCGTTCAAAATTCAGCATCAACGCCATGCGAAACCCGGTTATCCTGTCAAGGCGATTGAGTTCGCCGCGATATCCATCCAGGGTCAGCAGACGGAGGGATGACTTGAGCACCTGCAATGGCAACGGGGACTCGCGGATTCGCGCGATATTCCGCGCCAAATCCTCCCTGACAATCACATCTTCCGGGGTTTTCCGCCGCCTGGACGAAGCCGTATCCCGCGGACTCACCCCATTGGGAACGATCATGATCCGGGAAAACCGGCGTCTGAGGTAGTCCAACTCCACCTCGAGAAACGCCTCCTTGTCGCCATACGGAAACGCGGTGGTCAGCAAAACCAATGTGGAAGGGTTGTGGGGAGACACTGTGATTCAGGGGGTCCGGAAGCTGGTGATGCGGCGGCCGCAATGACCAGCAAGAATGATTCAATCCACGATAGTGGGGTTGGCTCCGTCCGGGGGTGGTTATTTGGATTGCGCGGGAACCGATCTGGAGACGGTCACCAGCCGCCCGGGGGATCCGCGAACGGGTTCCTGAGACGGCTGCAATACCTGGCGGGCCTCGTCGCCAAATATCCGGAAGATGGTGAACAGAAAGGCCGCGAAGAACCAGAATGACGCGCCATAAAAAACGGGGTTGAACATGCACATCCAACTCATGAAGAAAAAGGTTGACAACAGAAGGATGGATTTTCTGCTCGCCATGAAAGCCCGGTATAAAAAGAACAGCGTGGTGAGCAATCCGAAAAGCCCGGTTTCCACCAGGGAATTCATGAACATATTGTGGGTGGCGGTGCCCTCGTAATAATCATAGGTATTGAATTCGTCCTGAAATTCCTGGCGGCTGAAAGATTCTGGAAATTCACTGCCCGTGCCTTTCCCGAATAGCGGGGATTCAAGCCAGATTTGTGAGTGAAGCTCCCAGATCCGGAATCTTTCATTCTCGGTAAACGCGGAGGTGCCGGAGAACCGATCCTCGGCCACGCTGAAAACCTTTCCAAGTTCAAACGCGGAATAGGAAATCATGAGCAGCGCCACGAGGGGAGCCACAATCAAAAAAGCCGATATTTTTCTGATATAAATAATCCCAAGGGCGATAAACAGCCCCAACAATCCGGATCGGGAGGCGGTGAATGCAATGCCCGTGATCAACACCAAAAACAAGGCGATGGTTGCATAAGTGGATAACAACTCGCCACGCATTTGATTCCACCAAAGGAAGAGAAGACCCGCCACGCCGATGTTAAAGGACAACACGTTTGGGTCGCCCGCACCCAACACAACGAGCCGGTCGCCGTAACCCGTATTGTACTCAACGCCAAATAACGCGCCGATAAAGGGGATGCTTTGCAAAGCCATGAACAAGGCAAAGGCGATGGCCAGGTAAATCACCACTTTTACATCCTCGGCGGTCCGCACGATTTGCCAGAGAACCAATACGGTCAATAGCGTTCTGGATATGGCAAGCTGGTAATAAACAGCGTACTGGGGAAAGTCATTCCAGGTGGTTCCCACGAGCTTCAGGCCCAAATATCCCAGTGCGGCCCACATGACCGGATTAAATGGGATACGGTTCCTCCAGTTAAAAATCGTGAAGCGGGCCGCCACAAGAACCAGCAGCAGGGTGGACAACGCGAACTGGCGAAAACCAATATCAATCAGACGATCCATGATGCCTGTCGCCAGGATCAGGCCGGCCGCCCAGCGATATGGCGCGAAGGCGCAGACCATGGATGCCGCGATAAGTATGATGTAATCCGTCATGCGAAACCGCGTCGAGCGTCAGTTCACAATTTTAGCCAGAATCAATGGTTTTTTCCAACTGCCGCCTGGGAGCATGGAGAGTGGCGGTTTCCAGTTCAGACCTTCACCATGTGCTGGTAAGCATCCATCATTTCATCGCCCAGCCTTGCCAGACCAAACCTCGTGACGGCTTCCGGACTGGCCCGGGAACGCACCTCGTCACAAAGCTCCGGTTTGCGGATTAACTCCAGCAGGATTCTGGCGGCATCGTCCGCGTTGTCCTGTTCATAGAGAAATCCCGTGGAGCCCTCCCGGATCAACTCGGTCATGACATTCGCCCTGGGCGCCAATATGGCGGCTCCAGCGGTCATGCCTTCTGCGATGACTCGGCCAAAACTCTCCTGTGCGCTGCAATGGACCAGAAAATCCAGTCCGGATAACGCGGCGGCCATATCCTTGTGATATCCCGCCCACACGATTCTGGAAGCTGCGCCTGATTTCCTCGCCAGATCAACAAACCCCTGGTACCGCTGAAATACGATTTTGTCGGAGGGCTCCGGGATATCCCCCAGAATGACAAACCAGGCATCGGGATTCTCCCGGACAACCCGGGCCGCGATGGAGATGAACAGGTCATGGCGCTTGGAGGGGCTGCTGACGTTCGCCGCCAGCCCGATCACCACGCTCCTGTCCGTTCCCTGGGTCCACTGCTTTCGCAACTCCCTCCCCCGCCGGCGCGCATCTTCGTCAAAATCCCCGGGTTTCACCGCATTGTAGATAACCCGGACCTGACCTCGCGGAAGATGTTTCCTGAAGGGTTCGGCTGTCGCCTCCGAATTACAGACAATCAGCTTGCCGAGATTTCCCATGAGCCGTACAAGCTGGGGAACCGGAAGATGAAAACGGAATTCCTTGTCGTCCCCGATCAGTTCACGAACGTGCCAGAGATGAGGAATCCCCAGGATTTTCGCCGCCAGGGCGCCTTCCAGATTCAGCGAGGTGTTGGTGTGAATGATATCCGGACGCACCTGCCGGATGAACCGGATCATCCGGGCGACCGCCTTGGTTCTGAACCAGTTTCTGGCGTTGCGGCCAAGGAAAAATTTCATCCGCTGAGCAGGGGTCAGGCGATAATTGCAATTCCATGCCGCCAGGTACATCGGTTCGACTGCTCCGGAACATGCCCGGAAACGCTCCAGTTCTCCCTCGACCCCGGGGTTGTGATAGGCCACGCTGAATTGAACCCCATGACGCCTGGTGAGTTCCTCGACAAATTCAGCGGCGCTGATATTGGCTCCGCCCTGTGTGGAGTTCAGAACCAGCAACACCCTCAAGTACGAAATCCCCTGATATGGTGCAGAATATTGATTCTGCGCGCCAACTGCCTCAAGGATTTTTCCAGGGGGGTCGCGGCGGGACCGCTGGTCAACAATGCTCCGATGGCGATGGCGCGCGGATCAGACAACCAGTGGTTGGGGTAAAGCGAAGCAGCGAACAGCCAGATCCTCAGGGCCCGGAGCCAGGCGCCCGCTTCCAGCGCGACAACAATACCGCCTGCCAGAATGACCGTATTCAGGTAGCCCTTGATCATTTGGTCCCGGGTCACTCCCAGTTCCTGCAACACCTTGCCGTCAAAATTGACGGTGCGCATATAACCATCCGTCTCCGCCTTGAGAGCCCCGGCCCCCATCGCCTGCGCATTCTGGCCGGAACGGTGTTCACGGTATTGAAACAACGGTTTGGGGACATAAAACACATCGGGATTGAAGGCGAGAATACGATCCAGAAACAGCATGTCGGGCCATATCCACGTGGTCATGTCGTAGCCGCCAACTTGTTGAAACAGCCTGCGCGGGTACATGGTGGCTAGAAAACCGCAGGTGGTCCGCCATTCCAGCACCATGGCGCGCAGAACATCGTGTCCGCTGAATTTCTGGTTGGCGGGATTTTCAGCAAGCAGGCGATACCCGGTCTCAAGCGAAGCGGGCGATATGACGATCTGGCCGGATTTGATCATGTCTATCTGTTTGGGCCTGCCCTCTTCATCAATCCGCTCCACCGCCGAGCAGCAGACGGTCTTGTGGGCGCGTTCCTCGCCCTGCTCCCGGAGGATGGCGGCGTACTCGGCCAGCGCGTCCCCGCGCATCAGATCGTCCGACGACAGCATGATCATGAAATCATTCCTCGCCTCGGAGGCGACCCGCTGCACATTCGCCGCGAAACCGATGTTGCGCGGATTCTCGAACACCCGGATGCGCGGATCCTGGAATGACCGGATCACCTCCATGGACTTGTCCGTCGAGGCGTTGTCGCAAATCACGATCTCGAAGTTGTCCCAGGTCTGGTTCAATGCGCTCTGAATGGTCTCCCCAATATACCGGGCGTAGTTGAAATTGGGGATACAGATGGAAAACGACGGATGGAACGCGCTCATTGCTGGCCCTCCGGCTGGACAAAATTCCGCTCGAACTCCGCGAGCGACTCAGGGGTTCCCAGATCCCACATGCGGCGGGCGTGCGAGAGCCGGATGCGCCAACCCCGTTCGAGGTACATGCCGTAGACCGGGATGACATAAAATTCGTTGTTCGTCCGGAGATTGCGGGAGATCACCTGATCGGCGGCCCACAGGAACTCCCTGGCGGACGCGAAGTGGTACAAGCCCGTGCTGCAATGATCGGAAATGCGCCGCTTCTCCGCCACCTCCACCACGTCGCCGTCCGCGTTGGCGCGGGCGAAACTCCAGCGGTCGCCGGGAAGATTCACCACGGAAATCAGGCCGTGAACCTCCGCCGCGCGCGCCGCCAGATCGGAGGCGGTCCCTCCCTCCACGTAGCTGTCGGCGTTGAACACAATCAGTTCCTCGTCCGCGGACTCCAGGTGTTCGCGCGCCGCCAGCACCGTGCAGAGCTGACCCTCGGTCACGCCGTCAATCAGCACCGTGGACGCAGGCCAGGGGCAGGACTGGCGGATGATCTCCGTCACCCCGAAAGCATCTTCATGTTCGCGGAGCGCGATAAACACCACGCTGGAGAAGGACATGCCGTCAAAGGTTTTCAGCGCCCACTGGAACAGACGCCTGCCCCTGGCCTCGATCAGGGGCTTGGGCGTGGTCACCCCGCGGCCGGCGAAGCGGGAACCGCGTCCCGCCATGGGAATCACCAGTTTCATGCCGCCGCACCCCCTGCCGGAGGCGCCAAGTCCAGCGCTTCGTTGAGCAGCAACACCGCCTGAAGAAACATCGCCACCTGCCGGCGCGGGTGGTCGTAGTGCAGGGCCGGCATGCTGGCGAACAACAATCCCGTGATCAGGGTGATGTCCGCGCGGTCGAAGCGGGGGAAGAACACCCGCTCGAATCGCCGCTCGATTTCGTCATGCAGGGGGCGGGAGCGGATTTCCAACGAAAGTTCATCGCCTTGCCGGCCGATGCGGAAGAGATCGTTGACAATAAACTCATATTTACCGCGCGCCGAATGAAACAGCTTGGCGACATCGTAGCGCGGGTCGCCATGAATCCCCGAGTTGCCGAAGCTGCCGCGCGCGTCCACCAGCTTGCAGATGCGGGAACGCAGGTCGTACAGGATATTCGAGAAGCACAAATCCCCGTGAATCACCGCCCCGCGGCAGGCGGAGGCGAGTTCCTCCACGCGCCGCTCCAGATCCGGCCAGAGGGCCCGCAGATTGCGCAGTTTCCGGCCGTTGATGGTCAGTTCGTCCGCCTGGGCGAGGAGATCGGCGTATTCCGGCATGAAGCGCGTGCCGGCCAGCCGCTTGCGGGTCTTGCCCAGGTACATTTCCTTCACCGCGTCGAGCGGAACCGGACGCTCGAAACGCATGAAACCGCCGGTGATGATGTCGCGCAGATGCAGGAAAATGCTTTCCCAAATGCCCGCGTCCACATTTTCAAAGATGAACAAATCGGCGAGCGTGGGATATCCGTAATACTCCATGGTGAGAGAGGGGTTTTCCCAGTTCAACGAATAATGGAGCACCCGTGGAAACAGCACGGCGATTTCCGGCGGAAGCAGGCGCAGGTAATTGATCTCGTCGAGGAATTTATCCACATGCTGGCTGCGCTTGGTGATGGTCCCAAACACCGGATCAATGGTGAGTTCGTTGAAGGCCCGCTTCTGCAGCAACGCCTGATGGGACTTGGCCTGGCGATCGGGGTTGCCGCAGTCCAGCCAGGCGCCCGCTTCCACGCGCATGATCGGGCTGTCCTTCATCACGCGCTGCAAAATCGCGGACAACTCGACCCGTTGCCCGGGTTCCGCGCTGGCGAAACATTCCTCGCAGGCGTTGACCAGCGCCTGCCTTTCGGGAAACCAGTATACGCCAATCAGCGCCTCGCGGGGCGGCGCGGCTTCCGGCTGTTTATCAATCAGACGGACGATCTCCCCCGACGGGGCCGTCTGGGCCAGACACCAGCGATAGGATTCCTCCACCGGGTGGGTCAGCACGAACGGCCTGTCCCACTGGATGACCGCCGGATCCTTGAACTGGAAATGGGTGTCCCCCAACACCACCAGCACGGATTTGCTGGACGCCTCGCGGGCCAGGCTCCACAGGGTCAGCCCCACGCCGCCATCGCGATCGGGCGACATGAAGGACACCTCGCAATCGCCCCCGAAAGCGGAGTCCACATAGTCTTCCACGAACATGCCGCGGCGCGGAACCGCGATATGAAAGCGCGAGAGCCCCAGCTTGCGGAGATAGGACAGGGTCCAGTGGATGACCGGGCGGCCCGCCACGGGGATCATGGCCGGACTGCCCACATTGGCGAGCGCGAGCACGCCTTCGGGGACCCTGCCCGCGGCGGGGATGAGCACGGAGATGTCGGCGGTGTTGGGGATCACGATCAGGGGTGCAGGAAGGCGTCCATCGCGGCCACCACCCTTTCGGCGGCGCGGCCATCCCACAACGGAATCGGTTGGGCGCGCTTGATCCTGCCCGCGATCACTTCATGGACCGCGGATTCCACGGCGGCGGGATCATTGCCCAGAATGATGTTGCTGCCCAACTCGACGGTGACGGGCCGTTCGGTGTTGGGGCGCAGCGTCAGGCATGGCGTTCCCAGGCAGGAAGACTCTTCCTGAAGTCCGCCGGAATCGGTCAGCACCACCCGCGCGCCCAGTTGCAGTCCGATGCTGTCAATATAGGACACCGGCTCGACCATCTGGAAGCCGGCGGGAGGATTCCATCCCAGTTGCTGGATGCGCGCGCGGGTGCGCGGATGCATGGGGAAGATCAGCGGAAGTTTTTCCGAGACTCTCCCCAGCGCGCCAAGCAGCGCCTTCAGCACGGTGTCGTCATCCACGTTGGCGGGACGGTGCAGGGTGACAAGTCCATATCCGCCCCGGCTCAATCCAAAGGTAGTCCATGGCTGCTGGGCTTCCACCCGGGGACGCACCCGCTGAAGCGAGTCAATCATGACATTGCCAACTTCCACGATCTTGTCCCGGGAGATTCCCTCGTTCAGCAGGTTGCGCAGTCCCGAGGGTTCGCTGACCAGCAACAGGCTGCTCAACACATCGGTGACGATGCGGTTGATCTCCTCGGGCATGGTGCGATCAAAGCTGCGCAGCCCCGCTTCCACATGCACCACCGGCGTGTTGAGCTTGCAAGCGACCAGCGCGCATGCGGCGGTGGAGTTGACATCTCCGAAGACGACGACCGCGGCGGGTTTGCGCTCCGCCACCACCGGTTCGAAGCGCTCCATGATGCGGGCGGTCTGGACCGCATGGCTGCCCGATCCCACTTCGAGATTGACGCCAGGGGCGGGAATGTCCAGCACCTCGAAGAAACGGCGCGACATGGCGTCGTCGTAATGTTGTCCCGTATGGACCAGGGTGAAGCCGAGCCGCGGATGGCCGGCCAGGGCGTGGCATACGGGGGCCACCTTGATGAAATTGGGGCGCGCCCCGGCGACGAGCAGCAGTTCTTTCATGGTTCAGAGACGGATGGAGGAAGGAGGAAGCCGCCGGATCCACTCAATGGCGGGACGCAGCCCCTCTGGCAGCGTGGTTTTGGGATCATAACCCAGCCGTTCCCGTGCTCTGGATATATCCCCGCAGCGGCGAAGAACATGATCCCATGATCTTCGCGGCACATGGCGGATTTCGCTTTTGGATCCTGTCATCTCGACGATCATCCGGGCGAGTTCTCCCACGGGAGTCTCCTGGCCAGTGGCCAGGTTGAAGGTTTCTCCAGCGGCGTTATCCGATGTCGCCGCCAGCACGATGCCGTCCACCACATCCTCGATATAGGTGAAATCACGGGTTTCCTCGCCTGTGCCCGTGATGGTGAGCGGTTCGTTGTTCAGGGCTTTCCAGATAAAATTGGGAATGACATTCCGGTATTTGCCGGGCCTTTCGCCGGGACCATACGAATTGAACAGGCGCACAATGGAGACCGGAACGCCATACTGCCGGGAGAAATACCGGAAATAATGTTCGCCCAGCAGCTTGGTGATGGCGTATGGGGTATCCAAATCAAAGGCCGCCGTTTCACTGACCTTTCCAGCGCAGTTCCCATATACGCACGAGGAGGAGGTATAAACAAGGCGCCTGAGCCGTTTGAGAGAATCCGGGCGGCAGGCCTCCAGCCCGATGCGCATGGTTCCAAGGCCGTTCACATCCAGATCGCGCTCCGGATGATCCACCGAGTTCTGGTTGGCGAACAGGGCCGCGAGGTGAAATACATGGGTGAACCGGTACTGCTCAAAAAGCCTGTTCAGCAGATCAGCCTCACAGATGGAGCCCGATACGAATTCCGCACTCGGCGGGAGGTTTTCCAGGTAGCCGGAGGAGAGGTCATCCAGCGCTATCACCTGAAAACCATCCGTTATCAGACGCGCGCATAAACGGGAGCCGATTGCCCCGGCTCCGCCAGTCACCAAAGCCACGGGTGTATTGGCGATCATTTTTCCTTACTCTTTCCGCAAGGTGATTCCGAAGGCGCACCACTCCAATTGATTGGAGGAAGGCGGGCCCTTGACAGCCAGCCGGAGTCTCGATTTCAGCCGATCTTTGACGCCAGGGGCGGCAGACTGCGCCGCCCTGAACACAGGGCTGTTGGAGACCAGTTCAACCGGGTATTTGAAATTGGTGATCAAATCCGATGGCGTGCGGCAGACATGAGGCTCCACCGGCGTAAACAGAGAGGTCAACTCTCCCATGAAACGGGTGAATTCCGCCTGATCCAGCGGATGATGGTGATCATCCCTGGCGCCGCGAATCCAGCAATCCAGGGTGCAAATGAAGACGCCGCCATGGCGCAGCACCCGGTGGATTTCCTGGAGGGATTTGACCAGCAGATGGAGAGGCATGTGTTCGAGAACGGAAATATTGGTCACCACGTCACAGCTTTCGCTGGGCAAGGTCAGTCTGGTCGCATCCTCGGTGCGATATTCCAGTTGGGAAGGTTGCGGCCATGTTCCGGTCTCCCTCAATTCCCGCCAGACAGCATCCGCCCAGGTTTTCATTCTGGCGTCAATGTCGCTGGCGATGACGGAAAACCTGTTTCCAGCACAATACCCCGGGAAAAAGGTCATCGCGGATCCAATATCCAGCAATTGACCTTCCCCTCGCGTATGGCGCCGCATGGCGTCCAGCACGAACGGATATTCCCATAACCGCGTGTTGCAATGAAGCGCGTCCAAAGGCCAAGGGTAGGCGGTAGGCCACGCTTTGGAAACGGTGGCCCTGCGAATGTAATCATCCGAAAATTTCCTCAAATCTTCGTACAACGCCCTGGTTTCCGGAAGAACCAACTCATTGAGAGAACCAAAACGGCTGCCATGGAAGGAAATCTGGTATTCCTGGTTTGATTTCATGTTGCGTGAGACCTTGTCAATGACGAGCGGATTGAGTGACGGGGTGATGGAGAGGCGTTCCGCAGAACGGTAAAAAACTTCTCCAGAACTTTTCCGGAAGAGAAATGATCCAGCGCCGCGAGCAGATGATGTTCCGGAATCCCGGGTATCCCGGAATCGAGATAACGGTTCAAGCGCTGTTCCAGGGTCTCGGACGAATCCGCATCCAGAAGAAGAGCGGATCCGGTTGTCTGGAAAAACCGGAAAACCTCATAGTCAGAGGGCGCGTGAACAAGCGCAGGCGGCCCAGCCAGCAGATAATCCACCGCCTTGGTGGGCAACACCACCTTCAGGTTGAGCCGGGTCAATCCCTCACCCCCTTCTGAATCGAGCGGCAGGTAGAGCAAATGGCATTTGTTTAATTCGGCCAACAGCTTGTCCTGATTGTCCGCGAACATCACGGAAATTCTCTCTCCTGAAATCCCTGCTTTGAGAAGCTCTTCCTTTTTGGTGGGCGTGAAAATGCGCAGATGAATATTTTCATTGTTCCCGCAGATTCCAGCCAGGTCTTTCATCTGCCTCAGGTTATTTGCATAGATTGAACCGGCGAATCCGATCACCAAAGGGGGCTTCCCGCCGGGCGGCGTCCAGGACAGCCGTTTTTTCGTCACCAGATGCGGAATCACGGAAGGCGAGACCTGATACAACTCGTGGTAATGTCTTGAGAGGGATTCGTACAGCGTCAGGATTTGCGCCTGCCGCATGATGCTTTTCTCCACTGGCTTCATCAGCTTGAGACGCATGGAGGAAGAGGCCCTGACATTCTCCAAGTACGGATCATGAACATAAACAATCAATGGCGTCCCAGTGATCAGGGAAACAAGCAAGGAACTGATCATCCACGCATCATCAAAGTAAATGGTCAGAATGGCTGAAGGTTGAAAGCTGAGGACCTCCCGCAATCCGATCGCGGTCATTGGAAACGCCGCCAAAAGCCTCGCCCAGGGGATCACCCTCGCGCCGCGCGGAAATGGCCAACTCATCCGGCGGATGTTCAGCCGGCGGATTGGATAGGCGATATCCATCTGGCGGCGCAAGGGACTGTCTTCCGCCACCACGCGAACATGGCCCGGCGGCGCGTGACGGAGCAGTTCGGCCAGAATCGCCGGACTGCCCGACGGAAAATCGGGCGCCGATTTGGACCAGACGAGCAGTTTTTTTTCCGCCGGCCAGACAGGGGATGTCACGGCGTCAACCAATGTTTCTCCCGCAACAGAGAGGATAATAACCCGGCGTTCCTGTTCGCGACTCCAGGTTGCAGATCGTTCAACAGCTTCCTCCTGAATTCCGCCCTCCCTTTCTCCAGCTTGAGACGGATATCCGCGTCCGAGTGAATATCATCCAGCGCCTTGAGCAACCCGCCGGCGGAGTCCGCCCAAATCGCGCAGGGAGCCGCCTGATAGTCGCGGGACACGGGCTGCCCCGGAAACTGCGTGACAATCAGATCTTTCCCAATGGCGCAAGCTTCAAAACCACTGCTGCTCGTTGAAATGATCACAACATCCGAATCGCGGACCAGTTGAATCGAGGAGAGCGCATTCATGAATGCGACGTTTTCCGGGAAATCCA
Source organism: Myxococcota bacterium (assembly GCA_022072125.1). GTDB lineage: Bacteria > Myxococcota > JAJVIH01 > JAJVIH01 > JAJVIH01 > JAJVIH01. The sequence continues at coordinate 10,427 of JAJVIH010000065.1, read as the reverse complement.
GGCGTTTCCACAGGATCGAGTCATCGCTCGGATGCGGCTTGATGATAAACCGGTATTCCGGACGCTGTTTCGCGCACTCGATCACCGCGCGCGCGATGCTTTCGGCGACGGGATAGGAGACGAAACTGCCATCCGTTCTGGAAGGCAGGAACAATACCTTCAATCCGTTATTGACCGCGGGGGATTTCGCCCCGCCTATATCGCCCTCGTATTTTACACATCCAGTGACATGAAATCTGGCGTTTCCGGCGCTCAGCATTTTCAGACCATCCCTGAAATATTCCCCCCACACAACGATGTGGTCATGAATATGAAACCTTTCAAACCGGTGGAGGGCGAATTGTCCATGCTGAAACAGAACCGTTGGAACCGCTCTGGATTTCGCGGTGAGAACAAACGCCCGGCTGAACAGGTTGCTGAAGTTATGGGAACAAAGCACCTGGGGACGCAGCTCTTCAAGAATGCGCGAAGCCAGTTCAATCCAGCCGGCGGCTTCGGTGAATACATTCACCATGGCTGTCCGGTGTTTTCTGCAAAGATTGATCGGATATCCATTTGCGCGCCGCCAGGCGTCCGCCAATATTTTTTCCGCCGCCAGTTCAAAAAAGGACGCCGCCACGCCTTTTTTGAACAACGCGCCCATCTGGATGTCCGGGGAAATCAGGTCGCCAAGGAATATGCAGTACCGCGCTTGCGCGGAATCACGGATCAACATCCAGTTTTTTTCATGGCAGACCAATATCCGCGCGATGATTCCAAACGATTTTTCCAGTTCCTGACAGGTCGCCGCCCCCATGAAAATGCTGTTTGGGTAGCTCTCCACAAAAAGGATATCCGGTTTGACGATATCGCGCCGGGGAACGAATGATTTGATTTTCCTGATGTCCCGGAAGACCGGATAGATCAGTTCCTTCATGAACCTGTGTCGCGGCGTGGAAGCCCCCTGTTTTTCCGTCCCAGGACCAATCTCAAGGATGGTTCCCGCGTGTTTCTCGATCAACTCCGGAACAAACCAATGCCCCACGCGCTGCGCATCAACAATCACCCGCAGGCCGGACGAGCCATTTTCCGTGGCGAGTTTCCGGTTCACCAGCCAGGAACGATATACGTATTCCTCGGTGGTGAAGAGATAATTGTAAAGAACCGCCTCGAACAGATCCACGCCGGCGCGATGATACAGGGACGAGGGCCGGATTTTTTCCCGGAGCAGGGAAAACCAGCGCTGAAGATCATCTATATATTCATCGCGAAATTCGGGGGATTTGAAATCGGGAACGATCCTGGCTGATCCGGGAACCGCGCAATCCCACACGGCGTCCCTCGCCACCAGAATGGAATCCGGCTGGCGCGCCAGCGCGTGTTGCAGAAGAACTTCGTCCACGCGCGGATAATCAATGAAAACCGGCGTTCCCATGCTACTTCCGGGAAAACACCCTGCCGTTGATCCGCTGAATCAGGCGTGAAGCCGTATCATCGCCGGACAAATGCAGCAGAACCACGGCGCCAATGAAGATGCCTGACCTGACCAGTATCGCAAGCCAGTCATTTTGGACCGGTTGCGCCAGGCCGGCCGCGATTGCGGCGCTCCAGACCGCCAATGTTCTGAGAATGGCCGTCCAGTCATGTGAAACCACCGTAAGCCGTGAAGCCGCGGCCACCGCCAGGAGACTGAATACGGATTGTCCAGCGACCATTCCCCAGGCGGCGCCCGCGGCCCCATAACGCTGGCAGAGCAGCCAGGTGCTTCCCCAATTCGCCGCCGCGCCGCATGCTGCAATCAGGGGCAGGACCCAGGTTTTTTTGCTGTAGAACAACTCCATTCCAAACAGCGTGTACATCATGCTGAGCACCGGAACCGCGACCAGGATTGGGGCGAGCGGCGCACTGGAGTGGTAGGTTTCCGGGGTCAACAACCGGATCAGCGGTGGAGCAAACATGGCGGCGCCAGCGGCGGCCGCCATGGTGACGTACCAGATCAGGCGTTCCACGGAACGCAACTGGTCCAGTTCCGCGGCGCCGCCCTGTTTGCGAACGGCGAAATAGATGGGCGGGTAGGCGGAAGCGAATGATTCGGATGCGATGACAACCGGCTGCACGAAGCGGTTGGCGAGGGCCACCAAACCGACGGATTCCAGGGCCCCTGTCTGGGCCAGTATGGCGCGGTTCGCCACGGGAAGAAACGCGGCGATGGCATGTGAGGGAAACAATCCTGCCGCATAGGCCAAGGAGCCTTTCAAGCGATCTTTCTCGAACGATCCCCGGGCGTCATGCTTCAGATAGGCGATGGCCTGGATATAAAACACCAGCCCTGCCAGGAATTGGGCGAAGACCATTCCAAAGGCGCCCCAGCGCAACCCGGCGACAAAAAACAGCGCCAGGGCGATTCCCGCCAGAGCCGTGATCAGGTTGAGTTTGGCGGTCATCGCCGTCTGTTCCCGGGCCTGCATGAGCCGGCGCTGGATTTCCGATCCCACGGACAATATGGAAGCCAGCACCGCCAGTACAAAGTAGGGAAAATACCCAAACCCGGGAAGAATCCGGTGAAGCCAGAAAGGGGCGCTGATCAGGACGATCCCCCCAACCAGCAAACTGTTGATGACCATGAATCCGCCGATGGTCGCCACATAGTTCTGGAGTTCCCGGCCTTCCTTGTAATCGTAATAAAACCTGGAAATCGAGCCGCCGAGGCTGAAACGCATCAGCAGGACAAGCACGCCGCCGCATTGCGCATGCATATCCACCAGGCCGTAGTCGTGGGGGGTGAGCAGCGCCGCGTAAAGCGGGATCAGCAGAAAGCCGATGGCCTGCGGCAACACGCGGCCAAGACCGTAGTGAAAGGTCCCGGAGGTGATGCGGGACATCAACCCGCGGCTGGGCGCTGGACTCGGGCTGGTGGATTCCATGCGTCATGGCGGAACGGACACAGGACAAGTCCGATGGTTTTCCTGATTGCTGACAACGCAAGAGAGGAAGAGGCCGGCGGCGGCCTCATGGCGCACCGCGCAGGAAGCCAGTTGACCGGGCGGCCCGACGAAAAAGCAAACCGGGCGTGGGATCTCCCAACAGGTGAAGGCCCCCAATCGCTCCCGCGAGGAGCATTGTCCAGAGCGGGATGCTCAACAAATCGGGCAGGGGCGGCAAGACAAGCGGTATGCAAGACACCCCCGCCATGACCAGCGAAGTTCTCCATATCGAGAACCAGTCGTGCTCCACCTGGGCGAATTGATAGGCGGCGGCGGCGGTAATGATGGCGAATACCGCCTGACCCGCCGCCATGCCCGTGGCCGCGGCCAGGGGGCCCATGAACCCAACCAGCGCCCAGGTAATCCCCGAGTTCACCAGGATACAGACCGTCTGGGCGGCGGTGAGGATCCAGGTTTTCTTGCTGAAGTAGAGTTCCGAACCAAACAGCGTGAACACCACGTTCATCACCGGAACCAGAACCAGAACCGGAATCACCGCGGCGGCTTCGTGATAGGCGGAAGGCGTCAACACCCGCAGGGCCGGGGGACCGGCCATGGCGACAAAAGCGGCCGCGGAAACCGTCAAAAACCAGATGGTGCGCTCCGCGGTCACCAACTGGCGGGTATCCCCGGGTTGGTTTTCGGTGCGAACCCGGTAATAAATCGGCGGGTAGGCCATGGCCAGGGAATCCGCCGCCAGCACCACGGGCTGAGAAAAGCGGTTGGCGAGGGCGATCAGGCCGACGGACTCCAGGGAGCCGGAATGCGCCAGAATGCTCCGGTTCATCATGGGGGAAAACGCCGCGAGCAAATGGGCGGGGAGTTGGGCGCCCGCGAAGACAAGCGAGTTTTTGACATATTCCCGTTTGAAGCCGCCCGAGAAATCCTGGCGCAGGTAATGGATGGACTGAATGGAAAACAGCAGCGCGGCCAGGAATTGGGCGAACGCCATCCCAAACGCTCCCCATCGCAAGCCCGCCACGAAAAACAAGGCCAGCACGATTCCGGCGGCTGCGAAGGAGCCATTCAGCTTTGCGGACAGGGCGCTCTGCTCCCGGGATTGCAGCAGCCAGTTTTGGATCTCTGGTCCGGTATTGATCACGGAAACCAGCACCGCCATGACGAAAAACGGGAAATAGGGAAACCCGGGAATCAGGGCGTCCAGCCACAGCGGGGCCGTGGCGAGCAACACCGCCGCAACCAGCAGACTGTTGGCGGCCATGCACCAGCCCATGGTGGACAGATAGTTCCTGAGTTCCGGACCTTCCTTGAAATCGAAATAGAAGCGCGCGACCGACCCGCCAAGGCCGAGCCGCGAGACAATCGCCAGAACCACGAACAGCAGGTTGTACATATCCACCAGGCCGTAGTCGTGAGGGGTGAGCAGCGCCGCGTAAAGCGGGATCAGCAGAAAGCCGACGGCCTGCGGCATCACACGGGCGAGACCGTAGTGAAAGGTCCCGGAGGTGATGCGGGACATCAACCCGCGGCTGGGCGTTGGACTCGGGCTGGCGGATTCCATGCGTCATGGGCGCGGGAGGCGCCGCTTCCGGCGCCTCCGCTTCCAGAAACGTTCAGGCCTTGATCTTGTTGGGAGCGCCTTCCTTGATGGCGTTGCGGGTGTCCACCACCAGTTTGGCGTTCTTGAGGACATAGTTGTAGTCCACGTTGCTGTGGTCCGTGCTGATGACCACGACATCGTAGTTCTTGACATCCTCCAGCTTGGCGGAAACCCGGCCCGCCAGGTGGGCATGTTCGCGGGTCGGCGGGACCACGGGGATATAGGGGTCGTAGTAATCCACTTTGGCGCCCTTCTTCTCGTACAGATCGATCAGGATCAGCGAGGGGCTCTCGCGCATGTCGTCAATGTCGCGCTTGTAGGCCAGGCCCACGATCAGCACCTTGCTTCCCTTCAGCGATTTCTCGCGGTCGTTCAGGGCGTCCATGGTGCGCTGGACGACATATTCCGGCATGGCGGTGTTGATCTCGCCCGCCAGTTCGATGAAGCGGGTGGAGATGCCGAATTCCCGGGCTTTCCAGGTCAGGTAGAACGGGTCAATGGGAATGCAGTGACCGCCCAGGCCGGGGCCGGGGTAAAACGCCATGAAACCGAAGGGTTTTGTCTTGGCGGCGTCAATCACCTCCCAGATGTCAATGCCCATGCGGTCGAAGACCATTTTCAGTTCGTTGACCATGGCGATGTTGATGCAGCGGAAAATGTTTTCCACCAGTTTGGCCGCTTCCGCGGTCTGGGTGTTGGACACCGGCACGGTCTTGACGATGACCTGATCATAGAGCGTCTTGGCGGCGGCCAGGGCGTCGGGATTCACCCCGCCCACCACCTTGGGAATGGTCGCGGTATGGTAATCGGGATTGTTGGGATCCTCGCGCTCCGGCGAAAACGCCGCCCAGAAATCGGTTCCGCACTTCAGCCCGGTCGCCTTTTCCAGAATCGGGATCAATATTTCCACCGTGGTGCCCGGGTAGGTGGTGGATTCCAGCACCACAAGCTGGCCCTTGCGGATGTATCTGGCGATCTGGTTGGCCGTATTGACGATGTACGACATGTCCGGTTCGCGGTGATGGGTCAACGGCGTAGGCACGCAAATCAGGATGGCGTCCGGCTCCTTCGCGCGGCTGAAATCGGTGGTGGCGGTGAACCCGCGCTGAACCGCGCCGGCGATCTTCGACGAGTCAATATGCTTGATGTAGCTCTGGCCGGAGTGAATCTTCTGGATTTTCGATCCGTCCAGATCGAACCCCAGCACCTTGAAGCCGACCTCGGAAAACCGCAGCGCCAGCGGCAATCCGACATACCCCAGACCGATGATGCCGATCAGGGCCTCCTTGTTCTTCACCTTGTCAACAAACTGCTGGACTTCGCTCATGGCTTCCCTCCATTGGGTGGTTGGTGATGGTCTTCGTAAGCCAGGATGTCTTCACGGGTGATTCCAAACCAGCTATCGAAATGGGTTTTGCAGATTCTCGCCAGTTCCAGTCCCGCCGCCGGGCTGATATGCCCCAGTTCCAGCACGGTGCGCACGCCGCGGCGGACGACCCGGATGTGGTAGACGGTCTTGCCCTGGCTGCGCAGCCACAGGGTGGCCTGTTTGCCCGCCTGACCCGCATGCAGGTCCACCGCGTCAAACTCGATGCGCTGCAGCAGCTTGGGCAGCAGTTGGGTGAACATGCCTTCCAGTCCGCTGGAAGAGTTGTCGTATTCAATGCGGGTGGGCGCCATGCGGCGGGAGAATGGAGAACCTAGAGCGGCCGGACAAACACGGCGTCAAGTGAGGTTTCCACCAGACGGCCCAGCAGGGTGACGCGAATGAGAAGCGATCCGCCGGTTTTGTGTTCGATGAATTCGCCACGCAACCCCTTGAGCGGCCCTGAAACCACTTCCACCGGCGCGCCGCGAATCGTGAAGCTGAGTTCGCTCCAGGAGCGTCCCGCCCTGGATAGCCCGTCTTCCAGGCGCAGCAACTCTTCGCGAAGCTCGACGGGATTGGCGGGTTCCAGCACCTGCGCCACTTCGCGGATGGAAAGCACTTCCAGCCTGCGGATGGCGGAGCGGTCATAAAACAAGTAGCCGGGAAACAGGGGGATTTCCACCGTGCGGCGGCGGCCTTCGTAAAGGCGCTGTTGGCTGGCGGCAGGCAGGTAGGCGCGGACTCCGCGGCCCTGGAACCGCTTGAGAAGGATCTTTTCACAGCGGGAATGGGTGCGCGCCGCGGCCCACTCGGAAACGCCCCATAATTCGCTGGGCGGGGATATGGCGGATTCGATCAACATGTCCATTCCGGGCGGGCTTCGCCCCCTTCAAGTTCCCAGGGAACTTTCCCATCCGGCCGTTTCAATGGCCGGTTCTATGCCACACGGAACCCATCAAGGCAAGGTCACGGCGGACAAAAACCCTGATTCCACCGCCCATTGCAGCATGCCGGCAGGCCGCCGTCTGTGATGGGCGTCAACCCGTCGAAAATCCTGTGGTTTTTTATCCGGATGGAATGAGCGGGACGGACGCCTTCGCGTCAGACCGCCATCCCGCCGGAATTTTTCCCCTGACGCCCATACAGGATGCGCCGGCCGCCAATCCTACCGGCTCAGCCATCCTCGCCTACTTCGGGGGTGCGCAGGCGCAGCATCATGAACACATTGGTTCCCGGGGCGTCCACGCCGCTGCCATGATAGCGGTAGGTCTCGTTGGTGATGTTTTCGACGCCCAGCGACACATCGAAGACCTCGTGCTGGTAGCCCAGCCGCGAATCGAACACCAAGAAGCCTGGCGTGCCCCCGGTGGGGATGCGTGTGTCGGTGGTGTCGCTGATGGCCAGGCGATCCTGCCGGGTGGACCAGCGGCCCGCCAGTTCCAGCACCAGGTTGGGATCGAGGAAGCGGTATCGCACGCCGAAAATTCCGTTGAGCGGCGGGATGCGCGAGATCGGCTCGCTCTCCCCTTTCTTGACCGGACCGGTGTCGTTTTCGAGCTTCCTGTCGCGGTTGACCCCATAGGTATAAGTGGCGTTGCCGAAGACCTCCCAGTTTTTCTGGGGAATGAGCGTGGCCTCGCTTTCCACGCCCCAGATCAGGGCGTTGGTGCTGTTTTCCCGCCTGTAGTACTGGAGACCCAGATCGTTCTTGTCCCTGTCATGGTATTTGGCCGGGGATCGCACCATCAGGCCATCGTACTTCGTCACGTGGCCGGTGACCCCGGCGTGCAGCCACCCGGACCGCCATTTCGGGCCTCCCTCGAAGGTCAGGGATTTTTCCGAGGTCAGGGCCGGGTTGGGCAGATCGAAACCACCGCCGAAGTCACCCTGGCCGAGCATGTCATCGAGGTTGGGAGCCCGGAAACCCTGATGGACGCCGGCGAACAGATTCAACCCGTCAATCACATGGAAGATGGTGGACAGCGACGCCACCACATTCGCCTCGCTGAAGCTGGGGTCGCCGAAATCAGGGTCGCTGGCCACGTTCGATGAAATCCAGTTGAACCGCACCCCTGGCGTGATCCCCCACCAGTCGAAGGGACGCAGGGTGTCCTGCAGGTACACGCCAAGCTGGCGGTATCCGGCGCCGTCAATGAACCGCCCGCGCGGATAGGCGTTCGCGGTGTCCAGACTCATCGCTTCACCGTTGAAACTGGCGTCCTCGCGCTGGCTGCTCACCCAGTCGTTGTAAAACTCGGCGCCATAGGCCGCGTCCAGCCACCAGGACTTGCGGGAGTTGAACTGAAGCCCGGTTCCCAGGGTCCAGACATTGTCCGTCTCCAGTTGCAGCTTGCGCCGGGTTGGATCGGCCACCGGATTGTCCCACGGAATGGCGGTTTCGGATCGCTGTTCCCGCATATGCACCAGGGATGCGAAGAGCTGGTAGTTGAGCAACCGGGAGACATCTCCATGATACCGCGCCCAGACAATGTCATTCCATTGTTCTTCGTATTTGTTCAGGCGCCCGTCGGTCCCTTTTTCTCCCGTCCTGGCGGCGGGTTTGGGCGCGCGATAGCGGTCGGTGCGCGCCGCGTTGGTCTGCCGGAACATGGATACGGACAGGAGAAAATAATGGCGATCGTTGATGTCATGCCGGGCCTTGGCCATGAGCGCGCCTTCCTGGTAGGCGGTGAAGGGCTGAACCCCCGTGAGATACCCGCCGCGCACATTGTCAAAATCCCGGTAGTTGCCGCCCAGCCGCAGGGTGGTGTTGATCAGGCTGAACTGGGTGTAGGCCCCGCCGGTTTTCTCCCGGTCCGAGCTGTTGGTCTGGCCCAGAAACTCGACGCCTTCCCAGCGCATGGAACGGTAGGGCTGAAGCTCCGTGGTGATGACGTTGATGGTTCCCGCCAGCGCGTCGGATCCATAGAGCACGCTGCCGGGGCCGCGCACGATTTCAATGCGCTGGATATCAAACGGGCTGATGGTGTTCAGGTACTGGCTGGGTCCCGCGCGGAACACGCTGTTGTTCAGGCGGACGCCATCCTGCATCAGCAACACCTGGCGGCCGGTCAGGCCGCGCACAAAGGTCGAGCCGCCCGCGTGGTTGGTGCGCTGCACCCACACGCCCGTACTGTAATGAAGCGCCTGCGGCGTGGTGCGCGGGGCGAGCAGTTTCAGGTCATGGACGTCCAGCACCGACAGCCCGCGGGCGACATCGAAAGGGTCCAGCGCGGAGCGGGAACCCGTCACGATGATTTTCATCCCGGAGCGCCGCCCGGAGTCGTCATCTGAATGGGCGCCGCCGGAAGCATCGCCATCCTCATCTCTTTCGATGGGGTTGCCCTGCTCATCCACCCCATCATCCGCATGGGCCGGAGACAGACCAAACAGGCCGGAGATCAGGAAAATGACCCACAGCGGGATGGGGAACGCTTTCATGAACACCTCCCTGAACAAGTCTGTTCTGGCTTGCGCTGTCCCGGGAAAGGACGTTAAACCTTGTCGCTTTGACGGACGGGACTCTATCTGATTGTCCCAATCAGAAGCAAGGGTTTTGATAATGAATATCAATTTCAATCAAGTGGCGATTCCGTGTCTTCTGATTGCATCCACATCCCTGGCGGCGTGCGGCCAGTCCGACTCGGCGAAAAAAGCGGCGGCCCAGGCGCCAGCCCCGCAAGCCCAGCCGGAAACCCGCGCCGGACCTTTGCCGCGGCCGCCCGCGGAGGCCGCCAACGCCCCGCTTGCTCCTTCCGCTCCCACCCCGGCCGTGAACGCCCCGCTGTTCGCCAAGCTCAAGCCCTTGCTGGTCAACCCTCCGGATGGCGCCGCCACCCCGCCCGCCCTGGCGGTTCCTCCCGGCGAATTGCTCAAGGGTGTGTTGCGCCGCGCCCCCAGCGGCGTGATCGTCAACGGCAAACCCATTGCCGCCCAACCGGACTGGGGCATTCCCCTCGACACCATCAACCGGGTGGATGTGGTGATTGATCATGTCAAGTCCAAAGGCCCGGTCGAACAAAGTGACGTGGATTTCGTGATTCAGAAGTACCGGATTGATTTGCAGGTCTGCCACGCCCAACACCTCCCCGAGAGCGATACCGCCAGCCGGGATCTTCAGGTGATCTTCAACCTGAACCAGCAGGGGCGGGCGGAACATATCCGCTTTCCGAAGAGCGACAAGCAGCCGCTGCACTACATCGCCTGCCTGACCGAAGCCCTGCAACGGCCCAGTTACCGTCCCCCTTCGGGTCCCGGCGAGGTGGAAGTGACCGCCCGCCTGCACCTGGGCTGGCGAAAATCTCCCCCTGCGGCGGACCAGAAATAAACCCCGATGGCGAGAAGGGGAAGCGGAACAAGCACCCTGCTTCGCCTGACGGTTGATCCGGTTCCGGCGCCCCACCCTCTCCATCCCCCACCACCCTGCTCTCAACAACGGGCGTTTTTTTCCCCGCCCGCTTTCGCTGAATATTCGGTTGTCAAAGATCTTCCGCGGGATCGCCCGGGATTTTTTTCGCCCGCACCGGGTTCGCAC
>JAJVIH010000064.1 GCA_022072125.1 Myxococcota bacterium | reverse complement strand
TTATGGTGATTTTCATGGGCATCCGGACAAAAATCGGCTTTCCGCTGATTTTCCGCGGACCTGCAAGCGACCAAAACCCGCGCCCTGTCACCTTTTGTCACCATTCAAGGTGACACGCCCCGGCCGCCAAAACCGTTCATCCGCGGGGATGCGCGCCGTCGAGCAAGGAAATGCGCTGGTGAGCGGGAAAGCGCGAGGGCACGATGGATCATCAGCGCCGCCCGGAAAAACAAAATCCCCGCGTGGAATCACGCGGGGATAAACTGGAGGCGCGAAGGCCGGACGGGAGTCCACGCCCGCCCTGCCCTCTTTCTGGTTGCAGGCGGCCCCGGCTTGACGAACCGGAATGACATCAGGGGCTTGCGGCTCATCACGTGTCTGCTTGTGGCGCCATCACGCCAAGGTCAACGCCCAGCTACCCGGGTCTGGCGGCTCTGCTCCCGTCCCCCCATTCACCCCTTGAAGAAGGCGTCCCAGTCGAAGGATTTCGCCCAGGACTCGAAGGTCGTCCAGGTAATCTCCGGGAAGGCCTGCCGGAGCGCGGCGTAATCAATCTTGTAGCCGGTGTTTTCAAACCACTGGTACATGATCACGCCGTCCTCGCCCATGGAACCGCGGATGACCTCCATCGGCAGCTTGAAATACTGGAACGGACGCCCAATCACGCGCGACATGATCTCCGCCTGCTCGCGTCCGCTCAACTCGTATCCCGACAGATCGTAGCGTTTGCCCGTGTGCCGCTCCGGCGCCTCGATGATGGCCGCGGCGGCGGCGGCGATATCGCCCACTGCTATTTGGGCCAGCTTGCGATCCGGCGACAACGGCGATGGCAGGACGCCCTGGCTCAACTGCTGGCGCACAAATCCGACGTTCTCCATGAAGTAGACGGGCGCGATCACGGTGGCGCGCGCGCCGGATTTCCTCAGATGCTGTTCGACAGCCCATTTGCTGTCGAAATGGGGAATGCCGGTATTCAGGTCCGCGTTGCCCACCGAGGTGTAGACGAGGTGCGCGCCCGCGGCCTGGGCGGCGTCCGCAAGGGTGATTCCCTGACGGGTTTCGGCGTCCACGCCCGCCTCGAAGGGAGTGGTCATGGCGAAAACCGCATCCATGCCGTTCACCGCCTTGTCGAGGGCGGCGCGGTCGAGAAGATCCGCGGTGACCAGTTCAGCGCCCAGGCTGGCGAGCGATCGCGCCGCGGCGGAATCCTTGTTGCGGGTCAGCGCCCGGACCTTGTGTCCGCGCTGGATCAGCAGGCGCGCAAGCGCCCCACCCTGTTTGCCGGTCGCTCCGGATACCAAAACCTGTTTCGCCGCCATGGGATTCTCCTGCGTTGGTTTTTTGGAAATGAGCATGCGCTCCGCAAAAGCGCGTGACATGGAGAACAGGTGCTATTCTCGCACATCCCCCAAGTCAAGGAGGCCAGGTAAAGCCCAGACCCGCGGGCGCGGGTTCCGCCGCCTGTCATTTTTCCGGTTGTCGCGGGGGGATGCGGACGTTTCCCTGTCCGCATCGCCATTCATCCGGACCTTTTCCCTGGCGAATCCCCAAACAGCAGCGTTGTCATGGCCGCCGCTCAATAAAACTCATCGCGTGATGACCGTCTTCCGGAACCCCCGCGATGGATTGGGGCCTCGCCGGGCAGGGCCGCGCTCTTTTCAGTTGGCGCGCGCCTGCCGCGCGTACTCATCGAAGTTCCGCTCGTTCTCGAAGTAAACGACCGTCCCGTTCCCGGCGCGGCCGATGACGGCCATCGCCTTGTCAACCGGGCGCCGGCTCACTGGATCGATGGCCGTTCGTGAAGCCGGATCGTTCGCCAGACGTCCCTTACACATCTCGCAACATCCGTAGTAGGTGTTGGAGCCCACGGTGACGGGAATCTGCGGTCTTCCCATGAACCGGTTGTTGACCATGCAGACCAGGCTTCGATCACTCACCAGCGTCAATGGCCCGGTCCGCGGCTGTGATGACGCCATCGCCGGTGGGGCCGCTGGCTGCGATGAACTGATGGCCGGCTCATCCTTTGCGCGAGCGACGGCGGAAGAGGCGGGTTGGGCGCTCTCCTCGCACGCGGCGGCGAGAATCATCACGGCCGCCAGAATCATGCTATTTGATTTCGTCATGGGTTTTGTCTCCATCAGCGCCGATGACCGCCGTGGCCGGGCGGATGCGCCCGGTCGAAGGCTTCCGCCCACTCCAAGACGAGCCGGAGATCATCACCTTGAACGGCTCCTGGACGATCGCGCGGCATCGTCGCCCGCTTTCCCGATGCGCCCAGAACTTTCCGGACGGTCGCGCCGATCTCGTTGGCGTGGTGTCCAGTGAGCGGGTAACGGTCCATGTTGAAATGCCGCAGCGTGGATGCCCGCGAACGATCACCGGCGGTTGTGTGACAGTTCGCGCAGTACCGCTGGAACACCGGGAGAGCCCGCTCGTAGGCGTCTTGCTCGCTCAGGATTCCGCTTGCCGGCGCAGCGTCTGGAGGGCCGGCGGCGGGCGCTGGCGACGCCACGGGAGAAGTCGAAGCCGCGGCGTGTTCGTCATGGTGGTGCGCGCCATGGGTCTCGTGCGCAGCCGGAGCGGAAGCGGTCTGCCCGGCAGGCCGCATCTGGCTGGCCGCCGGCGCACAGGCAATCACCCAGGGCGCGGCAAGACTGACCAGACTCCCCAACTTCATGGAAAAAGCGGTCATGGCTTCACCACCCTTAGTTCGCCCATCATTCCCCGCTCAGCATGTTCAAGGATATGGCAGTGGAACATCCATACGCCCGGGTGGTCCTCAAGCCGTACGCGAATCACCGTCGTCTTCTCCGCGCGCACGTTGATCGAATCGCGCCAGGCGGGAAACTCCGGCGCCTGCCCATCCCCGGACACGATCTGGAACCGGAATCCATGCAGGTGGAAGGGGTGGTCCATTTCAGTCGTGTTGACGATGGACCAATCCTCGACGGCGCCGAGTTTCGCGTTCAAGGGAGCGGCATTGGGATAAACTTGGCCGTTGATCGAAAAGACCATCCCCATCCCAGAGCCAGAGCCATGACCACTTCCGTGCTCCCCGCTCATGTTCATGGACTCCTCCAGCCTCAGTTCGCGCCGCACGTCCGCCGCGGGCAAGGGAGCGATATTCGTCAGTACGGTTGGCGGCGCTGGCGTCGAAACCGGAGCGCCGCTTCCATTCCTCGATTGGAAGACCACGGCGTCCGGGAGTTCGCCCGTACCGTGACCGCGATCGTATCGCAGCGACTTCCAGTCAAGAACCGTCCCCGCGTCTCCTTGCATGACCACCAGCACATCCGCGCGTTCACCTGGAACGAGCAGCACCTCGTTGACCTCGCGGGCAGCGGTGAGAAGCCCGCCGTCGGTTCCGATCAGCAGCAGGCGATGCCCTGGCAAGGCCAGCCGGAAATATCGCGCGTTGGCGGCGTTGATGAAGCGAAAGCGATGAAGTCCGCCGCGCTCCATCGGAGCGATCGGGCGCGCCCGCCCGTTTGCCAGGATCAGGTTGCCCTGCCGTCCCGCCATCGCGTGCATGGGATCGAACGCGCTCAGCGTCCAATCCCCGTTCACGAGAATGTCATCGAGGACCACGACGCGATCGCTTGTCGCCGCGGGCTCGTTGTCGCCGCGAACCACGAACGCGCCGTAGAGTCCGCGCTCGACCTGCTCATCGGACCGGATATGGGGGTGATACCAGAACGTGCTCGCATCAGGCACGACGAACTCGTACGTGAACTCCGCACCGGGCGCGATCGGCGACTGCACCGCCGGCACGCCGTCCATGGCGGCTGGAACCCGGACGCCGTGCCAGTGGATCGTCGTGGCTTCGGGGAGCGAATTCTTGAAACGGACGCGCACCGTGTTACCCACACGCGCCTCGATACGGGGACCAGGCAGGGTCCCGTTGTAGGTCCACATCGGAACGCGGCGCCCCGGGGCGAGTTCAACATCAGCGACCTTCGCTTCGAGCGCGACCTCCACGACATCCGGAGACGGGTCCAGATCCCTGGCCAGCACGGTCTCGAAGGGACCTTCGGATGGGGGAACATCCATGACGCCAGGAACCATCATCATGTCTCCAGCGTCAGGAGACATCATCATCCCGCCCATGTCGCCCATGCCGCCCATGTCGCGACTGCAGCCTGCGAGGAGAGCGCCCGCAAAAAGGGCGGCGTGAATCGAGCGGATGCGCGTCATGGCGTGACCTCCATCAGGCTGGGGTGGTTGACCGTTCTGGCGAACCTTGGACGGTTCATGATGATAGTAGGCCGCTCCCAGACCTGGCGTGACAGGGAGCTAACGGTTCCTTGACGCCGGAGGCCTTGCGGTGGAGTCCAGGCGCCACCCCAGCCCCAAAACCAACGGCCAGACCGGCGCGCATGCGCAGCCCATGGCGCCGGTCAAAAGCGAGAATTCCGGCGCCGGCAGCCAGAAACCAGCGCCCGCGCGCCGATTCCGTCACCTGGCGCCGCTGATATTTGCGGATTCCGCGGCCGGCCCGGTGCGCAAGCGGCGCTTCAAGAGCATCCGGCCGCCCCCAAGATGCGATCACGAGCGCGCGGAACGGGGCTTACGGCGGCGCTACGCTGCTACGGCGAACGCGGGGCGGGCGGGACCGGCAGGCTGCTGCCAATGTAAACCCGAACCATTGCGGATTGTTCAGGAGTTGCCCGGCCTCATGGCATCAGCCCCACGAATACGGGCAGCGCGGCCTTGAGGTCGCGGACGAAGCGGTTACGCTCCTGCGCGCTCAGGTGCTTCGACGGGGTCGCACTCTTCTTGTCGTACGGGTGCGAATTCGGAAGGTGGTTCCGTCGGTCGTTCATCGCACGGAAGCAGTCAGCGACGATCGGAAATTCCTTCGAGAACGTGTTGCTCTCGTCCAGCATGACGCCGAAGGCGACCAACTCCCCGTTGCGAGAGTGGGTCGTGCATGCCGCTGCATGCCCCATCGCTTTGAATTGCCGCTGAAGCGCGAGGAAGATCGCGTTGTGAAACGAGTTCTGGTACGCGAGCCAGTGGGACCTGTCTATGTTGAACGCTGCGTCGGCGCTCTTCAGGAGACCAAGCGCATGCACGTAGTCATTCCCGAGCAGTGTGCACCAAGACTTCGGCGCCGAGTTGACCTTGTAGCGATTCTCGATCAGTTCGGCGATCGGATCGACCGGGCCGCCCTTCACGGCGATTGTGCGGAGAGCCTTCATCGTGTTGCGCACCTGCGACGGCAAGGCTGATGGCTCGATGTTGAACGTCGCGGGACAAAGTCCCATCGCGTGGATGCGCGTGCAGATCGAGATTCCAGGCTCGAAGGCGCGCTTCCGCAGGTATGCATTCACGACCCCGCCGGCGGCGAACGCGCTATCGGGCAGCACCTCCGCGACGAAGGCCTGAAGCAGCGCGCGCTTGTACCTGAGGAACTGGCTATATCGCTTTCCTTCGACCACCTCGGCCACAGAAAGAAAATGGCAGACTCCCAACATCTCCATGAAGTCCTTAGGCGACTTCCTTGCGATGGTGATCGCATCCTGCACCAAGCGGCTGCGCGTCGTGTTGTCGAGCATGCGTATGGACTCGGGTTGGCCTGCAAGGTTCATCCACGCCTCGCCACGCACGTAGGCGTACGGACTCTTTCTGATCAGATCAAGGCAGAGCCTCATGATCTGCATATTGGGCGAAAACCGAGCGAGGTACGTGAAGAAGGCTTCAGCGTGCTCGGGATGGTGCGGAACGAGACTGCACACGAGATTGAGTATTTCGGTGTCCGGCTCAGCATGATAGAGCACGTAGCGGAGCCGCGTCTTGTCCTGGACGCGAGATGGATCCCCGCCGAGCGATGAGAGGAAGAGGGATCGGGCACGCTCCCCTGCCAGAGGCTCCCGTGAAGAACCGTTCAACCGCTGTGGGTCGGCAATGCTGGGAAGCATACCCATCGCATCCTGCACCGTCGTCGCCTGCTTCACTGCGAACTTCCCCGTCTGCGGGACCAGCCCGCGCTCCCGGCAGCACCACTCAAGCTGGAAGATAGCCGCACGAACGTCGTCCTCGGTCTTCCCGAACAATCGAACATCGTCAACATACCGAGTGTACCCGGGTGTCTTCTGGAGTTTCTCATCGATGGGTAGCAAGAAGCATTCGGCAAGGAAGTCCGAAGCCAACGGTCCCTGTGGGATGCCGTGGCCGTGCTGTGACGCCGCCTTCTCCGAACTCCACGCCGCAAGGCACGAACGAAACAACTCCATCTCGCTGTTCGTGCGCGTGCGCGGGTAGATCGTCTTGAGCAGGAGGTTGTGCGAGATGGTATCGTAGAAGGCTGAGAGGTCGAAGTCGCCGACCCAGCACAGGCCGCCGGCATAGTGCTCGCGAATGCGCCGCCGGAACGCGGCGTGGGTGTACTGCCAGCGCTTGAAGAAGAAGATGCTGCTGTCTCTCTGGGGGATGTTGCTGAAGACGACCCTGAACTGCAGCGGCGCCCGGCGCAGATGGAGCTTCTTCGCAGCTAAGTTGGCGAAGACCTGAAGAACGATCTGGTCTTCGATGTGGAGGAGGCTTAGTGGGCGATGCAGGCCCAAAGCCTTCGGGAGGTAGATGCGCTCAGGCTGGCGCGGTCTGAACGACCCGCCTTCGAGACGCCTCCGCAGATCCTCGAGGTTGTCATTGAGGGCAATCTCGTACGCCACGTACAGCGGGCGGAAGAAGCGCTTGTACTGGTGGTTGCCGCCCGTCGTGATCCGACGCCATGCAAGCTCCAGGTTCGAAGGCGTGGCGAGCAGCTTCAGCTTCATTGAGTCGGCTACGGACGGGGCCAGATACGCTTGGCGTGCTCCAGCAGTTCATGTACGAGGGTCTTGGGAGCGTTGGTGGTGGCAATGAGGTTATGCACGCGGGGCTGCGCCTTGCCGCCCTCGATGATATGGTAGACGCCGCGCGATGGGCCCGCCGCCTCTGCGATCCGGTGCTGCAGGATGTCTTTGAATCCGCGAATTTTCTTGAGGTTCGCGGCGATGACCTGTTGTTCATGGCGCATATTCTCCACAAAAAACTAGCCAAAACATCGCATCTGCTCAAGTAAGATCGTTTGTGTGTCGCCGCCAGCCCGCCCACGTCCTTCGTTGCCGGCCCGGGGCGGCGGCGCACCAGCGCCCGCGCGCCGATTCCGTCACCTGGCGCCGCTGATATTTGCTGCTTCCGCGGCCGGATCGGGGCGCAACGGGTTCTGCTGGTTGTACCCGCTATCCAGCGGGGTATCCGCAGGTGATGATGGCGTCGTATCGCTGGAGTTGTTTATCCAACAAACTCTCTACCGATGCCCAGAAGTCTTCAGGGACGGGTCAGCAGGCTGCTCCTCAACCGCCGCCTTCCATCCCCAAGCGGCGAGCCGGGTGAAGAAGCGCTCGTGCGGAATCACCTGTTCCGGGAGCCAGACTCCCGGTTGCCCGGCTTCTGAACGCGCGAGCATTCGCGCAAACTCGGCGGCGCTGTCGGCCGTCACGTCAGCCTGGCGCCGTCCCGCGAGATTCATCATGACCACTCGCTCTCCGCTCCGGATCGTGACGACGAGCGCGAAGCGATCACTTCCCGCGTAGATCCGCTTCAAACCATCAATCGCGCGCTGGTGACCTTGCAGGACTCCGCCGCGCCGCAACCAGTTCCGGGCGCCAAGACGCACAAGCAACGCAGCAAGCCCGCCGGTCCACGCCGGCTCAAGCGCGAACCTTCCAAGCGACGTTTGGGCGCCGATGGTCTTCGGGTAATAGACGGCGTCCGACCAAGGAAACAGGTAAGCGATTCGCTCGCCAAGAGGTTCAGGGAACACGACGCGCCGCCCATCCGAAAACGGGGTTGCTGTCTCGCGGCGGCCGTCCAAGACCACGCTGAACGGCGATATCACAGCTTCAAGAACATGATGGAGTGAGTCCGGCCCGTACTCATCGCCGAGGCTCAGAAGAATCGCGGTTTCAATCTGATCAACTCGCTCGACCATCCTTGCAAGGTTCGCGGCCATCATGTTCGAGATCCCCGGCGAAAGACCTGCGCCGAGGACGATTCGGGCGCCGGTCCGCCTCGCCTCCGACTCCATTTCCTCCGCACCGCGCCAGAAGGCCAGCCGGGGGGCGATGTCCGTATAGGCGAGTCCACGTGCGATGGCGGTCCGGAGAAGATGAAACTCGTGCTGCGCGACGCATGTCATTACTGTGCCGATACCGTCCAGCGCGCTTGAAACAGAGGCGGAATCGTCCACATCAATCCGGCGTGCACGGCTGCCATTTCCGAGTTCGTTGGAAAACGCGAGCGCCTTCCGCTCGTCGCGTCCGGCGATCACAACACGGCCTGGGAATTCCGGCGCCAATCGCGATGCAATGCGGCGGCCAACCACACCGTAGCCGCCGGCGACGAGGATGTCGCGCCCCTCAGACATGGGCGCTCCGTTCGTTACCGATGCGCGGCCTCTGGCGACGCGGCGGCCAAGAGATGAAACCCGGCATCCAGCAGATATGGAAGGTCTCCCGCCGCGCCTGAATTGCAGTTGGCCCGGTCATGATGATCTTTTGCCCTTTACTGGGTTGGCGCCGCTGAGTTCGCGGGCGCGGCAGCCGTTCGCAGCCGCTGCGCGCGCAAAAGTATTTCCTGTGCAGCCGCTGCATCGTCTGAACGGATCGCCACAGCGAAGCCGTTCCCGGTGGAAGTCACTCGCGCCTGGGCGCCATTCGGGACGAGCGGGCAATCCGGCATCTCCGGTACGACGTGGCCGAGCGATGCGTTGCGAGCGAGGTGACAGCCGATCGCTTGCTGGAGCCACTTGGCCGTCATGCCGGGCACCGCCCGGAACGTCACGATTGCTCCGGCGGTCCGCTGCGATGGCTGCTTGCCTGTTCCGGTTTGTTCGATCAACGGCTCGACGTTCGTGATGTCTTCGACATGCTCGAATGGGCTCATATCGCGATCGTCTGACGAGACGCCGGCGCACGCCCGCTCTTCCGCATCGCGAAGCGCCGCTGACGCAGCGCGGTGGTTGGCCGCATGACGCCGGTGATCTTCTGCTTGCCGCAGATGCGTGGTGGTCGGGTTGTTGACGGACGTCCAACAAATAGGGCCGGTGTCTCTTTCGGCGCGCGCCGCTCCTCCCGCACGCCCCTGGCATCGTTCGTGCTCAATATGGGCGTTCGGATTGTACTGTCCCTCGTGCGCGTCCACGGTCCCCGCATGCGCCCGTGTCTCGTGCTCGTGCGCGGCCGCGCTCATGTCATGCGGCCGGGCGCCCGGGCTCTTGGATGCGCAACCAGCCGCCGCCAGACCAAGAATCAATATCCGCCAAGTCGCTCGTCTCATATTTGCTGTTTCCTTTCCGATGGCGCCGGCGCCCTGGCCGCCGCGTCCTCTAGTAGGCATCTTGCGTCCACTGAAGTAGGCTCCACGATGGGTAAACGTGACACCCATGGAAGCGCGGGGGCTGGAAACCGCGGAGGGTGCGCGGGATAAACGGTTCGCCGGGTGTGTCACGCAAGGCGCCCCAAACGCCTATACACAGGCGTGCATGCCCGCCGAAAGCTGTGGGGATTTCGCCCCTCCCCTTGGGGGCATAGGCATCCGGAGGTTCCACGGAAAGATGGACGAAGACATCCTGCGCTCACACGTCGAGACCTGTAAGAGACACGCTTTCGAGCGCGGAAAGCCCGCTGAAAGCATGCAAAAGACCGGTGATCTCACGAATGTTTTCGCGCGCCACGGGAGACGGGGCAGGCGGTATCGGCCATGACGCACCTCACCCCGGCGGCGGCGCGGTGTCTGGTTCTGGCCGCATCCCTGCTGCTCGCCAGGATCGGAGCCGCGCAAGTCCAAGAGCAGCGGGATACGCTGCCAACGCCCCTGCGGCTCGAGGATGTGCTTCGCTACGCCCGCGAACACCGGCAAGAGATCGTGGCGGCCCAGGCGCGAACTCGCGCGGCGGACCAACGGCCGGACTTCGTTTCCGCGCTTGATGACCCGATGGTCATGCCTTCGGTCGATCACTTGCCCTTCAAACTCCACGGCGTGGATGCGAGCCTGATGATCGAGCAGAGCTTTCCGCTGTCCGGCGTGCTTGGCCATCGCCGGCGCGCAGCCGACGCTGACGCGCGGCGCCTCCGGGCTGATTCAGAGCGCGTCGCGCTGGATGTTCAACTCGATGCGGCCCGCGCGTTCCTGATGTTGCGCGAGCGCCGCGAGATGGCGCGTATTCTCAATGAGCAGGTGGTGCTCGCACGCCAGTTTGTGAGCGCTGCGAACGCCCGCTACAGTTCGGGAACCGGAAATCAACCTGAAGTCCTCCGCGCCGAGGTCGAGGTCGCACGGCTCGAGGGGGCGATTCGCGTGATCGCCGCCGAGGCCGCCGCGGGCGAAACCATGCTGAACGCAAGTCTTGGACGGCCGGTCGAGGCTGCCATCCCTGAGTTGGCGGGGGCGCCAGTTGACCGGGAACCCGCACCGTGGACCGATGTCCGCACCCTCACCTTGCGTCACCGGCCGGAGTTCGAAGCCGGCCGCGCCGAGATTGGCCGCGCCCAGGCCGAGATATCCGTGATGGAGACGATGTATCTCCCCATGGGCTTCGTTCGCACGGGACCTGCCTACACAATGACCGACCGCTGGGGCTGGATGCTCATGGTCGGCGTCAGCGTTCCGATCTGGCGCGGAAAGTACGACGCGGGTGTCCGGGAGGCGCGCGCGATGGAGGATATGGCGCATGCGGACCTCTCCGCGATGACCCGGATGATCGAAGGGGAGGCCGCATCCGCGAGGAACCAGGTGATCGCCGCCCGCCGGCGCGTGGCCGCTCTGCGTGATGACGTCCTGCCGCGCGCCCGGCAGTCCATCGAACCATCGCTGGCGGCTTACGCCGCTGGAACGATGCCGCTCGTCAGCGTGATTGATGCGGCGCAGGCGCTTTGGTCGCTCGAAGCCGAATTGGTGTCCGCCGAGTTCGAACTCGGCCTCGCCTGGGCGAGGTTTCATCGCGCGCAGGGCCAGTTCGAGACAGGAGCCCGCCGGTGAAGCTCAAGGATCCACGGACCCTCGCGGTAACCATGACGTTGGCGTTGGTGCTGGTCATCGGGTTCTTCACCGTCCAGCACCTCCGGCATGGCTGGCCTTTCTCGTTGCACCACGGCGTGGGCGCGCCTCCCCCGTCCGCATCAGCCGCCACGCAGGCCAATGGCAGCGCTCCGCCCGCGCATCCGAGGGCGCCGGTGGAATTGGATCAGGCTCAGACCAGCTTGATCGGCGTCCGCATTGAAAAGGTGCGGAGCGAGGCCATCGCGCAACCGCTCCGCGCCGTCGCCACGGTGGCGCCCGACGAGTCGCGTGTTTCACATGTGCATACCCGGGTGTCTGGCTGGATCGAGCGGCTCTATGTCAACACGACCGGGGTGCAGGTCCGTGCGGGACAACCGCTGGCGGGGATCTTCTCGCAAGAACTCCTCTCGACCCAAAACGAATATCTGGCGGCCAGACGCGCCAGCGCGGCTGGCCCCCGGAGCGCGGTGGTCGAAGGCGCGCGGTCTCGTCTCAAGGTTCTCGGGATGACCGACGCCGAGATCAGCGCGATTGACGAATCCGGTGAGGCGCGACGGCTGGTGACCGTTTTAGCTCCGCGATCCGGCGTCGTCCTTCATCGCGGCATTTCGGCCGGCGCCGCGGTCGATCCTTCAACGGAGATCGTTACGATCGCTGACCTGTCCCGCGTTTGGGTCCTCGCGGAGATTCCAGAGGGAGACATTCCGGGCGTCCAGATCGGTACGCCCGCGATGCTCGAATTTCCAGCGTCAGGACGCGAACCTTTCGAAGCCAGGGTCGAGTTCCTTTACCCGACGTTATCCGAGCGCACACGCACGCTCAGGGTCCGGTTCAACGTGGATAATCCCCGCGGGACGCTTCGTCCCGGCATCTACGGAACGGCCGTCTTCCGCGTCTCGCCCCGGCAGGCGTTGACGGTCCCCCGGGACGCCATCGTTGACACGGGCAGCGCCCAACATGTCTTTG
The DNA here is from genome assembly GCA_022072125.1 of Myxococcota bacterium. GTDB lineage: Bacteria > Myxococcota > JAJVIH01 > JAJVIH01 > JAJVIH01 > JAJVIH01. The sequence continues at coordinate 34,575 of JAJVIH010000064.1, read as the reverse complement.
TGGCCGCCGGTGAGCGGCGTTTCGTACCCCGGCCGGTGAAGCTTGGCGCGCGGTTCGACAGCCGCATCGAGGTTCGCGAGGGACTCCAGGAGGGAGAGGATGTCGTCGCATCGGGAGTCTTCCTCATCGACTCCGAGAGCCGCCTTCGCGCATCCGGCGGCGGAACCGGACACGCGCACGGGAGCATGGGACACGGGGGCATGGAACATGACCAGCCGGGCGCGCAGCACGAAGGCCATACGCCGCCCGCGAACGCTCCCGCAAATCCACAGCCGCGGCAACCCGACGCCGATCCGGGCCACGAAGAACATCAACCGCCGCCGGCTGACCACAAGGGCCATCAGCCATCGCCGCCGGGTGGACATCAAGGACACTGAGGATCGCCCGTGGTCGAGCAAATCATAGAACTTTCGGCGAAGCACAAGTGGATCGTTTTCGGGGTGACCGCGCTGCTCATCGTGTGGTCTGTCATCTCGATGCGGAAAACGCCGCTCGACGCAATTCCGGATTTGTCCGACCCGCAGGTCATCGTCTTCACCGACTGGATGGGGCGGAGTCCCGATCTCGTCGAGGATCAGATCACCTATCCGCTCGTACGCACGCTGCAGAGCACGCCAGGCGTGCGTACGGTGCGTGGTTACTCGATGTTCGGAATGAGCTTCGTGTACGCCATCTTCGACGACGGAACCGACATCTATTGGGCGCGTACGCGCGTGCTCGAACAGATGGGCCGTGTGCAGCAGGTTCTTCCTCCCAACGTGTCGCCGATCCTCGGTCCCGACGCCACCGGAGTGGGCTGGGTCTTCCAGTATGTCCTGGAAGACACATCGGGCAGGCTCGACCTCGCTCAGTTGCGCGAACTGCAAGACTTCACCGTGCGTCCCGCGCTCCAAGCGATGCCTGGGGTGGCCGAGGTCGCTTCCTTGGGCGGCTTCGAGCGTCAGTACCAAATCGTCCTCGATCCGAATCGCCTGGCTGGATACGGACTTTCCATCGGAGACGTCACCCGGGCGGTGAGCAACGCGAACTCGGAAGTCGGAGCCCGGGTGCTTGAACTGGCAGGCCGGGAGTACGTCCTTCGCGGGCGCGGCTACGTCAATACGCTCCAGGATCTCGAGACCAGCGTCGTGGCGGTGGGAGCAGGCGGGACGCCGATCCGGGTCCGGGATGTGGCTCGCGTCCAGTTCGGACCAGAAATCCGGCGGGGAACCGCGGACTGGAACGCGCGCGGCGAAGCGGTCGGCGGGATTGTCGTCATGCGCATTGGGTCGAACGCTCTCGAAGTAAACGACGCGGTGAAAAAGGAGATCGCACAGCTCAGCCTTCCAGCGGGCGTTCGCATCGTTCCAAGTTACGACCGATCCGAACTCATCCTCGGCTCGATTGATACGTTGACGAACACCCTCATTCAGCAGGGCGTCATTGTCTTCCTTATCTGTATCGTCTTCCTCTTCCACATGCGGTCGGCGATCGTGGCGATGATCGTGCTGCCCATCTCGGTGCTGACCACTTTCATCGGAATGAATTACCTCGGGCTGACAGCAAACATCATGTCCCTCGGCGGCATCGCCATCGCCGTTGGCGAACTGGTGGACGCGGTCATCGTCCTCATCGAGAACGCGCATGTCCGTCTGGCGGCGGCGCCGGAGGAAGCGGATCGCAAGCGGATTATCATTGACGCATGCAAGGAGGTCGGCCGGCCGATCTTCTTCTCCCTCCTGCTCATCACGGTCAGCTTCCTGCCGATCTTCACGTTGGCGGGGCAAGCGGGACGGCTCTTCTCCCCTCTCGCGTATACGAAAACGTTCGCCATGTTCGCGGCTGCGATCTTGTCCATCACGCTCGCGCCGCCGCTGATGGTGCTCCTGCTTCGCGGCCGGTTCCGGAGCGAAAACGAGAACCCGGTCAGCCGCTTCCTGCAGCGGCTCTATCACCCCGTGGCGAGGCTTATCGTCCGGCGCCGTGTACTCGTCGTCGCCATCGCATTCCTCGTCATGGGCGGGACGGTTCCAATCTTCCTGCGGCTTGGCTCCGAGTTCATGCCTCCGCTCGACGAAGGCTCGCTGCTTGTCATGCCGACGACGTTTCCGGGCATCTCGATCGAGGAATCGCGCCAGGCGCTCGCCGCTCAGCACCGCATCGTCATGAGCTTCCCAGAGGTGGAGTCGGTTCACGGCAAGGCGGGGCGGGCTGAAACCGCCACGGACCCCGCGCAACTCGACATGATCGAGAGCGTCGTCATGCTCAAGCCCCGCGACCTGTGGCCGAAGACATTTCACCCTCGCTGGCACAGCGGAGCGCCCGGGTGGCTCAAGGCGCCCCTCCGTTGGATCTGGCCGGAAGAGCGCGTGCGCACGCTGGATGAACTCGCGCGCGACATGTCCACGGCGCTGAAGATGCCGGGGTATCAGATGTCAACGTCCCCGCCGATTCGCACTCGCATAGACATGCTCTCGACCGGCGTCCGGACGCCCGCCGGCATCAAAGTGTTCGGCCCTGACCTCGCGGAGATCGAGCGGCTGTCCATTGAGCTTGAGGGGCTCTTGCGGGATGTATCCGGCACCCGGAGCACATTCGCGGAGCGGCAGACCGGGCGCGAGTATATTGACGTGGTTCCCGACCGCGAGGCCATCGCACGCTACGGACTCACGGTTCGCGATGTGCATGACGTCATCGAGGCGGCCGTGGGCGGAATGCCCGTCTCGACCGTCATCGCCGGCAGATCGCGCTTCTCCATCAACTTGCGCTTCGCGGCCGACTACCGCGCCGACCCTGACGCGCTCAGGAATATCCTCATCCCGGTCGCGTCTTCGGACTCCACACAATCACCCACAACAGGAGCAGGAACAGGCGCAGGCGCTTCTCCCCAGATGTCAGCGCGGAGCGGCGGTTCTTCCATGCGCCCGGGCGGAGGCATGGGCGCCATGGGTCCGGGAACCTCCGCGCGCGCGGGCGGCGGGATGGGCGCGATGGATACGGCCGCTTCTCCACCCCCGATGGGCGGGAGCGGAGGGTTCGACGCCGATCCAAGCGGCCGCTGGTTGCCCCAGGGCGCCGTGGTTCCGCTCGGCGCGATCGCCGATGTTCGCGTCGTCACCGGACCACCAATGATCAAAGACGAGAACGGCGTGCTCGCCGGCTACGTCTTCGCGGACATTGACACGGCGTCACGCGATCTCGGCGGGTGGGTGAGGGACGCGAAAGCGGCCGTGCAGAGCCGCCTGACGCTGCCCCCCGGTTACCGGCTTGTGTGGACGGGCCAATACGAGTTCATGGCCGAAATGGAGGAGCGGATGAAGTATATCCTGCCCCTGACGTTCGTTCTGATCGTCGCACTGCTCTTCATGTCCATGAAGGGCTGGCCGCAAACGCTGCTCGTCCTCCTCAGCCTCCCTTTCGCCATCGCCGGAAGCGTGTGGCTGCTCGCCGCGCTTGACTACAACCTGTCCACGGCGGTCTGGGTGGGCCTCATCGCCGTCGCCGGGGTCGCCGCGGAAACAGGCATCGTCATGGTCGTGTATCTCGACGAGGCCATGGAAAGATACCGGCGCGAGGGCCGCCTCCAGACACCGGCGGACGTGGATGCAGCGGTTATCGAGGGCGCCTCGATGCGAGTCCGGCCGCTGATCATGACTGTCGCGACGACCGTTCTCGGGCTCCTTCCGCTTCTTTGGGAAAGCGGTGTTGGCGCCGATGTCTCCGCGCGCACCGCCGCTCCCGTCGTGGGCGGCCTATGGTCGTGCATGCTTCTCACGCTCCTTGTGATCCCGGCCGCTTATGCGATCTGGAACCGCCGGCAGGTCCGGCTGGAACAGCTTGCGGCCGCGCCCGCGGACGAAGGCGGAACTGATGCCGTCTGACACCAACGAAGAACCGCAAGGCAGAGGGCCAGACTCTCCGCGCACAGAGCGGGAGCCGGCGTCATCCCACAAAGGTCTGAGTTCCAAGGAGGCCGCCACGCGCCTCCGCGACGCCGGACCGAATCTCGTGGAGCGGGAGCGACCCATATCCCCTTTCGTGCTGTTCCTCGGCCAGTTCAAAAACCCTTTCGTCTGGCTCTTGCTGGCCGCGGCTATCGCCGCCGCCGTGCTACGCGAGGTCGTTGACGCCATCGCGGTCGGCGCAATTGTCATCATCAATTCCCTGGTCGGCTTTTTCCAGGAGTACCGCGCCGAGCGCGCGGTGCTCGCCCTGCGTGCGATGACGGCGCCTCGTGCTCGCGTGCTTCGCGATGGCCATGCGATCGTCATTCCGGCGGCGGAAGTGGTTCCGGACGACGTTCTTCTCCTCGACGCGGGCGACATCGTCTCCGCGGACGCACGGTTGGTGGAGGCGAACGCCCTCCTGACCAACGAGGCCGCACTCACGGGAGAGAGCGCGCCTGTGGAGAAGAACACGAATCCGGCGCCTGACGGCGCTCCGCTCGCCGAGCGGCGCGATTCCGTCTTCATGGGTACGGCGGTCGCCAATGGGACCGGGGTCGCCGTCGTGACCGCGACCGGGATGAAGACGGAGATCGGAAAGATCGCCCACCTGCTGGCGACGGCGCAGGTTGATGAGACGCCGCTTCAGAAGCGCTTGACGAAGGTGAGCCATGTATTGCTTTTCCTCTGTCTGGGCGTCGTTGTCGTGGTCGCGGCGCTTGGGCTCATGCGTGGGCAGCCGATCGTCGAGGTATTCCTTTCGGCGGTGTCACTGGCGGTTGCGGCCGTTCCTGAAGGTCTCCCCGCCGTCGTTACAATAGCGCTTGCGTTGGGGGTGCAGCGCATGGTCTCGCAACATGTCTTGGTCAGGCGATTGCCCGCCGTGGAGACGCTCGGTTGCGCGACCGTCATTTGCACCGACAAGACGGGAACGCTGACGACAGGCGTCATGAAGGTGCGCGAGCTTTGGGGAAACGACCACGATGCTCTGATCTTCGCCGCGGCCGCATGTTGCGACGCTGAACTCGACGAGGATGAACTGCACGGCAATGGCGACCCAACCGAGGTCGCCATCCTGTTCTGCGCCGCCGAGCGGAGCATCTCACGCAGGTCTATCGAGAAGTCCAACCCCCGCGTTCAGGTCAATCCGTTCGACCCGGACCGGAAGCGCATGTCCATTCTTCGCGCCAACGGCGTCCTCTACGTCAAAGGTGCGGTGGAATCCGTGCTCCCGCTCTGCAACGCGGACGCCGGGAGCGCACAGGAAACGAACCAGCGGATGGCGGAGCGCGGACTGCGCGTCCTCGCGGTGGCGACCGGGAGTGGTCCTCGCGAGGAGAATCTTCAGTTGCTCGGTCTCGTGGGGATCGCCGATCCGCCGCGGACCGAGGCCATCGCCGCCGTCGCCGCCGCGCGGGCCGCGGGGATACGAACGGTGATGATCACTGGAGACCATCCTGCTACCGCCCGCGCAATCGCCCGGGAACTTGGCCTCCTCCGGCCTGGTGAAGCGCCGGAGGAGGTCGTCCACGCGCGCGCAACCCCTGCGGACAAGCTGGAGATCGTGCGGCGCTGGAAGGCGCGCGGCGAGGTCGTGGCGATGACCGGAGATGGCGTCAACGATGCGCCGGCGTTGAAAGAAGCGCATATCGGCGTGGCCATGGGCAGGACCGGAACCGAGGTGACACGCGAGGCCTCGGACATGATCCTCACCGACGACAATTTCGCGAGCATCGTCTCCGCCGTTCGCGAGGGGCGCGGCATCTTCGACAACATCCGCAAGACCATCGTCTACCTGCTCGCAGGAAACGCCGGCGAACTCGCAGTCATGCTCGGCGCCGCGCTGTTCGGGATGCCTTTGCCGCTCCTGCCGCTCCATCTTCTCTGGATCAACCTGGTCACCGACGGGCTGCCGGCGCTCGCGCTGGTGACTGACCCTGTCGCTCCCGATGCGATGAACAAGCCTCCCCGTAAGCCGGACGAACCGATGCTCTCGCGTCCTCAGTGGGTGCTCATCGGATGGACGGGGTTGCTCCAGGCCGTGGTCACGCTCGGTGTGTTCGCCTGGGCCTTGAACGCTCGGGATATTGTCGAGGCGCGCAATCTTGCGTTCTCGACGCTTGTGTTCGGGGAACTCCTCCGGGCCTTTGCAGCGCGTAGCCCGGATCGGCTCTTTTGGGAGGTTGGAGCCTTCACCAACCTGCGACTCCTCGGCGTTGTGGCGGTGTCGCTCTTCCTGCAGATCGGTCTTCACCACATCCCATGGACCCAGGCGCTCTTTCAAATCGGTGACATCCCACTCGCCGACTGCGCCTTGGCGCTTGGATTGGGCCTGATCCCGGTGTCGCTCCTGGAGTTGACCAAGTTCGTGCGCCGCCTCCGCAAAGCCGTCGAGGCGCCGCCAGTTCCAAGACCGGAATAATCTGGACGGGGTCTCCAAAAATCGCGGCTTTCCCTGGCGCGACTAGGCCGGATTGTGCATCCGGCCGGAGACGCGAGTCATTGGCGCCATCGAGCCGGTGGCGCCTTTTGAAGTTCTCGCGGAATCCGCCGCCGCTGCTCGGCCGCACATACTTTGGCGTTAATCAGGGAAGAATTTTCTCCCGCACAAGCACGCGGCGGATTTCCTCGAATATTGCCCTGATATTTCCCTTTGGGAACCGGATTTGATTGATGCCGGTGATATTCGAAAACTCCTCGCATCCCTCTTCGAGCAGCATGATCGCGCGATTGAACCCAAGTCGCCCCTGGAACAGTCCGATTTCGTGGATCACGTTGGCCCGGGCCTGTAGTTTCCCGTCAGCGGTCTCATCCTCGGCGGTCATTACCAGGAACGCGAAGGACGAAGCGCCGAGCATTTCCTCCAACCGTTCCTTGGTGGCTTTGCCGGCCGGCGGCTCCCGGTTGAACTCCTCATACTGGAGATGAAGATCATCCTGGACGAAGTTTTTGAGTTCAAGCCACACCTTTGACTGGCCGTGTCCAATGAATATCTTTCCGTCCGTGCGCACGGCCAACTTGCCCTTCGTCTGTTGCCGCTGTTTCAGGTAAGTGAAGATATATCGGATCTCCTTTGCGAGTTCCTCTACTTGCTTGCCGTAGGAGAATTGTTCATCGAGATCCGCTTTCATCCGAATATGGGGTGGGATTCGCCAGCCTTCCTTCAGTGCGTTCAAGTCACTAGTTTTCATCATGTATTGAGTTTTTTGTAATTTCTCTGCAATATCGGGCATATTATGATAGCTCTTCAGTCTGGCAATATCATTGCGCTTTTCCCTTATTCTCTCGTCATCATATTCAGCGAGAACCGCATCGAGCGTCGGTACGATCTCGCTCTGCACGGCGCTGAAGACCGCAGCGGCAGAAGCCGCCGTGGTCTTGATGCGCTGCCAATCCTCCTCCGGGACCTCCGCCAATTGATTGACGTGGTCCTTCACCTCGTCATCGTTGTATTCTACCCAGCCAAGACCTATGCGATGGTGAGCGTACGATCTCCAATTGTCGTCGAAGCGATCCACCGGACCGGGTCGCTGAAAGTCCCTGATATAGACGCGCGCTTGATAACCGATACAGGACCCCGACCACGCGAGGCCAACTTGTTCAATGGCGCGCATGAGCCGCCGCTGGATGGCGAGGATATCCTCAGCCTTCATTTGCTGTGCGGCGCGTTCACATTGCTGCCTGGCATTAGCCAGATAGTCGAGAAGGTCATTCATTCTCCAGATAGAAAACACGCGCACTGCACTAATGTCAACCGTTTGATGCGCGTTCCGGACCCGGCGCCATTTCCAGCTTCCCGGCGTTGTGGTGGTGTCGCTCTTCCTGCAGATCGGTCTTCACCACATCCCATGGACCCAGGCGCTCTTTCAGATCGGCGAGGGCAGCCTGGCGTGATCGGCGCGGCTCCGTCCAGGAAGACCAGCAGCCATTCGACCCGGTGATCCCCCGCTCTCTCTGGCGAAGCACGGCGGACCGCGCCCGTTCATCCGGCGATATCCGGCTCCACGAGTTTGGCCAGTTTCCGCAGGGACTCCTGCCAGCCGAGATAGCAGGCATCCACCGGAATTGGATCGGGGATGCCATCCTGAACAATGGTGATCTCCGTGCCGGAGGAGACCGCGTTCAGCGTGACGGTCACTTTCATCTCTCCCGGCAAATTCGGGTCATCAAACGTATCGGTATAAACCAGCATCTTGTCTGGAACGATTTTCAGATAGACCCCGCCAAAGGAATGGCGGTTTCCGGTGGTGAAATTCCGGAAGGACATGCGATGCCTGCCGCCTTCCTTCGCATCCAGTTCATGCACCGTGCAGGTGAAACCGAAGGGAGGCAGCCAACTCGCCACGGCGTCGGGTTCAGTGAAGGCGCGAAAGAGCTTTTCTGGTTTCGTGGCGAAGACGCGATGCAGATTGACAACGCCGGGCATGATCAAGGCTCCTTGCCGCCAGCGGCCTTTCCAAGTTCGACCAGGGGCGTGAAACCGCCAAGGATCAAACGCTTGCCATCAAAGGGCATGGGATTTTTTGCGGGGTCCATGCGCGGATCGGCGCTTTCCGGATTGTTCATCCAGCCGGTCATCTTCGCAAAGGCCGCGTCACGGGTCTGTTTGTCCGGCCATTCGATCCAGGAAAAGACGACGATTTCGTCATCCTGCGCCTGGACCGCCTTGCGAAAATCGGTGATCCGCCCCTCGGGAACGTCATCGCCCCAACATTCGACGACACGCAACGCGCCGAGGTCAATAAAAACGCTGTCGCCCAGCCCGGCGTGTTCGATGAATTTCTGTTTGTTCGCCGCCGGCACGGCGATGACAAAACCATCTACATAGGACATGGCGATTCCTCCTTCATTTCCTGTTCACCGCGGCGTCGAGAGCGGCGATGTCAATCTTGGTCATCGTCATCATCGCCTCGAAGGCGCGTTTTGCCTGGTCATGATCGGAACTGGTTGTGAGATCGAGCAACCGCCGCGGCGTGATCTGCCAGGAAAATCCCCAGCGGTCCCTGCACCAGCCGCAGGCGCTCGCGGCGCCTCCATTGCTGATTATCGCATTCCAGTACCGGTCGGTCTCTTCCTGACTCCCGGTCACGATCATGAAGCTCACCGATTCATTCGGCCTGAAGTCCGGGCCGCCGTTGAGGCCGACAAAGCGCCGCCCCATCACCGTGAATTCCACGGTCAATTCGCATCCTTCTTTTCCGCCGGGAAAATCAGCCGGGGCGAGGTTCACCCGTCCAACATGGCTATCGGGAAAGGTCGCGGCGTAAAATTCCGCCGCCTTGCGTGCTTCGCCATGGTCGAACCAGACGCAGGTGATGAGTTCGGTCATCAGGTGTCTCCCGGGGATTTGGGGGGGTGATTATTCATCGCCACGGCGCCCTCTTCCACCTTCCCACATGCGTGCGGATGGTTCCAAGGTACTCTACTCTAGGTCCGGATACGCGATCAAGCGATTCACCTTCACGCACGGGTCTTGGCCTGCGCACGGCGCGCGAACGGCGCGTTGCGGATGTGATGGTGTGGGGGGGCTGGAACGCTGCTGTGGTTGTGTCCCGAATGCAAAGACACCATCGGTCAGCATCGTCGCTCTCGGTCGCGCCAGACAGCGACAGGACCACCTGGGCGGAGTTCGACAGCGAAGCCTCCGAGCGGCGCCAGCCACTCGTCAACGGCGTCAGCGCCAAACAGCCACGACATGGCCGGCATCAGTACGGTGTCGTGAGAGACGCAGACACCGGATCCAAGCCGGGCGCGCTCGAGACCGGCCGACAGGAGGAGCGGGACGGCCTCCTCAGCTCCACGGATCCCTCGGAGCGGCACTTGAGCGACCTGGGCACGAACCACGCCCTCAGTGCCTCGCGAGGTGAACTCCCGCCCTGCGGCGTCGGCGTCAATCACCCACGGGCCGTGCCTTCCGAGGCGCGTATCCTCCTCTGGTTCGAAGCCGAGCCCCTTGGCTGTGGCGCGGCAGCGTAGGAAAGGACTGGCTGCCGTCCAGTGGATGCGACCGCGCAGCACAGCGGCAAGACGAGCGACGTCGGCATAGCCGCTCGGCGTCAGATCGATATCGCCGAAGGGGTCGTCCTGGGTCAACGGCATGCGCTCGGCGTGGCGGATAAACAGGATGAAGTGCTCACTATTCGGAATCACCGAGGCCGCTCCTGTGGGGGACGAAGCTCAATGATGACGATACCACTCTCGTCGATGATCTCGAGCGCCCCGTCGTAGCGCTCGACCCTGGCTTGCCCATTGTAGAAGGGCTCTACGGCGGCGAACCGGCGCGCGTAGACGGCGCACCCTTTGATGTCGATGTGAATCCATCCGCCGTCGTCACGCGCCCTCGCGAAGCCCTTGTGGAAGACGTCAAGGTCATCGAACCAGCGATCGTGGAGGAGCACGCCGTGCCGATCAATGTGCGTCGAGCATCCGTGGTCCGCCTGCACGACCGCGCAGCCGTCGCGGAAGTCGCCGGCATAGCGCCAGCGCGCCGGGTAGGCCGGGCGGCCATTGATGTCGATGTGATAGTATGAGCCGTCGCTTTCACGGACGGGGCACCGGCCGCCCTGGAAATTCCCGCACCACGCGTAGAGTTGGTGATAGGCGTCTTGCCCATCGGCCTTGATGTGGCGCCAGCCATCGGAGTCGGCGACGGCAGCTACGCCTTCGTAGAATCCGAACGTCCGCTTGAAGCGCCGATCATACGCGGCACTACCGTCTGCCCGGACATGCCATGCATGACCGTGGCGACGCACGGGTGCGAGGCCCGGCTCGTGGAACTTCAGGACCTCGTCGAACCGCTCAGTATAGACGGGCGCGCCCAGCTCATCGACGTGGTGTGTGCCGTCGCAACTGATTGTCCACGTGCGCCAGTTCACGAGGCGCCTCCCGTGGGCCTGCGCATGTTGCAGCCGAGGCAGAGCCGGCGGTTTCGGTACGTCGCGGTGAATTCGCGGTACTTGTCGCCGTCCCAGATGTCCATGAAGCTCTGCTCGTTAAGGTTGCCGAACTCACCCAGCGTTCGACGCTGCGCATCGGGGGCGCAGCAAGGGTCGAAGCGTCCCTGCGCGCTCACCCACGCCTCCTGGCCGAGGAAGGGGCACGGCCCGCCCGGGGCGAGATCCTCAGTCGCCGAAGCGCCGAGGAGGAAGATGTTTTCGAGAAGGATGTGCTTCCCGTTCGGTAAGCGCCGCTCGACCGCCACCTCTCGAGCAGCAAGCACGGCCAGATTCCACCGTGCGATGGACTCGGGGCTGCGTCGCATCGATTGGTCCTGGATCTCGTTGAAGTGAGCCCAGAGATGGTGGCCTTTCACACGGTCTACTCCGAGTTCAATCGCGAGCCTCACCATCGCGGCGAGTTCATCAACGTTGGCCTCGAGGAACGTGAGTTGAAACGTGACCCTGCAACGATGACCACCAGCGGCGGCATGTGCGTCGCGCACGCCAATGAACTCACGAACGTTATCGACCACTTTCTCCCAGCGGCTGCCGAGCATGATGCTTTCATGGGTCGTCTTTGTCGCGCCATTCCACGAGATCTTCACGTCCGAGGCGACGGGCACAATGAGTTCGGCCCAGGACTTCGCGCCGAGCCGGGGAAACGTACCGTTGGTCGTGAGGTTCAGCTTTACACCGTAGCGCCGACAGAGTTCGATGATGCCCTCGAACTGCTCGTAGAGGAGCGGCTCGCCCATCGTCGAGGGGATGATCTCCCGTAGGCCTCGTGGCGCTGCTTCGGCCACGACGCGCTCGATCATCTCGAATGGCATCAACCGGCGCTCCCGCCCCTCCTCTTTACGGCGGATATGGAGCGAACTGTGCGGCGAGTGCTCCTCGCACATGATGCAGCTCAGATTGCAGAGATCGGGGTTCGTGTCGAAGGTGATGCGCCACGGTCCAGGGAGGCGCTCGACCCGCGAAGACGCATGGCGGCCGATCACCTGCTTGTAGAGTGTCTCGATGTCGCGTACGTGCGAGTCTATGTCGGGGATGTCTCCCGACTCACTGAACAGGTACCCGCGCGCTCCGAGTCGCACCGCGAAATCCGGGTCATCGGCGAGTCGCTGCATCTGCTCGGCGAGGGCGTCCACGGAACGGTGCTCGAAGAGGAGGCCATTGACCTCGTGCCGCACGTATTCGGCCATGCCGCCGACGTTCGCCGTAATCACCGGCACCCGCGCCTGCTGTGCCTCGTGGATCACGAGAGGCGAGTTTTCGACCCAGATGGACGGGACGATGATCGCGTCACAGCAGTCGAAGACATCACGGACGATCTCTTGGTTCTTGTACTCTGGCAACCACTCGACTCTCTCCGCGACGCTGGCAGGCAGAGAACCGGCAAGGTCCCGCAGTGCCTCCGTGTTTTGTCCTCGCGGCCTTCCCCAGATGCGAAGGCGCGTGTTTCCGCTGACCTTCCCAAAAGCGCGAATGAGATCATGGATTCCCTTCGCAGGGATGTGCGTGCCGATGTAGCCGAATGTGAAGGGCTCTCCCGTTGGTCGTTGTCGCGCGCTCATGCGCTCGCGCGCAAAACCGTAGTCGAGGTATACGAGCTTGCTCTCGGGGAGCCCGAAGTCGTCGCGGAAGCGGTCGTGGAGGTACCGCGCTGGAGCGACGAAGATGTCCACAAGCGCGGCCATCTCGCGGACGTGGCGCATGCGTCGAGAAACCCAGTCAGTCCAATACTTGACGTCGGCAGTATGCTCGTCAGGGGCGCCGCTGAAATAGCGGGCGTAGCAACACTCCGCGCACTTGCGGTCCTCTTGCCCGCTGCAGGACGCCCAGAGGTTCGCCGGGTCCTCCGGGAACATTTGCATGAACTGGCCGCGTGGGCACATCAACCAGTAGTCGTGGAGCGTAAAGACGATTGGGATATCCCGCAGCGCGGCCTCCCGAAGTAGCGAGATCGAGAGATGGTTGAGGTGGCCGATATGCACAATGTCGGGTTTTACGCAGTCGAGCACCCCCGCGAAGCGCTGGTCAATGTCCGTCGCGCGGTAGCGGTCCCTGAACCGAGGATTGTTGACGATATGGAGCATCACTCGCGGATCGTCCTCATCCTGTTCGGTGCGCAAGCGGAAGTCGGGCGCGAATGCATCCTCCTCGCGCGTGAAGACGTGGACCTCGTGCCGTTTGGTTAGGCCGTGGCAGAGTGTCTGCGTGTATATCTCCGATCCCGCGTTATACCGCATGGGATATCCGTGGATGACTTGGACAACCTTCACAATGTGCCCACCTGCGGACGTGAGCGCTCGAACAGGCGACAGAACTCGCCAATGAACTGTGCGAAGTCCTCTGCAAGCGGCACTCGAGGAGACCATCCAAGGAGCGCCTTCGCGCGTGACCAACTCCCGCAGAAGCGCGAGACGTCGAACGCCAGAGACAGCACATCCGTCAGTATGAGCGTGAAGGAGATGGCCTCGTGAGCATCTCGGGAGCAAACCACCGTTCCCCGGCCGACAAGAAACCGAAGCAGCGGAGCGATGAAACGGTCGAAGGACGGGACAATTATACTCTTGATGTATCGCATAGATCTCACATTGCTAAAAATCCCAACCACACCACTCCACTAGGGACCACTGCGCCCAACTGCAAAGGTCGGGTTGGGGCATTCTCTCGCTGGAATCGTGTCGAACACGACGAGTACTGCTTTTCATCGGGCCAATGGCTTCTTGTTTTCGTGGTGTTTTGCTTGACGGGATCGCGCAAGCAGCCCCTTCGCATTACTCAAACGGTACACCAAATCCTTGGCGATGCCAACATGATCCGCCAGGACGTCAACCGGCACCCAAGCCCCGATCCTGTCATCGGGGCCACTCGCATGCGAGAAAATGCTATCAATGTCCTGGTAGACGGACAAGCGCCAGCATGGAGCGTCCGTAGCCGGCGTTCAACAGGTCCCCAGCACATCTCCGGCATCCGCGCCGGGGTGAGTTCTTGATCGCCCGGGCGAAGGCTCTCGACGAACGGCGCACCACATGGCCAGCCGGCGGCCGTGCGACCGCGCCCGCTCGCTGGCGGACACGATCACATCCCCGAACAAAGCGCCGGGAGCACGCCGTGATCGGTCTCGATCCGCAGCCGACTGGCATATGGCGCGGACGTCAGCTTTTCTTCACGCGCCCGCAGCGCCCCGCGGCGGTCAGCCGGGTCACGATCGCCTCAACCGCCTCGGCCGCCGCCTCTCCCGCGGTGGCGAGATCAAGGCCGTGTATATCCATGAGCGGCACGCCGGCCTCGGATGAGGCGAGCATCGCGACCACCGCGGCGGCGCGCCGCGTCTCGGCTGGGTCCGCACCCAAGGCGGCGAGTATTTCCTGGATCTTCGCGCGCCGCGCTTTCAGCCGGGCGAGGCGGACTTCATTGCCCAGACCCGTCACGTACATGGCCCGCGTCAGATCGATATTGCGGCCCGCGCGCTCGTAGGCGGCCCGGACGAACGCGGGAAGATCCCCGGGAGTTTCCAGCGGCGCGGCGAGCGGCCCGAATGCGTCCTCCGCCCAGGCGGCGAGCGCCTGCACGCACGCACGCCGGTCCGGAAAATAGTGATGGACGGTTCGCACCGATACCCCGGCGGTCCTCGCGGCTTCGGCGACGGAGAAATCGGTTGCGCCAGGCCGCCCAAGCTGGCGCGCAAACGCCTCAAGAATGCTGGAACGGGTCTTGCGGGCCGCGGCTTCGCGCACCGGGCTCGAGTACTCGCGCCGCTTTCGAGAGGGTTTCTTCATGAGACGATGGCGGCCGGCGTGTGTCTCAAAAAAGCGGACTAGTCAGGCTGTTGCGCTTGGCGACCGTGATCAGGCCGGGAAGCGAGTCAGGCGTGGGAACACCGGGCGGGACGTTCGCGTCAACGTCCGCGAAGAAGGCGCCCGCCTTGTCTCCGCTCGTGGTGGCGAGGAACCGCGTGCCAGGCGCGGCGATCTTGTAAAGATGCGTCACCCCGGCCGGGATGTGAACAACGTCCCCACGGCTGAGGATGTGCTCCTGGCCGTCCACGGCGACCACAAGCTTTCCCTCCAAAACGACGTACGACTCGTTCCACGGATGCGCATGGGGTGGAGGCCCGCTGCCCTCCGGACCGCTGATCTCGAAGAGTTCGTGCGTGCCGGCCCGCACGAGGGGGCGAACCTCATCGCCAACGACGGAAAGGGGACGCTGGTTGTAGGGGTGATCAATGTGAATAGGCATGTGCAATCTCCTGGTTTTTAGGTACGGACATCCGGACTATATAATTAGTTACAGTCGTATGCAACCAATTTTTCGAGAGAAGATTCCCTGGCCACAAACCCTGAGCCGGGCATGCGCCGCCGCGTCTCCAGCACAACGCGCGCGTCCCCAAGAAGTTGGCGCGCGTCAACGCGCGCAACGCCTCTGCGCTGGATCTTCCAAGGACACCGCCAGCGTCAACCGGAAATTCATCGCACACTGTTGGCGCGATCCCGGCTTCTCGTGCGGGCTGTGGGTTGATCCGCCGGGCCAAGTCTGGTTCGACTACAGCACAACGTCGGCCAGTTCGTCATGGTCGTCGAGGGCGATGCCGGGTTAGAGATCGGCGGGGGGGGCGCATCGCCCATCCCCCCCGGCGAGGAGATCTTCATTCCAGCACGCGCTCGACACACGGTCCGGAACCCCGGGCGCGGCGAGTTGCGATGGCTCTATGCGACCAGCGGTGACGACGATCCAAGACATCAAGGAGACGACATGAAGAAGAAGCCCAGCGGGAGGAAATTGCCACCGGCGCGCCAGAAGGAGTTGCTCGGCATCCTGAAGGATCGCTTCGAAAAGAACACCGTGCGCCACCCCGGGCTTCGCTGGGAAGCCGTTCAAGCGAAGCTCGAAGCCAACGCCGAGAAGCTCTGGTCACTCAACGAAATGGAGGCCAGCGGCGGCGAGCCTGACATCGCCGGCCATGACAAGAAGACCGGCGAATATGTCTTCTACGACTGCTCAGCCCAGAGCCCGAAAGGCCGCAGGAGCGTCTGCTACGACCACGAGGCGCTCGAGTCGCGCAAGGGGCACAAGCCCAAAGACAGCGCGACCGGCATGGCGGCCGCGATGGGAATCGAGTTGTTGACGGAGGAGCAGTACCGGCAGTTGCAACAGCTTGGGGAGTTCGACACCACGACATCGAGCTGGGTGAAAACTCCGCCGGATGTCAGGCGGCTCGGCGGCGCGCTCTTCTGCGATCGCCGCTTCAATAAGGTCTTCGTCTACCACAACAGCGCCGAGTCCTATTACGCAGCCAGGGGCTTCAGGGGTGAGCTAAGGGTCTGACGAAAAACGCCTCGATCCAGTGGCGGCGGCGACTGCTCATCACCGCAGCCCGGACTTTCCGATGTACCGCTACTTCGTTCGAAGAGTGGTCTTCCTGCTGGGCGGCGGTGCATGGCCGCAAAGCAGATAGCTTTCACAATTCTGCAGCCACTGCTTCGTTGTTTGTGTTCAGCCGCCCGGCATGCCCGACGAACTGGATGTGGGATAAAAAATACACCAAACTGGCCAAAACCTCCTGCGGACCATTGGCCGGGATGGTTTTCCCGCACGGTGTCGCGCAGGTAAACTTCCGTGAGCAGAGTGAAGCCACCCCAGGCAAAAAACACATCTTCATAATATCATTTTAGGCGTTATTAATAATATAATCAAGCATGAGACTGATGCGATGGTGCGAAACAAGGACATGAAGATTCTCCTGTGTGAAAGCGGTTCGCCCGGAGGATGGGTCAAATCCGGGGTTATGAATATCAACCCTCTCCGGGCGAACCTTGACTCAAGAAATCTGCACGGCGGTCGCGCGCCTTTCGCGCCGCGAAAGGATGGGACGAAACGGGTTGATGGTTATCCAGACCCGTGATGAGCAGTTTGCGGCCTGAGTTTCCGGCGTCACGGCGGATATCATCCAGTCTGGAGAGGACGGTATGGTCCACCACCCGGCATTGGCTTAATTCCACTTCGATGTATGGTGTTTCCGCATGGGCCATGAGCACGTGCCGGATTCCAAGCCAGTTGCTGAAAACGGCGGCTCCTTTGATGTGGATACGAACCTTTCCCTCGTCCAGGGTTTGCACCACCACTTGCGGGCGGAACATCACGTCCAGCGGGGCGCGGTGGAACAGGAGATGCACCAGCAATTTCATGGCGATGCCAGCCGCGATACCTATCAGCAAGTCCGTGGCCAGCGTGGTCAGAAGCGTGGTGGTGAAAACCACCAGTTGTTCGGGTCCCGTGCGCATCGTCGCGGCGAACTCCCTGGGAGAAGCCAGCCGGTATCCCACCGAAACCAGCATGGCGGCGAGAGCCGCAAGCGGAATCATGTGAATCAGACCGGGCACCAGCGCGACAAAACCAAGCAGAAACAGCCCATGAAACACATTGGCCCAGCGTGTGTGGGCTCCATTTCCGATATTCGCGGAACTGCGGACGATTTCCGAAATCATGGGGAGGCCGCCGATCAGCGCGGCCAGGGTGTTGCCAACACCGACAGCCGCCAAGTCCCGGTTGAAATCCGTCTGCCGTTTCCATGGATCGATCAGATCAATGGCCTTGGCGCTGAGCATGGACTCCAGGGACCCCACCAGCGCGAACATCGCGATGTATTTGACTCCCACCGGAGTGAATACGCCGGAAAAATCCGGCGTCACCATCGCATCGAACAGGCTTTTGGGAACATTCACCAAAAAATCCGGACCAACGCGGAAGTAATCAGGGGGAACCAGGGAGTAGAAATGCTCATGCTCCAGATCAAAGTATTTTCCCATCAGCACGGCCAGCACCAGCGCCACCATGGGGCCGGGAATGCGGCGGAACTTGGGCGACCCCAGGTTGGGAAGGATAAAGAGAATGGCGAGACAAACCAAGCCAATCAGCGCCACCTCCGGATTGTGTTTCGCCACTGAAGCGGGAATTTCCGCCAACAGGCCAAGCGGCTCCTTGGCCTCCGGCTTAACACCCAACATCACATGAATCTGCTTGGAAGCGATGATGACGCCGATGGACGCCAACATCCCGTGTATGGCGGCCAACGGAAAAAACTCTGAAAACCGGCCAAACCGGAACAGGCCAAACAACACCTGGATGACTCCCGCCGCAACACCCACTCCAAGCGCCAGCCGATACCCTCGCTGCGGGTCGCCCTGCCCCAATTCGGTCACCGCGCCCAACACGATCACTATCAATCCAGCGGCGGGCCCTTTGATGGTTAATTCGGAGTTGCTGATCAAACCCGTCAGAACACCGCCGATGATAGCCGTGAATACGCCCGCAACAGGCGGAAATCCCGACGCCATGGAAATGCCCAGACACAACGGCAACGCCACCAGGAACACCAGGAATCCGGACAGCAGATCATGGCGATAGTATTTTTTCAGCCCATCCAATCCGCCGGTGGGCCTATCACCGGCTCTCGCATCCCCGGATGTGTAAGAAGATTCATCGAGATGATCGCTCATGGAGATTCTCCTTGCCGCGAGTGACCGTACGGGACGCGGATGACGGATGTGAAACCGTCTGTGTGGAATGGATGTTGCGAAGCACATTGACCACACCTTCGCGGATCGTCAGCGCGGGACCGGGAACCAAGCCTCCGGTGACCAACAGTGTGGTGAGCACGATGGATGTCCAGCGCTCGCGAGGCGTCAGATCGGATACTCTCCCGCCATGCCACGCCCCGGGAGCGGAACAACCCAGGAAAGTTCGCTTCCAACCGCGAAAGAGAGTCACGCCATTCATGGCCCCCGCCATCAACAGCAGCAACATGGCGGTGGGATGCTGGCCAATCAGTCCCTGCATCATCAGGTCTTCGGAGACAAACGCCGCGCCGCCGGGAAATCCGGAAACCGCCAGTGAGAGCAGCAGAAAGCCGGTGGCCATGCGCGGAGCGCCGCGCACCAAGCCGCCCAGCCGGCGGATATCAGCGGCGCCCGTACGCGCCTGCACCGAAAAGACCATGAGCAGCAGACCGGTAAACCCCAGCAGCATGGCGATCTCGTGCAGGAATGCGCCGCTCATTCCAGACCGATCCAGTGAGAACAAACCGGAAGCCGCGAAGCCCATGCTGCTGATCAACATATAACCGATCATGGAACGAAGGTCGTACTGACACAGAGCGAGAATGGCCCCGTAGACAGCAGTGACGGCGCTCAGCGTGATCAAAGCGAAGGCCATTTCCGCCGCCAGATCGGGAAA
The DNA here is from genome assembly GCA_022072125.1 of Myxococcota bacterium. GTDB lineage: Bacteria > Myxococcota > JAJVIH01 > JAJVIH01 > JAJVIH01 > JAJVIH01. The sequence continues at coordinate 15,473 of JAJVIH010000064.1, read as the reverse complement.
GAGCTGAAGGGTCAGCCGTGCAAGGGCAAATGCTCCCGCAGGTGAGGCCACGGTGGAAATCACCACGGGTCCGGGCGCCGACTCAAGGGAGAGAATGATCCACCCGTGGAACGGAAACACCCCCATGCGCATGAACACGGGAAGCAGCGCCATGATCCACAGAAATGCGGATACCCAGGACATGCCGGCGGGCGTCGAAAACGCCGCCACAGTGAAGGGATCTCCACCGGCTTGCCAAGTGAAATACGCTGCTCCGGCAAGTGCGATGGCGAGAGGAATCGCGCTCACGAATACGACAATATTAAGCGTGGCGGCGAAGACCCGGTTGCCCGAGCGGGCTGCCTGGGCCCGCAATGGCCACGCCGTTCCCACCCAGAACAACAGCAACAACAACGGATTTTTCGCCACCAGGAATCCCAGCGTGGAGGAGAGATTGATCAGCGTCTCCGCGACATCGCGTGGACGAACCATGGCGCGGGGTATCGCCATCAGCACCGCCGCGGACAAAGCTGGGCACAACACCAGCAACACACTGTTCAGGCCGTCCAGACCACAGTCGCGCAAATGTGAAGCGGCGGATGCTCCAAAAGGCTCCCATGGAGCAATTCCCGCGGAAATAAATAGCAATGCTCCTACAATACCGGCGGCCCCGCTGAACGCCGCACCAGCAATTCGCGCACGTTCGCCTGGTTGCAGCCGTAACGTGACTGACGCCCCAATCGCCGCAATGATGCAAGGCAAATATATGGCCAGCCGTTCCATTATTATTCCCCACTTCCCTGATTGGACGCCGTATGCACCCTTGCTCCGCCGGATTTTTGTTGCGGAAGCTGTTCATGGGGGGGCTCCAGCCAATGGCTTCCCGCCTCTCCCACGCGAACAATCCACCGGCGCTCGAAGCGATCCATGGCGCGCGCCGCTGAAATAAAGGGCCGTACAATCCAACGATCCAGCGCGGATTCGACCCCGAACCCTTCCAGCGCCAGCCGGTATACAAACAGCCGCAACCTGCTGCTGGAAGGAGATTCCTGTGCCTGGCCTTCCAGGGATGTCCGGGTACGGCGCGCCAGCGCATCCTGCAAGGCGGAAGGGGCGCGCAAAAATTGATAGTAACGAAGCAGGGCGTGGGCGCAGAGGTGAGCCATCGCCAGCGAGTTCAGTCCCAGTCCTACCTCCACAAACATCACCCCCACTTGGGCGATGGTCGCCCACGCCAGCGAGCTTTTGGCGTCGGGACGGGTTTGCCCGGCCAGTGCGGCGCTTACCACAGTGATCAGTCCAGCGCCGGCGATCAGCGCATGCACCGTCCAATGTCCGGCGAAAAGCGGAGCGGAACGGATCAACAGGAACACGGCCGCATGTACAGACAACCCTCCGTAAAAGATGGCGCTAGATGCGGTTGGCCCTTCCATTGCGCGGGGCAGCCAGCCGCCCATTGGAAAGAGCGCGCCTTTGCCCAGCGAAGCAAAGACCAGCCCCACCGCGGCGGCCAAGGACCAAGCCGCGCCATCCGCCTTGCTGAACACCTCCTCAAACACCGTCGAATGGGCGAACAAATGCATCATTCCCATAGCGAAGAGCAGACCCACGTCACAGATGCGGTAGGTGATCAGCACGCGCATGGCGGAGCGCGGCGGCTCATTCCGTTCATGAAAAAAACCCACTAACAGCACGGAGGTCAGACCGGCCATTTCCCACCCTGCAAACAACATTTCATAATTACCGCCAATAGCGATCAATTGCATGCCTGCCGCAAACACCAGCATGAGAGCATGAAAACGGATAAACCCCGGTTCATAATGCAGGTACAGCGACGAAAACCGGGCGGTCGCCAACAACAGCACCGCGGCGAGCATGGCGAACGTCAGATTGGTAAAATCAATCCGCGCAAGGATATGAAAGCCGTGATCACCTGCCTCATACCAGGTGAAATAATCCACTGAAAATGGCGTCATCCCCCGCTGGATGAACAACACGGCGGCGGAGACCACGCCAACCATGGACAGCATCAGAGCGGATTGCGTGAGCCTGGTCACGGCCTTTTCGGAAGGCGTTCTTCCCCACGCCATCAAGGCGCCCGTGACCAGCGCCGCCGCGGCGGGAGCGGCAAAAGAGAGGGTGATCAACGCCGTGATCCATTCGCCATTACGCATGATCGCTCCTTTCAGAACGATGAACGCCAATCAGGGCTGGCGCGAGAAAACCATGCCGCCCCATGAACCATCCGGACGAAGACGCAGCCTGGGGAATGGTTTCACCGCCCCCGCGCCAGGGAATAAATCCTTTGCCAGCCATGAAGATATTGAACTCCCTAGTGGATGGATGAATCGAGATGACCCTGATCCATTCATTGACCGTCAACTCACGCAGTTCGGCCTGCCGTTCGCAGATAGCCAACAGGGTTTCCGGCGCCGCTTCCACAATCAGTTGCAGCCGCACGGGCTCGTGAATTTCGATCATCTGCCGCGGCAGGCCGGTCCGCAGATCGCTGGCGGCGCCGTTCATCACGCCAAACAGGCCAGTGACATTGTGGGGCAACTTGGTTCCTGCGCCGAAACGCTCGTTATCCACAGCGGAAAAAAAGTATTCGAGGTTGATACCCGCCCCCACGGGACCGACCGCCGCGAGGATGCGCTCCAGAATTTGTCCTTCCGGATCTATCGAAGGATCGTAACTGACCAGGAACGACCGCCGGTCCAGAAACAGCCGCCGCGACAAATCCCGCCGGCCCACGATACACGCGGCGTTGGTGGCGTGCCCCAGTTCGGGACGCGCCTGGGCCAAATCGAAAGTACGGGATTCCACATGGCGCAGGGCTTCACCCGGCGTGTGGATATGCCGCGCGGAATGGAAACGGCGGCAGCGCTCCAGAGCGTTGTTCCGGCGCACGCTATTCAGGTGGCCGCGCAATCCGGCGAGATGGGAAGCAAACCGCGGAGGAATAGCCTCCACGTCAAACAGTTCGATGGCGTCTCCGCAGGTTTCATGAACCCCGCCGATAAACCAAGTGTCATCCGGAATATGGATGCCGTGCTTTTTCAACCCTTCACGCACCTCCGGGCGGTTGGCCATCCGGGCGAACAGCCGGGCGTTTGGTCCGCCGCTGCGTCCGCCGCACGCCCCGCATGCATATGCGGCGAAATGTGGGTTGTTCACGGTCTCCGAGGTATGCCCGAGCACGGCCACTAGCGGAGCGAAATCCCTGACCAGGCCGATGTTCTCCAGCAACGCGGCCACGCGCTCGATTTTTTCCGCAACCGTGAATCCGTGAAAGAGACCATCCGATTCCGCTCCACAACCTTCTTCGCGGGGTGTTGTCAACACCGTCGCGGGACGGGGGGTCTGGTCCGCAACCCACTTGCGCAGGCGGCCTGCCAGACCGGGAGCAAATACGTTGGCCAAAAGCGGAATGGCCGCCATCATGCCGCCAACAGCCGTCACCACCGGACCCCACACCAACGAACTGCCGCCCTTCCGGAACGCCTCGTTCATCCGCACCCACAGACTCAGTTGCTGGCGACGGAGTTCCGCAAGACCATCCTGCCCGGCCACAGGCAGTTCCTCGATAAAATGCCGGGGCGTAAGCACCACCGGACACAAGGGAAAGGTGGCGGGATCGTCTAGCCCCCGGAAAGCAATGGCGAGACCAAAAAATCCGGCGGCCCCAAAGGTCTGGCACTCCGGGGACAATTCCTCCAGATAGCGCCGGAATGATTCCTCGCGGTCATCAATGCAGGTGATGATCTGATACTTCGCCCTGACCTCCGGCGCGGGGGTCTTGACTGCCGCCGCGACACCCTCCAACACTGGATCGCGATAGCCGCGCTCATAGGCTTCGTGCCAAATCTTGAGCCGCTCCGCCTCTCCGAAAACCGCAAACAGAGATTCAATCGTCCGGAAGCCATCCTGGTCAAGCGCAAGCAACTTCGGTGCGGACACCCCCAGGTGCTGACTGAGAATAAACAGCGGCCAGGACAGGTCGCCGGATCTTCCCATCCGCTGGCGCCGCGCGGCCATGGATTCAATCCAGCCCAGCAGTTCGAGGTCTGTTCCCCTGAACCCTGACCGGCGGGCGACATCCCGCCAGGCGTGGATATCCAGCAACAGCCGCACCGCCAGAAAATCCAGCAAACGCACTTTCGCAGGCGTCCTGCCAATAGGCCCCGGCGCTGTCTCCAGCCGGTTGAACATACCCGCCCAGCCGCCAAGCTGAAGGAGGGAATCCAGAATAAACTGCTCCGCACTGGCAGGAGAAACTCCCAACGATTCCAGGCTGGATACAATCAACTCTCCAGCTTGGCCGCCCCCGGCCTTCCACTGTATCAATCGCTCGCGCAGTCCGTCGATCCAGGCCGGGGCAGTCCAATCCGCACTGGATATGAGGTGAAGCCAGCATTCGATCAGCCCCTTATCCCGGCCGGGCATGGGCCAGTGGGTTTGACCACGATCCAAAAACGCCCCGCACAACGGAATCAGCAGGAAATTGACCAGATGCGCCGGGTCTTCGCCGGTAATGATGCGAAGCTTGGCGGCAGGCGTCAGCCGTGGAGCCGGAGCGTGGGATGAGGAAGACAATTTCTGGCAGGCTCCCCACAACGCCGCCACTGCCAGCGCCTCCGCCTGGCTGTTTTTCATCTCCCGGAAGCCCCGCCGGGCCGGCTTTGCGCCAATCACCGTATGAAACTCCCTCACCGCGTCGTCCGCGGATATGCCGGGAAAGATCATCGCCGCCAATTTCTCCGGTTCGCCTCCCTCCAGCAGGCCGCTCAGCCATTCGGATGTGTCGCGGATGATGGCCGAACGGGCCTCGCGCGACACCCCCGGGGCAAACCGGCTTCGCGCCAATTCCTCGTCCAGTCTCCACCGCACAACGGCGGGCGGCGGAGACTGGACGCCATGCAACATCATCGCCATCACCCACTCGAATGAGGGCGGTAATGTGGCTGGCATTTCAGGAGGCGCGGGACCAAATTCCTGCAACGCCTCTTCCAGATCGCCCTGCCGGATTCTTCCTGCATTCCGGGCTTCGCGGTATTGGACCTCGCTCAGGTACGTCTCGGCTCCCCATATACGCCTCGCTTCCCCGAGCGCCTCGTGAAAGGGCAGATGTTGCAACGCATGCAGGGTGTTGTGATGAACAAAAACCTCCAACGGTCCCTGCGCAGGCAACAGGTATGAACAACGCTCTACAATGGCATGAATTTGCTCGCGCAACTCCGCATAGTTTCGCGGAACACCGGAATCAAGACGATTTTCCTCCGTACGAGCCATGAGCGCGCACCTCTTGTGACGCACGGAAAGCAGATCTCCGTGCGGAAACTATTAACATGGAGCGTGGATCAGGCGGTTGCGCATGGAGCTCCGCACCACCGCCAAGAGACAAGACAAGTCAGCCACTACAAAACAGCGGCCGTTCTGAAACGAGGAAGAGTCAGGCGGGAGGTCCGCGCGGTCTTGATAGACGAAGATATATCAGCGATGGATGAATCCGCAGGGAGGACGCGATCTCATTCTTTACAGCGTCCGGCGCGGCATGATGCGGCTCGTCGAGCAGTCGCCTGATGAAAAGATCGGGAGAACCAGAACCGGAGATATGCGGATCTTCATCTCCATCATTTACTTCAAGATCACGAAAATAGTGCTGCCAACCGGATATTCGCGATGATCCCCCGGATCCCTGAAAATAACACTCCAGAGAATCCGCACGGAGCGCCTGTTTGCCATGACCGGGTATTGGTTGAAACTGATGCGCTTGGTGATGGCTCGCCAACACCTGAATCAGCAGCAGTGCCGCAGTAGCAAAAGAGATTACGGCGCGCAGGAAAACCATCGGAGCGCAATGTAAATATTGGATCGCGGGTTGTCAATAACTTTCCCGCCAGCCATGATTCCGCAAATTTGAGAAGCATGGCGGCGTATCGGAGCGGCAAATCCAAGACCTACGAAGAACCGTCGTCAGTTCTATTCTGGAATGGGTGTAACGTCCGTCTCCCGACGGGACCGAGGAGAGAGCGCGAACGCGGTCCCGCGCGGGCTCCTGGTGGCCCGAGCCGCGCCCGCGGCGCTCTCTGCGCGAACGCCGTCCAGAGCGCCCTCGACACGCGCGCTTCTTCACGCCTGCGGCGCTCTCTGCGCGAGCGCAGGTCCGGCGCTCGACGTGCTCGCGAGCGCGCAAATCCCTGCGAACTTAGCGGGAAAAAGACGAAGCCCCCGAGGCATGTACCTGGGGGGCTCCGTTAACTGGCCCTCGCTGCGAAGTTCGCAGCGAGGAAGAAATGGCTCCCCGTGTGCAACCCTCTTCATAACCGTTCTCCGTTCGGATGTCAATCCGAAAGCGCTTATCATTCAACGAGTTATCAAAGAGCATGCCGTTCCGGTAGGCCGGAAGCGGTGTTGACCTCGATTTCATCCCTCTGCCTGACAACCACCAGATTTCATGGCTTGCTCCCGGACTTCTTGACTTCATAGATCATAACATGGTGAAGCCGCTGAAGATCGCGCTGCGTCAGTTCCTTCAGGGATCGGATCGGTTTCTTGAGGGCCAATCGCTCTTGCGCCAGCAGATAGAGGTCGTCTTTGGAAATCCCAAGCTCGCCCGCGCGTGCGTAGATGGGCTTGTATAGACTCTCCTTCCATTTACCAGGGGCTTTCCGGCGGATTTTGGGTCTTGCCATCGCGACCTGAGCCTGAAGCCACTGAATCGCACGGTCGGAATCCTGGGCGGGAATCTCCTTGTAGCTGGTCACGTTGAATTCGTTTTTCAAGCTGCTCCAAATCCGTTGCGCAGCTCGCTGTGTGTCTTTGCCCGCCGTCGTGTGGATATCGATATAATCCTTCACCAGGTCCTGGATTTTGCGGGCCGTCGTGTTTGAAATGTGCTTGCCGCCCGGATCGGTCTGAACAACCGTCTTGCGGACCACCCGTTCGGTGCGAATGTTCAAATCGCGCCCGGCAACCATGTTGCCATTTCCTGAAACCGCCTGAATGACCTGGGGCGAATCGCTGGGAGGCGGCGTGAGCGTATTCATCTCTTCGACTTTCGAGAACCATGTGTCACGATGCTTCCGGAGTTCGCTCTCGGAAAACTTACGTCCTCTTGGATGCTGATCGTTGTAGTGTTCAACCTCCGCGTGGCAATCAAAACAGAGGGGAATGCAGTTCTCGAAGGTATCGTCTCCCCCTTTTGAAACAGGCCGAATGTGGTGTGTCTCGATCCTGACGCCACAGAACTTGTGGCAGATGCAACAGCAGCGTCCCGAGGCAACGAGTGCCGCATCAACGACTTCTTTTGAGAAACTCATTGCCACCTCCGGAAATCCATCGGCTCTTGCACTCCGGACCAGGATGCTGCAGATGACAGGGCAATATGCCCCCGCCCTGGCTTACCGGTATTGTCAGACTCAAGGAGCCTTGAAGGCACCATTCTCACTGCCTCCACTTGAACATCCCATCCACCTGGAGGACGGCATTCGCCGAGATATGGCCCAAGGTCATTGGCCGAGAATTACTGCAGAACGATTCGACATACACCTTACGCAGGCGACTCTGACGGAGGATGTCCAGTTCTCCGGAGAGATGGTTCACCACCTCTTGCGTCACCAGGGTGATCAGTTTTGCTCTGGCGCGTGATGTCATCACATTGAACCGATTAAGGCTCATCAGGAATTCGTCCTCGTCCTGAATGGCATCCTGGTCACCCAGGGCAAAGGAGGCGATGATTACATCACGCTGCTGCCCTTGAAACCGCTCGACCGTGTCCACAGCGTCCCGGATAAGTTGATTCGAAGCGCCTAATGGCCCGAACACCTGCTGGAGCCTCGCGACGATCAATGCCTGTTGAGCCCGATGTGGGGTAACGATGCCAATCCCACTGCGCCAGAACTCATCCATCGTGTATGGGGTGTGCGAAGCGGCTATCACGGCACCAGACGCTGGGGCTCTTTCATTTAGGAGCCGGTTGCCAAGGCGGCCATACAGCAGCAAGGCCAGGGCCGCCACCGAATCCGCCTCAAAAGGATTCCATTGACTGCTGCGGCCCTCGGGATAGACAAAGCAACTGACTGGAGCGTCAGGATCAAGCAGCGATGCCCATTCTGGCGTCCAGAAGAGTGTCTGTGGCCATCCAGCGGGAGCCTGAACGGTCGGAAAAGGTGTAATGATATCAGTCCGCATATCGGGCGAATAACTCGTGAGCGCCCTGTCGTAGCCAGCTTCGTGGGCCAACTCGACGATCACGCGACTCGAGCGATAATTCTCTTCCAGGATGGCGGGCTGCACTTGGTGGAGCTGTTCAAAAAAGCTGTAGACCGAGCCAACCATCGCTTCGAGACCGACTGGCGCTTTCGCTTGGTGGATTGGTGGCAATTGCTTTGGATCGCCTGCGACCACAACGACTCCATCTGCTGCCAGAGACGCAAACGGAAGGATCGAATGGGCAACATCCACCTGCGACGCTTCATCGAGAATGATGCAATCGAAGAATTCCTGACGGGCGGCGGCGTTTCCAGTCACCAGAAGGTTGTGCGTCTGCTCCGGGGTAGCACCCACCACCGTGATGCCCGTGCCATTTACCAGGCGCTGCCGTAGCTGCTGTACCGCAATAGTGGGATCCCATTTGTTCAGTTCCAGGTCGAGACCTGCAGGAACGTTCTGGTCGATTGGCCGGTAACTGGAGCGGAGGCGCACACATTGCAGATCGGGATGCTGGACCATCTGACTGATGTCAGCCACCGATTCGAACAGGACGTTGTCGAGAGCGTTGTACGTGGGAGCACAGACCAGAAGGCGCAAAGGGATGTTGCGCTGCACCGCATCAACAACCGCGCCGACCACCACCGCTCGGAGTGTCCGGCTCTTCCCTGTTCCAGGAGGACCCCAAACGATTTGAAGACGGTGGCTAAGCGATGCCTCCCACGCCGCCCACTGAGACTGATTGAGGGATATTCCATTTTGCTCAAGTTGCTGCCTGATCCCTGGCAGGTTTCTGGCAACAGCCGTGTTCGCCAGAGTGTTGCCGGACCACAATAGGTCTGCTGCAGGGCTTCCAGGAGTCTGCCGGCCACTGCGCCTTGTGGTCAGTCCCACCGCCCTACGCACAAGGGCGTTGTTCCGAGCATTCGGAGGATTGCCGATGGCATGCAATGTCTCTCGCAACTTCTTTGTGAAGGTGTCGACCCACACAGGATCGAGAACAACGTCTTGACTGAAATCCGCCAGTCCTTGTTGCTCCAGATCGTCAAGCATCGTTGGATAGCGGTTGTTGGGAAGGACAGCGATCAGGCCAGCGTCGCGGTCGATAGCAACAATTCGGACCCCTGTTGCGGTCTCCATGTAAGTTCGCCATCCGGACCCATTGGGCGGTTCCAATGGAGTTCCCTGTGTTACCACTTGGAGCGACCTGTCAAGAAGGCCGGGCATGTTCTCGGGAACCAGGGCAAAGCTGAAATCCCCCTCGCGCGCCTTCACTTCTTTTGACTCCGGCATCATCTCGTAGACCCGCATCCTCGGACGTTGCGCGATCCCCAACTGGGCCAGCGCTGCCGTCTCTGCAGCACCGGTAAGACGACGCGTCAGTCGTGCGCTGCGATACCTGGCCTCACGCTCCTCTGGTGGCATGGCCCTGATTTGGTGAACCTCCAGTTCGCCAAGGGCTGCGTTGAGTCGCGCGAATCCATACCACAACTGCCCGTCAAAACTGATTCCCGATTGTCGTTGAGGCGGCTCTATGCGGATTTGCGGAGCAATCTGCTGGAGGGTGGTCCGAAGATCCTCTTCGAGTCGCCTGGTGATTGCCTCGAGAGCGCCGAGTTGCTTTGTCACGGTTTCACGCAGGGTCACAAGTTGGTCAGACCATGATCTTGGCCGTGTCACCCGCGCCCAGATTTCATGGGCCCGTTCACTCGGAATCTGGTCGCTCAGCGTGTCTTCAAACAGCGGGTGTACCGAGAACGCCGCCACCTGCTGGGGCAAAGACGCCTGGTGGTAAACACGGGCCGTATGAAAGAGCGTGTAATAATGAGGAATCGGGGCCGCGAGCAAAGTCCGCACGACCTCGCGAACAATGGTGATCGGCGACCTCCGCGTTTCCATGGCAGCGTTGGGCAACAGCTCCTCTGGCGGAAACAGCCAGGCGAGATGTTGGATTGTTTGGTCGGCGAGGATTGCCTGCAAATGGCGGCCGATGATCCGCGTGAGATGCTTGTACTGGACTGAATCCCAGATATAGAACTGGACCGTCGTGTCCGCGTTGCGGTTTCGGGCATCCGTCAAGATTGCGTTGATGTTGTTCAGGAACGCCAAGAGTTCCCGGCGCTCAACGGGCAGGTCCTTCTGGTCGATCACGTGCGTATGCGGTCCATAGGGATGGTTGGCTCTCTGGCCAACATATCCAAACGGCTGGGGCTCGACCCAAAAGCCCTTCACACCCAAGGAGAACGTGATGGCACTGCCGAGGTCAAAATCGACCGAAAGGTAAATGTGTAGGTCTGCATATTTGGGCATGACCCCGGAGGTGCCGCTCTGTGGCGGTATCGCCGATTGCTGGGCTTGAAGGGATGTCGCTCTGCCCGCTACGACATTGCGTGTCGCTCTGAGTGAGTAGTGTGCATTGAAAATGGTGGAGTTCGGTTGAAGCTGCGCCAACGCCGACACATCCGATATCCCTTGGTCACTCAGGGCGGCGGAAGCCCCACGAGAAATGAACGCGACTCTGCTGAGATGGTCGGTCTGAGCAGCAGTCGGCATGCAGTGAAGAGGATCAGCAGTCGGCTGGCCGTTTCGATCAATCCACGGGTAGCCAAGGTAATCACATCCCTTGCACCTGTTGTCCACGTGCCAGGGGTGTTGCTGCCAGGGACATGCGAAAGCCCTGGGAAGATCGGCCATGAAGAAGTGCTTGACTCTCCCGACGAACACCTCGAAGGGTACTGCCTCGAGGTCTTCCTGCATCGCATCCCACATCTGCACGTAAGTCGGAGTGCCTCCTTGATCCTCGATCTCCCGGCAAGTCCGCACCAAGCATGAGGCATCGTGCGAACCAGGCCAGATTGCGGCATCCGGAACGACCACATAGCGATTGTCCAAGCCCTGATCAGCGAGCCATCCAGCCAAGGCCATGGAGTAATAGGTGACTTCCGCGAAATATGAAGGAGATGGTTCAGCCGTGAGTTTGATGTCGATGACCCGGAGTTTGATCCGATGGTCGTCAGCGGCCAGCCACAGTACCGCGCCGGCTGGTGTGACATACCGGTCGATGTTCGAAGTGGGTGGCAGTACTTCAATTAGGTCGGGCCGTAGCCGGGAATAATTCAAGCCATAGTTCTGCCTGTATCCTGCGATCCCCAGTGCGCCCTCGAAAGCAGGTCCAACGTCAAACTGGGATTCAACAAGGAAGGAGCCCTGCGGAGCAGTGGTCAGGTGATTGACAAGTTCGATCTCCCGAAATCGTTCCTGGCCCACCTGATTCGTGTAGCGGTCGCCGATGACAACGGCGGTGCCGAAGGTGTCCGAGAGGTCCGCGATCTTCTCCGCCTGCCATTCCTCACCGGCTTGGGCCAGGTATTCAAGGCCAGGACGGGGGGGCTGTACGGGTGGCATGCCAGCGGCCGTTCTTTCTTGTTGGAAAGCCTGGGCATCAGGGCTCAGGTTCAGCCTGAGCAGACGAAGACATTCGGTTCTAATGAATTGCGATAGGGCCTCTTTTCCAACCTGTGGCATCTGTCAGCGTCCTCCAGTAGAGCTCGTTTTCAAAGCGTCCGAGAGTGGCATTAGATCGGGATGGGTTGGAGCGATAACAGCCGATGCCACGATCATGGCGCGTTCAAGGTTCAGGCGATCCGGGTCACGGAAACCGATTTGTCGGGTCTTAGCCAGATCTTCGGCGTATGCGGATGCCTGCTGTTTGGCCTGTTTGATTGCGGTGCGCGGAACCGCCGCATTGTCCGAACTCGCTGACGGCACCTGACTGCCCTTACGACAGACAAACACGGCATCCCATTTGATGGTGCCGTCATAGGAATGCAGTCCACCCTGACCTTCGCCGCGCAGGGGCAAAACGGTCGCGCACTTCAGCCCGGAACGAACAAGCGCGTCCCCGAGAGCACCCCAAGCCACGGGCGACTTGTGGTGATAGGTGAAGACCATAATACCGTCCCTTTTGAGCACGCGCCGGCACTCGCAGAAAATGCGGTGCAAGCTGTTCCGGTAGACTTCGATAGACTGGTCGCCGCGATCCGTCAGAGCGAGGTTTTCCTTAATCGGCGCTGCAATGGCCGGATTGTCGTAAGGAGGTTCGGCCATACCGAGTGACTGGTGCCAGGCCAGGTAGAAGTCGGAAAGTTCTGAGTAGCTCAGATTGTCGAAATACGGCGGATCAGTGAGGATGAGGTCGATACTGCCATCCGGAATCCCTTCGAGGTTCTCCGACGTCTTGGTGGATATCGAAGCCCGGGATGATCCTCCCAGCACTCTCCATGGGTGCGTTGAGACTTCCTTCACGGCCGCTTGGCGACAGATCATCGCTGGTTTTCGCCCACCCTTTGGGTCCAGGTTGGTGGGCGCTGTAGCAAACGCCACTGCTTTAGCGATCTTGCCGAGGACATTTGGGAAAGTGCCGCGTCCAATGCCATCCAGCCATGGGTTGATTTCCACCGGCCTGGTGATGTGCCTGTACCCGTGGATTGAGAACATCGGGCTGGTCCGCCGATAACCGAACGCATAGGCCGTATACATGCAGTTCGTCGTAAGGTGCTCGCTAAAGGCAATGGCCAGAAGCTTGCGCGACTGAGGGTCCTCGACTCTGGAGATGGCCTGGCCCAGCAATGACAGGTGGAGCAGTTGGCGGTCGTTGAAGAGATCGCGGTATCGGGTGAAGCCGTGGATCAGTGGCCTCCCGTCGGATCGACCGTCTGCTGGAATGGTCCGGCTGGGCGCGAACCCACGGCCTGCCTTTTCGACATTTTCCAGAAGGCTGCGTGCCCGACCGTAACGAATGCGGTCGCCTTTACTCGCCGCTTTGAAGTGGCGGGTAACACCCGTTGGAGTCGTTTCAAGATACTCCTGTGCGAAGAGCCGCCATTCAGGCGGTGTTGGCTCATCCCCACGCTCGCCGAGTCCCGACACGTCACCGCACCCTGGGCATCTGACCTTTCCCTGGTCAAGGGTTCCTTGCGCGATCCTGGTACGAGTCCCGCATCCGCATCGGATTTCCTTGCGGGCAATAGGAATCTCCGAGACCTCATGGCAGCTTTTACAGAACACCCATTGAAGACCTTTTTCCTTGCTGTACGCCAACTGGTAATGGGGATGAATTTCAAAGGTTGTTCCGCAGGCTTTGCAGGTTCGACACTCGACCCAGAAATGATGGAGAACCACGCGTTCGCCTACCCCTGGAACGGTTGTCCGGTGAAAAGGACTAATCTGTGCGGACACCATTTCGCAGAGAGCGGCAATCTCCGGTGACGAAGGATCATAAGAAGCTGTTTCAAGCTCGAATCGCGTGATGAATGTGGCAACCGGATCGATGTCGTACCCAATCACGCGGGCACCACAACGCTCGGCTTCGACGAGGCTGGTGCCTCCGCCCACGAAGGGATCGAGTACGACCGCGCCATCCAGAGACAGGTCTCCGAGATACAGGTCCCAGAACCGGCCGACTTCCTCGGGCTTCAAGGACAGGCCTGTCAAGATAGCCCTGAACTGTGAGCCAAGACGCCGTGCAAACCAGCGGTGGACACGGTAGATCGGATTGGTGCACTGACCTTCACGAAGAGCGAGCTCGGCGATCTCGGCAATGGGGACCTTGCCCGATTCAAGCAGAGTGCCTTCAGGAAAGGCGGTAAAAGTCGTTTGCTGACCGGGTTCGCCAGAAAGCGGATTGGTCTGGGAGACGCGCTGGGCCAGGGTCATGGTGTGCCCCCCTTCGGTGTCTGCTTCCGCAGCATGACGAGATCGTCGTCCAACCCGTGGCGGAGAAGATCGAGTCTGGATGACGCAGCCACGAGGCTTTCGGCGTGGACCGGCTTGATCCGGAACGGGAAGAGGCTCGGGCTGTCGATCAGATCTTTCAGCGGAGCCGAGCCGTTGGCGCGGGCATGGAGGGACGCTTCGGCCAGCCATGCGATCAGTCGGGAATCCTCAACAGCCAGCGTTGTCCCGGCGGAGTAAATGCCCTTTGCGCCGGTCTCCTGAAGCACGCCCCAGTCCAAGTACGAACGCAGCACGCGGCGGGCCGCTCTGGAAACGGTCTCCCGCTCGCCGTATTGCTCGCGGACCCGGCGCTGGACATGAGCTGCGGCAGCGGAGCCCTGAAGCCTCAGAAGACGGCCGGTCTGGGTGGCTACACCCGACCAGAACGGGTAGACGGCCATGACCATCCCCCAGTGGATGGCCAGATGATCGCGTCGAGGAACACGTTTGAGTAGTTCCAGTCCTTCGACGCGCAACGATTCGAGTTCACTCGGAACCGTCAGCCACGTCTTGAGGAGAATCGTGATGATCTTCTCGCGATTGCCGCGCTCGGCCTGGCCGCCTACGGACACCTTGTCCTTCAGCAGCTCCTGCAAGGCATCGTTGACCGCAGCCTTGTCATTCCCTGCCAGGATCAGGTTGGCCGTCTGCTCAAGCCATTCCAGACGCACCCGCTGACTGAATCCGATCTGGTCGGTCCGTCTGGTCATTCGCCCCTCCTCTCGATTTGGATCAGAGGGACGATGAGTTCCTCGACTGAAACGCCGCCGTGGCTCACGGTGCGCTGCTTTTCTTGGACAAACGCCTGCCGAGCAGGGGCCAGGAGGGCGAGGTAGTCCTCCGGGAGACCAACGGTGCCCCATTCCAGCGCGGCTGGAAAGCGTTCCTTCACCTTGCCTCGAAGGACCGCGTCGGGATAGATACGGACTCGTTCACCGCGTAGGTCCGCCACAGCCCCTTCGGATGGACGACCGCAACCTTCCGCTTCGAGGTTGCCATGATCAGAGGTCAGGTAGACACGGAAGCCTCGATCCAAGAGCAGATCGAGAAGTGTATTCAGGTACGGCTGCTTGGCCCACTGGCACACCTGGTTGTGCATCCCGGCGGTGCCCATTTCCATCCCGTGCATGATCTTGTCAACCTTGTCCACGACCAGCCCGGCGACTCTTGCCTTGGGATGAGAAAGCGCTTCGGAAACGGTTTCCAGACCACCGTCGCCCAGCCCCTTGATGTAGACGACCTCGTTTGGCATAAGGCCCTGATCCGCCCAGAACTGCGCCCAGAGAGCGGGCTCCTTGTCCGTGGTCTGGATGCTGTTCGGAAAAAAGATGGGAGCCTTGCCGGCAAAGGCGGCCTGGCGCGAGACGGAGGTAAGCGAAGGAATCCAGGCAAAGACCGCCTGCTCCCGGAATCGCAGCCCGGGCTGTTTTGAGGCAAGTGCTTCCCGGACCACCAGCCATTGGTCCATGGCAAGGCCGTCCACCACGATCAGTGCGATCTTGGAGTTG